>JAZUNE010000001.1:0-90819 GCA_045603985.1 Candidatus Nanosyncoccus sp.
TTTGCTAAGGCAAAAGTCTAGTCCTACTTCTCTAGAATCAGAATTAAAATAAGACCCTTCGGGTCTAATTTTAATTCTGGTGCTGGAAGTAGGACTCGAACCTACGAAGCCCGAAGGCGAGAGATTTACAGTCTCTTGTCATTGCCACTAGACGATTCCAGCACTAAATATATTATAACAAACTATGGTTAAAAATCAACCGCTAAATCCGTTTTCTGCCAGCATGGGGTTTGATTATTCTAGGAGTAGGCTTATTGTTTTTATTCGAAGAGGTTGTTCTAACCTGCTTTTTGGTTAAGTTTCGTTTAGTTAATAGGGCGCGTTTTTTCTTTGTTGCGTTCTCTTTAATGATTTGGGCTTCTATACGAGCAGTTGTTGCGGTTGCGGCTTCCGTATCGCCAACTTCTTCATAAATGGCGAGAATTTGTCGCAACGTAGTCGCTTTTGGATCTAGTTCATAGGCGCTTTCGAGCGCCTCGATAGCTTTTTTTGTTCGCCCGAGTTTTTCTTCAGCTTTAGCTAGAGCAATATAACGCGAAGGGATATCTCCTTCTAACTCGATTGCTTGGGTAAAAGCCATAGCGGCTTTTTCGTAGGCGCCAGTTTCTAGGTAAATTAGACCGACGTTATGGATTGAGGCGGGGTTATTATCGAGAGACTGGGCAATTTCGAAACATTCGACAGCTTCGTCGTATTTTTGGCTCTTAGCATATAAAATACCTAACCTATTATAGGCGGCGGCGTTTTTTTCATCAAATTTTAAGATTGTCAATAAGGCTTTTTCCGCGCGGAAAGGTTTTCGCTCTTTCATAGCGGTTTGAGCAATTTGCCAAAGCTTTTTCATCTGGGCGGTATATTTCGGGGATTTCTCTTCGACTTTCTTTTCTTTCGGTTCTAAGGGAAAGAAAAAAACTAAATATACAGTAAAAATTATTATCGCAAGAACTGCAACCATACACTTATATTAGCATAATTTTTAAAAAAGCACTAGGTTTAGCTTAAATTAAATCTGATACTAAATGTAATTTAATATGACCATTTTTAGAGATATTTTCGTACAATTTTAAGAATTTTGGTAATTTCAATAGGAATACATCTTTACCATTTATTAAGTAGGTTTTATAAAGCATTTCAATCGCGGTTCCGATAATTTCTAGAGCGTAGGTTCTTAGCCCGTCCTTTTTCTTCGTAATTTCTTCAGCTAAAGATACTAAATCTTTACCTTTAGCGACCATCAATTTTTTAGCCAGTTCTTTAGTTTTCGTATCGGCGTCGATTTCTTGTTTTGGGGTAGTTTTTAAAAAGTAAATCGATGACCGGCTAAGAATAGTCGGAAGAATAGAGGAAGGGGAATTAGTAATGAGAATAAAATGAGTTTTATTTCCGGGTTCTTCGAGATTTTTTAATAGGGCATTAGAAGCTTCCTCATTCATAAGCTCGGCGGGCCTAATAATTATGTATTGATCTTCTAGTTGTTTAACGTTTAATTTAATAATAATTTCCCGTATTTGGTCGATTGTAATGATATTTTTTCCGTTAGGTTCTAGAATAAGGGAATTCTTTATCTTAAATTCGAGATTTTTTGGTAAAACGAAAATTGAGGTTCCGTTCTCGCGGGCGATAGGGATAATTTCGTTTATGTTATCAAAAAACATTTTACCGCCTATTTTTCCTCAAATATTTTTTGAAAATCTTTCGGAAGCGGAGCTTTAAAAAGTCTTTTTTCTCTGTTTGGCAAAGTAATTTCTAGACTGCCGGCATGTAAATATAGGCGGTTTGCAGGTTCGGTTCCGTAAACTGGGTCGCCTAAAATTGGGTGGCCTAAATATTTCATATGTACTCTTAACTGATGCGTCCGTCCGGTTGTTGGTTTTAACTCTACGAGCGAATATTTATCGTTTGATTTTAGAATTTTATAATAAGTTTCGGCTTCTTTACCGTTCGGGTCGACTCTAAACGTCGTAGGACGTTTTTTATCTCTTAAAAGCGGCAAATCAATACGCGCTTCGTCTAATTTTGGATGACCGACGATTACGGCGTAGTAAGTCTTATGAACTTTGCGATCCTGGAACTGTTTTTTAAGGATTTTTTGTACAGCTTCGTTTTTAGCTAGAATCATTACTCCGGAAGTATCTCTATCTAAACGGTGCGCAATAAAACCGAAATCGGCTAGAGTTTTTTCGGGACAATATTCGCCTTTTCCTTCACTAAGAATTCCGGCCGGTTTATCTATTACTAAAACATCATCATTTTCATAAATTATCTTTAATTTTACATCGGCGTTTTTCATAATTTTCGGGACTTTTAAATCTAGCTTAACGCCTCGGGGAAATTTTAGATTTGGCTTTGTAACGATTTTTCCGTCTACGGTTACAAAACCGCTTTCAATGAATTTTTGCAAAGTTGAACGATTATAACTTTTATAAATTTCTTTCATTAAAATATCTAAACGAACCTTTTCGGGAGCTTCGGATTCAGGTTCGATGATAATATCACCGTTAATAACACGCGACATTTCTGGCTTACTAAATTTTTTCCCCGTAATTATCATCTTAAATTAAAGGCTTTCTGGACTTCTAATAATTTAGCGTTCGCGATTTCGTTAGCGTATTTTTCGCCGGTTTCGAAAAGCCGGTAAACTTCTTCGTCTGAAATATTTTCTAGATTAGATTGGAAGGAGAATAGCATAGTCGAAACGCTTTCGGCGACTTTTTTCTTTAAATCTCCATAGCTAGTTTCGCCCGCCCAAGTTGAAATTACGTCTTGAAGAGGAACGTCGTTTACTAGGGCTTCGATTTGTAATAGGTTCGAGATACCGGGCTGTCCCCACATGTCAAATTTAATTTTTCCGAGCGAGTCGGTTGTTGCGGACATGATTTTCTTAGCGGCTTTAGCCGGCTCGTCGTCTAACATGATTTTAGAATTTTCCGCTTTTTCGGATTTGCTCATTTTCTTCTCAGGGTTTAATAGATTTCTAATTCTAATACCTTCCGAGACACCCATAAATTTAATTTGTTCTGAGGTCTTTTCTGGTATTACAAAAATTTCTCCGAAGCGGTTGTTAAATCTAGTCGCGAGATTACGAGTTAGCTCGATATGCTGGAACTGGTCTTCGCCAATTGGGATATATTCGGCGGAATATAATAAAATGTCAGAAGCCATTAAAATCGGGTAATCGAAAATCCCAACATTACAGCTTTCGCGACCTTCCGATTTTTCTTTATATTGAGTCATCCGCGAGGTTTCGCCCATTGTTGCGATGCAATTTAAAATCCAGCAGAGCTCAGAATGGGCCGGGACATAACTTTGACGATAAATATGGACGTTTTCATTTATATCTAAACCGGCAGCGAGATAATATTTAACTGTTCGGAGGATATTTTCTTGTAAATTTCCGTCGACATCGGAAATAATAGAATGTAAATCAGGAACAAAAATATTCACGTTCATCTCTTTAGAATGTTTATTTGCTAATCTGACCATCGGTAGTAGGGCTCCGAGGTAATTTCCTAAGGTTAATACTGAGTTAGATCTAATTCCCGTTAAAATCGTTTTCATACTTTTATTTTATCATAATACGTGCTAAAATTGAATAAATGGGGCGTTAGCTCAGTTGATTAGAGCGCTACTATGGCATAGTAGAGGTCATGAGTTTGAATCTCATACGCTCCACCAGTTCATTTATAATAATATATATGTGCCGTGATAGCTCAGTTGGTAGTAGCGTCGCCATGGTAAGGCGAAGGTCGCGAGTTCAAGTCTCGCTCACGGCTCCATTTTTGTTTTGAATTATTTATTTTGTTTTTCCGCAGTGATCGTGGTCAGGGTTTTGTTCGAGGTGATGGTGGTGATGGCTAGAGAGATGCGGAAAAATGAATTCAAGACCGATTTTTATAATTACAATAGAAATGATAATGCTAATATAAGCTTCAATGTCGATATGCCAAATTAAATAGATAATCGCAGAGGCCAACACGGCGACAGAAATCCAAGTATCGTTCATTGTTTCGGCGCCGGAGGCAATAACGACGTTTGACTTTATTTTTTTACCAGTATTTTTAAGGTATCTAGCCAGCATAAACTTTAAAGCAATACTAGCGAGAAGAACTATAATAGTAGCTACGGAATAGTCGGGGGTAGAGGGTTCTATTAATTTTTCGATAGATTCGATAATAATATGAATGCCGGTTGTAATAATAATTAATGCAATAAGAATCGTAGTAATACGTTCGATTTTTTGGCGATATTCGCTAAATCTATGATGATTCGCAAGTCTTTCGCTAACAACAACTAAAATACCGGACACAGCATCAATTAGACTATGAATAGCGTCGGTAACGATAGCGAGAGAATTCGCTAAAAGTCCGACGATAATATTAAAAATTGCAAGTAAGAAATTTGTAAGAATAAAAAGACGCCCAGAATTAATAATAGTTTTACTTCGATTTTTTGTCATAGCTTTATTTTATCATAAATCTGATATAATAGATTTAATAGAAAGGAGATGAAATGTTTAATTTAGAAAATAGAGTTGCGGTTGTATCGGGGGCATCGTCGGGACTTGGGCAACAGATGGCGCTAGCTTTAGCTCGGCAAGGGGCGAGTTTAGCGATTTTAGCTCGGCGAATGGAAAGGTTAGAAGAATTTAAGCCGAAACTATTAAAAGCGGGAGCAAAAGAAGTTTTAGCGATAAAATGTGACGTTACTTCTACGGAAGACATTGAAAAAACTGCAAAAGAAGTTGAGAAAAAGTTTAAGAAAGTTGACATTTTATTAAACTGTGCGGGGTCGTCGAAAGATAAGGGAGTGCTTGAGATGACGGATGAAGAATGGGATTTTACGATTGCGACGGATGAGACGAGCGTATTTAAGATGACAAGAGCATTTGCGAATATTATGAAGAAAAATAATTATGGGCGAATTATTAATATCGCTTCGATGTATGGGCTAGTAGGAAATACTGAGATACATACGGTAGCTTATCATGCTTCAAAAGGCGCGGTCGTTAACTTTACGCGAGCGGTAGCGGCGGAGCTTGCGACTTCGGGAATTACTTGTAACGCAATCTGTCCGGGCTATTTTGAAACGGAGTTAACTAAAGCAGTGCTTGATACGCCGAGATTTCAGGAATTTGCAAAAACCCATGTACCGATGGAAAGATATGGGAAACCGGGCGAATTAGATGCGGCGGTAGTATTTTTAGCGTCGGATGAAGCGTCGTATGTTACAGGTTTAATTATGCCGGTCGACGGCGGGTATACGGCTATTTAATGCTAAAATCGCCCATCTTGGCATTTTTTTAGCCTCGCTCTATCAATAATAGCGCTTCGGCTAGAGAAAATGCCAACCTGAACGATTTTATCTATTAAATAATAAATGATGAAAAGGAGATAAGATGAAAACTAAATATGATGGGACTAAAACTTACGAAAATTTGAAGAAGGCTTTAGCGGGGGAAAGTGAGGCGAGGACAAAATATGATTTCTTTGCTTCGCAGGCAAAAAAGGATGGGTATGAACAAATTTCGGCGATTTTTGCGGAAACGGCTTTGAATGAAAAAGAACACGCAAAGTTATGGTACAAAGAGCTTCATGGTGGAGCTGTCGAGCCGACCGAGATAAATTTGCAAGCTGCGGTGGATGGGGAAAATTATGAATATACGGATATGTATGTCGAATTTGCGCGAGTAGCTAGGGAAGAGGGGTTTGATGAGTTGGCGGAGAAATTTGATCAAGTAGCGGCGATTGAAAAGACGCATGAGGAGCGATATTTAAAGTTGCTCGGAAATGTTAAAGATAAGAAAGTATTTTCGGCCGAAGGGGATACGATTTGGGTATGTCGGAATTGCGGACATATTGTAATTGGAAAGGATGCGCCGGAGGTTTGCCCGGTTTGTAACCACCCACAAGCCTATTTTGAGATAAAAGCTAAAAATTATTAATTTTGTGATATAATAGAGTGGTGCCGCCTTAGCTCAGCTGGTAGAGCAACGGTTTTGTAAACCGTAGGTCGTCAGTTCAAGCCTGACAGGCGGCTCCATGAGAGAAAATAAAATCGAGAGCTTGCTCTCGTATTTTGTTTTCCGAATGGAGCAATCTGTACTTTGTACAGTCGGCTCCATTTTTTGTTATCTATGATATAATGTAGTTATGGATATAATTTTAGGTGTGATGGGGGGAATAATAATTCTGTTATTAATAGTTTTGATTGTAAAAAAGCCGGCGAAAATAGAAAAGTCGGCGGATTTTAAGGCGATGGAGGAGAGACTGATTAGAGTCGAAGGGGAGGTTTCGAAAATTAACCCGGCGATTGATCGGAACTTCCGAGAGAACCGAAAAGAAATTTCGGAAAATCTTGAACGATTGCAGAGTGGCAACGAGAAAAAATTAGAGGAGATGCGGGAGACGGTCGATGAAAAACTAAAAGCGTCGGTAGAAAAGAGGTTTAACGAAAGCTTTAAGTCGATTTCAAACCAGCTAACGCAAGTTTATCAAGGGCTGGGGGAGATGAAAAACCTAGCTACGGGCGTCGGAGACTTAAAGAAAGTAATGGAGGGGGTAAAGACGCGAGGAATTTATGGCGAGGTGCAACTTGGGGCAATTGTTGAGGATACTTTAAACAAGTCTCAATATGAAGAAAATATTATTACAAAAACAGGTTCGAATGATCGGGTAGAATTTGCGGTGAAGATGCCGGGGAAAGAGTCCGATGTTTATTTACCGATTGATTCGAAATTCCCAGTCGAGAATTACTCGCGTTTAATTGCGGCTTATGATGAAGGTGATAAAGCTAAAATTGATGCGTATCAAAAAGCTTTAAAAGCTGATGTAAAAGAGCAGGCGAAAAAGATTTCAACAAAATATATTGATCCGCCAAAAACAACAGATTTTGGGATTATGTTTGTCCCGACCGAGTCTTTATACGCGGAAATTATCCGGATTCCGGGTTTGTCGGATGAAGTTCGACAAAAATATAATATTACGATTGCGTCGCCATCGACTTTGCCGGTTATGCTTTCGGGACTTCTAATGGGCTTTAGAACAGTAGCAATTGAAAAACGCTCGGCAGAGGTTTGGCAGGTACTTGGAGCGGTAAAGGCGCAATTTGGTAAATTTGGTGATCTACTTGAGGGGGTACAGAAGAAATTGCAGGAATCAGCAAATAAGATCGAATCGGCAAAAACGACATCAAGACAAATTGAGCGAAAATTAAAAGACGTTGAAGAATTACCGGAAAAAGAGTCGGTTAAGTTAATTGGTGAAGTTTAGAAAAGTTTAATTTTATCAAAGGGGAAGAGTCTTAAAATTACTGGACCAATAATACGGCAATAGGGAATCGTCCCGAGACCGTTTCGGGAGTCCCAGGAATTAGACCCTTCGCGATTATCGCCAGAAACAAAAAGCTCGCCTTCGGGTACGGTTAAATCGACTTCGCCGGAAGTATATTCTTTTGGTCCGTCAGTTTCGGAAATCCGATACCCTTCATCATAAACAAACCCTTCGGGATATTCATCGTTGTAAATTGTCATAATGCCGTCTTTAACAACGACGCGTTCTCCAGGAAAAGCAATAACGCGTTTAATAATGTATTGGTCATTAACGTTAGACGGAACATTACAAGTAAGGGGATTACTAACTCCCTGACTTTTATATTCCGCAATTTTTTCTTCGTCCTCATTTAGAAAAACGATAATTTGTCCGCGTTCGGGAATATATTCTTCGCCGAGAAGGTGGCTCCAGGAAACGGCGGCGCGATTAACAATTACACGATCATCTTCATGTAGAGTATTTTCCATACTTCCACCAACGACATTATAAGAACGGTAAATATAGGTATTTAAAAATAGGGTGCCAAGAATAATTGCACCAATAAAAACACTAAGACTTAATAAATCCTTCAGTAAAGGATGTTTTTGGAAAAAAGTTGGTTCCATGCATTAAATTATATCACTAATTTAAGCTTTATTTAAATATTTTGGTATAATATATACATATGGCAGATTTTGTTTTAGCTAGAAAGTCGAGAAATATAGCGAGTAATTTCGTACATGTATTTTTAAACATTCTTTTAGGGGTTGGGACGGTTTTAATCACAGTTTTATCAGGTAGTCCTCTACTTGGGATTTTATTAGTCTTACTATCTAAGTGGAGAATTTTTGCGGTAAGAGCGCGCTATTTATGGATAAACATAAAATCTAATTTAGTCGATATGATTGTCGGGCTAAGTGTAGTTTTACTTACATATTATGCTGGAGCGGCGTTTTTACCGGTAGATTTTCTTCTAATGATTTTTTATTGCGTTTGGCTATTATTCATTAAACCTTGGTCTTCTGAACTCGCGACAATGGTACAGTCGCTTATTTCAGTTTTTTTAGGTATGAGCGCAGTAGCAATTATGGCATCGAATTTAAATCCTATCGTGATTATTCTACTTGCTTTCTTGGTTGGTTATGCGGCTAGTCGTCATATCCTTGCTCAGAGCGATGATCGAGATTTTACACTTACAACTTTAATTTGCGGATTAGTTTTTGCAGAAATTGCTTGGCTTTGTCAATCTTGGTCAATTGTTTATACTTTTGGGGCAACTGGTATTCGAATTCCTCAAGTTGCGGTAATTTTAACTATTTTTGCTTTTGTTTATAATTATGTGAGGCAGATTATGATAAAATATCAGGATGATTTTAAATTTAAGCAGATTATCGGTCCGGTTATATTTGGGGCGGTGTTAATCGGAACAATTATTTTATGGTTTAGTAACCCAATATTTAACATATAAGGAGGAAAATGGAAGAAAATGAAAAGGGTAAGATTTCTGAAGCGGAAATAAAGGAGATGGAAAATAAAGAACCGGAAGAAAGACAGGAATTTGACACAGCTTCGGAGAACAAGGAGAAGAAAACTGGCGGGAATGGGGTGGCGATTGTTATTTCGTCAGTAGCAGTTGTTTTAGGAGGTGCTGGATTAGCGCTTGGCTGGATGGGGTACGAAAAGGCTTCGACACCAATTACGTTCTTGTCTAGTGGGGCGGATGGTAATTCGGCAAATTTTACGGAGGGATCGATTGCAGATATTGCTGAAAAGGTTTCTAAGAGCGTTGTATCAATCGTAACTTCGACTAAAGCGACGAATTATTTTGGTCAGAGTTATAATTCTTCAGCGGCGGGAACCGGTATTATAGTAACGGCTGATGGATATATTTTAACTAACAAACATGTTATAAACGGGGCGACTGAGGTAACAGTAATTCTTGATGATGGAACGACTTATGAAGATGTTGAGGTAGTCGCGACGGATCCGTTGAATGATGTTGCGTTTTTAAAAATAGATGGAGTTTCTGATTTGGAGGCGGCAACGCTTGGGGATTCAAAAACTATTACGGTTGGGCAACAGGTTATTGCGATTGGAAACGCTTTAGGAGAATATCAAAATACCGTAACGGCGGGGATTATTTCTGGAACTGGGCGTTCGGTAACGGCGTCGGATGAATCGGGATATAATACTGAGACTTTGTCGGATATGATACAGACTGATGCGGCAATTAATTCGGGTAACTCGGGCGGACCTTTAGTAAATGCGGCGGGCGAAGTAATTGGTATAAATACTGCAACTTCAACGACGGCGGAGAACATGGGGTTCGCGATTCCGATTTCGTCGGTAAAAGGGATGCTCGCGCAGTTAGTCGAGACGGGGAAGGCAGAGCGGACTTACCTCGGGGTTTATACGGTAGATATAACTCCGGAAATTGCGAAGGCATATAACTTGCCGGTAAATTCGGGAGCTTATCTTTATAGTTCTTCAACTTATTCAGCAATAGTAAATGATTCGCCGGCAGCGAAGGCGGGCTTAAAAGATAAAGATATAGTAACGGCAGTAAATGGAGTAAAGGTTGGGGCGACCGGATCGCTAGCTAACTTAATCGGGGAGTATAAACCGGGAGATACAGTGCAATTAACAGTTATCCGCGAAGGAAAAGAAATAGCAGTAAATGTAACTCTTGAGGGCTATACAAAATAACTCTTAATAAAAGTTAATATATAACCTCTGGTTTCTAAGAGGTTATATTTTTTATTTTTTGCATATGCTATGATTTTATCATGCTGGCAGGGGTCGGCTTCGAGGACGAGGTATTTGATGTTCCGAGAGGAGGCTTCTTCTATAAGTTCGAAAATTAGGGCAAGGCCATGATCTTCGGCATAGAGAGCGGAAGCAGGTTCGATAGATAAGGCTTTTTTATCGAGCCACTCCCAATCTTTATCGACGTAGGGTAGGTTTGCTACTATTAAATCAGGGGTAAACTTGACTTTTTTAAGAAGGTGTGATATAATGAAAGATATAGGGGCGCTATGTTTATTAGCGTTTTTTTGTGCAACTTTGAGAGCTTTTTTAGAAGTATCAGAAGCATAAACTTCTGCTTCGGGGAGCTCTTTTTTTAAAGTAATAGCAATACAGCCGGACCCAGTACCGACGTCAAGGATTTTAAGGTTCTTAGGATTAATTTTAGCTGGGGCGGGTTTGACCCCGGGTAGATAAGGCTTTCCAGCTAAATTAAGAACTGCGTCAATAATCTGCTCGGTTTCGGGACGAGGGATAAGCGTATCTTTTGTAATAATAAAGTCACGACCGTAAAAATCTTTCATGTTTAACTAACTCATGAATGATATCATCTATATCCCCATCCATCACGGCGGGAATATTGGAGCGGGAATAATGAATACGATGGTCGGTGATGCGGTCTTGAGGAAAATTATAGGTACGGATTTTTTCGGAACGATCGCCAGTTCCGATTAGGGATTTCCTTGCTTCGGAGGCGTTTTTTATCTCTTCCTCTTTTTTCTTTTCAAGAAGACGAGAGCGAAGGATGTTCATTGCCTTAATGCGGTTCTGTTGCTGACTTCGCTCGTCTTGCATTGCGACGACTAGGCCAGTCGGAAGATGAGTAATCCGAACGGCGGAATCAGTCGTATTAACGCCTTGGCCGCCATGACCGCCCGAGCGATAAATATCGATACGAAGATCTTCTTGTTTAATTTCGAAGTCTTCCTCAGAAGCTTCGGGGAGAACGGCGACGGTCGCAGTAGAAGTATGAATACGACCTTGCGACTCGGTTATGGGAACCCGTTGAACACGATGAACGCCGCCCTCAAATTTTAATTGCCCATAAGCGTTGTCGCCACTAACTTTAAAAATAACTTCTTTCATACCGCCAGCTTCGTTTTCATTTTTACTAATCAATTCGGTTTTTAGAGCATGGCTTTCGGCATATTTTAGGTACATGCGATAAAGCTCGCTAGCAAAAAGACTCGCTTCATCACCGCCAGCGCCGGCACGAATTTCGATAATCGCGGGTTTATCATCTTCGGGGTCACGAGGTATAAGTAATTCTTCTAATTTAGAGCTAGAAATATTAATTTCGTTTTCAAGATTTTTTATATCTTCCTTAGCTATTTCGCCAAGCTCCGGATCGTCGATGAGATTTTTTGCTTCGGCAAGATTTTCCTTTAAGCGGGTAATTTTTTCATCTAATTCGAAAATTTCGCGAAGGGTTGTTGCTCGTTTGGCTTTATTTGCAAAATCCGGTTTATTATAGGCGTCTGGTTCGGCGAGAGAGCTTTCAATCTCGTCTAGCTCGGTTTTTAATTTTGTTAAATCCATGCTATAATTGTAGCACAAATTTTAGCAAACTGGATCCTTAGCTCAGTTGGCTAGAGCGTACGATTCACATTCGTAAGGTCACAGGTTCGAGACCTGTAGGATCCACCAGTTTTAGGATGGAGATATGTTAGAGCTTAGCAACGTTTCTTATGCAGTAGAAAATAAAGTAATTTTAGATAAGATTAGTTTAAAAATAAATTCGGGGGAGCTAGTAGTAATTACTGGACCTAATGGGGGCGGGAAATCGACATTGGTAGAAACTATTATGGGAATAAGATGTCCGAACAAGGGAAAAATATTTTTTGATGATGAAGATATAACTAAATTAGAGGTTAGCGAAAGGGCGAAGAGAGGAGTATCTTTTGCGTTTCAACGTCCAATAAAAATTAAGGGAGTTACGGTTAGGGATTTATTGGAGATTGCAAGCGGGAAAAGAACGGTTTCAAAATATTTAGAGATGGTTGGGCTAAAGCCAGAGGAATATTTAGAGCGAGAAATTGAGGATAGACTTTCGGGCGGAGAATTGAAAAGGATTGAGGTGGCTTCGGTTATAGCGAGAGGGTCTAAATTGATGATTTTTGATGAGCCGGAGGCCGGGATAGATTTATGGAGTTTTAAAAATCTAGTAGAAATGTTTAAGAAAATTCGGAAAACGGGGCGGGCGATGATTATAGTCTCACACCAAGAAAGGATTTTAAAGATTGCGGATCGGATTATTGTTCTAGAAAATGGGAAAATAAAGAAAGAAGGGATTAAAGAAGAAATTTTTCCTATTTTAATAGGGGGTAAAAATGGAAACTAATCGGATTGAAAAAAGATTGTTAGGGGAAATTGCTAATTTATATGAAATTTCGGAAGGGGCTTACAATTTTCGGATTAATGGTAAGTCGGTAGGGCGAAATTCAACTACAAATATTAATGTCGGCTCTAGAAAAAATAATGATGGGCTTGAAATTAGAATTAAAGCTGGGACGAAAAATGAGAGCGTACATATTCCGATCGTAATTAGTTTGAGCGGACTGAAGGAAGTTGTTTATAATGATTTTTATGTTGGAGAAGGGGCGGAGGTAACGATTATTGCGGGTTGCGGGATTTATAATTGCGGGGGGTCCGATTCGGTGCATAATGGGATACATAGAATTTATGTCGGAAAGAATTCTAAAGTAAAATATGTTGAAAAACATTATGGATTAGGACGAGGGGGTGGAGGCAAAATTTTGAATCCGATGACCGAGGCTTACTTAGAAAAGGGGAGTGAATTAATTATGGAGTTGGAACAAATAAAGGGGGTCGACTCGGCGAGAAGGCGAACGGTTGCAAAAATTGGAGTGAGAGCTACGCTTCGGGTCGAGGAAAGAATTATGACACATGGGCGGCAGAAGGCCGAAAGCTTATTTAAGGTTAATTTAGCCGGAGAGGGCGCAACGGTCGATATTATTTCGCGAGCAGTTGCGCAAGATTTATCAAAGCAGAAATTTAGTTCGAGAATTATTGGCGAAGGAAAGTGTAGAGGGCATTCGGAATGTGATGGGATTATCATGGATAGGGCGAAGGTGGTTGCTGTTCCGGCGCTTGAAGCAAGATCAGTTGAGGCTGAATTGGTGCACGAAGCAGCGATTGGGAAAATTGCGGGAGAACAAATTATGAAGTTAATGACGCTTGGATTAGATAAAAATGAGGCGGAGTCTAAGATTATTAATGGGTTTTTGAAATGAAAGTCAAAAATTTAGCATAAAAGTCTTGAAATTCCATATTTAGTGGTGTATTATAGTAATAAGACGCTAGATGTAGGGTGGCAGAGCATTACCATTATAGCCGTCCGCAGAAAAGTCCAAACAGGAAAAATAATTGAACAAGAATACATTTGAAGGAGGTATATTTATGTTCAAACGAATAATAAAAAGAGATGGAAAAATCGTAAAGTTTGATCCGGAGAAGATTACGGAAGCGATTAGTAAGGCGGGGTTAGCTACAGGAGAGTTTAAATATGACCGGGCGAAGGCTTTAGCAGAAAAGGTTTTAAAAAGAGCGGAAGAAAAAATTACGGCAAGAACTCCTAGTGTAGAACAAATTCAAGATATTGTCGAAGAAGTTCTGATGGAGTCGAGTTTTAAGCGGACAGCGCGGGAATATATCCAGTATCGTCAAGAAAGGTCTAGGCGACGTGAGGCAAAATCTGATCTTATGATGATTTATCGAACGATTTCGCATGCAGATGCATCGGAAGACTCGGACGTAAAACGTTCTAATGCAAACGTTGATGGCAATTCGGCAATGGGTAAAATGCTTCAGTTTGGGGCAGAGGGCTCGAAAGTATTTGCAAAATCTTTATTAATTCGACCGGATATTGCTGCGGCACATGACAACGGAGATATTCATATCCATGATTTAGATTTTTATGCAACAGGGACTTTAACTTGTTGTCAAAGCGATCCGTTTATTCTATTTGAAAATGGCGGATTTAATACCGGGCATGGACACCTTCGAACGCCAAATTCGATTGGCAGTTATGGGGCGCTTGCGGCGATTCTGCTTCAAGCTAACCAAAATGAGCAACACGGTGGTCAGTCGATTCCGAATTTTGATTATGCGATGGCGCCGGGCGTAAATAAGTCTTTTAGAAAAGCTTTAAAGCGAAATCTTGCGAAATATAATAAATTTACCGACAAAAAGATCGACCTAGAAATTAAAGATACTTATGAATATGGTGATGATGAGAAACTAAAGAAAGCGAAGTGGCCGAAGGTAGTTATCGAGGCTTCAAACGAAGATGTTGAAAGAGAGACAATGCAAGCGATGGAGGGGTTTGTACATAACCTTAATACAATGCATTCTCGAGCTGGGGCGCAGGTACCGTTCACTTCGATTAATTTTGGAACCGATACTTCGCCAGCAGGACGGTTAGTATCGCTAGATTTACTGCAGGCGACTGAAAATGGGTTAGGTAAAGGTGAGACGCCAATTTTCCCGATTTCGATTTTTAAAGTTAAATCTGGCATAAATTATGAACCGGATGATCCGAATTATGATTTATTCAAAAAATCAATGGAAGTTTCAGCAAAAAGATTATTCCCGAATTTCTGTTTTATTGATGCACCGTATAATTTAAAATATTACAAGAAGGGCGATTATCGGACGGAAATTGCGACGATGGGTTGCCGAACAAGGGTTTTCGCTTCGGTGTTCCCGGAGTCGGATGGAATTGTAACTGGACGTGGAAATTTATCGTTTACGACAATTAATCTAGTACGAATTGGAATTAAACATGGGATTTGTTTAGGTGAAAGAAAAGAAGCGGACTGGGATGGGTTTTATAAGGAGTTAGACGAAAAATTAGATTTAGTAAAGGATGAGTTACTTGAGAGATTTGAATTTCAAGCCAATCAACATGTGCGCAATTTCCCATTCTTAATGGGCCAAGGGAACTGGTTTGGAAGCGAAAAATTAAATTGGAATGATACTTTAAGAGATGTTATAAAACATGGTACGCTTTCGATTGGTTTTATTGGGCTTGCGGAAACGTTAGTAGCGATGGTCGGGAAGCATCATGCCGAAGATGAAGATGCGAGAGATTTAGGGTTAGATATAATTACGCATATGCGGGAGAAATGTGACGAGTACTCGAAGAAATATAAGTTAAACTTTTCGCTTCTAGCAACGCCAGCGGAAGGGATTGCTGGACGATTTACAAAAATTGATAAGAAAGAGTTTGGGGTTATCCCGGGCGTAACGGACCGAGAATTCTATACAAATTCATTCCACGTACCGGTATATTATCCAATTTCGGCGTTTGAAAAAATTGAGATTGAGGCGCCTTATCATAATCTCTGTAATGCTGGGCATATTACCTATATTGAGTTAGATGGCGATCCATCGCAAAATATCGCTGCGTTCGAGGCGGTAATTCGAAAAATGCACGATTCAGGGATTGGTTACGGCTCGGTCAATCATCCGGTTGATCGAGATCCGGTTTGTGGTTTTTCGGGAGTGATTACGGGTGATCGATGTCCACATTGTGGTAGGCTCGAGGGCGATGTCAAATTCGAAAAAATTAATTGTTGCGCGAAAGGAGGAAGCGAAACGAAATAGGTGTTTTTCGGGCACGGAGTCGCCGTCGCCCGTCGTTACGGGGACGGCGCTCCTTCCGCCTCGCTCGTAAGCTCCGGCAGATCCCTCAAAACACTATTTTCGTTTCGTATACACTACCATGGACTACCATAAAATTGCTTTAGAAAAAATTTCAAAGCGACTTGAAACACCGGAAGGGTATATTCGGGTTTCGGGGCCGCTTGAGCATGACAATATTGTCAATGGGGATGGTCTTCGGGCCGTCCTCTGGACCCAGGGTTGTCCAAATCATTGTCCAGGGTGTCAAAATCCGGAGACTTGGGACTATGATGCAGGTAAACTGGCCAAAATTGATGATGTAATGGAGCAACTTGCTAAATTTAAAGGGCAAACGGGATTAACTTTTTGTGGGGGAGAACCTTTTGTCCAGCCTAAGGCTTGCCGAGAGATTGCAGAAAGGGTAAGAAAAGAATTTGACTGGGATGTATGGAGTTTTTCTGGGTTTACTTACGAGATAATAAAAGAGTTCGGGGGAGAGCCTTGGGAATTTCTAAAATCTCTCGATGCTTTAATTGACGGACCGTTTATTTTATCACAGAGAGATTTAAGCTTAAGGTTTCGTGGTTCAAAGAATCAGAGATTATTAAAATTAGAACTCCATACTGGTAAAATTTTGAGCGTCGAATAACTAACTAGCAATTTTGTTAAATAGCTAAATATGCTATAATGTAAGAAATAAAGTGGAGAGTAAAATGGATAATATGTTTACGGTTACCCCTATGAGTCAACGGTTTTCGCTTGATCCGGGTGAAACATATACGGGGTCAATAACAGTCGTTAATCCGGTAGATTCAACTGAGGATTTTAGCTATAAAGCTACGATAGTTCCTTATGGGGTAGTTGGGGAAAACTATGATGCAGATTTAACAACGGTCTCTAATCGAACACAAATAGTTGACTGGATTAAAATTAGTAATCCGACTGGAATAATAAAACCAAACGGAACTGTGAAGGTTGAATTTACGATAACGGTGCCAGAATCTGCCCCAGCTGGAGGTCAATACGCCGCAATTACTATTAGCTCGAATGATGACGGGAATGAAGGTAGTGGCGTCGCGGTAAAGAATGTTTTTGAAATGGCTAGTTTAGTTTATGGAGAAGTAACTGGAGATACTGTACATGAGGGAGAAATTTTGGAAAATAATGTACCAGGATTTTCGCTAATTACTCCGATTACGGTAAGTGCTCTAATAAACAATAATGGAAATGTGCATGAAGACGCTACTTTTGTGATTGCAGTATCTAATTTCTTCACCGGAGAAGTGATTTTGCCGACGGAGGAAAATGAGGGAAGGTATTCGGAGATAATTATGCCGGAAACGGAACGATATGTTTCGCGAGAGATTAGTAATTTACCAATAGTTGGCGTAGTAAAAGTTAATCAAACTATTTATTATAACGGAACTTCTTCAGTCGTAGAAAAAGATGTAATGATTTGTCCGATTTGGTTTTTATTATTAGTTGCGGTAACTTTGGCGGCGCTTATTACTGTAATAGTTCGGATAGTACTACGGAATAAAAATAAAAAGAGCTTAGTTTAAGCCATTTTTGATAGGTGTTATAATATAAATATGAAGATTGCGATTTTAGGAGCAGGAGCGTTTGGGACGGCACTTGGGGGAATTTTAGCTAATAATGGTTATGATATAGATTATTATGATTCAAAGATTGAGCGAGAAAAACTATCAGATGTATTATTAAAAGTAAAATTTATAATACTTTGCATCCCGTCTAAGGCAGTTCCTTATGTTTTACCACATCTACCAAAAAATATTCCTTTAATTATAGCTACTAAGGGGATTTTAGCTGACGCGGTTTTTTTAAATTTTAAAGATTATATGATACTTTCGGGCCCAGGGTTTGCGGATGACATAAAAGCTAAAAAAGATACTTATTTCACGATAACAGATAAACGTATAGAAGAGTTGTTCAATGCTTCATATATACATTTTGATTATACTGATGATCGAAAAGGCGTTTTAATGTGTGGGGCACTTAAAAATGTGTATGCGATTTATGCTGGATTTGAGGATTATAAACCAAAAACAAAAAAAATGGAAGAATATATTGATAGAGCCGCAAGTGAAATGAAGCAGATTTTAAAAATAAATGAAGCCAATCCTATTACGGTTGACTGTGCTTGTGGTATAGATGATTTAATTTTAACTTGTTCAAAGCAGTCGCGAAATTTCGAATTTGGACAAAGATTAAGGTTAAATTCAAATTATCAGCCTGAAAAGACTGTCGAGGGGGTTTCGGCGTTAAAAAGAATAAAACGTGGAGAGATAATATTACCAGAGGATTTAAATATTATGAATAAAATCATTGAAATGAGTGATAAATGGGCTTAAATGTTAATCAAAAAAAAGCGGTAGAATATCTTGCGGGGCCACTTTTAGTCTTAGCTGGACCTGGAACTGGGAAAACACAATTATTATCCTCTAAAGTCGCATATATTTTAGAGAACACCGATACAAATCCGGAGAACATTTTATGTTTGACTTTTACTGAGACTGGAGCTAAAAATATGCGCGAGCGATTAAAAACGATGATTGGAAAGGACGCGCTGAAGGTCAATATTGGGACTTATCATGCGTTTGGGTCGGAAATTTTAGCACAATATAAGAATTATGCGCCCGACTATGATCGGAGGTTAGACGCGGCGATTGATGAGGTGACGCAGTATAAAATCGTGAAATCGATTCAAGACGCTTTATCCGGGACAGATATTTTAAGGGGAGACCCGATTAAAGATATTATTAGCGTGATTGGCGAGGCGAAGGCGGCTGGGCTGTCGGAAGCCGATTTAAAGAAAATTGCAGAGCAAAATATCGAAGATGCTCAGGTTTTATCAGAGGTGATTTCGCCTCTACTGTTAAAGGTTGTGCCAAGACAATTTAAAGAGTCTTACGAAAATGCTTATCAACCGATTTATGAGATCTTATCAAAATACACGGAAGAGAGCCAGCCTATTTTAAAGAGGGTTGAGCGGTCGATTGCGTTACTGGCGCGCGATTTAAAAGAAGCAATCATCGAGGCGGAAGCCGAACAAAAAATTAAGCCGTTGTCGAGCTGGAAAGATAAGTATTTCGAGAAAGATAAAAAAGAAAATTATTTATTAAAAGACCGAGTGGCGAATAAGAAATTATTGTCGATTGCGGGGGTGATGAAAAAATATGAGCAATACCTACATGAAAATGGGTTATATGATTTTAACGATATGATCGAGGAGGCGGTAAAAGTTTTACGCGACGATGATGGCTTTCGGATGAGTTTACAGGAGCGTTATCAGTTTATTATGTTAGACGAATTCCAAGACACAAATCCGTCGCAATTTATGATCGTAAAGCAATTAACGGATTACGAAAAACCGATAATTATGGCGGTCGGGGATGATGACCAGGCAATTTATGAATTTCAGGGGGCTTTATCGTCGAATTTAACCGATTTTCAAGCGCACTACAACGCCGAGGTAATACCTTTAATAGAAAATTATCGGAGTACGCAAGAAATCTTAGATTTCTCGCGGGAGATAATTCGGCAAGCACCAGACCGGTTTGCGGATAAAGAGCTTTTCGCACATAAAGAAAATCCTAAAAAGTCACAAATTCATCGATACGAATTCATGACGTCGGATGCGGAATATGGGTTTATCGCGGAAAAAGTTGATGAACTGGTTAAAGCTGGCGCGAAACAGAGCGAAATTGCGATTATTTCGTATAAGCGGAAATATTTTGAGCCGCTTTTACCGTATTTAAAGGCGCATGATGAAATAAAAATCGCCTATGAGGAGCAGACTAATTTATTTGAGGATGAGAAAATTCATGAAATTTTGACGATGGCGCAGCTAATTTATGAGGTAGCAAACGAGAGACAGATTAGCGTGCCGATTTTAGAGGTGTTAACCTATCCCTGTTTTAAGTTGCCGGCGATTGAAGCGATAAAATTGGTGGGGAAAGCTAAACAGGAAAAACGGTCGGTTTTTGAGGTAATGAGCGCCTATGAAAACTCCGCAATAACAGAGGTGGCGGAGTGGTTTTCGGAATTAGTCGTAAAATCTTTTAATGAGCCGCTCGGAGTGTTTTTAAGCCATTTTGTAGAGAAAATGGAGGCCTCTAGGATGGATGAATATGAACGGTTTAAATTTTATGAAAATTTGGCGCTGCTGCGCGGAAAAGTGGCGAAACACTTCGGGGAGAAAAATTTAAGATTGGCGGATTTGATAGAGATGATAGAAGATTATCAGGCAGCGGGGATGGCGCTTTCGGCGGTTTCGCCGTATAAAGATGCGGATGAGGCGGTTTCGATTTTAACGGCGCATAAGGCAAAGGGGTTAGAGTTTAAATATGTGTTTATTGTTTCGGCGGATCATATGGCTTGGGGAAAGGGGAAGGGGAATAATAATCTCTTGGCTCTGCCGAAAAATTTAATGCAAATTCGGCATACGGGGACGACGGATGGGGAAAAATTAAGGATTTTATATGTAGCCTTAACACGGGCAAAAGAAGGACTATTTATTACAAATTCTTTGCATGATTTTAATGATAAATCGCCGGAGAGATTAGAATATTTCGAAGAATATGCGGAAGGAGAGGAAATAATTTCGCCGTTTTTGCCGGAGCGGAAAGTAAAATTAATGTATGAAACGGAGACGCTGGGGGTAAAAGAGAATAATTTAAAAAATTGGTTAAAGACTTATATCGTCGCTTCGCCGGATATGCGAGCGATTTACCGAGAGAGGGTCGAGAAATGGCGAATGTCGGCGTCAAGTCTAACTTCGTTTGTTGATATTGTTTACGCTGGACCGGAAGCCTTCTTTAAGTCTTATATCTTACAAGCGCCACGCGAGCCGGAGACGGAGATGTTGGCGTTTGGGAACCTAGTCCATTTGGTTTTCGAGGCAGTCACTAATCGTGGGATTTCGGACGAGGAGGCAATTGAGTTGTTCTTAACGGAATTAAATAAGCGTGATTTGCCAGTAGAAGTAGTACAAAAGATTCGTGAGAAAGGGCCAAGCGATTTAATGGTCGCGCTCGGAGCGTTTGGAGAGATTCTTCGAGCTGGACGAGCGGAAGTAGATTTTTCTCCGGAGAAATTATCAATAGAAGGAATACCAGTTACTGGAAAGATTGATCATTTAATTATAGATGATGAAGCCAAAACTATCGAGATTTATGATTTTAAAACTGGCGGATATCATAAAGAGAAGTGGCAGTCTCAGGCGACGCTATATAAGTATATGTTACAATTAGGGTTTTATAAGCTGCTGCTTAATAATTCGGCAAAATACCGAAATTATCGGGTCGAACGGGCGCACATTTTATTCGTAACGCCGGATCGGGACGGAGAGGTTTATGATAAAGTTTATGAGTTTAACGACGCAGATGAGAAAGAGCTAGTTAATTTAATGAAGGCGGTTTATGAGTCAGTTTCGTCGTTAGATTTTCTTGATGACCCGGAAATATTTAAGCCGGCAGACGCTAGTTTAGGGATTAAAGATATTAAGGCGTTTATTGCGCTCTTGCTTGCGAAATATCGGTAGGATATGGTAGAATAGTAGCGCATATCTATAAATTGTGATATGAGTTTTTTATGAAGGGGGTGAGATGGTTGTTAGTAATTAAGGAATATGCTGCTAACGGCGCCTATATGGGCTCGCGCACGTTTGTTGCGACCACTAGCGGATACGCTGAGGCCTATGCTTATATTCAAGCTATAATTAGCCGCGGCGGCAGAGCAGAAGGCGATACCGGTAGAGTATTATCTTATTTTGGACGCTGAATGCTCCTACATCCATCTAAAATGGCGAGGCTGAAGTCTTGCCATTTTTACTCATGTGTGATATAATGTAATGAATTATGGCAAAAAAGAATAATACTAAGAGAAAATTAGTTGGGCTCGTTTCAGAAGAATCGGGAGTGCGGGCTTACTATACGAAGAAAAATACGATGAATACTCCGGATAAACTATCGCTAAAGAAATATGATCCGGTGCTTCGGAAGCATGTTTTGTTTGTTGAAACTAAGAAAAACTTAGGTAGAAACGAAGTTAAAGAGAAGAAACGTTAACAGGACTCAAAACCTGCGTTGTTTTTTTACTAGACAAACAAGTCCAAACTGTTTTATTAAGGTTTTGAGTCCTTTATCTTTCGGTACTTAGTCTATATTTTATATCTCTCAATACATTTTCAAAATATATAAAGGATTCGTAAGGCGAGGCGTAGGCGGAGAAGTAGGCGTGGACATCGCCATCGTTCCAATATTTTGTACACATAGAATAAGGATGGTCGCTAGTTGTCATATAACGCCAGTCACGAATAAGGTTTTCGTCGCCGGTTTTTAGAATTTCATCCCTCATAGCATAAACTTCATCCATCGCGGAAGTCTGCATTGGATTAGAGGCCCAAGCCGAAAGATCACGCTCAGTATCAGCCCATGTAACCGTCTCGGGTATTGAGATCTCGTCAGCTGGCGGCATTAAATTGCAGGCTTCGGAAGCAGTAACGAACTTATTATCATATTCGCTAAGCCATTCGGAAATAAGAGAGTCCATAAAATTAAAAATACCGGTATCTTCCCATTGATGTTCGCCAAAAGTTTCGAAATCCATAAATAGATTAATTAAATTACCGCGGAGACAATCCATATCTAACCAGTTTTTATATTTAGGTACCGTAAGGGGCCATTCGCTCCAGTCGCGATTCGAAAATCGAAAAGCGATGTCGTCGGAAAGGCGATAATTTTTCAACAAAAGTTTTAGATTTTTACAACCCGCGGGTTTATAAACGTAGTTCGGGCTACGCCAACCGAGAATTTTATCCCAACCTTCAGCTAGAATTCCTTCGTAGCCAGCTTCGTCGGCCCATTTCGCTAATTCATCATTATAAGCAAGCTCGGTGTTTCGAAAAACTTTCGGGGTAACCCCAAATAATTGTTGGATTTTTTCGGCATGCATAGTTACCTGAGCACTAAACTCCTCGCGGTTATAGAAAAAAGCTAATGAATGGTAATAAGTTTCACCAATAATTTCGGCCTGTCCAGAATTAACCATACGCTTTATTTGTTCAATCAGTTCGGGAGTCCATTTTTCGGCTTGATCTAGCCAAGTGCCGGTAATAGAGAGAGAAACCTTGAAATCAGGATATTTTTTTATATTGTTTTCAAGAAGATTAAGCATTGGTCGATAGCTTTTTTCGGCCACTTTTTTAAAAATTCGCTCATTGCTTTGACGACTATTATAATTATCATTAAAATAATTAGAATTATTTGAAACTTCAAAAATAGAATATTCGCGATAACGAACTGGCTGATGAATGTGTAAATATAGACAAATTGCACGCACCTTCTATTTCCTCTTATGCTTTACATTATTATATATCTTCAGGCATTTTTTTGCAACTTCATCCCAAGAGATTTTACGATATTCATTTTTAATATTATCCTGTAATGTCTGGCGGAGCGCAGAATTTTCAGATATTGCTAAAATTTCATCGGCAAGTTTTTGTTCATCCCAAAAATCATATTTAAGACAGGACCAGATAATTTCAGAAACGCCAGATTGTTTAGTTATAATAAGAGCATCGCCATGATGAGCGGCTTCTAGGGCAGTTAACCCGAAAGGTTCGGAAATTGAACTCATAACGAAAATATCTGAAATTGAATAAATGTCGCGCAATTTTTTTCCGCGGATGAAGCCGGTAAAAATAACATTCTTAGAAATTCCTAGTTCAGCGGAAAGATTAATAAGTTCATTTCTTTCTTCGCCGTCTCCGGCAAAAACGAAGATCAGTTTTGGATTTTTAGAAATAGCGAGGGCGGCAGAACGCATTAGATTATGAAGTCCTTTTTGGATAGTAAAGCGACCAACCGTAGAAATTATAGTATAGCCGTTTAACTTAAGCTTTTTAAGATATTTGTAAGGGCCATCATCAAAATGATAATCTATAGTATCGTAGTTCTCGTCGAGGGAATTATAGACTACATCAATTTTATTAAGCGGGATATGATATTTTTCGTGGATAATACGTTTCGTAATTTCTGAAACGGCAATAATTTTATCGGCGAGCATAAGTCCTTCGTATTCAATTTCATGAATTAAAGGATTTCCGGCGTGCATACCAGCACGGTCAAATTCGGTAGCGTGAACATGCGCAACTAGAGGTAAATCATGATTCTTTTTAGCAAGGATTCCGGCTTCATAAGTCAACCAATCATGGGCATGGACTAAATCTGGTTTATGATTCATTAGATATTTTTCAATGAATTCACAATAGGATTTTTGAACGTCACGAAGAGAAATAAGCTGCTTTTCATCGATAATTGGGATTATTTCATCAAATAATTTTAATGATTCATAAGAACCACCACCATAGCGGAAAAGCGGGTCGAGTCTAGTGGCGGATAGAATATGCATGAAATCAATTTCGGGATAATCAGCTTTATAGGGAATGATAAAATCAATGTCAGCACCTTCTTTTGAAAGTGCACGAGCCATGTTTAAACAGGCAACACCTAGTCCTCCACTGTTGTGGGGTGGAAGTTCCCATCCAAGCATTAGTATTTTCATCTATACTATTTTAGCATAAAAAATAAAAAATTTCCAATAAAAATGGCAGGGGTGGCAGGACTTGAACCCACGACACGCGGTTTTGGAGACCGCTGCTCTACCAACTGAGCTACACCCCTACATAATAAAGTGCTGATTATATTTTATCATAAAAAGAGAAATTATGTTATAATGGTTTTATCATGGAAGGTAATAAAAAGAATAAACCGCGCGCATTGTTGGTATTCGGAGTACCTTGTAGCGGGAAAACAACTTTTTCAGAAAAGTTTGCTAATAAATTTAGTCTAACTTATTATAATCTTGAAGAAATTCAAAAAGAACACGATTTATCGCGTAAAATGGTTTTAGTTGTTTTAGAACTAATATTAAAAACTCGACAAACTATTGTTATCGAAGGGGGGTTAGGAACCGAAAAAGAACGAACTGAAATTCGAAATATATTAAGAAATAGCGGATATGACCCGGCTTTGATTTGGGTTCAGACAGATTTTTCGACTATAAAGATGCGTTTGAAGTCGCGATATAAAAATGTTGCAAAAGCAAAAGAGACTTATGAGGTCGCGGTGAAAGATTTAGAAGCGCCGGCGGATTTCGAGAAGCCGATTATCCTTTCCGGTAAGCATACTTTCGAAACTCAAATGAAACACGTTCTCGCGGGTCTAGCAGACCTCTAATCTGTCTTATGATTATTGAAGATAACGAATTTGGCGAAGTTTTAGTTAGAAAAAGCTCTTTAGCTCGGGGGGTAAAATTTTCGGTTTCGACGTCGGGAAGACTGCAAATGTCGGTACCAAAATACACTTCGGTTTTTTTAGCAAAAAGATTTTTGAATACGAACCGGGCGAATATTCGGGAGAAATTACCAATCAAAAATCCGAAAGAACAACGGGCCCGAGATTATCAGAAAAAAATCTTAATGAAGAAAGCGCGAGAATATTTACCGTATCGGCTAGAATATTACGCAAAGCTCTATGGATATTCTTACAATAAATGTCGGTTAAGCCACGCTAATACTAGATGGGGGAGTTGTTCTAGTAATAAAACAATTTCGTTAAATATTGGTTTAATGAAAGTACCGGAAGTTTTACGTGATTATGTAATTTTACATGAACTGGCGCACCTTAACCATATGGATCATTCTAAGGCGTTTTGGGCGGAAGTTCTAAGTCACGATAAAAATTATAAAATGCATGAAAAAAAATTAAAATATTTTTCGCCCGGAATATAACGCTTGTGTTATAATAGAGTAAAAGGAGGAGAGTGTGGAACTAAAAAAGCATTTAGATCCTAGATATATTTTTACAGGATTATATGTTTTTGCATTTCTAGTCTATATTTTTTTTGGTTTACAGCCGGCAGAAGCTTCAAGTTATGAAATTTCAACAGAATTATTAATCCCGGCTATTGGTCTAGTATCGGATGTAACGGAGTTAGCTTTAGAAAATAATGAATTAAAAACTCCGGATTCAATTGTTGGCAGTTATTCGGAAAGTGAAAACAAGGTCTTTTTAATCGGCCATTCTAGCACAGTTTTTAATAAACTAGATGAAGTGAAAAAAACTGATATGATTTTCTATAATAAAAAATTGTATATAGTAGTAAATGTAGAAATATCAGAAAAAGCTGAAATTAATATGAATAGAATATTAGCGGAGACTAATCAAGAGACTTTAATAGTAATGACTTGCGCGGGAGAAAATCTTGGCGGAGGCGATGCGACCCACCGGTTAATTATTACTGCGATAGCAATAAAGTAAGTTTTAATTCTACTATTTTTTCTTAAGCCTAATAGCAAAACCTCCCCCCGGAGCCATATAAACATCTAGAGGCTCGCTACGACTAATATTTTTTATTTGTTTAAAAATACTAAATTGATTATCGCGATAATGAGACTTATCAGTATCGCTAAAAATAGATGCCTCGTAAACTCCTTCGTCCAAGAAATTAAGATTAACATGGACTCGGCGTGGTTCTTCGTTTGTCACTCCGCCAAGATACCAGTCTTCGGATTCGCGGTCTTTTCTAGCAACAACATAAAATTCACCAATTTCGCCGGCAAGGGGTAGGGTCTTTTCAAAATTAGTTGGAACGTTACGAATAAAACTAAATTCTTCAGGAAAGCGCTCTTCGTAAATAAACGGTCGATCGGCGGCCATCTGCATTCCGGAATAAATTGTAATGAAATATGCTAGTTGGCGAGCGAGAGTAGTATAAACTCGGCGAACATTATTAGCGAGATCAAAAATACCGCTAGTATAGTCCATACCTCCGGAAAGTAATCGCGTATATGGTAAATAGCAAGCGTGTGAAGGAAGAATAGCCCCACTTTCGTATTCTTGACCACGGGCACCTTCGCGGGAAAGGAGATTAGGAAAAGTACGTTCGATGCCAGTCCCCTTGATTGGCTCATGAATATCAAGGCAAATATGTTTTCTTGCGGCAAGTTCGACGGTTTTTTGATAATGCCTTACACCAAGTTGAGAATGATGATATTCGCGACGGCCATTTATTGTCATCATACTTCCAGCATAGCCAGTTTTTATGTAATGAATATTGTTTGCGGCATAATAATTGTAAGCTTCTTCGAGCTGTTTTTCGTAATTATCAATAAAACCGACAGTTTCGTTATGGGTAACTAGTTCGATATTATTGCGATTTGCGTAGCGGGCGACTTCTTCGAAATTGAAATCTTGGGTTGCGACAAGAAATTTATTATTTTTTCCATTTTCGAGCCAGTCTCCTTCCCAGCCATCATTCCAGCCTTCAATTAAGAGACCAGAAATACCAAGGCGAACTGCTGCATCAATATATTCTTTAGCGTGCTCAGTAGTAGCGCCATGTCGCTCTCCTGGAGCCCAAGTCCATTCACCAACATACATTGCCCACCAAATGCCGATAAACTTTAAGGTTTTAACCCAACTAAAATCTCCCCGCGGTGGATCATTTAAGGCATACATAACGCGATTTTTTGTTAGTTCGATAGCGGAGTCGGCGATCATGATTAGTCGCCAAGGGCTATTAAAGGGGAGGACGAGATGGGCTTTAGTTCCGTCGGAAAGAGGAGTAATATCACTTTTTAAAATACGTTTTTCGTTTAGTTTAAGCGTCATGGAGCCATAATTATATAAAGCTGCTTCATGAATCGATAAATAATAGTTATCAGGGGTTTTAATGGTGAGGGGGGTATGGACAGAATTCAATAAATTATAAGCTCCAGTTCTTTCATAATTATATTCATAACGATCTGGCTGATAAGCCGGGATTTTCCAGGCGACCGAGTTTAAATCAATATTGAATTCAGTTAATTCGTCTTCGATTGAAATTTGTTGAAATTTAGGTTGGGGCGGTATTTCGTAGCGAAAAGCAACGGCGTCATCAAATACTCTAAATCTAATAGTAAGGATTCGTTTCGGGTCTTTATTCTCAGCTAGATAAAAAGCCGATTCGGAATAGTTGTTATTGATAAATCGATCCTCGCCCCAAGGCAATTCGATTGTTTCTTCATTTTTTCTTTTCTGTTCTCGTACTAATTTTAATTTTTCCTTAAACGGTTCTTCACCACAAATTAAGAAACCAAGTTTAGAAGAGTGAATAATTGCTTTGTTATCTTTAAATACTGAATAAGAAATTTCATTTGAATTTAAAACAAAACGGCATCTAACTCGGCCATTAGGCGATACTATATTCCTTTCAATCTCTTTTCTGCCAAACCAATTAAACATAAGTATATTATATCATTTTAAGTTTTCTTTTAAAATATTTGGCTTAAAGCTACTTTAAAAGAATAATGAAATTTAATTTAATTTTTGATATAATATTATTATGAAGGGAAGAAAACGGGGTCGAATTAAATTTTTCTTCATGGCTATAGTTATTTTTGCGGTTGTTTTTACTGGAGCGTTTTTTGGGATTCAATATTTCACGAAAACAGGAATTTTTCGGATTCCCGGGGTAGTTTACTACGATGATAATTTAAATAGTGAAGAACTAGAAATCTTAGAAAGTATTTTTACGAAGGAAATAGATTTAGATAAGGACGTTTATATTTCGGCAAAGAATTATTTAGAAAAACCGGAACTTTTAGGGGGAGAGTTTTTAGATAAAATATCAGTGCCAGTGACTAACTTCTATAGTACGGATACAAATATCATAGCAGATGATCCGGATTTATTATTCACAGATGCATATGTTTCGGAGATAACGTTTACGATGATTAATATCGATGAATTAGATTTTCAACAGAAACTACTTTCGATCAATGATAAATATTATCTAGATGAGTTTAATTCTGGGGCAGTTTTTCGGGTCATAAAGTTTGAATCGGAAAAATATGAAGAAGAGATTTTGCCTTTGATCGGTGATAGTTTTAAGAAGGATTTTCCAGAAAAAGATACGGTTCTCACTTTCGCGCAAACTGGCGTAACGGCTTTATCGCGAGGGATGAATGAAAAATTATACCAAGTCGGAGAGGTAACTTATTTTAGTGAAAAAATCAAGGATTTTTTATCCTCGTTCGATTTAACTCATACTTCAAACGAATCCTCTTTTACAGATTTCGCAACTAGTCGAAATATTTGTTCAGACAAGCGATTTATAAATACGCTCCTTGATATTGGTCTGGACATCGTTGAATTGACTGGTAACCATAATCAAGATTGCGGAGACCAAGCAACTCTAGAAACAATTGACTTATATAATACAAATGGAATTAAAATAGTAGGAGGCGGAAAAACAGCGGAAGAGGCGGCTATACCGCTAGAAATCAGCGAAAAGGATTCAAATATAACATTTCTAGCCTATAACTTATCGACCGGCGGAGCAACTTATGATAATACTCCGGGGGCAAATCAATATTATGAGGAAAATGCAATCTCGGAAATTACGGCGGCGAAAGAGCGAGGTGACTTTATAATTGTAGATATACAATATTATGAATGCAGCGCTTATGCTTCGGAATATGAAGATGCAACTTGTGATGCGGCGGATTCAGCGGCAGGAGACCAAATAGGTTTTTTCCGGCATTTGATTGACCTTGGAGCTGACATAGTTGTCGGAACGAGCGCACACCAGCCTCAAACGTTTGAGCTATATGGTGACGGAGCAATTTATTATGGACTAGGAAATTTATTTTTCGATCAAGTTTGGTGGCCGGGGACGACAAGAAGTCTAATCTTAGCGCATTATTTCTATAAAGGGGAATTATTACAAACTAAAATTGTTCCGACGGTATATGATAAAAATATGCAAACCGAATTATTAAATGAGGAGGCGGTTAAATGGTTTCTAGATCGGTTAGTCAAGGTACGACCATAATCCCGGAAGGGGAAGAAACAAGAGTTAATGCTAAAAAAGAAAAAATATTATTTTCGATTTTAATATTAACTTTGATCGCGATGGCGGTAGTAATCGGCTGGTTTGCCGTTGAAATGTTTAATAAAAATACCGAGACTGATTTTGAGCCAGGGACGCTGGCTAGGGACGACGTTTCGGATGAAGAGAGCGCGGAGGAAAGTCCCGAAAATATAGAGGTAGAAGCTCAAAAAATCGATTTTCAACCAATTATAGATGAATGGGTAGCTTCGGTAGGCGGAAATAAGAGCGTGATAATATATGATTTAGACAGAGATGAGCAAGTAGGAGCGTTTAATTTAGGGGAAAATTATAATACGGCTTCCTTATATAAATTATTCGTTGTCTATGAGGGATATCGGCGAGTGCAGTCTGGAGAATGGAAAGCAGAAGATATAGTTGGAAGTACGAGCTATACGGTTTTGGAATGTTTAGACCTTGCGGTTAGAGAGTCTTATTCGCCTTGCGCGGAAAGTTTATGGGCGCGTATCGGACATAGGAAATTAGACGAAATAATCCAAAACGATTTTAAAATAACGGGTTCAAATATTTCTGGGTTAGTTTCTAATGTAGAAGATATTTTAAAGATGATGAAAATATTTTATGAGCATAATGAAATTAATGACGAGAATTTAATTTTACGAATGAAAGATTCATTCCTAAACCAACCGGTAACAGAATATGATTGGCGTCAAGGTCTTCCGAGCGGTTTTTCTCCTAAAGCCAACATTTATAATAAAGTTGGCTGGGATTATGATAGTGACAAAAGTCGTTGGAATATTTACCATGATGCGGCGATTATCGAATTTCCGGAAGACAATAGACATTTTATTGTTGTTGTAATGACTAATTATGTATCGAATAGGGATATTGCTAGACTTGGCACAATGATCGAAAATCAATATGTGCTGAAGAATTGAGACCAATAAGTCTTATAATCAGTATCGAGATCAAAGACGAAGCCGACGGCGAGTTTAGTATAGTTGGGATTTAAGATATTTTCGCGGTGGCTTTCTGAGCCCATCCAAAGCGCAACAACGGTTGCGGGGGAAACCGCGGCATTTCCAATTGCGAGATTCTCGCCACTTTCACCGCTTGCGGTAGGGGCGGGACAAGCCGTTGACCAACTCGAGCCATCTGGACGAGTATGATTATAGTAGGTTATAATTTCATTTGCGCGGACGAGAGCGGCCGACTCACAAGTATCGCCCCAAGATAACTGCCCTAATTGATTTTTGATCCGAATTTTATTAACTAAAGTTAAGACCTCGTGTTCCCACTGTTCTTTCGGGGGCTCGACGACGGTTACAGTAATAGAGTCTTTTCTCTGACCATCATAAGTACCTGCGGTAATTGTCGTCGTCCCGATACCGCTAATAACTGGGTAACGACAAGATTCTTTATCATAACCCAGCCAAGTACGAGCGGAGTTGTAGAAACCAGATATAACGTTAGTGTCAGAAGTCTGCCAGTACATATCACCAAGATCGGTTAAGCCCCCGCCAACACAAATATCAATATCGGGAGTAGCATAAATAGTAATTGCTTTTTCATTCCAAAGTTCTCCCGATGAAACCGTAGAATTATCAAATTCATGGCTAGAGGTAGAGATATAATCATCGTTGCCTAGAGGATTAGTATAATTAGTTGATTCTGCATTTGAATCAGAAATAGATTCAAGTAAGGCCATCTCGCTAATAGAATCTTCGACGATGTCGGAACGTTCATCGACAGCGCGAAATTCTAATCCACCATTTAACCAAATAGCACTAGAAATTAGAACCCCTGCAATTAAAATCGCGGCAGCATTAACTGATAATAAAACTGCGGTTCTAGGACTACGTGCTAGTTTTTCCATCATATTTTTTTCTCATTTTCTCTCACTTCAGATTTTTTATTATTATTTTGCCCTGAAATTAATGAGCGAATAAATACGCCTGCCTCGTTCATCGCGGGCATTAGAATAAGGAAAATTAGGACCATAATAAAATTCAAAATAATTACTTCGGTCGATGGGGTTGAACCGCGGAAAAGAGCGGCAAAGATAAGGGAAAAGATCATCATATAGACTATTGCAAGGGAAGAAAGAATGACGATATAGGAAAAGATTTTAAGCCAAATCGAAGAAAGATTTAATGCGCGGTAGCGAAGAATCGTATAATAAAAAGCAATGATCGTAGCGGCGAGCGCGATTGGGCCAATCCAAACTAAGCTCCAATTATGGAAAAGTGGGAGAATAAGGTCGAAGATTACCGTAAGAATACTAGAGACGCCAAAGCTAATAGCAATAACGAGATCGCTGCCTCTTTTTCTCTTAGAGCTAGATTTTACGAATTGTTTAAGAAAGGTAGCGACAATCGCAGGGACAATAAGACAAAAGAACGCAACGTAGGCAACATAAAGCGGACCGATATTCATGGTAACACTATTTCCTACATTTGCAATAATAATCTCCTTATAAAGGAGCCTCGGGTTAATAAAAATAAGAGTGCTAATAATAAGTCCATAAATCAAGAAGATGAAAGTCATCGGCTTTCCATATTTATCACGCCAAGCAGTATAGCCAAGAAAAGCAATATCGATCAAAATCGCACTAACGAAGGTCCATTCAACGGGTATATTGATCGAATCCCCCCAGTCGGATCCAGCGGTTAAAAATAATGAAATCGAGCCCATCCAAGTTGTAGCAAACAGGGCGGCAAGAAAAAACCAAAATGACCTAATTTTGTCTCCCTTCGAGGCACCGAAGAAAACGATGGCGCCGGACAAAAAGGTCAATATTGATACAGTTGCTAATAAAATAACAATTAGTTGCATTTACCTCCTTTTGGATTATTATACCACATTATGGACGGGTTCTGCTACTATTCGGCGTCATTTGTTGATTCATGTTAGTATTACCGACGGTAGTCGTAATATTGGAAATTGTAAACTCGGTATATTTTTCATTATTTAGATAAATAATATAAGTTTCACCGAGTTTAAATTCTTCCGTACCGACAGAGATATGATTGAAAGTTTTAGCAGAGGTATATTCGATGATAGTTTTACCGTTTGAATCTTTAATTTCTATTTTAGTTCCCGCAGTTTGATTAGAGGAAAGATAAATGCTTGCATTATAAACCGATGAATTAGAACCTAATGTTTCGGCCATGCCGCTGGCACCAACTGCAATTACCGTTCCACCGCTCATACTAATTCCTGCTCCGGCGTCTAGCGCGCCATTGCCATTATTTGTTGGCCCGTCAACTACAATAGTTCCGCCATTAAAATAGAGATAGCCATTACTGTCAATGCCGTCACCGGACGCATTAACATAAATATTTCCGTTATTAATTGTTATTGTACAACTCGTGTCTGCATCAAAGGTTCCGGCGCCTTGGCGATTCGTTGCCGATGCGTCGGCTCCGCCGCCAGCATTCATTCCATCGTCGGAAGCAATAATATTAATTTCTCCACCGTTAATAGTAATCGCTTGGGCTTCAATTCCTTCGTAAGATTTTTTAATCGCAATATTTCCGCCGTCGATGATTAATTCTTTATCAGCATGGATGCCATCGTCACCGGAAGTTATTTCAAAGTTGCCATCGATAATCCCGACGTAATTATTAGAATGAATTGCATCGTCATAAGTATTGATTTTGAAATCACCGCCATATATTAATATACTATTAATAGCTTTTAGGCCCTTTGCGGATGAAATAATATCAAAAGATCCTTTTTCAATTAGGACGAAGCCTTTCCCAGTATCAGTTTCATTCGTAGATTTAATAGCATCAGCAACTGAATTAATTGTAAAATTACCATCGACGATATAAACCGAGTCTTTTCCGCGAACACCATCGTCATTTGCAGTAATGTTATATGTCCCGCTGTTAAATTTTAAATCATCCTTACTCACTATACCGTCTTGATAATTTGCAATTAAGTTTAAACTACCGTCGCCCTGAAAGGTTAAATCGGCTTTAGAATAAATTGTTCCTGTAACATCTTCATCATAATCGGCAGAATAGCTTGCATTATCTTCCAAAGTGTTTTCACCAATGAGCTCGATTACTAGATCGTCAGCAGAATAACAGGCAATCGCTGGGCCAGAAGAATTTTTAATATTGACATTATCAAGAATTAACCTCACGACCCCATCACCGGCATTAATGACGATTAGCCCGTCGTTTAAATTTCCGGTAAGATGGTAAGTTCCTGATTCGGTAATAGTCAACGTTTCGGCTAGTTCAACATCGATAGTTTTGTAGCGACCCCAGTTTATTTTGAGATCGCCATTATCGGTCGATATTGTGCCTTCAATTTTTGTGCTGGAGTCATCGGTATAATTATTATTCATTATTATAGTAGTTATAATAGCTACGAAGATAACTAAACCGATAAGAAACCATTTTGCGTCGATCCCAGTTTCGAGTTTTGGTTCAGAAAGATCAGTCTTGATTACTGACGTTTTCTTGGAACCTCGATTATTAGTCTTTGTCATTTAAATCTCCTCTTCTTGACAAGGTTCAGACAACAAAACTTTTAGATTGCAGTTTTTAACGCGAATTTCGTCTAGAAATTCTTTTTCTTTTACGCCGTGTTTTATTTTTACGTCATATGTAAGTTTATAAAGACTACCCATATTCATAGTTTTCATGCGGACGAGGTTGGCACGCGAAGTGTACTTTTTGAAAATATCCGCAAAAACGTCTTCGTAGTCTAAGTCCTCGGGGATTACGACTTTGAGTACGCGCTCGTGGCGATCCGGCTCTAACAAATGTGTATAAGTAAAAATAACAATGGCAATGACATATATTATAGTAATTACAGCAGCAAATAAGACGTGACCCATACCACAAGCGAGACCAATCATCATTGCGGCAAAAATCGCTAAGAGATCCTTAGCGCGACCAGCAATAGAACGGAAGCGGATAAGCGAAAAAGCACCGAGGATAGCGATTGAGGTTCCGAGGTTACCATTTATCATAATCATTACGGCCATAACGAGGACCGGTAAGGTCGCAAGAGTAATCATCATGCCCTTTGTGGTTTGCGAAGTTTTAGCATGTGAAATTGCAAGAACTATTCCTAATACGAGCGCTACTCCAGCAGCGATTAAAGCTGTTGATATTTCAAGACCCGTGGTGCTTGTGTCGAAAATTGTATTAAACATTTTGCTCCTTAATTATTTTTTGATAAATTTTGCCAATTTTGCTAAACTGCTGGGGATAGATTTTCAGCTCAGACATCTTTTTAACTAGCCAGAGCGGCATTACCCCATGTGCTTTAACTTCCATAATAATATTATAGTCGTTCTTAAAGTATATTTTATCATGCTTTCCTTTAAGAAAACTTAAGTTTTTGTCACGGTATTTTAAGTTTTCGTCGAAAGTAATACGTAGCCCATCCTTATTTTTATAACTTTCACGATTATATATAACTAGAATTTTCGGTTTTAAGTTAAATTGGTTAATTAAATAGTCAACCTCTTTAGCAATCTGCAAGTCATTTTCAGTTTCAATTGATTTTTGCGCGAGTTCGATCAAAGTCTGTTTTTTGCCAATTAAGTCTTTAAAATCATCCCGTGTAATCATTACGCGACGCTTATAACCTATATTATTATCTTTTCCGCGAATTTTAGTTTTAATTTCAAGAAATACGCGATCATAACCGCCGTAAGAGCGAGCACGAAGTTTCTCTTTAAAGTCGGTCCAATCGATCGACTGAGTAATAAGATCATAATTATCGGTATCAAAATAAAGATTAAACACCTCGGATTTATGATAACTATCTTTCTCCATATTTTCTTTAATAATAGGAAGAAGGGCTTTTTTCTGTTCCTTCGTAATGAGATATTTTTTCTCGATACGATCAAAAACTTTATCGTTCATACTATATATTATATATAAAAAGATGAAAACTAGCTTAAAATTTTAATGTAAAATAAGTAAAATAGTCGGTAGATTCAGCCTCGATACTCCAATTATTATGGTCGGCGACGGTTTTAGCGATAGAGAGACCGAGGCCGACACCTTCGGAAGTTTTATCGGCTTGGTAAAAACGATCGAAAATATGGGTTAGATCTTTCTTATTAATTATGGTTCCATCATTCGCTATAGTTAATTCATGATTGGTCAATTTTAAAATAATTTTTTTATCACAATATTTAATCGCGTTATCCATTAAAATTCCAAAAATCTGCGAAAAATCGGCAGTAGAAAGCTTAACCTTACCTTTTGCGGAGCTTTCAAAATTAAATTCAATATTATGAAGGCGCGGTTTAAAACTTTCAATATTTTTTGTAACAAGTTTTTCTAAATTAATTTCTTCGATTTTAGATTTAGTAACTAAATCAGCACGAGCGAGTGAGAGCAACTCTTTGTTAAGGACACTTAGTTTTTCTGTTTCTCTTTCAATATTTTTTATCCATTTATTATTTTTAATATCAGCGGCTTCGAGATTTGCCGAAATTGCTGCGAGCGGAGTTTTAATCTCATGCGAAGCGTTCGCAATAAAAATCTTTTGCGAATCATAAGCTTCACGAATTGGCTTTATAGATTGTTCGGCGAGAAAATAGGAAACAAGGGCAACGGCTATCTCAATAGTAATACCCGAAATAATCAACATAATAAGGAGTTGTTTCGCAGCGGCCTCTTTTTCTACCTGTAAGGAATCAATAACAATCTGCTGAACTTCATCAGTTGGACTGGCGCTATTTGAATGTGTAAAGGAAACGGATTGAATTATTGGCGGGCGATCGTTAGCTGAATGAACAGAAATAAGATAAATTGCCGAAAAAACAATCAATACTACAACCGACGTAATGCCTAGATTAATTAGAATTAATTTATTGCGAAGTTTCTTAAACATAAATTAATTTATACCCTAGCCCGCGAATGGTTTTAATTTCGGCTTTAGTCTTTAATGATTTCAATTTCTTTCGTAAATAAGAAATATAGACTTCGACATAATTTTCTTCAAATTCGGAATCGGTCCCCCAGACATGTGCAAGGATTTGTTCTTTGGTTATAGCGGAACCAGGAGTCTTAATTAACATCTCAAAAATATTAGCTTCCTTATCTGTAAGTTCAATGCCGTTTAAAGTGCGGTTTGTAAGATTAAACTCTAGGTCTTCATAATTTAGGGTTTTTATATCGGCTAAGGCGGGTCGACGCGAAAGGGCTTTTAGTCTCGCAACTAACTCAGCAGTTTTAAAAGGTTTCGCGAGGTAATCATCGGCGCCATAATCTAAGCCCTTAACTTTATCTTCAACTTCGTTTAAGGCCGAGAGCATAATAACCGGCGTCTTTATGCCACGATCTCGGATAATTTTTAAGATTTCAAGACCGGAAAGTTTTGGGAGCATAATATCTAGAACTATTGCATCATAATTTGGTTTTAGAGCTAACTCTAGGCCACTTTCGCCATCTTCTGCCCAGTCGACAGCAATTTTTTCTTTTTTTAATAAATGTATTACCGCTTCAGCGAGGAATTTTTCGTCTTCTACATATAATATTCTCATACTGTTATTATAATATAGGTAAATTAAAAAATGCTTAAAATTATGTTACAATAACACTATATGCTAGAAATTCGGGGAGTGACGAAGGTTTATGAGACCGGCGGTATAAAACGGGCCGTATTAGATAAGGTGTCAATTAATTTTCGTACTTCGGAATTTGTAGCAATTCTCGGACCATCAGGTTCGGGAAAAACAACTCTACTTAATATTATCGGCGGTCTAGATAAGTATACGAACGGCGATTTGATTATTAACGAGAAATCAACAAAAAAGTTTAAAGATAAAGATTGGGATTCGTATCGAAACCATCGTATTGGGTTCGTCTTTCAAAATTATAATTTAATCCCACATCAAACAGTTTTAAATAACGTACGACTAGCGTTGACTTTATCGGGAGTTAGTAAGCGGGAATCGATTCGACGAGCTAAAAAAGCCTTAACGGAAGTAAGATTAAAAGATCATATTTATAAACGGCCGGCACAGCTTTCGGGAGGGCAGATGCAACGCGTAGCGATTGCGCGGGCGTTAGTAAACGACCCGGATATTTTACTTGCAGACGAGCCGACAGGAGCGCTAGATTCTGAAACATCTTTACAAGTAATGGAAATTTTAAAGAAAATTGCCGAGAAAAAGTTAGTAATCATGGTTACACATAACCCTGAATTGGCGGAAAAGTATGCAACGCGAATTATAAAACTAAAAGATGGAAAAATTACTTCTGACTCGGATTCATATGATGGAAAAATAAAAACTGACATGGAGTTAGCTGAAGCAGAGAAAAAATCAAAAAAGACTCGAATGTCTTTTGCTACGGCCTTCTTGCTTTCGATGCAAAATTTATTAACAAAAAAAGCCCGAACGATTTTAGTAGCAATCGCGGGATCGATTGGAATTATTGGAATTGCGCTAATTTCTGCAGTATCAACAGGATTTCAAAATTATATTGATAAAATCGAGGAAGATACTTTAAGTTCTTATCCGTTAACATTAATGAAAGAATCAGCGGATGTAACCGGAATACTACTTAGTTTAACAGGTGAAGGAAGCACAGGACAAATTGAAGGCAAGGTACGCGAAAATCAAATTATTACCTCTACGCTCGGGAATGTATCAAATAATGATCTACCGAGTTTTATGGAATATCTAGAAAATCATAAATCTGAAATTAAAAATGATATTCGTTTAATGGAATATAAATATAATGTCGACCCATTAATCTATACGATTGACACTACTGGCTCATTAGCAAAATTAAATCCTAGTAATTTATTTACTTCTCTAATTGGCGAGGCTTCACTACTTAGTAATTATTCATCAATGACGTCTGTATTTCGTCAATACGAATTAGAAAACCTTAAAAATGATACGGAAATTTTAGTAGGGCGTTATCCGGAAGATTATAATGAAATGCTATTAGTATTATCTGATCCTGGACAGATTTCAGATCTCTTAACTTATTCACTTGGTTTTCATGATACGAAAGAATTAAACGAGATTATGACAAAAATTTTAAGCGGAGAAAAAGTTTCGATTAAAAATGAGCCACTTGAACTAACTTATGAAGATTTGATGGATGTAGATCTTCGTCTAGTGCCGGCAACAGAAACTTATAAATATAATTCAAAATATAATGTTTATGAAGATATGAGTGGGGACGAAAATTATATGCGCGGAATATACAACAAGGCGGAACAATTAAAGATTGTTGGTATAGCAACGACGAATTCTGAGATGGTATCTTCCGGAAGCGGTGTAGCTTATTTGCCATCTTTAGTAACACATATTATTGAAAAATCTAGTAAAACAGAAGTTGTTAAAAAACAGTTGGAAAATCCGGAAGTAGATATTTTTTCAAATACTAGGTTTGGCGAGGAGGGGAATGATTATAATTTTGAGTTTTCGGATTTAGTGTCGATTGATGAAGCAGTGCTTTCTAAGGCCTTCGGGGTAAAAATTGATCAAAATGCGATTTCGGCAAAAACTACAGAATATATCCAGCAAATTTCGAATGACATTACGGCAGATATATCTCCAGTAAAAACAATGTTAACGGAGCGATTAGATATATTGAAAACAGGTTTACAGGAAAAAATAATGGAAATGATAACGAGCGGTGAGCTTTTACCGAGCGACTTACAGGATGCAGAAAAAATGAATGAGGTCGCAGATAATTATATGACAAAACAAGATTTTACAGATTTAGAAACAGAATATTCTATACCGAATGAAACTTTTCTAACCGTGTTTACCGGATTTTTAAAATTATCGTTCATGGATGATGCAGAAATGTTAGAAAATGCCGTAACTTCGTTTGCAGTTTCGGTTACAGAAGTGGTGATGAAAAAAGAGATTTTAACCAAGGTAGGGGAGCTTACAACATATCTTACAAACAGTTTTGCAAATGTGTTTAATGTTGATGAAGATGCGATTATCGGAGCGTTCAAATTAAACTTTACGGAAGAAGAATTATCAAGAGTGGTTACTGCGATGTTTACGAAGAAAAAGTCAACTTTAGCAACTAATTTATCAACTTTAGGGTATCAAAACCTGAATGAACCAACAGAAATAGCATTTTACTTTTGGAATTTTGATGGGAAAACTCATTTTGTTGATTTTCTAGAAGAATATAACGACAATATGAATTCACTTAAGATGGATGATAAAGTAATCGACTATACTGATACGACCGGTATATTAATGTCGTCAGTAAAAACCATTGTAGATGCGGTTTCATATGTGTTAATTGCGTTTGTCTCAATTTCGCTTGTTGTATCATCAATCATGATCGGAGTAATTACTTATATTTCAGTATACGAACGGACTAAGGAAATTGGGATTTTGCGAGCAATTGGAGCAAGCAAACGAAATATTTCATCAATATTTAATGCCGAAACATTCATTATTGGGCTTTTGTCTGGAATGTTCGGTGTAATAATTTCGTATCTTTTAATCCCGCCGATAAACTTAGTTTTGCATATATTTACAGGAGAAATTCCTTTAAATGCAGAGCTTGATCCGAGAATGGCATTGTTCTTGATTATATTATCGATCATATTAACATTAATTGGAGGATTAATTCCAGCAAAATCGGCTTCGAGGAAAGATCCGGTCGAAGCTTTGCGAAGTGAATAAAAAATAAGAGAGCAAGCTCTCTAATTTATTTTCCTGGCTGGAGCGGAGGGATTCGAACCCCCGAATGGTGGGACCAGAACCCACTGCCTTACCACTTGGCGACGCTCCATTCGCCCATTATTTTATCACAAAACATTAAAAAATGCTATAATAAAGGTTATTATGGCACAGAAAAAAATCTTTAAAAAAAGTGAGCTTAAAAGCTTAACAGCGGAAGAAATTATTGAAAAAATAAAATATGAGAATTATTCTCTATTAGCGTCGTTAGGCGCAGAAAAATTAAGGAAAGAAATGGTGCCGGTCGGGAAGGCCTGTAATTCTGCGGTTAATTATTTTTTCTATTCAACTGGTCCAAAGGGTAATCAAAAAAAACATGATCGAAATGCACAGAAAAAATTAGTAAAGACCTTGAAGAGGTTAGCCCCGGGCGACTATACAAAAATGCCAAAATCTCTAGAAAACGGGATGGTGGTAGGTTTTAATCATCCTTCACTTGGGGAAATTGGCCGAATTATGACGATGAAAGTTGATCTATACGGAGATAGGTTAACTTGTTTTCCGGTTAATTTGCCTTGGTATGAAGCCCTCGCACCAAATTATGATAGAATCCGTAGACTTGGGTTTGTGATCACCCCAACAATCACGCCGGCGACTTGGAAAAAGATGGACTTAAAGGAGGGATCTCTTTTATATGACGAAGGGAACCGGATCAAACATGAATTTCGCAACATTTACACAAATTTATCGCACGATATTATAAAAAATGGTGGTATAGTTTTTGTCGCTCCTTCGGCAACACGCCAAGCAACGGTTTTTAAAACCGAAGAAGCCTTTTTAAAGGAAGAAGATATAATCCCGACCATGTCAATGTTAGCTTTAAAATTATATTCTGATCCGGAAATGAATTGTAATTTTTTGCCAATGGCGGTATTGCCTGAAGAAGGAATCAAACGAGGACTAAATTTCTTTAAGCATTATGAGCTAATACCTGGAAAGATAATGACGGCGGACTATATTAGAAAAACTTATTTTAAAGAAAAAGAGTCTAAACGGTTAGAGGGATTTGATTACGATTTTCATATGAGAATTGCGGAAAAATTACCAAAAAAGTTTTGGTACTAATCGCTTTTTGTGATAAAATAAACATAAGCATGAAAGAAGATGAGAGCTATTTTTATCATCCGTTGGAAAACATTGAGGATGTAGATATATTTTATGAAGCAGTAGAACGGAACCGTTTGACGAAGGCGGTCTCGCCGGAGCGACCATATACTTATTGGACGATTGAACTGTACGACCAGAGAAACGGTATTCGTGGCGGAGGTGGTTTAGGAATTTTAGCGGCCGATACAAGAAGAGTAGCGGAAAAGATGGGCGTACCGTTTACTTTAATTACGCCTTTTTATCCGCGCGAGACTTATCAAACGTTGCATGGCAAAGTCGTCCGAGATGAGTTCAGGGCGGTAAATTACAAAAACTTTGGTTTTAAATTTATTGATACGGTGAATATAAAATGTTGCGGGGAATTATGTAAGCTAGACGTAATCGAAAAAAAATTTAAATATACGCGAATCATTTCGATTACTGAACCTAATTTTAGAGAACTTTATGCAGACGCTAGTGGTTCGGATCATCGTTTATATCAAGAAGTTGCTCTTGGATTCGGCGGATATGCGGCGCTAAAGTTAATCGGGCTAAAACCAGCAATCATGCAACTAAACGAAGTGGCGACCTTTTTTGCAGCGCTCGCGCGACTTGATGAACTGGTTTCTAACGGAATGGATTTTTACGAGGCGGTTGTATATACGAGAAAACATACTTTATATACGAATCATACTTTAGTGCAGGCGGCGGAAGCGGAATTCTCGCGAGAACAGTTTGAACGATTTGTTTATCCGAATGTAAAATCCTTAACAGTAAAAAAATGGTTAGCAGACAAATTTGAAGAAAATAAGATAAAGCTGTCTTCCGTTACAATAGAAATTGCGGAACTTAGGAGCGGAGTATCAAAGTTACATACGCGCGTAGCCGATTATAAAGACGTTGCTGGGAATAAAGTCAAATTTAAGGCCATAACTAATGGTATTGATATGGATAATTGGGTAATGCCGGAGATAATGCAAACATACGAGAAAGGTGGAATTTTGGATTCTGTTGGGCTTCCGACCGCAGATTATGATGAAAAATTAAATCTATTTACGGCTGAAAGAATTCGTTCGTTGAAACGGAGAGGACGAGAATTCTTAAACCAAATTCTAAAAGATCGCCCGGATCACAACGGAAAATATTTAAAGTTTTCAGATCGGGATTTTATTTTCGACTTTAAACGTAGATTTGTTGACTATAAAAGGCCGGATTTACCGTTTTGGGATATAACGCGACTTAGAAATATTTTAGAGAAACGAGGCGCGCATTATATTATTGCTGGAAGAGTGCATGCAGGCGATTCTATAATGTATAATAAATTAGTTAAATTGTTAGAACTAGTTTCGAAAGATGATTATTTAAACGAGCACGTTCATTACATTGCGGATTATGACGAAAAATTAGCTTATGGGCTCTCGGTCGGCTCGAACGTGGCGATTAATTTACCGGTTGTTGGGCTTGAGGCTTGTGGGACTTCTTGGATGAAAGATGTAGCAAATTTAAATTTATTAATTTCGACGCATGATGGAGGGGTGGCGGATGCATCGATTAATTCATATTTAAATGTTTCAGGGGCATCGGAAGACGGAGAACTCGATATGCTGTATCAGAGAATGGAGGAAGCAATTTCAATTTGGAAAAACGATTTCGATTTAGAATATACGATACAAAGGCAATTAAAAGCGTTTTTGCCGGTAGTTTCTGGAGCAAGAATGCTAAACGATTATCTTGACTATTTATTCCCGAAGTAGTATACTATTGACAAGTCTGGTATCAGACTTTTTTTAATAATAAGGAGTAAGATGGCTAAAATAACAAGAATTAAGGCGAGCGATAGCCCTTCTAAAAAAGAAGAGGCTGACGAGCCGGCAATTACTCGAAAAAAAGTTGTTGTAAAAGATAAAAAGACCGAAAAAGAAAAACGTAAAGAGAAAAAAGCGGTTGAAAAAGAAGTTTTAAGCGAGAAAAAAACTGAGAAGAAGCCGTTTATATTTATTAGACCGTTTGTATATCTTTTTAGATATTTGCGGGATTCGTGGCGGGAATTACGTCAGGTTAGATGGCCAAACCGAAAGGCGACTTGGAAAATGGTATTGGCAGTACTAATATATACAGCATTATTCGTAGCGTTTATATCATTACTCGATATATTCTTTACATGGCTATTTAGTTTAATATTAGGTAAATAAAGAAAGGATTCAAAAGTGGCAGTAAATAGATATGATGATCGTAGAGCCTGGTATGCAATTTCGACATACTCTGGTTACGAGGATAAGGTAGCAGATTCAATTAATCAACGAACTGATACAGTAGAAATGGCGGACAAAATTTTTGAGGCGATTGTCCCAAAGGAAAAACAAATTGAAATCCGAAACGGGAAAAGGAAAATTGTCGACCGAAAAATTTTACAAGGTTATGTTCTAGTTGATATGAAACTCTCGGATGAAACTTGGTATATTATTAGAAATACGCCGGGTGTGACTGGGTTTATTGGGACTGGAACACAACCAACGCCAGTTTCAGAGAAGGAAATTGCAAAGATAAAGAAACGAATGGGAGTTGAGGACCCGAAGTTTTCGGTTAAATATGAGGTTGGAGAGGTTGTTTCAATTACTGATGGGCCATTTAAGGGATTTGATGGAGCAATTTCGGAAATTGATGCTGCTAAAGGTAAATTAAAGGTAATGGTTTCAATGTTCGGACGTGAGACTCCAGTCGAATTAGACGCTTTACAAGTAAAACAGATATGATATAATATAATAGTTACGCACTAGAAAGGGAATTTATTCTATGGCAGAAAAAAAAGTAATTGGGAATCTGAAACTTAGAATCCCGGCTGGACGAGCAACGGCTGGACCTCCGGTAGGTTCGACGCTTGGTCAGTGGGGTCTTAATATGATGGATTTTATAAACCCATTTAATGAGGCGACGAAAGACTTAATGGGGAAGAACGTAATTGTCCATATCCGAGTTTTCGAAGACCGAACGTTTGACTGGAAATCTTTAGGACAACCGGTTGATGATTTGATTCGTGAGGCGATTAAAATTGAAAAAGGCTCCGGAAAACCGAATGTGGATAAAGTTGGGAAAATTACAAAAGAACAACTACGCGAAATCGCTGAAAAGAAAATGGATCAATTAAACGCTATTGATATTGAAGGCGCAATTAAAATTGTAGCAGGTACTGCCCGATCGATGGGTGTAACTGTAGAAGAATAATAAAATTAAGTTGGGAGAGCTATAAACTCGTTAACACCACGAAAGGAGATAAAATGGCAGAAGAAGAAGCCAAAAAGACAGAAATTGTCGAAGAAGTTAAAAAAACTGAAGAGACTTTTGCGAAATCTGGTAAAAAGTCGAAAAAACATCTTGAAGAAGTAAAAGCCGAAGAAGAGCGCCAAGCACGAAAGGAAGAAAGAAAGGCCTTAGAAGCGGCGGGAGAAAAGCCGAAGGGGGCTGCGCCGGTTACTCGTTCTAAATTCGAACGAAGAGGTAAGAAATATCAAGCCGTAGCGAAAATGATTGAGAAGGGGAAAATCTATCCTCTCGAAGAGGCGATTGATTTAGTAATAAAAACTAGCCCGGTTAAATTTGATGCTAGTGTTGAGATTCACGCTCGTCTTGGTGTAGATCCTCGTCAAGCTGATCAAAATATTCGGACAACTTTAGTATTGCCAAATGGAAATGGGAAAACAGTACGCGTAGCAGTTTTTGCGCCAGTAGATGTATGTAAGACTGCTAAATCGGTGGGGGCGGACATTGCTGAAGACGAAGAATTCTTAAAGCAACTTGAAAAAGGAACGATTGACTTTGATGTCTTAATCTCAACTCCGCAATATATGCCAAAACTCGGTAAATTCGCTAGATTACTCGGACCAAAAGGTTTAATGCCAAACCCGAAAGCTGGGACAGTAACGACGGATGTAGAAAAAGCCGTAAAGGAAGCAAAAGCTGGAAAAGTTGAGTATCGTGTCGATAAACAATCGATTGTCCATATTGGAGTTGGAAAAGTTTCATTTGGTAAAGAAAAATTAGCCGAAAATGCGAATGCTTTCTTTGATTCTTTAAAAAATCAAAGACCGGCTTCGTTAAAAGGCACCTATGTAAAATCTGTATTTATTACTACTACTATGGGGCCCTCGATTGCGATTGAAAATATATATAATTAATTAAAAATAGCCCTACGGGGCTATTTTTTGTGGTATAATAAGCTTATGGAAATGATAAAAAGTCTAGAATTATACCAATTAATTATATTTATAGCGCTTGGTTTAGCTGTTCTATTATTCGGCTATAGAATAAAAAAAGTAGCATTCTTTATCGTCTGGTTTTTGCTCGGGCTTAATTTAATGCGCTGGCTAATGCCAACTATCAACAATTTAGTGCCTCAAATTGCAGGTGATATGCTTTACCAAAATTTATTACCAATTGCAGGCGGATTATTACTAGCATTACTCGGATTTTCAATTGAAAAGTTGTGCGTAGGGGGAATATGTTTTGTGTTAGTAATGCTTGCGACGATACAATATTTTGGTACCGATATGCAAACATTAGCGATTGGTGCAGTAGTAGGCGTAATTGTGGCTGGGGCGGCGGTGATGCTAATGAAGCCGGCTATTATAATTGCGACAGCGGCGGCTGGATCGTATGCTCTTACTCTATCGATTTTTGCCTTCTTCGCAGCGAGCTTAAGCTTTGAAACCTTTTATTGGCCGATTTTACTAGGTATTACAGCGGTAGGAGCCTTGTTCCAATTCGCTACAACGAAAAGAATTGATTAATCGTAGTCTCTTGCTTTTTTGAAGTGTTAGTGATATAATTAGAGTAGTTACCAAAGACAGCCACGGGAGTAATCCTTAATTATGTCGCCGAGGAATTTTCTTGAAATTTGTTTGGTGACGCTATTTAACAATTAGCTAACCAAATATTAAATATAACCAGAGGAACTTTTTATGGCAATCTCAAAAGATAAAAAGAATACATTGGTTGCTGATTTGACGGAGCTTCTCACTAATGCGAAAACTACGGTTTATGCCAAATATCAAGGTTTAACCGTAGCGGAGCTACAAGAGTTGCGCAAAGCCGCACGTGAAGCGGGCGTAAAAATTAAAGTAGTTAAAAACCGTTTAGTCCGTGTTGCAATGAAAGAAATTGCGGTTTATGAGGATACGGATACGACTGGGTTGACCGGACAATTGCTTTATGCAATTTCGGCTGATGACGAAGTCGCACCGGCAAAGGTTTTAGCGGAATTTGCAAAAAGACATAACGCCTTAAGTTTAGCTGGAGGTTTTTCGGATCTTGGAAATACACTTTCCGAAGAGGAAGTAAAATCTCTTGCGGCGATGCCGACGAAGAACGAACTCATCGCACAAGTCGTTGCGCAACTTCTCTCGCCAGTTACGGATTCGATTTCGGGTCTTACTGGGGGACTACCGGGTATTTTGTCCGGTCTCGAAGCTCACGCAAATTAGTAATCAAATAATTATTAGAAAGGATTTCATATGGCTACAGATATTAAAAAATTAGCCGAGGAATTAGTTAAGTTAACTGTTCTCGAGGTAAATGAACTTAAAAATGTCTTAAAGGACGAATATGGTATCGAGCCGGCGGCGGCTGCGGTTGCCGTAGCGGCAGGCCCAGCAGCGGAAGCTGGTGCAGCTGCTGATGAGGGCAAGAGCGAATATGATGTTGTATTAAAAGACGCTGGCGCTCAAAAAATTGCAGTAATCAAGGCTGTTAAAGAGGCTACTGGACTTGGTCTTGGCGAAGCGAAAGCTATCGTTGACGGAGCTCCGGCAACTGTAAAAGAAAAAGTTGCAAAGGCTGATGCTGAAGCAATGAAGAAAGCGCTTGAAGAAGCTGGCGCGACCGTCGAACTCGCGTAAATAATTTAATGGTTAGCTAATTTGAAAAATCGCCCTTTTGGGCGATTTTTCGTGTATAATTATCTGTATGAACGATTTTGATTATTTACGCGAGGGAGAGGTCTATCTTGATTCAGCATGCCAGAGTTTAAGGCCGAGATGCGTGATTGAGGCGGTTAATAAATATTATACGGAACACAATTCTTGCGGGGAACGGGTGAAATATAAATGGGGGGTCGAGACCGATGAAAAAGTTGAGGCAACACGAGAAAAAGTATTGAAATTTCTAAAATTATCTGCACGAAAATACACAGTTTCGTTTACATTAAATACGACATATGGGATTAATTTAATTTTGTCGCAACTAAAAGCTTCAAAATTTAAGAAAGTAACAACGAGCGAGATTGAACATAATTCGCCGTTTCTTGCTACGATGGCGTTTTCTGGGCGAACTGGACTGGTGCGCGAGGTAATGGAACGCGAGGAGGATGGTTCGATTGATATAAGCGCCTATGATTTTTCCGATGCGATAGTCGTAATAAACTGCGCATCAAATTTTGATGGAAGGAAATTATTAAATATTAAAGAAGTTGTTAAGGCCGTACATAAGGCGGGCGGAATAATTATTATCGACGCGGCGCAAGCGATGGCACACTCTTCGGAAATTTTACGCGGAGTAGAGGCGGACGCAATTTGTTTTTCGGCGCATAAATTATACGCACCGTCGCTTGGGGTAATCGTTTGGCGAGATGAGCTAGTAAGAAAAATGGACGTAGGGTTTGTTGGGGGAGGAATGGTAGACGACGTGAAGCGCGATTCGTATTTACTGTCGGCGGAAGGAAAAGAACATCGATATACAAGATTCGAGGCCGGTTTACAAGCTTGGGGGGAAATTGTAGGGCTCGGCGCGGCGCTAGATTGGTTGTCGAAAGTATCTAAAAAAAACTGGAAGAATCTTGAAAATAATTATACTGAATTATATAACTTCTTAAAGTCTTCGGATAAAGTTCATTTAGTGAACAAAGAGGCTAACCCGACGATGTCGTTTTATGTCGAGGGGATGGACTCGCATCTACTCGGAACTGCGCTCTCGCGCGAGAATATCATGGCGCGAACGGGGTATTTTTGTGCGCATTATTACCTTGATCATGTCCTTAATTTGCCACCTCTGATTCGTTTTTCATTAGGATTACATAATCGTCCAGAAGATGTGGAAAAAGTTAAAAAAATAATGCAAAAAATTATTTAAAAAAGTGGCAAAACGCCGCTTTTTGTAATGCTTGTGCTATAATTATATGTAAGCGCATTGCGCCCTATTGGCGTATTCTATGATTAGAGTGTATGCGTGAGGTTAACATAAATGGAGTCATAAGTGGGGCACTTAGGAAAAACAGTTGCGAAATTGTTACTGATTTTCATGACTCTAATAGGTGGACAAATAATTTTTGGTACGCCAGTTTTTGGTGTCACAGCATCTTCTATCTCTATCTCGGCTACGACTTTATCTCCGGTAAGCTTAATGCCTGAAAGCTTTACTACTACTGCTCAAACTATTACCGTAACGACTGATAACTATACTGGCTATACTCTATCTATGACTACTTCAGGTAGTTCATCGGGATTAGTTAACGTCTCAGATAATACCTTAGTTATTCCAACGATTACTCTACCTTCTGGAAGCAGTTCTATCCCTTCGTCTAGTTTTGATAATGAATATGGTTGGTCACTTGATGCAACAAATTACTATCCTGTCGTAGCACCGAATAATAGTGTTACATTAAATACTACTAATACTGCTAGTACTAGTGGTTCTTCTACTAACTTAACCTTTGGTATGGAAGTAGATGGTTCTACCCCAGCTGGGACTTATCAAAATACTTTCGTGATTACTGCAGTAGTAAATAATCCACAATATTCTATTGACTATGATGCTAATACGAATGATACCGTAAGTAATATGCCTGCTGATATTGCGACGACTATTTCGGCGACAGGAACAGTAGATATTTCTTCTACCACACCAACTAGATCTGGCTATACTTTCCTAGGTTGGGATGAAAATTCTACCGTTACCTCTAACCCAACCTATTCGGCAGGTGACACGATTACTTTAGAACCAACTCAAGCTAATGTAATTACGCTTTATGCGATTTGGGAGAGTAGTGGGGGCGGGGGTTCTGGGACGCCGGAAGATCCATATATTGACGATACCACTACTACCTACGATCCAGACAACCAGGAACCAGGGACTACCGTGACATATACCGCGGTAACTGGTTCACCAACGGTAACGGTAGATGAAAATGGTGATGTAACAGCGTTTGAATTTACTGACCTTGGAACCACCGGAACGGATGTAACTGGTTTCGACACTGGGTTAGTAGCGTTTGACGGGTCGAGCTCATTTACCTTACATATTAAATTTACAGAAACACTTAGTAATGATACTTCTTATGATAAGGTTGTTTCTGTTATTCAAGATACAGGTACTGGGAGCAGTCATAACTATAGTGGTTTCACCTTGTTCTACTATTATAAATCGAGTGGCGGTGGTGGTGGCAGTGGGAACGCAAAATATCTCCGTACGCAATCGTTCACTAATAAATCGTCTCTACAGGGCTCTACAATGAGCTCAGGGAATAACTTATACAAAGTTGATACTACTGTCACCAGCTATTATAATGCGAATACAACCTATGAGTTTGATATAGTTTATAACCAAAGCAATCGACAAGTTAGCGTAACATCAAGTATTAATGGCGGAACTGCTAGTACTCAGACCTTTACCTCCAACATAACTACTGCTCTAACTAATGCGACCGTAGTAATTGGATCGAATGGATTAGACAGTACGGAAAATATGAGTAGCACATTCTTAGTCTCAGAGTTTTCGGTAACAAAAAACTAGTTTTGTGGTAAAATGGTTACATTATGGTGTGTATAGCGGCGTTTATTATCTTGGCTTTGATTGGCGTGTTTGTTGCTGGAATTTCGATTTTTAAGCCAAAAATTGGAAAAGCCTATTTAAAAGCGATGAAAAAAGCTTGGGGGTGTTTATGGAAAAAAGTAAGATTACAGAAGTGTGAAACGGGATTTAAGGATGACGTAAAAAATACACTACTTAGCCGTATAATGTTAAAACATCCAAAATGGGTGAAACCGTTATCGATAATAATTGAAATATTATCGGTTTTGATTGTAATTATTGCGGTTTGGGCAATTTTAACGGCGATAAAGTCTTTACTCGCGCTATGGGCTCTAGGATCTTGTAATGTAACGAAGCCGTCGGCGTGTTCGCTCGGGGCGGAAGTATGTTCAATCGACGAAAGCGAGCCAACGAATATTTTTGAGGCGACTGGGCGATGGTTTACAGAGTGGGGAGAGATATTTGAGGCGATACCGGATAAATTTAGAACTTACTCGGCAGAAGATTACGATTTTAATTATATCGCGATAGCGGGGTCTGGCGAAAATAAACCGATTGCAGTAGACATATTTGATCCGGGATGCTCGGTATGCATGATATCATATCGAAATCAAAAAGAAGCGGGATTTTTTGACAAATATGAAGTAAGATTGGTCCCGTTTGCAATTCAAGATGCGGATGACTCATATAAATTTAAAAATTCAGAAATAATAGTCAGATATATTTTTGCGGGAGAAGACTATAGGACCGGGTTAGGCTTAGAAATTATTGATCGTATTTTTACGGGGAAAGATGCAGAGGGAATATCTTATCAAAACTTGTTTAATGAAGAATATTCAAACGAAGAAGCAACAAAAATAATTGAGGGGTGGCTAAAGGCGGCTGGGTTACATTCGGCGGAGCGCGCGGAGGTTCGGGAAAAGGCTAATTCGGAAGAGATAACGGAAAAAATGCAAAGAAATCGCGAAATAATCGAAAATCAGTTAAAGGTAAAGGGTATTCCGACGATGATTTTTGATGGTGTAAAACATACTGGTCTTTGGAAGAAGGAGTAATTGTATTTTTTACAACATTTTTGTTACGACCGATGTTTTTTAAGTGGAAAACTTTTTGAAAAAAATACTTGACTTTATATTGAATCAGATATAATATAATATTAATACTATATTTAGACAGGAATGCGAGGTGATGTCTGAAATCCCAGAAAAACAAATAAAAAGATTACGAAGCCTATTAACGGAAGCGGAGACTAATTTGTCTGCCGCAAAAGAATTGTTGATTTCTATTTTAGGAGATGGTGGGACGATTTCGGCGCCGAGAGAAACCATCGTTTCTGGACCGGAAGGAAAAATTATTGAGGGAATTTTCGACGGACAAATTATGATCGGGCCGGATGGAAAAAACTACCCCGTTCCCGCGAATTATGCGTCGAAGTCTAAGCTTGTTGAAGGCGATATTATGAAACTTACAATTACAGAAGACGGTAGATTTCTATATAAACAAATCGGTCCGGTTGAAAGAAAAACTGTAATTGGGACTTTAACTCATCATGACGATAAATACTTTGTAGAAGTAGCGGGAAAAGAGTATCAAATTCTTTATGCCTCGGTAACTTATTTTCATCTTCGCGATGGCTCGCAAGTTTCAGTAACTATCCCAGCAAAAAATGACGAAGCGACCTGGGCAGCAGTCGAAGCCGCCCTGTAAATTCGTGATATAATAAACTATATGAAGAGTTTATACCGGAAATATCGGCCATTAAGGCTAGAGGATGTAGTTGGGCAGGAACAGGTTACGAAACCTCTGATAAAGTCTCTCGAAGCGGGAAAAGTTAATCATGCCTATCTTTTTATTGGTCCGAGAGGGTGCGGGAAGACTTCGGTAGCAAGAATCTTGGCGCATAAAATAAACGGTTTTAAATATGAACTTGAGGATAATTACGTAGATATTATTGAAATAGATGGAGCAAGTAACCGCGGAATTGATAATATTCGAGAACTAAGAGAAAAAGTAGCAATCACGCCAACGCAGGGCAAATATAAAGTTTATATTATCGACGAAGTGCATATGTTAACGAAGGAGGCTTTTAACGCACTTTTAAAGACGCTTGAAGAGCCGCCCGAACATGCCGTTTTTATTATGGCAACGACGGACGCATATAAAGTGCCAGTGACGATTACTTCAAGGGCGCAAACTTTTACTTTTAAGTTGGCTAATACTAAGACTATGTTGCAATTTTTAAAATCGGTGGCGGAAAATGAGAAGATTAAAATATCTGATGAGGCTCTTGAGGTTATCGTAAAAAGGAGCGGGGGATCATTCCGGGATTCGTTAAGTCTTCTAGACCAGATTTCGACTTTATCTAATAAAGAAATTACTAAAGAGATGGTAATTTCAGCGATGGGGCTTCCGGAAGATGAAAAAATTGCAGAATTATTAAAAGAATATGCTTCGGGCAATATTGTGAAAATTACAACAATTTTAAAAGATTTATTATCGTCTGGGATTAAGCCTGAAACATTTGCGGAGGAATTGATTGCAACGATTATCGAAAATCCAAAACCGGAATTATTGTCTTTACTATCTAAACTACCGGACGTTAAAGCGCCATACGCCGAAGCAAAGCTCCTTGTTGCGTTAGCTAAAAATGACTCCGGCTCGGGCGGGAAATTGTCTGAAATGGTTGCTTCATCGTCGGACGCCCGCGCTGATGAGGCTACCATAAATAAAGATTTTGACTGGGACGGTTTTCTTGACCGTGTTAAAGAAAAAAATGAGGCAATCTATTCGCAACTTACAAAAACAAAATACGAGTTAGCCGGGAATGAATTACATATTTACCCAATGAAAAAAATTGTGAAAAATATTTTAGCACGAGACAATAATAGACGAATTTTAATTGACACAGCTGGAAGTGTAAAAATTACAATACACGAAGCGGACGAAACTCCTGTGGAGAAGAAAAAGGATGAAACTTTAAATAAAATTTCTGATATAATGGGTGGAGAGGTAATAAACGATGGAGGAGGAAGTCCGTTCTAAAAGCGATGGCGGTCGAGTGCCGCCACAGGATATAGTTGCCGAGAAATCTTTACTCGGAGCGATTTTGTTGTCGAACGATTCTTTACCGGAAATTTTAACGATCCTAAGACCGAAGGATTTTTATGAAAAAAGGCACGAAATAGTTTTTCAGTCTATCATGGATTTATATGATCAACATAAGCCAATTGATTTATTAACTTTAACTTCGGAGTTAAGGACAAAGAAAAAATTAAAAGAAATTGGCGGAGCGTCTTATTTAACGGAATTATCTAATTTTGTACCGGCGGCTTCGCATGCTAAAGCATATGCGGAAATAATTGAAAGAGCCTCGATTCGAAGAAGATTGATAAAGGCGGGGACACAAATAGCTGATAAGGCTTTTGAGGATGATGCTGATGCGGACAATTTGATTGGCGCCGCGGAGAGAGAACTGTTTGAGGTATCGGATAAGATTGTAAAAAGTGATTATGTCGCGATGGACGAATTGCTCGCTGATGCGTTTGATCGAATTGAAGAATTGCATAAAAATAAAGGCATTTTAAGAGGTCTCAAGACCGGTTTTAGGGATCTCGACAAAAAAACAGCAGGTTTTCAGAAAGGCGATCTAATTATTATCGGCGCGCGACCGGCGATGGGTAAAACTACTTTTGCGCAAAATCTCGCCTATAATATTGCTAGCATAAATAAACGGGGTGTTTTATTCTTTTCAATGGAGATGGCGGCAAACGAAATTATCGACCGAATGATTTCGGATGTGTCGGGAGTTGATAACTGGAAGATGAGAACTGGAAATTTGTCTGATGAAGAGTTTTCGAAAATTGGTGATGCACTAGGCGAAATGGATGAAATCCCAATCTATATTGATGATACGAGCTCAATGACAATCGTTGAACTTAGAAATAAGGCGAGGCGGGCGATGCATGATCATGACATTGGGATTGTAATTGTAGATTATCTACAATTAATTTCTGGCTCAGACCGATATGCTGGAAATCGAGTTCAGGAAGTGACGGAAATTTCGCGTGGTTTAAAAATTTTAGCGCGTGAGCTTGAAATCCCAGTCGTAGCGCTTGCGCAGTTGTCACGCAACGTAACTGGTCGAGAAGATCCGAGGCCGGTATTATCTGATCTTAGAGAGTCCGGTTCAATTGAACAAGATGCTGATCTTGTAATGTTCCTACACCGACCGGACTATTATCGACAAAATGATGATAATTACGAGGAAACTCATATTACTGAGCTTTTAGTTGCAAAGCATCGACACGGAGCAGTAGGGAAAATTGAATTATACTTCCACCCAGAGCTCCTACGCTTTATGTCGCTCGACAAAGAACATTAAAATATGCTATAATACTTATGTGAAGAAAATTATAATTTCAAAACTTTTTTTATATCGCTATCGATTCATTATTGGCTATATTGTTTTAAGTTTGGCGTTTATTATATTTTTGGTAGCTCTACCATTGATTGCCCAAAAAGGATTGTCGCAAGGCGAAATTGAATCTGCGACAAGTTCATATTATCTAGGTAGAGATGGTATACTAAACGGAGATTTGATTGATCTACCTTATCGGGCATTGCAAAAATTCTCAATCACGTTATTTGGCCTATCGGCATATGCAATAAAATTACCGAGCATATTAATTGGACTAGTTCTAGGGCTTCTATTAATTTTACTACTAAATCGGTGGTTTAAAAGTAATGTTTCTTTGCTTGCCTCATGTTTGGTAATTTTATCAACGCCTTTTCTCTTTCTTGCTGGATCCGGGACGCCGTTAATTATGTTAGTTTTTTGGCCAACTTTGATGTTATGGTTAGGGTCAAAAATCCAGGGCGAAAAGCGCCCAAGACCTTCATATAGTTTCATTTTTGCAATAGTAATGCTTCTATCAATTTTTACGCCTTATATGATTTACTTCGCAATTTTTTGCGTATTTTTTGTTTCTTCTCAACCGCACCTCAGGTTTATTGTAAAAAATCTGCCGAAACTGCCTTTAGCTATCGTTGGTTTAGTAATTATCGCCGGCTTTACGGTGCTCGGAATTAGTATTTTTAATCACCCGGGGACTATTATGGGCCTACTTTTTGCACAAGATTTTCAGATTGGCGATTTTTTTGGAAATATAGTTGCTGGGGTAGCTCCACTATTTTCTTGGCATAATAGTTTAGAAAGTACCTTTTTATCTCCATTAATTAGTCTACCAGTTTTTGCTCTAGCGTTAATCGGACTATTTTCTACAACCAAAGGATTTTTCGCTTCAAGAAATTCTATTGCGTCGCTTTTAATTGTATTTTGTTTAATTATTACTGGATTTAATCAGGACGCGATAATATTCTTTATCCTACCGTTTTCTATTCTAATTGCCCATGGACTTAAATATCTACTTGAAAAGTGGTATGGTCTATTTCCGGAAAATCCTTATGCAAGAATTTCGGCTTTAATTCCACTTACAATTTTATTTGGCGTCATGATTATTCCAGGACTTTTACAATATGTATATGGGTATCATTATAATCCGGTCGTTGTAAATGAATTTAGTGATAAGCTAGAGGTTATTCGTGATAATTTAAATAGCGAAACATTATTAGTGCAAGAGAATTATGATTTTTATAGGATACTTGAAGATTCTACCGACATAAAAGTAGTAAACGTATTAGAGGGAGAACCGGAATCAGTAGCAGTGTTGGGGCAGATGGAAGAAAAAGACGGTTATAAACTTTCTCGTATTATTACCTCTCCGAAACGAGATAATTCTGATATAATATATCTATATACATTTACTGAAAAATTGGAAGGAGAATAACATGGGTCAAACAATGGACCAGATGAAGCTTTTAAATCAGCTTCGGAAAGCACAAAAAGAATTAAAAAACGAAATTGTAGAGGTTGAAGCTGGAGATGGGGCAGTTGTCGTGCAGATTAACGGTGAATTAAAAGTTAAAAAAGTAAAAATTGACCCAGAGAAAGTCGATTTAGATGATATACATGAATTAGAACGCTGGATTGAAAACTGTATGCGCGACGGCTTTGCGAAGGCACAAGAAATCGCTACCGATAAAATGAAGCCGTTAATGGGGGGTCTCGGAAATCTTGGCCTCGGGATGTAATAAATGTTACCGAAAGCCTTAGCTAACGTAATTGAAGCGCTCGGGTCTTTACCGGGAGTAGGTCCGCGTACTGCGGAAAGGTACGCTTATTATCTTTTTAAGTCTAACGAAAAAATTTCTGAAAATATAGCTGATGCTTTAAGTAATCTACATAATAGCGTAAAGTCTTGCCCAGTAACTTTTGCGCTAATTGATGCTAGCGAAGAGATGTCGCCATTCTATACCAATGAGGGAAGAGATAAAACTACAGTTCTTGTAGTAGAGGAGCCGCTTGATATTTATGCGATTGAACAAACCCGAAATTATAAGGGGACTTATCATGTACTCGGAGGAGCAGTTTCGCCGATCGACGGAATTACGCCGGAGCAATTACATATAGGAGAACTTATAAAGCGAGTAAATAAGGATAATGTAAAGGAAGTTATTATCGCAACAAACCCTTCGGTAGAAGGGGAGTCGACCGCGTTACTACTTGAAAAAATGTTGCATGAACAAAATCCAAACCTAAAATTAACAAGACTTGCGCGCGGATTACCACTTGGGGTCGATTTATCATACGCTGATCAAATTACATTAAGTGCGGCTTTAGAGAATAGAACTGATATATAAAATGCAGATAATTAACTTTTTGCAATCGGTAAAATCGCGCCAAAATAATTTTAAAAATTTCAGACAACCCTCCCGCACGGGACGGGCGTGCTCCGGGCTGTGAAATTTTTAAAATTATTGGGTGATTTTACATTTTGCAAAAAGCTAATTATTAATATTTTATAACTGCTCTAGGGCTTTAAAGTCGACTTTCGCCATTTTTGTCTTCGGGAGCTCATCGATAAAGCGAATTTCGCGCGGAATTTCATATTTTGCGAGATTTTTCTTATAAATATTATTTAAATCTTTTTTGGTCGCTCGTTCGGATGCGCCTTCTTTTAATACGACAAATACGACAACTTTTTCGCCCCTTAGCTTATCCTCGCGACCAATAGCAGCGCAACCGGCAACGGATTTGCTGAGTAAAGTTACTTCTTCAATGTTTGCGGGATAAATGTTATAGCCGTTAGAGATAATCATTCGTTTTAGACGCGAACGGAAATGGACTACACCGCGTTCATCCATATAACCGATATCGCCGGTGCGAAGATATTTTTTATTCCCAACCACAATAAAGGTCTCTTCAGTTTCTTTGGGTTTTCCAAGATATCTTTTCATAACCGAAAGTCCACGAACAAGAATTTCGCCATCCTGACCGAACGGGACGGCTTTTTTTGTTTTAAGATCCATAATAATAACTTCATTGTCGGGTATCGGGTAGCCGATAACATCAGGCTCTTCGGCAACACTCCGCGGAGAGAAGATAAATCCGCCAGAAGCTTCGGTTAAACCATAGCCGTTTTCAATAACAGCTTTAGAGCCATGAGCTTTTAAGAACTCGTTGATCTTTTCTTTGTTAACCATACTAATCATGTCTCCACCGGAAACAACGAATTTGACATTTTTTAGTCCGTCTTTTCGGAATTTAATTTTCGTCAAATAATCAAAAACTGTCGGTACACCAACAAGAACACTAACTTTATATTTAGTAATGTATTTTTTTAATTTTTTCGGGTTAAACTGCGGAATTAAAAAAGCCCGAGCGCCAAAGTATAACGGCATATGGATACAGCAGCCGAAACCGAAAGCATGAAAATTAGGCAAGAATGCCATGAATGAATGTTCGCTTTTAAAAATTTCGGGAACTAAATACTTAGCGCCGAGAGCCTGAGCATTAAAATTCAAATTAGATAGAACTATGCCTTTCGGTTTACCTGTTGTCCCGCCGGAATACATAATCACAGCATCATCCTCGGGGTTTACGCGAGCGTGAGGATTACCGATAAATTTACTTGCTCTAAATAAAAATCGATCCCAGGTAATAATATGTTGGGACTTTTTAATATGATTTTTTCGTCCTTTAGTTAATTTATAGGCTATACGTACCAAAAAATCCATCGAACGAGTTGCGGAAACTACGACGAGCTGTTCTACTTCGGTATTTTTTATAATCGCTTCAACTTTAGGATAAGAAACATCTACACATAACATAATTTTTGAATGAGCCTGATTCAAATAATCTTCAATTTCTTTTTCACTAGAAAGAGGGTGGACCATATTTGCGACTGCGCCAATTTCATTAATAGCATAAATAGTATAAATGGCTTCGGGCGTATTCGGCATACAGACCGTAATATTCTCACCTTTTTCAGCGCCGATCGCTTTTAAGGCTGCGGCTACTTTATTTATTCTTTTAATTAATTCTCTATAAGTTACTTGGGTATCAAAATACTCAAGAGAGGTATTGTGTGGCCATTTACAAGAAGCCTCATAAATAGCATCATAAAGTCCGCCATCAAAATATTCAATTTCTTTCGGTAACCTCTCTATATACCCATATTTCGCGCGCTCGAGTTTCATATCGATTTTGCGCAAAGTGTTTTTGATCTTATTGTACATAAATTCTAACATATGTATATTTTACCATTTTTTATGGAAAATTGGTGATATAATGAGAGATATGGATAAAAACTTTCGGGTTCGATTAATAGTTGGTTTTAGTATGTTTATTGTAGCGCTAATCGCTCTATATACTTTTAACAGTATTCCTTTTAAAATTCTATTTGGATTCTTTGCGATAATATCGACAGTAGAACTTTTAAGCTTCTTTAAGAAGAAAGTAGATAGTTTTAATATTTTCTTAGCGATGCTAGAAATTATTTTTCTTATATGCGGAACTATCTATATTGCAAGAATTAACGTTGACCATTTTTGGTATATTATTTTAGGGGTTTGTGGATACGATATTTTTGCCTATTTATTCGGGAAAGTGTTTGGGGGAAAGATTTTTAGAAAAACCCGTCCTTTTCCGCACGTATCTAAAAATAAAACATGGGAAGGAACTTTTTTAGGATTATTGACTTCTATATTCTTAGTTGCGATTACAATGGCGCTAAGGGGAAGTTTTGAGACTGACTTTATATATCTTCTTTGTGGACCGTTAGCGCTAGCTGGGGATTTGTTTGAAAGTTATCTAAAAAGAAAGTTCGGCGTAAAGGATTCAAACGAAATCTTAATTAAAAATAAATTTTTTGAGAAGTTAGAGCTCGCTGTCGGTGGAAGCGAGGGGCATGGCGGTTTTCTTGACCGTTTAGATTCAACGGTTTTTGCGTCGACAATATTATTGATTATTTCTTTGGTTTTTTAATAACTTTTTTATATCCGTCAAGAAGATAATCAGCTCCGGAGAAAATAGTTAAAATGAGCGCTAGGTAAAGAGCAATATTACCGATAAAACCTAGAAAATCCCAATCTAAAACGAGATTAGATAAAATAATAATTAGTGCAGTCATCTGGACCGTAGTTTTTAATTTTCCATAAAACGAGGCGGCAATCGTTATCCCGTCTCGAGCCGCCATCATGCGCATACCGTCAACGGCAAAATCGCGGACAAGGATAATCGCAAAAACCCAGAGGGGAACTATATTTAAATAGACGAGAACAAGGAAAGCAAGGTTGATTAACATTTTATCGGCAAGAGGGTCAAGAAAAGCTCCAATATCGGTTACTAATTTATTTTTACGGGCCCAAGCACCATCGATTTTATCAGTAATCGCGGCGATGATAAAAATTATTAAGGCAATAACTTTAGCCCAAGTATCGGGTAGGGTTACAAAAACTACAAAAATAACCGACAAAACCATTCGTAATATTGTTAAATAAGTCGGGCCGGTCATACAATATCTCTCCGGTGTTCAACCTTCCAGGCGCGAACTTTCGCAAACTTCGCAGCTAATACGTCGGTCGACCATTTATCTCCGAGCATAACGGTTTCTTTAGGCGAAATTTTGTATTTAACCATCGATTCGGTTAGCTTCTTGCTCATTGGTTTTTTTGCCCACCAAACACAGGGAATATCGATCGGTTCGCAGAATTTTTGCATCATCTTTTTTCGACCGTTATTAGAAATAACAACAACTTTTACTCCCGCGGCGTGACAATCTCTAATCCATTTTTGAAGCTCGTCGGCGGGTTCTTTTTCAGAATGTAACCTTAAGGTATTATCAAGGTCACATAATAATAGTTTTACGCCCTCTTTTTTAAGAAGTTCTGGCGTAACATCTTCAAATCTTTCAAATTTTTTGTCTGCACGAAAAATAGTCATGCACCTATTTTAACATAAACTAACAAAGAATGATATAATAGTATGTATGTATGAAAAATTTAGTGAGTTTTTAAGAGGAAAGAGGTCTATTTGTATTATCCAAGCGGAAAATCCAGACGGAGATTCGCTGGGAAGTGCTTTGGCGTTAGATTATATACTAAGTGATAAGGAGATTAGTCTTTATTGTCCGATTGATTTACCGAAATACCTACGTTACTTTAAAGATTGGTCGAGAGTAACAGATGAGTTTGATTTTAAGGCGGATGGATATATTATAGTTGATACAGCGGCAAATATTCTAATATCGAAATTATTAGACGATCCAGCAATTAAAAATCGACTATATTCGATGCCGGTACTAATAATAGATCATCATGAGAGTGAAGACGATATTGAATTTGCACATGAAAGTATTATTGAAGCGCGACCTTCTTGTACCGACGTAATTTATCACATTGCGAAAGACCAAAAAATTGAAATTTGCAAAGAAGCAGCTGAAGCAATCTTCCAAGGTATTTTATCTGATACTTTAGGATTAACTAACGCTTCGGTAACGGCGGAAACTTTTGAAACTGCGGCGGAACTAACGAGGCTCGGCGCAAATATTTGTGAGCTTGAAGATAAACGACGTGAATTTATGAAAAAATCTCCGCGTATCTTAGATTATAAAGCCGATTTAATTAAGCGGATAGAATATTCGCTAGATGGGGAGTTAGCGACCGTACATATTCCTTGGGACGACATTAGGGAATATTCGGATGAATATAATCCAAACGTCTTAATTTTAGAAGAGATGAGGCTAGTCGAAGGTGTAAAAGTTGCGGTAGCGATAAAAACTTATCCGGACGGAAAGGTAACTGGAAAAATAAGAACCGCTCCAAATGTACCGATTGCCGAAAAGGTTGCTGGTTACTTTGGGGGAGGGGGGCACCCTCAGGCGGCTGGTTTTAGAACCTATGATACATCTTATGAAGAAGTAGTAAAAGATTTAATAAAAATTGTTTCGGAGTTAATAAGTAATGGGCAAGAATGATTTAATTCTTGAAAAAACACACGATTTTTCAAGAACAAAAGAGCCAGTTTTAGCGGTAATCTTTATTCACGGGATTGCATCAGATTCATCGAGCTTTAATAAAGCCCTAAATTACCTAGAAAACGCGAAGTTGGCTGAAAAAATGAGGTTTATTACGTTTGATTTGCTTGGCTCGGGCGACTCATACGAAAGTGATGATTTAGAATATGATTACAAAGATCAACTTACGGCGCTCAATAATGCAATAAAACGACTAAATTTAAATATTCCGATTGTTCTTGTTGGTCATTCGATGGGAACGTTGATCGTTACACGTTATGCTAACACCTATAAGAAAACGATAAAAGAATTAATTTTAGTTTCTCCGCCCTTATATACAGAAAAAGATTTAATAAATCCGGCCTTTGCGACAGCGACTAAGATATTCCGTGAAGCGGTAAGCGTTAAGGATAAAAAAATTCTAGAAAAGAAATCTTTTAATAATTCAATGGAAAAAATTGTTTTAGATAAAAAGAATTTTAAGGTTATTTGTGGATTAAAAACGCCGGCGGTTCTAGTTTATGGAAAATTAGATCAATTTATTTCATCTTATAATATTCCGATAGTTTTAAAGGAAAACCCAAAATATATTACAGTGATTGAAACCGATGGACGACATGGAGTGTCACGAGACAAATATGTTGTAATCGGAAAAATTTTAGAAGACATACTTAACCGACCTTTATGATAAATATAGTATAATTAAGACAGAATATGAAATTATATAATACTGCTAGTAGAAAAATCGAGAATTTTAAACCTTCCGGCGAAGTTGTTAAGGTCTATACTTGTGGGCCGACGGTATATAATTTTCAACACATCGGAAATTATGCGGCGTATGTGTATTGGGATTTACTCGTAAGAACTTTGACTGCGAACGGTTTAAAGGTTAAGCGGGTTTTAAATTTAACGGATGTTGGCCATTTAGTTTCGGATGGCGACTTTGGGGAAGATAAATTAGAAAAAGGAGCGGAGCGCGAAGGAAAAAGCGTTTATGAAGTCGCAGAATATTATATTGAGGACTTTTTGAAGAATTTTCGGGCGCTGAATTTAGTAGAGCCGGAAGTAATAGCGCGGGCGACGGATTATATTGAGGAGGATATGCGAGCGGTGGATTTAATGACGAAAAATGGGTTTACTTATGAGACGAAAGATGGGGTATATTTCGATACGGCTAAATTTAATAATTATGCGGAGTTTGCGCGCCTTGATTTAGAGGGGCTTAAGGCGGGGGCGCGAGTAGGATTTTCGGACGAAAAGCGGAATATTTCGGATTTTGCGGTGTGGAAGTTTATTCAACCTGGAGAAAAGCACGCAATGAGGTGGGACTATTTAGGACGACCGGGCTATCCGGGTTGGCATTTGGAGTGTTCGACAATTATCCATGAGACTTTAGGAGAGCCGATTGACATACATTGTGGGGGGATTGATCACATACCAGTACACCATACGAATGAAATTGCTGAAAGCTATGCGGCGTATGGAACGGAACTAGCGAGATATTGGATACATTGCGATTTTATTACGATTGATGGGCAAAAAATTTCGAAGTCGCTAGGGAATGTTTATTTATTATCCGACTTAGCGGAGCGAGGTTTTTCGCCGATGGATTACAAAATGTGGCTACTTTCGGGTCATTATCAAGGAACGCGGAATTTTACGTTTGAGTCGCTCGAAGGGGCGCGAGCGCGAAGATTAAATTGGCGAAATCGAATTGCATTATTATATCAAAACGGCTCGATGGGCCCTGCCAGTGTCTTGCGGCCCATCATGGAGGCGGTAAACAACAATCTTAATTCGCCGGAGGCTTTCGCGATTATTGATGCTTCGAATCTATCGATGGAAGATTGGGGGAAGGTGGATGAGTTATTTGGGCTGAATTTGATTGCTGACACACCTGATATTTCGGAAAAATATTATGCGCTTATTCAAAAGCGCGAAGAGGCTAGGAAAGTAAAAGATTTTTCTCGCTCTGATGAAATTAGAGACGAGTTATTAAAACGCGGAATTATTATCCGCGATACTGCTAGCGGCCCGGTCTGGGGATATGAAAAATAAAGCGTAAATATATTATTTATGATAATAACGGGAGAGGAAGGCGGTTTTGTATTCTTGGAAGGAGCCGTCTAGGAGAGAGGCTCGGATTTGATCGACCGTATGGACAATAAAATGTTCGTTATGAATACTAGCAAGAACTTTTGCGGTAATTTCGTCGGTTTTAAATAAATGGTGCAGGTAAGCGCGCGTGTAATTTTTACAACATTCACAGTCGCAATCTTCCATAGGCGGGGTAAAATCATGCGTATATTTCGCATTTTTAATATTGATTCGACCATCTAAGGTATAAAGCGAGCCGTTTCTAGCCATTCGAGTTGGGCCGACGCAGTCAAAAGTATCGCAACCGAATTCGGAACCGACAAATAAATCAATCGGCTCTTGACCCATACCGAGGAGATGGCGAGGTTTATTTTCGGGTAAGATAGAATTGACAGTTTTTAACATTTCATCCATGCCTTCAGCGGTAAAAACGCCGCCGATGCCGAAGCCGTCGACTGGTTTAGAAGCGCAATACCTCGCCGATTCGGCCCGCAGGTCGTTAAACGTTCCGCCTTGAACGACGGCATAAAGATACTGTTGAAGGCGCCCAGATACATCTTTCTCGGACACGCTCAAGGGCGCTCGCCCAAGCTTACGGTCCTCGAAAGAAGTATCCTGGGCGCCTTTCATTATTCTCTTGTGTTCTGTTACACAGCGGTCGAGCCAGCGGTGAGTGCGCTCCATAGCGGTTTTCATGTCTTCGTAACTTTCAGATTTTGCGAGATGATCAAAAGCCATGTGAATATCGGCGCCGATTTTCCATTGGTCCTGCATAGACGATTCCGGGGTCATTTCGAAATTACGACCGTCAATGTGAGATTTAAATTTTACGCCATGTTCGGAAATTTTAACGTTGGGCAAACTAAAGATTTGAAAACCGCCGGAATCAGTAAAAGTCGGCTTATGCCAATTAGAAAATTCAGCAAGACCGCCAGCTTCCTCAATTAAATCGGAGCCGGGGCGAAGAATTAGATGGTAGGTATTTGCGAGAATTGCCTGCGAGCCGAGCTCGTTCATCTCCTTCATAGTCAAAGCTTTGACGGTTGCGCGAGTTGCGGCACCGACGAAGGCGGGGGTTTTAATGTCGCCATGGGGAGTATGAATTACGCCAACGCGAGCTAGACCAACACGTTTCTGTATGTCAAATTTTAACATATCAGCATCGAGTCTCCGTAGCTTAAGAAGTTGTATTTCTCGTCTATTGCGTGGTCGTAGGCGTTTTTTAGATTATCCCAGCCGGCGAAGGCCGAAGCAAGCATTAAAACGGTTGATTTTGGAGCGTGAAAATTAGTTAAAAGGGCGTCAACAATCTTAAATTCGAAGCCAGGATAAATGAAAATATCATCTTCACCCTCGGTTTTACCAGTTTTCGCATAATACTCCAAAGTTCTAGCAACGGTAGTACCTAAAGCGATAATGCGTCCGTCCTTTGCGGACGATATTGCCGTTAGGGTATCTTCTGGAATATGGAACCATTCAGAGTGCATTTTATGGTCTTCGATTTTGTCGGAGCGAATTGGCAGAAACGTACCAAGACCGACGTGAAGAGTGAGGTATTTTATAATTACGCCTTTTTGTCGGAGTTTTTCGAGTAATTCGTCAGTCATGTTAAGGCTAGCGGTCGGAGCGGCGGCAGAACCGAAATCTTTTGCAAAAACTGTTTGGTATCTTGTTTTATCTTCAGCTGTAGCGTCGCGGTGTAAATAAGGGGGTAGGGGAACGGCGCCGTATTTCTCGGCAAGTTCGGAAAGCGGCGTGTCAGATTCGACCTCGGCAATACCGTTGCCAAGGATCTTGGTAATTGTAATTAAATTATCGTTAATTATCAATATATCATTATCATGGAGTTTACCGCGGTACATGACGCGTTGAGGTTCTAACCCGTGTTTTTCAAGGACGACAAGTTCGCGTTTACGGCCGTCTTCAAGTTCGCAGAAGAGGCGGGATTGCATAACGCGGGTATCGTTTAAAATTAAAACGTCGCCGGGGTTTAGGAATTCGTCGAGATTACGATAAAAGGAGTCTTTTAATTCGCCGGTTTTACGGTCTAGGACGAGAAGGTGGGTACTTCCACGTTCTTTCGGCGGGAATTTCGCAATACGTTCTTCCGGTAAGTTATAATTATAGTCAGAAACTAGCATATCTATATATTATATACTTTTATCGGGATTTTTTCAAGCTAGCGAGCGACGCAACGAACTGAAAATCCGCTGACGCAATTGCTGTTGTACGTCGGACGGACGTCAGTGGCGCCGAAGTACAGGTGATACGCGCCAGAACGACTATAGACCGTACTGGACCAGTAGTGCCCGTAGCTGCCTGAATAGTACAGCGAACCACCGAGAACGTAGCCACCGCGAGCAAAGAACAATGGAGCAAGTTCTAGTTTTGCAGAAGAGTTAGTAACGTAACTGTTATTGTTATAAAGGTAAACTAGCCTTGCAAATTCATTTCTAGAACCGGCAGATGAGTAGGTTGGAGAAGCGCTAGTAATGGTCGGTAATCTCCATCCTGCTGGACAGATAGAGTTTTGGGGATTATTTGCAATATTAGCATATGTTGAGTTCTGATAACTACTTGTTGAATTACTTGCTACCGCGGCGCTCCAGTTATAATAATTACCAACATGCTCATGTGTACCACCGTTTACCCTAGATGGATTATTGGAAAAGTATACGTTGCTATTACTACTATTTATAATGTCACCATTTGCGTCTGGGGTTATAGTGAGATAGTTAGTAGCAACAGATGGGAGTAGAGTAGTTCCATTATGCCCTGCATAGTACCAATCACCGGTATCCATAGAATAAGCTACGTCATAATTATCACTCCAAGCTGTACCGGTAGAAGTAGCATAGTTTCTAGTCGTGTTAGTAGGTTTCCAGGTAATCACTTCACCATCAGCAGTACAATTTGTTGTTGTAGAAGGGTTAGAACAGGAATAGCCGTAGTCCGTCGTATAGCCGTTAGAGCCGAACTGATTAAGGTCGGTATTATTTGAGGTTAGGGCGGCTACGCTAGTTGGAGTTGTTTCTAGGTCTAAGTCTAGGTTTTGTGTCATCCAACAATGCTCGTCGTGTAACTTCGTAATCCAGTAAATTTTGTTGTCTCGCGTATCTATGACCTGCATCGCGCTTCCCTCATCATAAACATCCGCTGCTTCACAAATAGAGCTAGTCATGTCTTGAAGTCTATAATAGCCGTTAGTTTGAGTAGCTCCTGCTGCGGCATAAGATTCAGCAAGATTCATAGGCGGAGCGTAAGTTATAGCATAAAAGTTAACCGTATTCGTATAAGTCCCAGCCGGTTGTGTAGTAGAGGCTTTAGCGCCAATCTTAAATTGAATAGAGTTATTATTAGAAAGAGTATTAGTATCTATTAAAGTAACTCCGCCATAACCTAAAAGATTAGTATCATCATTATTATTATCTAAAGGAAGACCGTTATAACCAGAAGAGCTACTCCCGACATTACCGCTAATCCAGTTAGTACCAGAATCGGTAGAATAGGAATAGCCCCATGAGTTATCAGAAAAGTTAGAGAGGGAAGAAACGTTACTAGTTAGGTTAGTAAATTCATTATTTCCGTTAACTAGAGCGTCTTCGCCTTCGGTCTTTGTTCCGACGGTAGCGGAGAGCTGATAACCATAGGCAGAGTTAGTATTTATACTAACGGTAATAATGTTACTATCTGATGAGCTTCCCGGAGCAAGGCTATCTATGATAAGATCGCCGGAAACAGACATAGAGAGGGTAGGATTAAAGGTAAATTGGACGTTAGTAGAGGATTGATAGGACACGGCGGAAGCAAAATCTATGTTTTTAAAACTTAATATTATATTTATAGAACATAATATTGGAATTAAAAAACATAGTTTTAATTTACGAGAACATAATTTTTTATTTTCATCATGTTTAGACCTCATACTTACCTCACTTAATATTTTATTTAAGCTCCCCCTAGCGGTGCCATCTAAAAGCGTAACAAAAATGGCACCGCAAGGGGTGCAAACATCTATCAATTATGCCGAAATAGCTTAACCGTAGACATCCTTACGGTGCCGTTTATCACGGTTAACCTATTTCGTATAAAAATTCGGCATTGTTAATTTATAGATGTTTGCACTTACTATTATAACACAGCCTTTATGTTTATATATAAAAATTACAAAATAATTTCAGCTTCTTTACGGTCGCGAAGAATTTGTTTCTCATAGCGCTCTTCTTCGGAAAAAATACAGCCACAATATTTTTGCATATAAAGCCCGAGTCCGCGAGCTTTTTGCTGTCCCTCGCGGAAGCCGACACGAAAATCGCGGTAGAGAAATTTTACTCCGCTAAGCCGAGACAACTCTTCGCAAACTCGCTTTAACTCTTCGTGCTTCTGGTAAGGGGAAACGAGAAGCGTAGTCGTAAAAGCGTCGTAGCCGTTTTTGGAGGCGAAGCGAACCGTTTCGCCGAGACGTTTTAAATAACAATAATTTACGCAACGATTCGGAATATCGTCGACAACATTACGGCAAAATTCGTCGAGGCCGTAATCTTCTTTAACAATTAACTTAGCGCCAACTTTTTTAGCGTAATCTTTTAAACAGTCTCGGCGGGTTTTATATTCGATAAAAGGATGAATATTCGGATTATACCAAAATAACGTCGGCTCAATTCCTTCGGCGCGTAAACTATCTATACAATAAACACTACATGGCGCACAACAAGTATGCATTAATAATTTCATTTACATAATTATACCATTTATGCTACAATAAATCTATAAGGAGGTTTATGTCTAAGAAAATTGAGACAGATTTAAAGACGTTTGTAAAATTTTGGCTAGTTCCATTAGGGATTGTAGCGGTACTATTTATTTTATATAAGGCTTTAACTGGTCTAATTATTATCGGGGTATCGGTTTTCTTAGCTTTAGCGCTTCGACCGCTAGTAAATAAGGTAGATAATTTCTTTACGAAACATTTCGGTAAAGATAAAAAGCATCAAAACCTCTCTGCGGTATTAGCTTATCTAATAGTAATTTTAATCGTCGGCGCGATTCTTGCGATAGTCGGGCCGGTTGTTGTAAACGAAACGGCGAGATTCATTCAACATTTCCCGGAAACGTTTGAAAATACTTTCGGGGGATGGGAGGGGATTAATAATTTCGGTAAAGCAATCGGGGTACAAGATTTGCACGCGGAAATCGAAAACGCTTTAACGGGTCTTTCTAATAACCTGCTTGGGATACTCGGGAACAATTTAGTCTCAAGCGTAAGCGGAGTAGCGGACGTAGTAATGAAATCCGTCTTAGTCTTAGTTATAACTTTATTACTCTTATTAGAAGGTCCGGGAATGGTACAAGCCTTTTGGGCGGGGGTTGAAGATGCGGAAAATAAGAAAATTATTTCTGTTGCCAGAAGGACGGTATCGAAGATGGCGAATGTTGTTTCGACTTATGTTTCAAGACAGGTTATCGTAGCGATGCTAGACGGGTTAGCGTCGGGACTAATTGTATTTTGCCTTTCGCTATTTTTAAATATTTCGACTTCGCTCGCGATACCGATGGGGATGATTACGATGTTATTCTATCTTATCCCGATGTTCGGACAATTCATCGGCGGAACTTTAGTAACGATTATATTATTGATTTCTAACCCAATTGCGGCGTTAATATTTGCGATTATCTATATAATTTATGCGCAGGTCGAAAATAATATTATAGCGCCGAAGATTCAGGGAGACGCATTAAATCTCCAGCCGGTAGTAATCCTATGTGCGATTACAATCGGGATGTATATGTTCGGGCTACTCGGAGCAATTATTGCGATTCCGATTGCGGGATGTATAAGAGTTTTAGTTGAGGAATATCCAAATATAAGAGCTTCTAGAGAATAAATATGTCAGATAAAAATAAAAAACGAGAAGATGAAGATTTTTCTACTAAGAAAGTTTGGCGGAAACCTTTACTAATTATTCTTTTTATTTTAATGAACGTCGTCGTAATCTTAGCGGCGGGATTTTCGGAGTTTGGTAATTCAAAGACGGCGGCGGAACTTAGCGAAATAAAAATTAACTACGGATTACTTTTACCGGCGGTAGCGTGCTTTATTTTAGCAATTACTATTGAAATTTATAAATATGTTTTAATGATACGAAAAATTGCGCGAGATAAAAAAGTTGAAATTAGAGGGGAATGGAGATTAGCGAGAAGGACGGTTCTACTCGGGCGTTATTATGATAATATTACGCCGGCGGCGGTCGGAGGACAGCCTTTTCAAATGTATTATATGCGAAAAAATAGCCCGCTAAATAATGGGGCTTCGACAGCAATTCCGGTTTTTGGGATGATTTCTTTACAAATCGCGTTTATTATAATCGCACTAATTTGCTTTTTATTCGGAGGAGTAGCCGGAGATTACCCAGCGTTAATTATCACGGCTTGGATTGGACTTTTATTTTATGCGTTTTGGCCGGTAATGGTGATTGGGACAATTTTCTTCCCGAAAGGAGTGGCTAAGTTAATTAATTTTGGAATTAAGATTTTAGCGAAGATTAAAATAATTAAAAAGCGTGAGGAAAGATTAAAACAAGCAGAGGCAGAAGTAAAAGAATATGCGGATTCGGTTAAACTAATTTTAAAAAATAGGGGATTATTCTTTAGAGTAATTATACTCTCGTTGATTTTTAATCTTTTAATCGCGATGATTCCGTTTTTCGTTTTAACGGCTTTTGGCGGAAATATAAATTTTTGGTCTTGTCTCGGGACAACAATAGCGGTAATGAGCGCAGTATATTTTATACCGACGCCAGGGAACGCTGGCGCAGCGGAGGGAACCTTCTTTATTGTTTTCTCGGCATTGTCGTCGGGATATGTATTTTGGGCAATGTTAGTTTGGCGATTTTTCTCATATTATATATATGTTATATTAGGATTAATAATCTATCTCGTAATGCATTTAGAAAAAAGGCGTGGTAAAATAGAAAAATATGTTTAAATTATTTCGATTTTTAAAACCATATTTTTGGCAGGTTTTAGTTTTAGTGTTTGCGACGGCGGTGCAGGTTTATACAACTCTACGTTTACCGGCTTTAATGGCGAGTATTATTAACGACGGAATTGTCCCGGGGAATACGGATTTTATTTGGATGACGGGGCTCAAGATGATTGGGGTGACGGTAATTTCGGCGGCTGGTTCGCTTGTTTCAAGTTATTTCTCGGCCCGAGTAGGAGCAAATTTCGCGCGTGATATTCGGGCGGCGGTTTTTTCAAAGGTAATTAATTTTAGTTTAATTGATGCAAAAGATTTTAGTACGGCGTCTTTAATTACTAGGACAACAAATGATGTAACTTTAGTTCAAAATACAACGATTATGATTCTTTCAATGATGCTTCGGGCGCCGCTATTTTGTATTATCGCAATTATTATGGCGATACAAACGGCACCGGATATGTCTTGGATTATTTTAGTCGGGGCGGTCGCAATTTTAGGATCGTCTATCACAATTCTTTCGATAGTAATACCGAAATTTAAAATTTTCCAGGATTTAATTGATAAAATTACATTAATTACGCGGGAAAACCTAACCGGACTTCGGGTAATCCGAGCGTTTAATAATGAAAAACTTGAAAAGAAAAAGTTTACAAAAGAGAATGACCGACTAACTAAGCTTTTAATTTTTATCGATCGGATTTTAGAATTACAGAATCCTTTAATTAACATTATTTTTAACGGGACGACGCTACTTTGTTCTTGGGTCGGAATTTCGTTGCTTTCTAAAGATTTCGCGTATCTTGGAAATATGACGGCGTTTGCGCAATATGTAACCCATGTGATGATGTCGTTTTTAATGATGTCATTATTATTCGCGGAGCTACCGCGAGCGAATGTTTCGGCGAGGAGAATTAATGAAGTTCTAGGGAAATTACCGAAGATTAATTGGTTGGCAAAAACTGGGGGCTTGCCGGAGAAGGCGCCGTCGATAGAATTTAAAAATGTGGATTTTTCTTATCCTGGGGCGGAAGAAAAGGTGCTTGATAATATCTCATTCAAGGCAGTAGCCGGAGAAACGACGGCGTTTATTGGTTCGACTGGCTCGGGAAAATCGACTTTAATTAATTTAGTGCCGAGATTTTACGAAGTAACGAGCGGAGAAGTGTTAGTGAATGGATTACCAGTTAGTAAATATGAAAAAGAAGATTTAATGCGAAGGATCGGGTTTGTCCCGCAAAGAGGAATGTTATTCGCGGGAACAATAAAGTCAAATATTAAATTTGGGGCGCCGAATGCTTCGGATGCACAAGTTAGAAGATCTGCGCGAATCGCCCAAGCGGAAAATTTTATTGAAAAATTACCAAAAAAGTATGATTCTCATGTCGCGCAGGGCGGAACAAATTTTTCAGGCGGTCAAAAACAACGGCTCTCAATCGCGCGGGCGATTTGCAAAGACCCAGATATATTTATTTTCGATGATGCTTTTTCGGCACTTGATATGAAAACCGATGCGAGATTAAGAGTAGCGCTTCTAGAAGTGACGAATAACGCAGTAGTTTTAATTGTTGCGCAGAGAGTTTCAACGATTAAAGACGCTGACCAGATCGTAGTACTAAATAACGGTAAGATAGTCGGGAAAGGAAGACATTTAGAGTTATTAAATAGCTGTAAAGTTTATCAAGAAATCGTAAAATCACAACTTTCGGATAAAGAATATGCACATGAGCAAAAATTAGCGGAAAAATTTAAAAAAGCGCGAGAAGAGAGAAAATTAAAAGTCGAGATAGCGGGGAGGAGAGAATATGCCGAATCGTAACTTTGAAAAACCGAGGGATACGCGTAAATCGTTTAAGATATTTTTGAAATCGATTAAAAAATATCGGTTTCCGATTATTGTTTCGGTAGTTTTAACGATTGCCTCAGCTATTTTAGGATTATTTATCCCGAAAATTTTAGGAGACATGACGACCATAGCAGTTAATTCATACCCGGATTTAGATTGGGGAGCGCTCGGCGGAAGAGCAATATTCGTGATTGTTCTATTTTCAGTTTCGGCGGCATTAAATTATATGCAGGCTTATATTCTTGCAGTCGTATCGGCAAAATATACGAAAGAACTCCGAGAAAATATTTTAGACAAAATTACTAAATTACCAATTTCATATTTTGATAAACATCAATTCGGAGATACTTTATCGAGAATGTCGAACGATGTAGATGTTTTAACGACTTCAATGTCGCGCGAAATTGCTGATATATCGATGTCGGTAACTACGCTTGTTGGCGTAATGGTTGTTATGCTAACGATCTCCATACCTTTGTCTCTAATCTCGTTCGTAGTCGTACCAATTTCGGTATTGGTTGTAGCACGAATCATGAAATATGCGCAAAAATATTTCCGCGAGCAACAAAACACCCTGGGAGTTTTGGATAGCGAAATCGAAGAAGATTATTCAGGAGCAATTGTAATAAAATCTAATTCTTATGAAGACGACGCGATGAGAGATTTCGGCGAAATAAATGAAAAGTTAACAACTGCGACTAGAAAAGCACAAATTTTCTCATCTTTAGCTTTCCCAATTACACATATTTTTACAAATTTAGGATATGTAGCGGTTTGTGCACTAGGCGGAGTCTTCGTAGTTCAGGGGCGCATCAATATCGGCGATATTCAGGCATTTATTCAATATGTTTCGCGGTTTAACCGTCCGATTACGGAAATTGCCTCGACAACTTCGACGATGCAGGCACTACTTGCGGCGAGCGAACGGATTTTTGAATTCTTAAACGAAAAAGAGGAAGAACCAGATATTGAGCCGGCGCGAAAAATTAGTCGGATACAAGGAGAAGTCGAATTTAATAATATAAACTTTAGCTATTTACCGGGTCAACCAGTAATCCGAGATTTTTCAGTAAAAGTAAAGCCGGGTATGAAAGTCGCGATTGTTGGTCCGACCGGCGCGGGGAAAACGACTTTAATTAATTTACTAATGCGCTTTTACGAGCCGGATTCGGGATATATTACGATAGATGGAGTACCGACACGCGAAATGAAACGCTCAGACGTCCGACGGATGTTTGGAATGGTTTTACAGGATACTTGGTTATTTAGCGGGTCGGTAGAAGATAACTTAAAGTATGGAAATTTAAGCGCCTCATTAGACGACGTTAAGCGAGCAGCAAAAGCTTCAAACGTAAACCATATTATCGAAGCGCTCCCTAAAGGTTATCGTTCGGAAATTTCAGAAGACTCTGATAATATTTCGGCGGGCGAGAAACAGTTAATCACCATCGCTAGGGCGATGGTCGCGAATCCGCCGATGATGATTTTAGATGAGGCGACGTCGAATGTCGATACGAGAACGGAACAACTAATTCAGGATTCGTTTGAAAAATTAACTCATGGACGAACTTCATTTGTAATTGCACATCGACTATCAACGATTCGGAACTCGGATTTAATTTTAGTAATGCGAGACGGAAATATTGTTGAGCAAGGGAACCATGAAGAGCTTTTGAAATTAAACGGGTTTTACGCCGAATTATATAATTCGCAGTTTGCGGAGAATTAGCCTACAGTTAATAAATAATTTATTAACTGGTTGAACACTTCTTCTATTGTGCCAGAAGCGTCGATTAATTTTAAGTTAAAATCTTTTGCTATTTTCGGATAAGCGGAATTAACTTTCTGTTGAAAAGTATCAGGTTTTGCCTCAAAGGTTTCGGTCGCTTTACCGCGTCCAGATTGACGTTCGAGACGGACATTATCTGAAACGGTAAGAATGAAGCCGAAGTCGGGTTTAAAATATTTTTCAGGAAGGGATTCTTTCGTAATTTTGATAATCTTATTACGAGAAACACCTTCGCCGTAGCCTTGATAAGCCAAAGTCGACCAATAGTTTCGCGCAGAAATAACAATTTCACCCTGTCTTAAAGCCGGTTCGGCAATCTTTCTCCAAAGTTCAGAACGTGCGGCGGTAAAAAGTAAAACATTTGTTATTGGCTCAAGATTATATCCACGAGTTAAAATCATATCATGCAAATCATGCGCCTGCGGTAAATCACCGTCCGGCTCGTCCATTACAACAACTTTTTTACCTTGTTTTTCGAAATATTCTTTGAGTAATCTTGCCTGAGTAGATTTGCCGGTGCCGTCCTGACCCTCAATTACTATATACATTATTTTTTCTCCAAATATTTTTCGTAACAAGCGGGGCAGAGGGCGCGGTACTTAATGTCTGTTTTGCCGTCGTCGATAAGGACGTCGGGGCCTTCGGCGACGAGTTTGCCGTCTAGGAAGCGAGCGTTATAAGTCGCTTTCTTACCACATTCGCAAATTGTTTTAATTTCTTCGATATCATGCGCGATTTGGAGAAGTCTAGTAGCCCCTTCAAACCCGCCATCTTCGCGACGGAAATTAAGACGTAACCCGTAAGCCATTACCGGAATATTTAATTTAATTGTTACCATCATTAGCTCGTCAACTTGTTTTGGAGTTAAAAATTGAGCCTCGTCGACAAGAACACAATGGACGTCACTATAGTTTTTAAGAATTTCTTTATATAAATCAGTTTTTTTATCAAAGCAGAAATTAGTTTCGCGTTCGGGACCGATACGGGTTAAAAGTTTTACTCCATTTTTTGTATCGGTTTTTGGTTTAATAACGCAAACTTTATGCCCACGCTCTTCATAATTAAAGGCGACCTGGAGAAGTTGCATAGTCTTTCCACATCCCATCGCCCCATAACGAAAATATAACTTTGACATATGGTACAATTATAGCATATGCATGAGAGTTGGAAGCCGTTTTTGAAAAGTGAATTTGAAAAGCCATATTTTAAGGAACTGTCTGAATTTTTGCATGAAGAATATGAAACAAAAACAATTTTTCCGCGTAAGGAATTAGTTTTTAGAGCGTTTGCGACGGATTTAAACGAAGTTAAGGTTGTCATTTTAGGACAAGATCCATATCATACACCCGGTGCAGCGGAAGGATTAGCGTTCTCAGTACCGAATTCAGCGCCAATTCCGCCGTCGCTCATAAATATATATAAAGAAATTGATAATGACATTGGAAAACATAATAATCCGCGCGGGAGTTTAGCGAGTTGGCAAAGGCAAGGAGTATTATTATTAAATACTGTATTAACAGTTGAGGCACATCGTCCGAAATCACATAGCGGAAAGGGCTGGGAAATTTTTACGACCGAGACGATAAAATATTTAAATGAAAGCCGACCGCATTTAGTTTTTATTTTATGGGGAAGAGATGCGCGGAATAAAAAGGTTCTAATCGATAGTTCTAAACATTTAGTTTTAGAATCGGCGCACCCTTCGCCACTTTCGGCACACAATGGATTTTTTGGTAGCAAGCCTTTTTCTAAATGTAATGAGTTTTTGAAGCTCAATAATATGGGTGAAATAATTTGGTAATTAAGTTTGTTTTAAGCCTACCCTAGTATAATAAAAACATATAATAATGAAAGGTGATATGGAAGAAGAAACTGTAGCAAAAAATAATAAACGTGAGGTCGCGGAATCGACAGACGATACGACGACGAGTGAAAATACGGATATGCTTGATGGCGAACGACCAGAAATGCCGGAAGATATGGAAGATGCCGAAATGGGGAGTGGGCCAATGGGCGGGGGATTCCCCGGCGAAATGGCTACTATGTCGGCGACCGAGACTAATGAGTGGTTAGTCCCGATGACGGCGACTGGGATAATTTCGGGGACAATAATTCTCGCGACGGTCGCGGTCTGTTTAACGATGTTTTTCTTAAATAAGAAACGAAAAGATTAAACCCAAGCGCTTAAACGTTTATATTCCGGAGAATCCTCGGCGTAAGAGCTGAGGATATCTTCGATGTAAGTTTTACCGTTTGTAAGATTTAGGGTTTCTACTTCGGGCATAGAAGCTAAAAGTCTAATTACGGCTTCGTCGGTTTCGACATTAGTCATAGATTTTTGAGGATCGGAAGAATGCGAATGAACGCGAAGTTCTTTATAAACGAAACGTTTAATTCCGGCTTGAAGACAATATTTCAAACAATTTTCACAAGTTGCAACTCTATTATAAATAGTACAGCCGGTTAGATCTTGATGCGCAAAAATTAGGGCGTTCATCTCGGAATGAATCGCAAAATAATACTTCATTGGGCGTTCGGAAAGAGTCATTTGCGACTCATCGGCGCCCTGGACCATACCATTATAACCGAGCGAAACGACACGTTTATTTTTATCAACAATTACGCAACCCATTTTAGACGAAGGGTCTTTAGATTTTGTCGCTACGGCCTCAGCAATCCTCATAAAATATTCATCCCAGACTCTTTGTTTATCCATAATTTCCTTCCTAGCGGGTCCTGCCGACCCTTCTCCCTCCCCAAAATTTTTGCTTCGCAAAACATTTTGGGGTCCCCTTCCAGGGTCGTCACCCGCCATATAATAAATATTATACCATAAGCAAAGGGTGGGGGGTTGAAATTTTTAGTAGGGTGTGTATAAATGGCCGCATCATTAAAATAAGGAGTAAAATGCGAGGTAAAATCCACGTCAAAAAACGTGGTGGGCGAAAAAATAAAATTAAAGTGCGGTATTTAATGATCGGAATAGGATTACTGCTCGGAATATATGCGCCGAAGCAAATAGCGGTTGCGGATGATTGTTCGGACGTAAAAATCATATTTGCGCGGGGCTCGGGCGGAGAAAGATGGGCGGACAAAAATTATTTAGTATTTAAATCAACGGTCGAAACAAAATTAAGTACGGTTGATTTAAAATATGAGTTTATCGATTTAGATTACCCGGCAATCGGAGTAGGGTTAGATAATTTAGATGTAACGCTTGGGGCGTTCTTCGGGGCAGGGGATGCGTATGAATTTGGAAAGAGCATAAATACTGGTGTAAAAAATTTAATTAAAACAATAAACAATGAAAAGTGTAGTAATACAAAATTTGTGATTGGGGGTTATTCGCAGGGGGCGATGGTCGTTTCTAAGGCGCTGGGGAGTTTAAAATCTGATAGAATAATTTACGCAGCAACGTTTGGCGACCCAAAACTATATTTACCGGAAGGGAAAGGTTTAATTCCGGCGGCATGTAGAGGGGAAAATTTATCGGATTATCGGATGTATGTGCCGGATTGTCAAGCATATAAAGGTTTGCTCGGAGCATATATACCGTATGAGCCGGAGGGGCTCGCGGGAAAAGTCGGAATTTGGTGTAATAAAAAAGATATATTTTGTAGTTCGCATTTAAGTATTTCCGATCATATTGCCTACGTTTCGGATAATTTATACGAGGACGCTTCGCGAGTAATTTTTGATAAAATTACGACAGCGTTCGGGGTTGAGAATACGATTTCATCGCCACACGATACGGCGATCTTGGTTGATTCTACGGGTTCGATGAGCAGTATGATTGAAAAGTATAAAGCCGAGGCGTTGAGACTAGCGGAAGAAACTTTAGAATCGGGCGGGCGTGTAGCGCTTTATGATTATCGGGATTTGATTGACCCATACGAACCGGTTAAGCATTGCGATTTTGAAACTTGTACCTTAGAGTTATTTGAAGAGGAACTAGGAAAAATTCAAGCCGACGGAGGGGGAGACCGAGCGGAATCATTACTTTCGGCGTCATTTCACGTTATGAGCGAGTTAGAATGGAAAAAAGGCTCGACGAAATCGTTAGTAATACTAACAGATGCAGACTATCTTTCGCCAGATCGAGACGGAATGACGCTTGACGAGGTAGTCGCATTAAGTAAGAAAATTGATCCGGTAAATTTTTACATTATTACGAATTCATCGTACGGAGACTATTATGAAGCCCTAGCTTCGGCGACGGACGGGAAAGTTGTAACAAATTTTGATGAACTAAGTTTGTTGACAGATTTTATTATGGAGAGGTATGATTCGTTACCAAGAGTCGAAGAAAATGCGGAGATTATCGAAAAACCGATCCTAGAAATTAAGAATTTCGTAGAAAATCCGGACGGAAGTTTTTCGGTTAGTTTTTCGACGAATGGTTTAAAAACATTGGTTATTTTAAACGAGCGAGTTTTAGGAATTACTGAAGAGGACGAGATTACGATTAGCGGACTAGATTTAGTGGTCGAGAATAGTTTAACTTTAATACCGTTGGGCGAAGATATAAGAGGAGAGGGTGTTGTTCTAGAACTTGGCTCAGGAGGGTTCGGGGCTGTGGAAAAAACGACTATAATAAAGGCTCCGAACACCGGAAAAAAATAACAAAAATTATAATAAAAAGCTTGTCGTTATATCTTAAAATTGTTATACTTAAAGTAGGGTGAGAGTTACAATGGCAAGGAGATGTGAGAGTACCCGAAATATTTTGAAGCAGATAATATTTGCTTTAGTGACTTTGTTTTTGGGACCCATAACGGTCTTTTGTGGGAATGTTTTTGCTACAATTGACCCTAGTAGCTATACCTTAGTTTCTAGTATGCAAAACCAAAATCAGGGCATTGAAGTTATGGATATTAGTACTACGGAAAAATACGTAAGTACAATGCGTACGATAAATGTTAGTACTAATTCTCCGTCTGGGTATCGGGTTTATGTTAATGTTCCAACCTCGGAGACATCGGGAGGTAGTTTGGTGCTTCTTAACGGATCTTCGTCTAGCCCATCGATTGCGCCGATTAATACTACTCCTAGCACAGCAAGTATATTAAGCACCGACACTTGGGGATTTGGTATACCGAGCGGAACGACTGGATTACCAACAAATAGTTTTAGTAGTACCTATACTTCCGGGACGCCTGATATTAGTAGTACTTACGCCGGGGTGAAAATTAGTCCAGATTATACTTTAATTAGAAATGTAACTGGTACGGTTTCCGGAACAGACAGTTTTGATATTTATTACGGGATGCGGCTCGGGACAGACGTTTTATATACACCTGGAACTTATCAAACAAATATCGAATATCATGTTATGACCGAAGCGTCAGACGTGGTTGGGGGAGAAGCGACAATTAGCCCGGCTTCTGGGCCGAAGAGCGGGGGAAATACGGTTACTATTACTACCTCTCTTATGATCGGTTTCGTTCCTTCGGATTTAAGCGTAACGCTAGGAGGAAGTACTTGTACTTCGCCGAGCGGAAGTATTAGCACGGGAGTTTTAGTAATTACTTGTACGGCACCAAGGCATTATCCGGAATTAACTAATGTCGCTGTAAATATTAACTCATTAGGGTTAAGTTATACAATAACTAATGGTTATGAATTTATTGAGACAGGTGATGTAAAGATTACTGGCGTGTCTTATTTATCTGGTGTTAATGTAAAAGGAACACCGCAACCATCGGTCGATGGCTCTGGCAACGTGGACTTTGATTTGACCTTCCTGGGCGGACTCGATAATACTGACATTCTTTCGGCAACTTATCAATTAACGATTACCAACTCCACCGACGACAACTACACCTTTACGCCACCGGCTTCGAATATGACTATTAGGATTTCACAGACTGAGGTGCGCGATATTACCTACACGCTGAGTGGGATAGCGGCTGGCGATACAATCTCGGCAAATTCTCAGGTTACCTTTGAAATTACTTTGAGTGCGGATTTTGTTTCGGGTGAGCACGGTACCGAGGGCGGTATCGACGTTGATCCGGTAAACCAAAAAACTCCTAGTATCATTGGAAGTATCCATGGTAGCAATGCAGGTGATTTGTCGGGCGGGAATACTTTGACTGCTTTCCAAATTGATGTCGAGAGTACATTTGATGAAACCATGACTTTCAATATTAATTCGTTGAGCCAGGATTTTGAGATTGTAGATTCGAGTGGAAATGCGTTAGGGCCCCAAACTATCGCGGCTAATACAACTGGACTTTATACCTTCTATATGAAGAAGGCAAGTGGAGCAAAGTTTGCATCAGAAACGACGACCGCGGGAATAACGATTTCTTACGAAACCACTTATACAAATGTAGGGGAAGTGAATATTACGGTTGACCGCGACCCGTCTTATGTCGATAGCCAAGCGCCGACGATTAGCGGAGTGACGATTACGCCAAATAATGCGGTAGATGGCGAGGCGACGCTGACCTGGTCGGGGACGGATAATGTTGGTATAGCGAGTTATGGGATTTATAAGTGTACTACAACTTGCGATAGTATGATTTCGGTGAGTGGTTTGGCTACTTCATATACCTTTACTGGATTATCTGACGACACTTACCACTTTATAGTGGTTGGGTTTGACGATGAGGGAAATACCGCAACGCAAGCTCAAATAAATAGTGCCAACACTGACCCAGGTCCGGCCTCGAGCACTGGCGATGTTTCGCTTAGCTGGTCCTACACCGTGATATACAATATTTCGAATGGCGGGATGACAAATACCTCTGGTAATACTGTAAGAGCAGGGGGTACCTGGCAAGGTACGATTACTGCTAATACTGGATATCGTCGACCTAGTAGTAAAGATGCTATCTCGGTAGTTATGGGCGGACAATCATATACTGATTTTACTTATGATACCAGCAACTATAGAATTACAATAACTGGCGCCTCGGGGAATATAACTATTTCTGCAACATTGGAATGCTTAATAGAAGGTACCATGATTGCGATTATTGACGAAAACGGAGTCGAGACAGCTAAACCGATCGAAAATATCACGTACAGAGATCGTCTCAAAGTGTGGAACCATGAGACTGGCGCTGTTGGATATACATATCCTGCCAGGATTGAAGAGGAAAAAGTTTCCCTGGTATATCAATTAACTACCTTCAGTGATGGAACAGAATTAGGTACAGTTGGCTGGCATGGTGTATTCGATGTTAATGCAAACGAGTTCATATCAGTAGATAATCGGGACAGGTTTTATCCTGGAGTTGAGATTTATAAGGTCGAGGGGGATCAGCTGACCAAAGTCACAGTCGAAAAGATTGAAATCATCGAGAGAGAAGTTAGAGTTTATCATATTATATCAAGTAGATATTATAATATCATTGCAAACAACATTCTTACAACCGATGGGAATGTGATAACTTCAAATTTCTATGGGTTCGATGAGAATCTCAAATGGCCATCTATTAGAGAGGAGTTTATGTCGAATCCAGAGAATCTTTACACCTATGATGATTTTGCAGATATTGGTATACCGGAAAGAATGTTTAACGATTTGCGCTTAGAAGAGGCTTCTTATCTCAATAATTATGGCATAACTCTAGATATGTTCAAGAATTATCTGCTTGCTAACAGAGTACTTAGCGGTATGGTGCCATATGATGATGAATAAATATGGTATACTCTTATTATGTTAATTGATTCGCATTGTCATTTACACGACCGGGAATTCTTTTCTGAAAGTCAAGCGGAGGAGATGATTAACCGCGCGCGCGAAAAAGGCGTTGAAAAAATTATCTGTATTGGAACGTCGCACGAAGACTCGCTCGTAGCCTGCGATTTTGCGAGTAAGCACGAAAATGTATATTGGACCTACGGGATACATCCCGAAGCAGCAGGGCGGGTCCTGACTGAATCTATTTTTTCGGATGTGGGACTTGAATTTTCAAGCACGTCATACACTGGGACGCGGGCAGAACCGCCCCTTCGGGACGAACCTGTCCGGTCCGTCAGGAATATACGTGTTGAAAATTCAAATCATGTTATGCATCCGAAAAAACAGATTTCAGTCACCCGCCCTATAGCTATCGGGGAAGTAGGGCTGGATTACCATTATGGGGAGTATAGCCGCGAAAAACAGATTAAGTTGTTTGAACAGATGTTACAACTTGCGGTTGATAATAATCTACCAGTTTCGTTCCATGTGCGCGAAGCATTCCCGGATTTTTTCGCAGTTGTAGCGAATTTTCCAAAGGTACGCGGAGTTGTACATTCATTTACGGATAGTAAGAAAATCTTAAAACGGATTTTGAATGAAACAGATTTTTATGTTGGAATAAATGGTCTTGCGACTTATTCGACTCTACCGACCCCGCCTTTAGAACGAATTCTACTCGAAACAGATGCGCCGTTTCTCACGCCGATACCGTATCGGGGGAAAATAAATGAGCCGGCGTATATTTTCAATATTGCAGAGTGGTTAGCGGGGAAGCTTAAGATTCCGGTTGAAAAAATAGCGGAAGTCACTACGGATAATGTTAATAGGTTTTTTAAGTTATCTTGATCTTAGAAAAGTATTGCGTTTAAGCTAAATTATGTAGCTATACTTGCTTTTTAAGCTAAAGTGTGATATAATTAAAGAATGGATTCTAGTAATGTTAAATCTGTTTTTAAGATACCGTCTTTTGCAAAAAGAGAGGTTTATAATTTTGAAGTAAATGATGAAAATTTAGCGGTATATGAGGAGTTAAATCAAATTTCTGAGGAAATCGAAAAATGTCGTTTAAGGAATTGCTAAAAATACCGGAATTAGCTTTTAAAAAACCGGTCACGAATTATTCTAACCGCTTAACTTATAATGATTTAATAAATGCTGAAAGCGCGCTAGGGCGAACTTTATTCGGACCAATTCCGGCGGGACATCAACGTGAGTTTTTTGTTGCAAAAAAGAACGTTTGGATTTGGCACGAAAGTTTTACAGACCAATTTGGAATTTCAAAAGAAATGACGATTCGTTACGAAGTAAGGCCGAATGGAGTTTATAAGCGCTCGAACGGCGGGAACTATGAAAAAATTCAAGGTGAAGAACTAAATAATTTTCGACGGGCAGCGCATTCGTATCTCAACCTTGTCAAAACAAAACTCTATTGCTAAAATAGGGTTATGGATAAAAAGAAATTAATTTCTCTTATAGTTTTCATTATTGGTTTAATCGCTCTTATTTCCGGCATTATATTTTTAATTCTTAATTTAAATCAAGGACCAAGTCTAGCGGATGGGGAATATCTAGTGTCGGCGGAGGAGTGGGTTTTAGATGAAGGGACAAATTGTATAGAAGAGGGCGCGGATATGGAGGAGGCGAATTGTTTGCCGAGCGTAATCTGGGATTTTACAGAAATCGGGAAGGGAACACTAACGACTAATAACCATGTTAACGACTATGATTTTATTTGGGCTTTAGAGGATGGGAAGCTTTTAATTGAAACGGATTGGCTTTATAAGCTTGAGAACGAATATGAATATGCTATAGATCAAAATAACGGGACATTGACATTAACTCGGGGGGATGAGACTTTAGTCTTTCGGGCGTATTTTGAAACTAAATAAAAATATGTTATAATATTAAATATGAGAACTGTTTACGTCGGGATGAGCGGAGGAGTAGATTCTTCGGTTGCGGCCTTGCTTTTAAAGGAGCAGGGGTATAATATTGTCGGCATATACATGAAGAATTGGTCAAGGGACTTACCGGGGATGAAATGTCCTTGGGCGGAAGATCTTGCGGATGCAAAGCGAGTTGCGGTTAAGCTTGGGATTGATTTTAAGGTTTGGGACTTTGAGGAAGAGTACCGCGAGAAGGTTGTAGAATATATGCTTTCCGAATTTCGGGCCGGAAATACGCCGAATCCGGATATTATGTGTAATCAGGAAATTAAATTTAAACTATTTTACGAGAAGGCAATGAAAGAGGGGGCTGATTTTATTGCCACCGGACACTATGCAAGGGTGAAAAGGAACATTTTATCCACTCTCGAGCCCACTCGCCCGCTCGTCTTTACGGGGGGCTCGTTCTGCGGTCGTCGGCTCGACGACGGCGAACATGCTCTCGAGTCGGATAAAATGTTCCTTCCAGACTTGCTTAGGGCGATCGATGAGAATAAAGATCAGACGTATTTCTTATATCGGATTTCGGAGGAGGCATTAGCACATACGTTGTTTCCGATTGGGGAGATGAAAAAGCCGGAGGTGAAGAAATTGGCAGAAGAGAAGGGACTACATAATGCTTATAAAAAGGAGTCGATGGGAGTATGTTTTGTAGGCGAAGTCGGAATGAAGGATTTTTTGAAAGAATATATTGATATTGAGCCGGGGGAAATTCGGGAAATTGAGAGTGAAAAAGTTTTAGGCTACCACGAAGGGGCGGTATTTTATACGATTGGGCAAAGGCACGGGTTATATTTAAACGGTGAAAAAGGTAAAGTCAATGACGGGATGCCATATTATATCGTTAAAAAAGATATTGAAAATAATATTCTTTATGTTTCAAAAAATTTAAATCACGAGGCAATTTGGACGCGGGAGCTAAAGTTAACTGATGTTTTTTTGCGAGCTCTCGAATTGGAAAATAAAGTCGTTCTAGTTCGCTTAAGGCATCGGGCGCCGTTAATTCCGGCGGAATTTGACGGGGAAAAATTATATTTTAAAGACGAAATTAAACGGCCGGCGAGCGGGCAATCAGCGGTATTGTATGATGGTGAAGTTTGTATTGGGGGAGGAATTATCGTATAAAAAATATCCCCTCGGGCGAGGGGATATTTTTGGAAAAATTACGCGTTAATCATGAGAAGATTTGCGAATAATAACGTCGCCGCGAGAACGCTCATTGAAATAACGAAGAACATATTAGATTTCTGGCCACGCTGATATTTTTCGTAACGAATTCCGCTTCGTCGGGTCGATTTCTTCGCGCCCGCTCTGGCTGTTTTTTTAGCGGTTTTAGTCGCAGTTTTCTTTTTTGCTTGTGCCATAATGTTTCCTTTTTTATAATTCTTATGATTATAATATCATGTGAATTTTTTATTGTCAACAGATTTGTGTTATAATCTCTCTATGGATGCAAATGAGATTAGACAAAAATTTTTAGATTTTCAAGTTTCAAAAGGGCATAAAATAATTCAGCCGGCGCCGTTAGTGCTCGAAAACGACCCGACAACGTTATTTACCGGTTCGGGGATGCAACCGCTTTTACCTTATCTACTCGGAAAAGAACACCCGGATGGAGTTAGGCTTTGCGACTCACAACCTTCGATGCGTTTACAGGATATTGAGGATGTTGGCGATCCGAGACATACGACGGTATTTGAGATGCTCGGGAACTGGTCGCTTGGGGACTATTTTAAAGAAGAGCAAATTCGGAATTTCTTTGAATTTTTAACTAAAATGGTTGGGCTAGATCCGGAAAAAATTTATGTAACTTGTTTTATTGGTAACGAAAAGTATGGGATTCCAAAAGATACCGAGGCGGCGGAAATCTGGCAAGGAGTTTTTAAGGAAGCGGGGATTGAAGCGAAAATTGCAGAAATTGGTTCGGCGGAAGAAGGCGACAAACGCGGTATTAAACCGGGAGAACGGATTTTCTTCTACGATGACCATGAAAACTGGTGGAGCCGAGGCGGGGGATGCGAAACGACGCCGATTGGAGATCCTTGCGGACCGGACTCGGAAGTTTTTTATGATTTTGGGGAAGAGAAACAGGATGTTGAGAAATACGGGCTAGCACATCCGGCTTCGGACGGAGCACGGTTTATGGAAATCGGGAACCAGGTTTTCATGCAATATCGACGGCTAGAAGACGGGACATTCGCCGAGCTTGAGAAGAAAAATGTTGACTTTGGCGGGGGGTTAGAGCGGATTGCGGCGGCGGCGATTGGGTCATTTGATGTATTTAAAATTTCGCTGATGAAGCCGATTGTTGAAAAATTAGAGGAGATTTCGGGAAAATCGTATGAGAATAATACTGATGAGATGCGCGTGATTGCAGATCATATTCGTGGAGCCTATTTATTAGCGGCACAGGGTTTAGTCCCGTCTAATAAAACGCAAGGTTATGCAATGCGGAGATTAGTCCGAAGAGCGATTCTTAGGGCACTCGACCTCGGGATCTCGTCGAACTTCTTGTCGGAAATCGTACCGATTGTCGCCTCGAATTATAAAGAATTGCCGGATTCGATTTTAACGCATCGAGAGTCTGCGCTTGAAATATTACTCAGAGAAGAAGATGCATTTCGGAAAACCTTAAATCGTGGACTTAAGGAGCTACGTAGAATAGCAGGGTTTTCTTCCGACCCGAGAGCGTGTTCGCCGTCGCCGAGCCGGCGACGACAGAACGAGCCCCCCGTAAAGACGGGCGGGCGAGTGGGTTCGAGGGTGGAAGAAAAACCCTGCCTATCTGGGCGAGATCTCTTTAAACTTCAGGATACTTACGGTTTTCCGTTTGAGTTGTCGGTTGAGGAATGTTATCGAGAGGGGATTGAGCTTTCGGAAAATTATCGCGAGGAATTCGAGGAGGCTTTAAAGGAGCAAAGAGAACGATCACAAACAGCATCGAAAGGTATGTTTAAGGGCGGGCTTGAGGACCACGGCGAACAGACGATCAAATATCATACTGCGACGCATCTTCTTCTTGCGGCGCTACAAAAATTAGTTTCGGCAGATATTTGTCAGAGAGGTTCGAACATTACGGCGGATCGGGTAAGGTTTGATTTTAATTGCGATCATAAATTAACTGAGGAAGAGAAAAAGGCGGTAGAGGAACAGGTTAACGAATGGATCTTAGCGGATCTTCCGGTCGTCTTTGATGAGTATGAGAAAGATTACGCGCGAGATGTTTTAAAGGCGCATGGGGAGTTTTGGGATAAATATCCGGAGAAATTGAAAGTTTATACGATTGGTGATTTTGATAATCCGGTTTCGCGGGAAGTTTGCGGAGGGCCGCATGTTGAACATACGGGAGTAATTGGAAAATTTAAGATTAAAAAAGAAGAGTCCTCTTCGGCGGGGGTAAGACGAATTAAGGCCGTTTTAGAATAAGAAAAGCCCCGAAAGGGGCTATTCTTTTATTATAGCACGGATTATTATAAAAGTCAAGTTTAGCAGGGGTGAAAAAGGCGCCCGCGGGGGGCGCCGAGAGAAAATTTAGGGGGTTTTCGGAGCGAAGCAGAAACCGTATTCTTGAAGAGCGGTTTCGAGCTGGTATGCGTTTTCGAACCGGATACTAGCGATTCCGTCGAGCGAAGCAGCCGTTGTATTACTAGCGCTATCGTCGATAAAAATCGTTTCCTCCGGCGGGAGGTCGAGAACGCGGAGAAGTTGCGGGAAGAACCCTGCATCTTTCTTTATCTTTCCGATCTCACAGGACCAGAATTCCTTCGAAACGACGGCGAAGACACCAGGGTGATATGCGTGAACTTCTTTGAGCCGTTCGGTAATATGGTCGGAGACGATGTAAATCTCCGGCATACCGCTAATCGCCATTCCGTCTGGGTCGCGGAGCGAATGCGGGAAGGCAATAATGCGCTCATAGACTTTCAGGGTATTCGGGATCGTCTTTTTTAGATTCTCGGAGAAAATGCTCTTAATCTCTTGGATATCGAACGGCCAACGACCCTTATGCATAAATAGACACCAATAGGCGTCCTCGCTGATTTTTCCGCGAAGCAATTCGCGAAAAGCCTCTTCGGTTTCGAAATGCCGCTCCCAGCACTTTTTCGCGATTTCCGCGCCGTAATGCTCGGCGACAATCTTGTCAACCCCATAAATTCCTCTGATAAGAACGTCTGACAAATCTGTTAAAATTATCACTTATAACCCTCCTTTTTTGTCAGATGTTATTTATTATAACATAGAATGGGAGGCTTTAAAAGGATAAGTATTAAGGAGAACCTAGGACGCAACGGATAGAGAGACCAATGGGCCGAGTGCTCGAGACGACGTAAACTGAAGAAGACACAGATAGATCAGACATATTGCTAGTAGAACCCCAAGAAGAAGACCAGAAATGACCAATTACACCCTGACTACGTACCGAACCATTGTCGAAGCCGGAGAGGGGCGTAGAGAGGGCCGTCTTTATTGTTAAATGTTGGTCTAAGGTAGTTTGTCCACCTAAAGTTCCTCCGCCGGCATAAATTGATGCATACAAAGCGGAATAGGAATATGGCAAGTACCAACCTTTTGGACAAATATCGCCGTCTATGTCATATCGTGAGCTTGTATTAGGATCGCTAGTGGGGGAACCGGTAGAGCTTGTCTCATTCCCCCAACAATATGATCCAGCAGAAGCGGCGCAGTAGTTATAATAAACTCCTATCTTACCGGAACCTAAACCATAGGTTACCGGAGCAACTGTGTCTTTATAGCTAGAATTTACTCGGGGGACAGAATAGGAATTATCGCTTGTAATATTACCTATCCCAGCGGTAGGATATTGATCGCTTGTTGTTCCATTGCCATTCTTTAAATATCCTAGAATGGTGTCCGAAGCATTAGTATTAGAAGAGCTAAGTGAGTTAACTAAAGTAGAGTTGGTTAGATCTAACCTTAGGTTATCCAACATCCATACTTTCCCATCACAAAGCTCCGCTACCCAGTAAGCTTCATTGTCTCTCGGATCGTAAACAAGCTGTGGGTTCATTGCTTTATTTTTGCAGTTGCTAGAGACGGGGTCTGTAGGAGTAGTTAGGGTAGTAATATCGGTTGTTGCTTCTTGTCCAGTTAGGGTAATAGTCGCATCATTAGTTACAGTATAAGTAGTAGCGGGGTAGTTACTATTAGCTAGTGTTCCAGTTGTAACATTCCAACTAGAGAAGCTATATTTAGTAGGATAGTTGCCACTAATTACATATGATTTACTGTCTATAGCTGTTACGGTTTGTCCATTAGTATAATTAGTCCCATCAAAGCTAATGCTATCAGCGTTTACTGTATTAAAGGTAATCGTATAGACCTTATCCCATTGAGCATAAAGGGTTTTAGTCGCATCGGTATTAGAAGCTGAGACGCTGTAACTTTGCCCGTCAGTATATTTAGTTCCCGTCCCATCAGCGTTAGTATTCCAGCTATTAAAGGCGTAACCAGAGATAGAATAGCCATTGGGTGTTAGATTAGTTGAAGAACCACCATTAATAGTTTGATTACTCATTGAACCAGTAGGAGTTGCACCAGTAGGGGCATTAACATTAAAGGTAATTGTTTGATTCATTGCCCACTGGGCATAGAGAGTAGCACTAGTATTCTCTGTACCAGTTTTAGCAGGATAATATTTGTTAGTAGCGTGATTAGCAGCATAACTAATACCAGTGCCATCAGCTTCAGTATTCCAGGAGAGAAAAGTATAACCGACTCTAGTATAACCATTAGCACTTACTGCTCCTAGGGTACCAGCATTAACCTCTTGAGTAGGCATGGTGCCAGTAGCTTCATTATTAGAATTACTGTCGTAAGTAATCGTAGTTTTGCCAGTGTTAGATTGTCTAGCGATACAACGGATAGAAAAACCTCTTCCTCTAGCAACGTTGGTATTGTGAGTATAGGCTGGATAAAGATTGCTACTAATAAAGTAAGGAGTGTAGGACGCGCTACCGTTAGAAATGGTATTAGTTCGGTAATAGCCATAAGAACCTATGCTACTAACCGCGCTAGTATTATTCTTATAACCAGCTGCGACCATATACATTGGATTGTTTCTAATATTAATCCAACCAGTAGCGTTACTTGGTTTATAAGTAGCCGTACCAGTACCGTTTATATAATTAGCTGCTAATCCTTCACTTACCCAAGTATAGTTAAGTTCGGAGTAATAACCAGTATCTGTACTAGAAGTACTAGTAATACCATTAGGTAGCCTCCAGCCAGCTGGGCAGATAGAGTTCTTCATCACAGTACGAGCAGTAGTAACACCAGAAGTAGAGTTTGAGGCGACGGAAGCAGTGAAGTTATAGTAATTACCTACATGATAATGGCCACAAGTACCATCGTTATGATCAGCTTCACAAGCTGCGGTTGAAGTATAGGGAGTTGTTGTTCCGGCAGTATTAACGTAACGATAAACCTCGCCATAATCAAAAGAAGCTGGAGCGGTACTATTGTTAGCACCATAATCTGAATCAGTCTTAGCAGTAGCTACATTTGGCGTAAAGGTAATTATATCTCCTGTACTAGTGCAGTTATTTGCTGTAGCACTAGTAATATCATTGCCATTACTATCTAAACACTTATAGCCATTCGCCGTAGTATAGTTTTGTGTGCCGAAGGTTGTTAGATCAGTATTCTCACTTGTTAGAGGGACGAAGTCTTCGGCGGTAGTATCGGTCCTTAAGTCTAAATCTAAGTTCTGCGTCATCCAGACTCTGCCATCTTTCATTTTGGCGACATAATAGACTTTATC
>JAZUNE010000002.1:0-14199 GCA_045603985.1 Candidatus Nanosyncoccus sp.
TACCAGTATTAGCAGTCTTAATGCCTAAAGTATAACCACCTGTAACACTTAATGTAACATTAATATCTAGTTCAGGACTACTTGCAAATACCCCGTCTGAGGATAAGGGCATGAGATTTAACTCTAAAGTATTACTACTAATTGTTAATCTAAGGGCGTCGGTAGCGGAAGCTTGACTAGAATAAACTCCCCCAAAAAACATACCAAGAAAAAATATTATAAAGATTTTGAAGTATTTATTGTTTTTTTCTTTTATAGTGAGCCTCACTTCTTTCTTCCTTTTCTTCACGGCATTACTACGCCTATGACCTTTATGCTTTTATTTTAGCCCCTCTTTTCCAAAAAAGCAATACCTTTTTCCGCCTATTTTTCCCACCAAACTTTATCTCTATTGCATATTTTCTTATTTTTTGCTAAAATATAAACATAAAAGAGAAGCTCTCTAGGAAAACTTCTCTTGTAAGGTTGGTTTCTAATTCGGACTACTTGTCCGAATTAGATTTTTTCTTCGGCTCGTTTCCTTTTCCAAAGTTAAGGATAATTAATGCTATTTGCATAATTACTCCTCCCTGAGGCAACTTTATTCATCCTAGAAAGAACGTTTAGTGAGCCTCTCTCCGCCCGCGAACCCGAGAGCAGTTCGTGGATTCTTTTCTCACTAATCCCCAAAGAACCAACCGGCTATCTATATAACATACCCAAAAATTATTTTCAACCCCCTACCTAATCAATTTCAAGAACTCCGCTTCCGTCATTGTCGGAATCCCTAATTTTTCTGCCTTTTCGGTTTTTGAACGTCCGGGTTTCTCGCCAACAATTAACGCCGTTGTATTTTTTGTCACCGAACTAGTTACTGTCGCCCCTAAACTCCGCAGTTTATCTTCCGCCTCTTCTCGCCCCATCGACACTAAAGTTCCCGTTACGATATAAGATTTACCCATAAGCGGTAACCCCTCCGTCTTTTCTTCTAAAGGCGAAACTCCTAACTCTTTAAGCTCGGTAAGTAGCCTTAAATTATCCTCATCTGAAAACCAAGCCAATATCGATTCCGCAACTACCTCGCCAATATCCGAAATTCCTAAAAGTTCTTCCTTCGTCGCCTCCGCTAATCTTTCTAGCGTTTTAAATTTTCGCGCTAACGCCGTCGCCGTCGCTACCCCAACATGCCGAATCCCGAGCGCCGTAATAAACTTATTTAACGCTGGATTTTTAGAACTTTGAATCGCCGAAATTAAATTCCGCGCCGAAATTTCCCCAAACCTCTCTAGTTTTGCAACATTTGTTTCATTTAGCCGATAAAGGTCCGCAATCGATTTAATTAACCCCGAATCAACTAACGCAACAACATTTTTCTCCCCTAGCCCTTCGATATTTAGCGCTGGCTTCGAAGCATAATATTCTATCGCTCGCTTTAAAATTAAATCGCTTGACTCCCCCTTTACTCGGTACACTACTTCTCCTTTCGGCCGTTCAAACTCTAATTCCGGATATTGCCTTTTTAGCGCTTCTATATAATTAAACGACTCCGCCCCCTCCGGTCTTAAGCTCGTTAAAACTTCCTTTATTTGCGGAATAATGTCTCCCGCCTTATATATAATAACTGTATCCCCAACCCGAACATCTAACCTAGAAATTTCATCCGCGTTATGTAAAGACGCATGCCGAACCGTTGTTCCTGCAACTTCTACCGGATCTAAAATTGCAACCGGCGTCGCCGCCCCCGTCCGCCCAATCGATATAACAATATCCCGAACAATACTCGTCGATTCTTCCGCCGGAAACTTATACGCAACCGCTCCCCTCGGCGTCTTTCCAACAATCCCAAGCTCGTCATAAACCTTCCGATCATTAATCTTAATTACCATCCCATCCGTATTAAACTTTAGTCCCTTCCGATATTCGTCAAGCTCAGAAATATAATGAAACAATTGTTTCATTTCTGTCTCTTTAAAGACCTTGTCCTCGTTCGAAGTCTGGAAACCTAAACTCCGTAGCATCTCATACGCCTCATGCCAAGTCGACGTCTCCGGCGTCACTAAATCATACGCAATAAATCTTAGCGGCCGACTCGCCGCAACTTTCGGGTCTAACTGCCTTATCGACCCCGCCGCAAGATTCCGTGGATTCGCGAACTTGTCCTTTAACTTCTCGAAATCTTCCTTGAATATAACGATCTCCCCGCGCACCTCAACCTCAGAAAGTAACTCATCCTCTGAGGAATCTCCGCGACCAACGGGGAGCGGCGGAAGCGACTGAGCCCCGTAACGACGGGCGCGAAGGAGCGGGTCCGAAGAGGATGAGTTATTTCTGAGGTTAAGAGGTATGTTCTGGATTGTCTTTACATTTAAAGTTACATCTTCGCCTATTAGCCCATCCCCTCGGGTAACCGCCTGATAAAAAACCCCGTCTCGGTATTTAAGTGAACACGCGAGTCCATCCATCTTAATATCTGTAAAAAACTCGCGAATCTTCCCGCCCGGAATTAACTTTTCATTTCGAGAAATCCAATCCCTTACTTCTTCTTCCGAAAAAACATCCGCGAGGCTAATCATCCTTTTCTCATGCCGAACTTTTTTAAATTTATCGAGCGGTTTTCCCGCAACTCTTTGCGTCGGCGAATCCGGCGTAATTAGTTCCGGATACTCCGCCTCTAAAAGCGAAAGTTCGTGCTTTAGAGAATCCGCTGCCGCTTCCGACATAATCGATTCATCTAAAACATGATAATGATACCGATAGTCATTTATTAACTCCCGTAATTTTATTATTCTTTTTTCCGCCTCACTTTTCTTCATAATCTAACATCCAACGATAATAAATATATAAATAAGTTGTAGCATAAATCGCCGAAAAACAAGCTAATATAAATACTACTACCGATAAAACTTCTGTCGGAGCTTTTAGAGCAATAAACGGGAAAATTATTACTCCCCATATTATAAAGATTATTGCAATTAGAACAATTACTCTCGAAATAAACCTAATCCTCCGACTCATCATGAGCTCAGAAGCCATCCTTAGTGCCTTTAAAGGGTACAACCCCGGCGCCGAAACTATAACTAACGCAATTAACGAACTAGAAAGTAAATATCCCGAAGCTAAAATCATTAACCCCGCAAACCCGAAAAATAATAAAGCATAAAAAGGCGTACTTAAAAAGTTTGTTTGTACTGCCGATGAATAAGCTACGATAAGTAAAAATATCGGGATGCATTGGATTAGGATTACAATAAGAACTACTAACGTAGATAAAAGCGGAGTCATTGCATTATAAAGTCCGTCTCTTAAACTTACTTTATGCCCCGCCATTTTTTGCCGAATTAAGAATATTGTTACTAACCAGATTATTAAAAACGCTATCGCCCCAAAAACGCCATCCGTTTTAGTTAATTCCCCTATAGAACCAATAAAAACCCAGCTAAAAATCGTCATTAAAATTAAAAATGGTAAAAATAATTTATAATTTTTTAAAATTATTCCAAAACTTTTCACTACATGTTCAAAAGCCTCTGGAACTTCTAAATCTCGCCTACAATCCTCACGATAGGAACGTTTAAACGACCTATGGGCTTTATTTTTACTAGAACGTTTGTTTACCATGTTCTAATCTTTCTATCCGTTTTTCAATCGGCGGGTGCGAAGAAAGTAAATTGCTAAAAAATCCTTTTTTGAGCGGATTATTAATATACATCGCTTCCGTCGCAATATTTTGGCTCTTCATCGGTTGGCTATGCGCTTGCAGTTTTTTCAAAGCGCCAATCATCCCTTCCGGATAACGCGTAATGTTAACCGCCGACGCGTCCGCTAAATATTCCCTCTGCCTCGAAACCGCCATTTGCGCAACCGCCGCAACGAGCGGCGATAAAACCGCCGCAATTAAAACTAATACATATCCGACCGGGCTCCCCTCATTATCTCTCCGCCTCGAGCCGTAAAACATCATCCGAAACGCAAGGTCCGAAATTAGCCCAATCACACAAACTAACCCAAACACAATCATCGAAACCCTAATATCATAATTCTTTACGTGTGACATCTCATGCGCCATTACCGCCGTTAACTCTTTATCGTCCATGATATCGATTAGCCCCGACGTCGCCGCAACCGATGCATGTGCCGGATCTCGTCCCGTCGCAAACGCATTCGGCGCCTTATCGTCTATAATATAAACTTTCGGCATCGGTAGTCCCGTCGTAATCGAAAGATTTTCTACAATATTATAAAACCGTGGATTGTCTTTCTTTGTAATTTCTCGCGCCCCCGTCATCGCCATCGCGACCGAACTCGCCGCGAAATATTGGAAAATCGCATAAACTATTGCAACTATAATCGTCCAAACCGCAATCCAAGGATCTCTGTAAACGTACGCAAAAATCCCCGCAATTACGCCAATCATTAAGACAAACCCAATAATTATATAAATCGTTCGTCGCTTGTTTTCTGCAATTTGCTTATACATAATTAGAATTTAACTTCAGGCGCTTTCTCAATTTTCGCCTTCTCGGATTCCTCTACTTCAAAATAATCACGTTTCTTAAAATGTCCAACAAAATTATTAATTAGATTCGTCGGGAAAGTCTTAATTTTCGTATTTAATTCTTTTGCCCCAGCATTATAAAATCTTCGCGCCGCCTGAATTTTATCTTCAACATCTTGTAATTGTTCTTGTAATTTTACGAAGTTTGAATTCGCTTTTAATTCCGGATAAGCTTCCGCGATTGCAAAAATTCTTCCAAGCGCCGTCGACATTTCTTTTTCCGCTTCCGCCGCCTGTTTTACGGTTTTCGCTCCCATAACCGCACTTCTTGCCTCAGTTACCATTTGGAAAGTTTCTTTTTCGTGTTTCGCGTAACCCTTAACCGTTTCAACGACATTCGGAATTAAGTCCGCCCGATATTTAAGTTGAACCGTAATATCCGACCATGCCTCATTAACTCTTTCATCTAACTTTACTAAACCGTTATACGCCCCAATCACTAACGCGATAATCGCCACAATTATTACTATTACCACAATCGCAATAATTCCACCTGTAGACATTTTTACTCCTTTTTAATTTATATAACTATTATATCACTTTTTTCTCATCAAAATCAAAATCTATGATATAATTAAAACACACCGTGCGAATGTAGCTCAGTTGTTTAGAGCGCTTCCTTGCCAAGGAAGAGGTCGAGAGTTAGAGTCTCTTCATTCGCACCATTTTTATTGCATTTTTATAAAAATCTATATATAATATAAACGTAAACTTTATCAAAATAAACATATGGAAATCATTTTACAAATCCTTATTCTCATTATCGGGTTTATCTTCCTTATTAAAGGGGCTGATTGGCTAGTTGATGGCGCTTCTTCCGTTGCTTCTAATTTTAAAATTTCTAAACTTTTAATCGGACTAACTATTGTCGCTTTCGGTACCGGCGCTCCCGAACTCGCTGTTTCGTTTTCTTCCTTAATTTCGGGTAATACTGATATTTTACTCGGTAACGTAATCGGTAGTAATATCGTAAATGTTCTTCTTCTTATCGGTATCGCCGCCCTAATTAATCCTATCCGCGTTAAAAAAGATACCGTTTCTAAAGAACTTCCCCTTCTTCTCCTAATTTCTACCGCCTTAATCGTTCTTATTCTTGACACCTCTCTTACCGAATCTATGGTCAATATCTTTTCCCGTAGCGATGCAATCGTTTGCCTCCTCTTCTTCGGTATTTTCCTCTATTATCTCATTTCTCTTGCTCATAAAAATAGAAAAGAGGCTAATAAAGTTGAAAAACCTAAATACAAACTCGGAAAATCCTTTCTACTTGTTTTAGTCGGTCTTGCCGGCGTTGTCGCTGGTAGCCAACTCGTCGTCAATTCCGCCTCATCTATCGCAACCGCTATCGGTATTTCTGAACGTATTATTTCCCTTTCTATTGTCGCGATCGGAACCTCTCTACCCGAATTAGTTACCACTATTACCGCCGCGAAAAAAGGCGAATCCGACCTCCTTGTTGGAAATATCGTCGGTAGCAATATTTTTAACATCTGTATCGTCCTTGCCCTTCCTGTTGCTATTACCGGCGCTATTACCCCCGAAAACTTTGAAACTATCGACCTCGTTATGTTAATCGGCTCTACTGCTCTTATTTGCCTTCTTGCTCGTCGAGACCGAAAAATTACCCGCATCGAAGGCCTCCTCATGCTAGCTATCTTTACCTTTTACTACAGTTATATAATATATGGAGCTTTGATTTGAACTGGTTAATTCTTGTTTTTATTACTGTTTTATTAGATTCAACTCGTATTTTTATTGATAACTATACTTCTGATTATTATTTTAAAGGCAAATTCGCCGTCGCTCAAAAATTATTCTTCGGCTATGTCTTCATTATATTTTCTTTAGTTTTAATTTTTCTCGCAAAAGACGAAATTCTCTCCGCTCCAATATTAACTATTCTCACCTTTTCCCTTTCCGGTCTTCTTACTAGTGTCGCCGGCATTCCGTACTATAGAGCTCTTGAACTAGATAATTCTATTAATCTTGGTATTTTTATCCAGCTCGCTCCGATTCTTTATTTAATTCTTGGCTGGTTTTTCCTTAATGAGCCTTTCTCCCCTCTCCAATTATTAGCCTTTATCGCTATCCTCTCCGCCCCTCTCCTAATTGTAATTACGACAAGAAAACGTAGCCGAAAAATAAAAATTAAAGCCGTTTTTTACTCTTTCCTCTACGTTTTTATTGCCGTCATCGCTAACTTAATTTTCGTCAAAGAAAATTCCATTACCGAAAATCTAAGTTTTACTACCGAAATGGCCCTCCTTTTCCTCGGAAAGGGTATCGGGAATCTTATTATTATTTATACTCGTCCAAAATGGCGTAAGAGATTCTTAACTGTCTTTAAATCTAGCCATAGAAAAGTTCTCCGTCCGCTTTTCTGTTCCGGGTTCTTTGGCATCGCAAAAGATTTTACCTACCGCTCCGCTCTTACTCTCGCCCCCTCCGTCGCTCTCGCTTCCGCCGCTTCCGATTCTATTACGCCAATCGTCATTTTCTTCATGGGTATCCTCTTAACTCTCGTTTGGCCTAAATTCGGTCGCGAAAAACTCGACAAAAAATCCGTCCTCGTCCACCTCATCGCTACTATCTTAGTAGTTGTTGGAATAATTCTCCTTCAAGTATGATATAATGATTATACACGGTGCTTTGGCGGAGTGGTTACGCAGCGGTCTGCAAAACCGCGTACACCGGTTCAATTCCGGTAGGCACCTCCACTAATCTTCAAGAGGCCCTATTAAGGGTTCTTTTGTTTTTGCTAACCTCTCAGCTTTTTTAATCAGTGCTCCAACTTTTTCATGATCCTCTTTCTGTTTTTTCTCGTTAAACGCTTCTTGTTGTCGCTTTAATTCTCCGTAAAACCCGGTCCCCTTTGCCGCCTGCCAAAAAATTCTTTCACACGGCACATTTTTATAATGCCAGGGTTTATTAAATAAGTTAAAATGCACTAACTTCGTATTCTTTGGCAAATCTTCCTTCGGCTCCGCATTCCAACGCTCCGGCAAATGTAAAATTTGCCCTCTTAATATAATATTTAAATAATCCTGGTCCGGAGCAACTAAATCCGCATCATATTTTTGAATTAACTCGATCATCTGTTGTAAATATTTTACCTTCCGCATTTTCCTTAAATTCATAACCTGTACCCCAGAATTTACATATTCCGTATGCGGAACACCTAACGCCTTATCAACATAATCTCTAAATTCCGGAACATGTGTCACCTTCGGGTCAACCATCGCCGCAAGCGCATTATCCCCTAATTCAATATCGAATAGCTCCCCAATATCTCCCCGAAGAATCGTATCACTATCTATATATACTGCTTTTTTATAAATCGGAAAAAGCATCGGAATAAACGCCCGATAATAATATACTGCCGATGAGAAAAAATCTCCCGCCCCCTTCTTTCTTCTCGTACAATAAGCTACAATCGCTTTAAGATATAAACTTCGCGACATTTTCTTGAATTGTAAAGCAACATTTCGCGTTACTAAATTTCTTAATCGCCACCTATTCACTAAATTTAACCCATCATGTAAAATTATTACCTTATAATATCTTTTTGGATCAACATGCTTTGTTAACGAATGGATTGCCGCCGCTGCGTATGGCGCATAAGCACTGTTTATCGTTAAAAATACCGGCACAACTTTCATGCGCTTTTTGAACGGATTACCCGTATTGAAAATACTCATTTTTTAGCTTTCTTGATATATTTAAAATAATTATAGCTACTTCTCTTACTCCATTTTACCATAGAATCATAAGCTTTTTTTGCTAATTCTGCCTGATTCTCTTCTTCCGTTTTTTTCGGATCCGGATAAAACGGCCCGTCAATATAAATATCCATCCTCGGTAAATCTCGTTTACTATTTTTTCGTCGATGATAAGTCGTTGTCATTGTAAAAATCGGTAGATTATTCCGCGTTGCATATTTAAACGAACGACCTCCCGCCGGAAATTTTTTAATTCCCGTATAATATGGCCAAACATGCGCCTCTGGATAAATGACGACTACCTTTTTTTGCGCTAACCTCCTATCTACCGCTTCATTAAAAGCTTTTTTCTCTTCAGGGCTCTTCCCAAGCGGCAACCCCCCAATCATCGGCAAAAATTTTCCAATCCCTGGAATTTTCAAATTTACCGGACTAATAATTGTAAAAATTCGTCGGTCCGCCGCAATCCCCGGCCCGAAAACGTCATGAAACGGATTTGTGTGATTCGCATAAATTAAATATCCCTTCCCCTTCGCTTTTTTTAATTTCTCCCGCCCATAAAACTTCGCCTGCCAATATCCCCTCTCATAATATTGCCCAAAAATCTTGAAAATTAAGAATAGTGTTGCTGAATAAAGCCTTACAAACGGATTCTTCGGAATAAACTCATAATCTTCCGGTAGCCCAACTTCAACTTTTTTCTCTTGCTCATCTGTCTTTATCGGGTCATCTTCTTCCGAAGTATAATAAAAAACCCTCTCTTCTTCTGGTATATCTTTTTGAAATAATTCTGCCTTCGCCATGATATAAGTATATCATAGATAAAATATAAACTTTCTAAGCTCGCTATAAAAAGGCTAAAAATTTGAAAAAATAGTGATGGAAAGCCGGTACTGAAATACCGGAAGGATTCCATCAGATTATTTTTTCGAATTTTTACCTCAAACGAGCCTAGAAAGTTTATATTTTATCTTTCAATATATTATATTCCCTAAAAATGTCATCATATTCATAAATTTTTAAAATTTTATGAACTTTTTCTATTTCAAACGGCTTAACTTTTTGAACTCTAAAATATGGAAAAAATTTAAAATTATTTGAAAAATGATGCAAAACCGTATCTTCTCGCGGTCGTTCTTCTTGTTCGTTATATTTTCTCGGCATCAATTTACGTTTTGAAATTGCTTTATTCAAAGCCGACTGATCCGCTAACATCATCCATCTCTTCGCGCATAAGAAAACCGCCTTTTTCATCATCCCAGTCTTTAAGCATTCTTTCATGTTAAATAACATTACCCCCGAATTCATATAATCCTGTTTTAAAATCGACCATTCCTTCTCTTCTCTCGCATCTACTAAATTTTTATCATTTTTGCGTATTAAAATCCCATGATATTTATAAAATCGTCGCCCATAAATATCTAAAATTCCCGCCGCCTCGATCCCTTCTAAATCTGTATCGTAAAATTCGCTAATATCTCCCCGACATACAATATCATAATCTAGATATAAAATCCGATCTAGTTTCTTTAGTTCTGGAACCCTATCAGCATATAACCTAAGCATCGAGCACGGCGTAAAATATGAACCCATATTCTTTTTCGGCAAATTTTTCGTAAATATTTCCGTCGCATCAATTAATCTTACAAAACTCTTCGCGTTTCTTTCTTTTACTAATTTATCTAAAAAATCTGCTGTTTTTTTCTTAAACGGCTTCGTATCTTTATAATCAATTGTCAAAATATAGATATTTAGTGGTCTAAAGTTGTATTTTAAAAGCGACAAAATTGAAATTAAAATACCTCGGCTAATTCCCGTATCCCCACAATATAATATATTCATACTATCATCATTATATCATTATTAAGTTTAACGTAACAAAAAAACAAGCCTTGCTTGTTTCATTCTATGGGTTTGCATGACTCTACCGCCACGGCTTGGCAACACGACGAGTAGAGCATGCAAACAAGTGAGGTCACAGCGCCAACGGTAGAAGTGAGAGAGCCGTTGGCGCTGTAGCGTCGCTCCTAAATTGTTAACCGTCTACCATTTTATCCTACTAATTATAAAAATGGCACCTTCCAGGTGCTATAGCTAAACATTCTCTATTCAAGGTATCAAGGACATCTCTCACAGCAACGCCCCTGATACTTTTGTTGGTTAAAGGATAGACCCGTAGCCTTACAAAAATATTTAACTGTAGCATACTAATTATAGCAAGGTTAAAAATATTTGTAAAGCCTTTTTTAAAATCTCAAAAAACAATACAACCGAGGTGGTTCTCTTTTTCGTATTTTTGTGACCCCAGTTATTTATTAAAAAAATAAGATCCAATTATTGTTGTAATTTTTACAACAATGGTGTCCTAGATGGGACTTGCTTCGAAGAACCAATATCCTTCTTTTTGTACATGTATGAAATACATGGTGCCCGAGATGGGACTTGAACCCATATGGCTTTCACCATTCGATTTTAAGTCGAACGCGTATACCAATTCCGCCACTCGGGCTAAATGCGGCCCTACATGAAAAAGCCGCAACCTAATTATATCACATTTTCAAAAAAAAGAACTAATCATTCTCACAATAGCCCATTCACCGCCGTCGCCCCATCCGCCGCCGCCGTAACAAGCTGTCTAACATCTTTTGTCCGACAATCTCCAATCGCGAACACTCTAGGAACAGAAGTTTGGCAATTTTCTCCTGCGACAATATATCCTTTTTCGTCTAAATCAACAAACCCTTTCAGAAACTCCGTGTTCGGAATTCGTCCAATCGCAACAAACACCGCCGCCGCGTCTTCTGGAATCGGATCGTCGTGATGAATATGATAAACTTTTGAGGCAATATTCTCAAGATATTTAATTTCATGCTTCGCCGTATTTCCACTCCCGACAACTACAACTGGCTTACCTTTATAAAGCGCTCCGTCGCAAGTTGCACAGTATGAAACTGGTCGCTTACCTGCATCTTTAGCTTGCTTCTCGCTCAATCTCCGTGGTTCCGTCCCAACTGCTAGAATCACTGTCTCCGTCCCATATTCCGCATCTTCTGTTTTTATCAAAAACTCATCTTCAGAAATCTTTTTTATTAATTCAACATCTTCATATTCAATCTTCGATCCCAACTTAATCATTTGGTTAAATATTTTCTGAGATAGTTCCGCTCCCGAAACCCCAAAATCTCCCGGCCAATTTTCGATATTTATCGTATTTATAATTTGTCCCCCATGCATTTTTCCTTCTAAAACTAAAGTCGACTTTCCAGCCCTACTCGCATAAATCGCCGCCGTCATCCCCGCAATCCCCGCCCCGATAATAATCACGTCATATCTTTTCCCCATCACAAAACTCCTTGCTTACTTTTCTACCAACTTCTCTAACTTTTTTAGTGGCATCACCCCAACTTCTCTCGCAATCTCTTTACCTTCTTTTAGTAACACTAGACACGGAATAGTTTCAACATTATATTTTTCTGCCAGTTCATCCTCATCATCAATATTAACTTCTAAAACTTTAATCTCCTCATGTTTTTCTGCAAATTCTTCTATAATCGGCTTCATCATCTGACACGGTCCACACCAATCCGCATAAAACTTCACTAAAACTCTCCCTTCCTGAATAAATTCGCCAAAATTATCTTTCGTCGCTCCAATAACTGCCATTTTATCCTCCTATTAATTCTTTAACTTTATCTTCAAAATCCTTTGGCTCGTCCGTCGGACCAAAACGATACACTACCTTACCATCGCGATCCACCAGAAACTTCGTAAAGTTCCACTTTATAAATCCTTTTTCCTTGGAGACTCCCGGTATTTTAGAGATTGCTTTCATCGCTAGTTTGTTTTTCATACCCTTCGGATCCGGATCTTCGGAAATCTCTTCCTTTAAATACGTCCAAATCGGCTCTGCCTTATCACCATTTACCTCCACCTTCGCTAGCTGATCAAAAGTTGTCTTATATTTCGCCGTACAAAATTCATGAATCTCATCATCACTCCCTGGTGCCTGATGTCCAAATTGATTACATGGAAAATCTAAAATCTCCAGACCCTTATCATGATATTTGGAATACAGCTCTTCCAAACCCTCATACTGCGGTGTAAACCCGCATCCCGTAGCAGTATTCACAATCAACAAAACCTTCCCCCTAATGTCACTTAGCTTTAAATTATGCCCATCGCGTTTTTTTACTTCATAATCATATATATTCACCACGGTAATCTCCTTATTTAACATAAATTATATCATATCAATAAACTTTTTTAAGCTTGCTATAGAAAAGCGTAAAAAGTTTATTGATTAATATTATACTTTATTTATGACGGGTATCACAATCGGCGTATGCCCAGTAGCATCAAAGAGAATATGCGTGATGTCTTGTTTTATTTCTTCTTTTAATACTTTCATCTCGGGATCAGTCGAAATCGACTTATCGGTTTTCTGACGTAAATAGTGCCGAATTTTCCCGATTAACTCTTCTGAATTATCTAAATAGACAAACGCCCTAGAAACAATATCCGGCGTTTTCATGAGATGACCAGTCTTTTTATTTAAAGTCAAAATAACGACGAAAATTCCTTCTCTTGAAATATGGATCCGATCTTTTACGACTGCCTCGTGTACCGGCTGATCCGCATCATCAAATAATTTATTCCCAACATGGATCCGCCCCGCCTTCCGAATCTTTTTATCTTTCGTTAATTCAACAATATCTCCATCGTCCGAAATTAAAATCCTTTCATGCGGAATTCCAACTACATTTTCCGCCATTTCCGCATTATGCTCAAGCATATAAAACTCACCGTGATAAGGCATATAATTCGTTGGATGAAGCCTCGTCACAAATTCAACATGATCTTCATAGTAAGCATGCCCCGATAGATGTAGCGGCCCGATATTAGTTAAATGCGTCTTTCCGTTCTGAATCACTTGCGCCCCCTCGCGAAGTAGCCCATCTACTGTATTAACAACATGCGGTTCATTCCCCGGAATTGGGTTAGACGAGAAAACAATCGTATCGGTCGACTTAATTTTAATATATTTATGCGCCCCAGTTACCATCCGATTTAATACTGCGTTTAACTCCCCTTGTGACCCCGTACAAACTATACAAACTTTCTCATCCGGAAGCTTTATAATATCTTCCATCTTCATTATCGTATCTTTCGGAACCTTAATTGACTTCGCCCGAAGCGCAACTTCAACGTTATTAATCATCGAAAAACCCGAGAACGCTACTTTCCTACCCCTTGCCGCTGCCTCTTTTAAAACTAACTCAATCCTCGAAATCTGCGACGAGAAACAGGAAATTATTACTCGTCCGTTCGCATAATGGTCCATTACCTTACCGAGATTCTCCCCTACATCATACTCTGAATGCGGGTGCCGTCCCGGAGAATCAATATTCGTCGACTCATTCACCATCAAATCTATCCCTTCCTTCGCGACAATCTCATCAATCCGCTCATAATCCGTCTGTATCCCCATCGGATTCGCCTCGTAACGCCAGTCCCCCGAGAAATAAATTAATCCATTCGGCGTCCTAACAACAATCGCCGTATTTCCCGGAATCGAATGTAGGGTATGGATAAATTCAACCGTAAAATACTGTCCAACTTTAATCTTTTCATGCTTAAACGGATCAACCGCATTATAATTCATTTCCGGTACATCCTCAAGTTCACTCATCTGTTTTTTAATCATTCCAAGCGTAAAATCCGTTCCATAAATCGGCGTCAAATTCGAAAATTTCGGCAGTAAATGTCGGCACGCCCCAATATGATCAAGATGTGCATGTGTAAAGCAAATCGCCTTCACCTTCGAAATATTATCTTCTAAATATTTTATATCCGGAATTAAATAATTTACCCCCGGATAATCATCCCCCGCAAACAAAACCCCCATATCAATTACTAGCATCTCTCCCTTATATTCAACAATTGTCA
>JAZUNE010000003.1:0-40855 GCA_045603985.1 Candidatus Nanosyncoccus sp.
GATAAAGTCTATTATGTCGCCAAAATGAAAGATGGCAGAGTCTGGATGACGCAGAACTTAGATTTAGACTTAAGGACCGATACTACCGCCGAAGACTTCGTCCCTCTAACAAGTGAGAATACTGATCTAACAACCTTCGGCTCACAAAACTATACCTCGGCGAATGGCTATAGTTGCAAAGATAGTAATGATAACGATATTACTAGCACTACTACTAGCTGTAGTGATACTGGTGATGTAATTACTTGGACACCAACAAACGCCACTTTAGCCAACAGTGACTATGCGAGCTGGGTTTCTAATAACAATCTACCTTATTCCTGGGACGGAGGAGAACATTATTACTATACTTCTGAAAACACAAATGCCGACACGGATTATACTAGCCTAGAGGCCTGCACGGAAGCTAAAGGCGCTAATGCAGGTTGCGAACACTATCATGTAGGTAATTATTATAACTGGTCTGCGGCAGTAGCTTCTAATACTACTTCTAATCTAACGACTAATAGAACAGTAATGGGTAACTCTATTTGCCCAGCAGGATGGAGATTACCAGAAGGACAGACTACTGCTACCACTACCGCTACCGGTTATTATAGCGAGATAAATTATACTTGGATAATGGAAGGTGTAGCTACTAACTGGGTGACAAGCTCAACTACCGGTGCAACTTATAAGACGACAAATAACGTAGGCGGCTTTAATGCGATTAGAACAAACCCGCTTTATATGGTAAGAGCTGGCTATAGAAGCGGAACGGCGGCCGCCGTATTTCAACCAAAGAGTTATGGTGATTATTGGACAAGTACAGTTTATAATGGAACTTATGCTTATGCACCATATTTTACAAGCAGTAATTTATTCCCATATTCTACCAGCACTTATGCTACTAGAAGTTATGGAGAATCTATCCGCTGTATCGCCAGACAGTCTAACACTGGTAAAACTACTATTACTTTTGACAAGAACAATGATAGTGCCACAGGGACAATGAACACACAAGATATTGCTGCGAATACCTTGGGAACCTTAACTTCTAATGCTTATACATTATCTGGTTATACACTTGCAAGTTGGAATACAGAGAGTGATGGCAGTGGAACGAGCTACGCTGATTCGGCAAAATATTATGCTATTACTGGGACTGAAACTACTGAACTAACCCTCTATGCGCAATGGGCTATGAACCAAACCATTACTTTTGATGCTAACGCTCCTTCTGGCACTACTGCTAGTGGAACTATGAGCGACCAAACTATTAATGGGAACTCTTCTGCTAGCCTAACGGCTAACGCTTACGAAGTTTCTGGTTACGCCTTTAATAGCTGGAATACTTCTGCAGATGGGAGTGGAACAAGCTATGCGGACGGAGCGACCTATTCCGTTTCTGCTTTAAATACGACCTCAGCAGTTACGCTTTATGCAATATGGGATAAAACTTATACTATCACTTTCTCGTTAGGTCCTCATGTATCCGCTATTTACTTTGATGGCACGGCTTATGGCGATGGCGATACGGTTACTGCTATAGAAAATCGTTCTTACATTATTGGTGGAGATTATCCTTCTAAAGCCGGTTTTTATTCGTGGTCCGTTACTGCTGGTACACTGAAAAATAGTTCTTACCCAGCTACTACCTACAAAGTAACCGCAGACGCTACAATTACTCTGACTGGTCAAACTACCTCTACAGATATGACTACTCTTTCTGCTTCTGGCTCGATATCTAGCACCTGCTTAAACGAATCTCCTAAGAATCTCCAACTAGTCTACGATCCAAGAGACGAGGAAGCTTACTGGGTCGCCGAACTCTGCGACGGCAATGTCTGGATGTTAGACAACCTTCGCTTAGATCTCACCGATTCTAATGTGATTAATACTCTTAGCACTTCTAACACTAACGCTGACGCTGATTCACTTAACTATTTGAAGAATGGTGGCGGTACCTCTAGTGACCAATATGCTATCACTGGCCTTACGGGCTCTAACTGGAGCAGTTCCACAAGTCTCTCCGCCCCGCTAGTAAACGTCAGTGGCACGATTACTGCCGATAGCCACTTCAATACATGGACTGGCTCTTATACTAAAGACACCGTCGCTCCGACTGGTTATCTTTTCGGCTATGGCTCTGGCAAGCTTGGTGCCTACTACAATTATTGCGCCGCTTCAGCTGGGTCGTACTGTTATTCCGGGATAGGAATAGATGCGACTGACACACTTCGCGACATAGATAGCGACATCTGTCCTGCTGGCTGGCATTTGCCTACTTCCGGTTGGTATAGTGAATATTATGCGCTTTTTAATTCATATAGTAGTGGTGGTACCTTAGGCGGTTCTACTTTCCTTTATAAATATAATGCTTTTCAAACAGCTCTCTCTATACTGCCAGCTGGGTATTTTTCTGGTTATAGTCATATTAAAACTTTGATGTATCAAGGTGCTGAAGGCTTCTTCTGGTCTTCTACTTATCAGGAACAATCTTCATATACCAGTATGGGGCGCATGTATGTAGGGCGGAATAACGGAGAAGGCAATGTTTTTACTACTCGCAGTCCTCGATCCGATGGTCTTTCTATTCGCTGCGTCCTTGACTCTCCTTAGTATTTTAGAAGCGTGCACTTCCGCTTTTATTCCGCCCACCCCACAACTTTTTAACCTATTCCTATTGTTCCAAAAAGTATGTTATAATAAAACCATGGATAACGATAAACGCTTTGTAACTGGCCTAGACGTCGGGACCGAAAACGTCCGCGCTATAATAGCGACGGTCGATAAAGCTGGCGAAGTCGCGATAGTCGGCTATAACGAAGGGAAGTCTACCGGGATGCGAAAAGGTATCCCCGCGAATCTTACTGGCCCCGCGAGTAGTATTGATAAAATGCTCGGCGATGCCGAAAGAATGGGCGGCTACGATGTCCGCTCCGCTTACGTCTCGATTAACGGCTCTACCGTTATCTCTACGCATACCGAAGGCATGATTGCCGTCGGAACTGTTGAACATGAAATTGATGGAAATGATTTAGATCGCGTCGAAGACGTCGCCGTCTCCGGCCGTATTCCGGCGAATCGGAGCGTCTTAGACGTAATCCCCCTAGAATATGCCTTAGATGGCCAAGGCGGGATTAAAGATCCGCTCGGAATGTCCGGCGCTCGCCTCGAGATGCGCGCGAATGTTATTTCCGCTTTAACTCCGAACGTTGAAAATCTTAAAAAAGCAACTTTAACCGCGGATGTAAATGCTGAAAAACTAATTCCGACCGCCGTCGCCTCCGCGAAAGCTGTTTTAAACGAGAGACAAAAGGAAAACGGCGTTGCCGTGATCGACCTCGGGGCCGCGACGACTAGTATCGCAATCTACGAAGAAGGCGATTTACAATACGTCGGCGTTGTTCCGGCCGGTTCGAACAATATTACAAACGACCTCGCAATTGTCCTTGCGATTGACCCCGACCTCGCTGAGGAAATTAAAATCCGTTTCGTGACCGGTAATTTTGATGCTGAAAAAAGTCCTGTTATTAAAATTGGTAAGGAAGGGAAAGAACGTGCCTTTGAACGTAAAGAAGTCGAAGAGGTCGTAAAAGCCCGCCTTGAAGATATTTTCGGCGAAGTTCGTAAAAAACTTAAGTCCGCGAGATATGATCAGCGTCTCCCCGAAGGAATCATCCTAACCGGCGGTGGAGCGAAAATGCGCGATATTGAGCTGTTCGCGAAAAAAGTCCTCGAAGCCTCCGTTAAAATCGGTACACCGAAGGGATTTGGCGGAGTTTCTGATGCTGTCGAAAAACCCGAATTCGCCGTCGCCGTCGGCCTCGCTCTTATTGCCGCCGAAGATAGTCTCTATTCCGCCCCCGTAAGTAAGAAGTCTAAAAAATCCTCTAAATCCTCCGCGAAGCTCGGTCAATCTCCCATCGGCTTTATTAAGAAGCTTTTTTCGAAGTTCTAGTCGGTCGGCAAAAACTTTTCTAAAGTTGCGTTTCTATACTCGACTTTTACCGTTTAAGGGAATTATCTTAAAATTACTTTTTCTCTTGCTTTTCCTGTTAATTAGGTATATACTATAATTATATTAAAGCGAGGAAGATTATTATGCCAGAGGTAAAACCGACAGAGGTGGAAAGTAAAGCCAGTATTAAAGTTGTAGGTGTCGGCGGCGCCGGCGGTTCTGCGGTAGAAAGAATGAAAGAGGTTGGTCTTTCTGGCGTTGAGTTCGTCGCGATAAATACCGATGCTCAGGCTTTGCATCATTCTCCTGCGGATATTAAAGTTCACATTGGAAAAGGTCTTGGCGCCGGCGGTGACCCCGAAAAAGGTCGCGAGGCCGCCGAAGAGGGAAGAGAAGCAATCGATAAAGCGCTAGATGGCGCCGACATGGTCTTTATTACTCTCGGTGCCGGAGGCGGTACCGGTTCTGGAGCCGGTCCGATTGTTGCCGAAGAAGCCCGTAAGAAAGATATTTTAACCGTTGGCGTTGCGACGAAGCCGTTTACGTTTGAAGGGGCCCGTCGTCGGGCGAATGCTGACCTTGCGATCGATAAACTCGCTCGACAGGTCGACGCCCTTATTACTATTCCGAACGATCGATTATTACAGACTATCGACCCGCGGACTCCGCTTCTTGAGACTTTTAAAATTGCTGATGATGTTTTAAGACAAGGCGTACAAGGTATTTCCGAATTAATTACCGAACATTCTCTCATTAACCTCGACTTCGCCGACGTAAAAGCGATTATGAAGAACGCAGGCTCTGCTTTAATGGGTATCGGTCGCGCTTCTGGCGAGAATCGCGCTGTTATCGCCGCGCAACAAGCCGTCGAATCCCCGCTTATCGAAGTTAAAATCGAAGGCGCTCGCGGAGTTCTCTTCTCCGTTGCCGGAGGTTACGATATGTCAATGTCCGAGGTTCAAGAAGCCGCTGAAGTTATTACTGGCTCCGTTTCTCCGGACGCGAATATTATTTTCGGCGCCTCGATTCGCCCTGAACTAGAAGACGAACTTATCGTTACAGTAGTTGCCACCGGTTTTGATTCGGATTATTATAACGAACCCGAACCGGCGACCGAGCCCGAAACTAAGAGTCCGAAAAACGAAAAACCGGTTGCCGAGGCGAAAGATTTTGCGCTTGAGAATAAATCTAATATGTGGGACTCGATTAAAAACGAACCCGAACCGGAACCAACCCCGAGTGATGATGATATGGACGTTCCGCCGTCCTTGCGCGAGCGTTTGAAGAATAGGAAACGGAAATAATTAATTAGAAAGAGGTGGCGCGGATGGAACAAAGATTTAGAATCGGAGACAGTAAAGTTCTAGAAAGCCGCGAGACGGTTGATGGAAAAATGATTCGCCGTCGCCGAGAAGCGAGCGACGGCTCTCGCTTTACAACTTACGAACGAATCGAAATGCCGCAATTAACCGTTACTAAGCGTAGCGGAAATAAAGAAATTTTCGATCGTGATAAACTTCTCCTCGCTGTAAAACGTAGCGTCGGTAAATTCTTTAGCTCCGAGCTTGAACTCGAAGACGTCGTAAACCGCGCCTCTGATATTTTATATTCTTATAATACTGATCAAGTTACTTCTAAACAAATCGGCGAAGCCGTCCTCGACGTTCTTGCCGAAGTTAACGAAGTCGCCTACGTCCGCTTCGCCTCCGTCTTCCGTGAATTTAAAACCCTTGAAGATTTCGAAAATATTTTAAAAGAACAAAAGAGAAAAAAGAACATATGAGAGTTATATGTATCTATAGAGATAATCAGGACTATACGAGGTCGGTTGACGAATGGCTTGAAAACCTTCGTCGCCAAACCGGCCGTGAAATCGAAACTATGAACCCCGACGAAAATATCGGCTTCTGCGAAACTTATGATGTTGTCGAATATCCTACAATTCTCGCCCTCGGTCCTCGTGGCGAAGTTCGAGCTTCCTGGCGCGGGAAAAGTCTCCCGCTTATAAACGAAGTGCTCTACTATATGATATAATCATAAGCATGAGTGAGAGCAAAAATAGTAATCTTAATATAAATAAAAAATCTACTAAAGTTTTCTCCGCAAAAAAGCGTAAAACTTATCTCCGGATGCTTCGCAGTATTATTTTAGCAGTCATTCTTATCATTGCTATCCTTATCATTCTTCAAGCCTTCGGCATTAACGTTAGCTCGATGCTCGCCGGCGTCGGTATCGCTAGTATTGTTATCGGCTTTGCACTCCAGGACGCGATGAAAGATATTTTTCGCGGTCTAGAAATCGTCGCCGACGATTATTATGATATCGGCGACGTTATTAAATATGATGATAACGTCGGACAGGTTACTTCTATTAATCTCCGTACTACTAAAATTCGCGACATAAATACTATGAATATTGTCTCGATCGCAAACCGTAATATCGACAAAGTAGAAGTTCTAACCGGATATATATATCTTAGCGTTCCGTTCCCGTTGCGTATTAAGCCTTCCGTAGCTAATAATACCATACTTGAAATTACTAAAAGTATTACTACTCTCCCGAATGTTACTTCTGTTCTTAATCAAGGCGTTGCTAGTATTACTAACTCCTCGCTTAATTATCAATTTCAAATTACCTGCGACCCAATGAACCAGCTTCAAACTCGTCGCGACTGCCTAGGAGCCGTCGTGAGTGCCTTCGCTTCGCGTGAAATCGCTCTCCCTTACACCGAGCTCGACATCCACCAAAAAAAGTGATAAAATATTTCTATGAAATATAGAGCTGGAGAACGACGAAAAGCTGTCGAATACGAAAAAGCCATCGCTGAGTGGTGGAAAAAGAATAAAACTTTTGAACAGTCGGTTGAGAATAGGCCAATCGATAAATCCTACGTTTTTTATGATGGACCTCCTTTTATTACAGGTAACCCTCATCACGGCACTCTCCTTAGCTCTATCGTTAAAGACGCTATTCCGCGCTACTGGACTATGAACGGCTATCGTGTTGAAAGGAAATGGGGTTGGGATTGTCATGGTCTTCCAGCTGAAAATTTTGTTGAAAAGCAACTCGGTATTAAAGATCGCCGCGAAATTGGCACGAAATGGAGTCTTGAAGATTATATTATTAAAGCCCGCGAGTCTATGGTTGCGAACTCCGAGACTTGGGCGTCGACTATTGACCGCGTCGGCCGTTGGGTTGATTTTGATAATGCTTACCGAACGATGAACAAGGATTTTATGGAATCTGTCTGGTGGGCCTTTAAGAAGCTTTACGATGCCGGTAAAATTTACGAAGGCCGTAAAGTTTTAATGTATGATACTAAATTCGCTACCCCTGTCTCTAAAGCCGAAGTCACTATGGACAACGACGCTTACCAGACCGTCACCGACCCGAGCGCATACGTCAAATTCAAATTAGTAAACGGGCAGAATTCTTTTCGATCCGAGAGCGTGTTCGCCGTCGCCGAGCCGGCGACGGCAGAGCGAGCCCCCCGTAAAGACGGGCGGGCGAGTGGGCTCGAGGATGAAAAGAATTCCGCCGTATTTTTCCTTGCTTGGACAACTACGCCCTGGACTTTGATGGGCAACCGCGCCCTCGCCATTAGCAGCGACTTAGACTACGGTATATATAATATAGATAGCACAAAAATGATTGTCGCCACAAAACGTGCCGAGCAACTTTTTGGCTCAGCTAGTCCAGAGAAAGTATTCAAGGGCAAAGACCTCGCCGGTTTAGAATACGAATCGTTAGACGGTACTATTTGCAAAGTCTTCACGGCTGATTTTGTCGGCGAAGAAGAAGGCACCGGGATCGTCCATATCGCCCCAGCTTACGGCGAAGACGACTACGAACTTTATAAGCAACACGAAGACGAAATCGGCTTCGTGGACACTCTAGATGAAAACGGCTACTATATTGAAGAATATGCCGACAAACTCCATGCCCTCGGCGTCCGCGACACCGACGAACATGGCATCCAGATTTGGGCCGCCAACAAATTCATCGCTAAATGCCTCGAAGAAAAGGGAATCGTTTATAAAATTGAATATATCCAGCACGAATATCCCTTCAACCCTCGTAGCAAAGAACGCATCATGTATCGTGCTTTCCCATCTTGGTTCTTCGACATCGAAGGCCAAAAACCAATGATGTTAGAGGAAAACGAGAATATCAACTGGTTCCCAGCCTATTTGAAACATGGTCGCTTCGCTAAAAACATCGAAGCCGCCCCCGACTGGAACCTCTCCCGTGATCGCTTCTGGGCTACCGCCATGCCGGTCTGGAAATCCGAAGAGGGCACCGTGCTAGTAATCGGCTCTTATGAAGAGTTAGAAAAATATTCTGGAAAAACATTAGATGACTACCACCGCCCTTGGGTCGATGAAATTGAATTCGATTTCAACGGCGAGCATTTCAAACGAATTGAAAAGGTGCTCGACTGTTGGTTCGAATCCGGCTCAATGCCTTTCGCCCAGCTTCACTATCCTTTCGAGAATAAAGAAAAGTTCGAACGAAACTATCCCGCCGACTTCATTGTCGAATATGTCGGTCAAGTCCGTGCCTGGTTCTATTATGTCCATGCGGTAAATACGACTCTCGCCGAAATCGGCGCCTTTGGTGAAAAAGCGAAAAACGGTCCGAAAAACGCCTATAAGAACGTTATTACTACCGGTACCTTAGCGGGGAATGATGGCCGAAAGATGTCTAAGTCCCTCGGAAACTATACCGACCCGAATATTCTTATGGACCAATACTCCGCCGACGCCCTTCGCTTCTTACTCCTTAGCTCCCCAGTATTATCGGGCGAAGACTTCGCCCTCCTCGACAAAGACGTCTCCGACGTGAACCGCAAACTCGCGATGATTTGGAATGTCTATGACTTCTTCACTACCTACGCTGAAGTCGAAGATATTGATAGCGAAGGATTTGTGAATATGATTTCGAGACAATCCGCAGACGCCAGCAGTCATTTTGACAACGGTCACGGGCGAGTATCAGGTACTGAAATACCTGGACGAGCCCGCCTGACCCGTTGTGAAAATGACGACTGCGCGTCGAGGACGTCTCGAAATTATGTCACAAATCCACTAGACACCTGGATTATCTCTCGTCTTTACGAGCTTAGAAATCAGATTACCGAAGGCATGGAAGAATATAATATTCCGAAAGCGCTAGAGAATGTTTTGCCATTCATCGACGACCTCTCAAACTGGTTTGTCCGCCGCTCCCGTCGCCGCTTTAGTAAAAACGACGATGAGCAGGATAAACAATCCGCCTTCGCTACGCTTTATTATGTATTAATTTATTTAAGCAAAATTCTCGCACCATTTACTCCGTTCCTCGCTGAAGAGCTTTATCAAAAAATGACTGGTAATACCGACTCTGTCCATCTCTTAGATTGGCCAGCCGCCGGCGAAATCGATCGCGAAATCCTAAACAATATGATGCGCACCCGCGGAATCATTACCGACGCCTTAGCCCTAAGAATGCAAAAATCCGAGACCGAAGAACAAATTAAAATTCGCCAACCGCTCTCTAAACTTACCTATGATGGCGATAAACTTGATAGTTTCTATGAGCAAATCATTGCCGATGAGGTGAACGTGAAAAAAGTCGAAAATGGTAAGAAATTCATGCTCGATAAAACTCTTACAGAGGAGCTTAAACAAGAGGGAATCGCCCGCGAGATTATTCGAGCCGTCCAATCCGCCCGTAAGCATGCCGGCCTTCGCCAAGACGATGAAATTAAGCTCTCCCTCTCTATTAACCCTCCTCGCGACTATGTAAAACTTATTAAATCCGAAGTAGGCGCAACCGAATTAGTCAAAAATCAAAACTTCGCCCACGACAAGATCGCCAAAGTCGGCTCCGAAAACATCACCATTAGTTTAGAAAAAACCAATTAGAGAACCCAGAAATAAAATACAAAAATCTTATTTTCCGCAAAATGTAAAATCGCCCAATAAATTTCAAAATCTTACGGACCGGAGTCCGCCCGTCCCGGACGGGAGGTCCGCCTAAGATTTTTATATTTTACCTCTGTTAACTTGACATTTTTCCAAAAATAAGCATAAACACTATTGACATTTTCGCCCAAGTGTGCTATACTCAAAATAAGTTAGAAAACAAAACAAACATTCTAACAAGTAGCAACAAAAATAAAAATAATAAAAAAGGAAAAAATAAAATGACAGAAAAATTAGATCTCCCAACGAAAGTAATTGATTCAGATTGGAAAGACGATATCGATTATGAAACTTATGGGAACAACAAACAAGAGAGGGAATACATCTCGCCAGTCGAAATATCGAAAGAAAGTATTGAAAAGATTAAATCTAGAAATTTAAAACGTGGCCAAACTATCCTTAGTATCTTTAGTAAAAATAACGTAATAGCGTAATAAATCTCTAATTTTGAACCATTTAAAAAAAGAAAGGATACCAATGTAAAACAAAAATCACTAACTAATAAAGTACTAGCCATAACTAGAAAACCGAACTAATGTTCGGTTTTCTAGTTATCCCCCGAACTTTACGACTTCTGTTATAATAGATATATGAAACCGACAATAAATTCCGAGCGTGTCGAAAAGGCTATCGAAATGGCAAAAAATGCCCACGAAGGCCAATTCCGTAAGACCGGCGAGCCCTATCTTGTTCATCCTCTGGCTGTAAAAAAGATTCTCGAAGAATGGGGCATGGACGAAGATACAATTATTGCCGGCATTCTTCATGATACAGTAGAAGATACTGACCTTAAACTAGAAGATATCAAAAAAGAATTTGGCGAACCCGTTGCCTTTCTCGTCGACGGCGTAACTAAGTTATCTACCGCTCGCGATGGTATGCGCGATATCGATACTTATCTTCCTGCGACGAAAGATAATTTCTTAAGGCTTATGATTGCATTAGGGGACGATATCCGAGTTTTAATTATTAAACTCGCCGATCGTCTCCATAATCTTCGGACTCTCTCTGCTCTCCCTCCCGATAAACAAAAGAAAATTGCGAAAGAGACGCTCGAAGTTTTCGCTCCCTTAGCCGACCGTCTGAATATGGGGCGATTAAGGGTAGAAATGGCCGATCTTGCCTTTAAATATGTCGACCCCCGACGTTTTGAAGAATTAAAAGATTTAATCGAAAAATATAATAAATCCGCCGAAAAATCCCTTAAAAAAATCGAAGAAGAAGTCGCAAAAGCCCTAAAAAAAGAAAAGCTTCATTTCGAAATATCCGGTCGTGTTAAATCTGTCTATTCGCTCCATCGAAAACTAGCTAAACATAACCAAAACATCCATGAAATTTACGATCTAACTGCCTTCCGCGTTATCGTTGATGACATTACTAGTTGTTATCTTACGCTCGGCATTATCCACTCTCTCTATACCCCGATGGGTGGCCGGATCAAAGATTATATCGCCATCCCAAAGCAAAATGGTTACCAATCCCTTCATACAACCGTCATCACAAAAGACAAACGCGTCGTCGAATTCCAAATCCGTACTAGGGAAATGCATGAATACGCCGAACGCGGTCTTGCGGCTAGTTTCTATTATAATGAGCAAAAAGTGACCGAAAATTATAAACAGGGAAAAATCGAACACCTTCCGACTAACCTCCTCTGGATTACCGAGCTTCAAATGACTGCCGCTCGTCTTCGCGAAGGGAAGAAGGTTGACCTTAAAAAACTCAAAATTAACCTTTTCGCCGACAAAATTTTCGTTTATACCCCTAAGGGCGATATTTTAGATCTTCCGAAAGGCGCTCTCCCCCTAGACTTCGCCTATAAGCTTCATTCCGAAATTGGCGACCACGTCGTCGGAGTAAAAATCAACGGTAAAATGTCAAACCTCAATAAAAAACTCGAACAGGGCGACATTGTCGAAATCCTGACCTCGAAGAATCAAACCCCTAAATCTTCTTGGCTTGATAAAATTTTTACTTCACACGCCCGCTCGAAACTCCTTCGTGCGCTTAGAATTCCCGAAGAACGCCGCCCTAAGAAAAAACGCAAACCCCGCAAAGCATGATATAATAATAAGCATAAGGAGCAATAACCATGAAGAAGACTACTAAATCTAAAAAAATATCAAAATATGATTCAAGGTCGATTCTTTGCCGTCCATCTACTTGGATTGCTGCAATTTTAGCGCTCGCCTTGCTTGTCGTATATGGAGTTTCAATGTACGGATTCAAGACCCTCGAATCCAACAACCTAAATTCCGCTAAACTTACCGTTTTTGATCATATTACTAAGCAATATATCAACGACATGGAATTTACTGTTGCTGATCAGCCTACTATTAAACAGGCTACCGGCTACGGCGTATCCGACGAAGACGGCGTTTTCTATATTACCTTTGACTTTGCCCCATATTCCGTAGAGGATAATAACCGCGTCACCGACGGCGACTTTCGTCATGCTATTATCTATTTTTGGAAGGACGCCGAACGCGGAACATATTCACACGCTTTCAGCTATCATGACGACGCTTCCTATCATCCCGACGGCACTTACATAAAGTTCTAAGCATAAAAAAATGGAGCCGTTGACTGGGGTCGCATCGAGCGTAGCGAGATCCGACCACTTGTTTTTGAAGTTTTTTGTTTCACAAAAAATGGAGCCGTTGACTGGGGTCGAACCAGCGACCTGCTCGTTACGAATGAGCTGCTCTGCCAACTGAGCTACAACGGCACCTGTTTCATTATAGCACAAATGTGATATAATGAAAACAGCTAAGGAGAAAAATATGTCAAAGGTGGAAATTATTAAGCGTCCAATTGAACAAATTGGCAACGATATAAAAAAGTCAGCTTGGAGCTCAGCGCTTGAATCGCTCGCGATTATAATTCTCGGTGTACTCTTTATTGCCTGGCCGGAAACTATGGTAAAAGTTGTCTCTTATATTGTCGGCGTAATCTTTATCGTTAAAGGCGCCTTTCAAGTTATTAATTATTTTCTCGAAAAGGGTCAAAACGACTTCTTTAATAACAATCTCCTTATGGGCGTCATCTCTATCCTTATAGGTATTGCCGCTCTTGTAATAGGCGAAGATATTGCTAATATTTTCCGCATCGTTGTCGGTATCTTCTTAATTTATGAGGCTCTCGCTCGAATAAATACCGCGATTAAACTTAACTCCGCCGGCATTTCTATTTGGAAATATGTTCTTCTTCTTGCTCTTGTTATCCTTATCCTCGGCTTTTTCGTCACCTTTAATAATGTTACAACCGTTATTGGCTGGATGATGATCATCGCCGGTGTATTTGGCGTAATCGGTGACGTTATGTTTATCCAACACGTTAATACTATCGTAGAAAAAATTACAAAATAACTATGAAAATATTTAAAGAAACCCTTATTGATATATATCGAACCGACCGTAGCGTTATTGTCCTAATGATTTTTAATCTTCTTTTTTCAATTGGCCTTCTAATTTTTTCATTCATTAGCCTAAACCCCGATACCGCAGTTTTTAAAATCGGCTATGGCGATATTGGCGGTTACCGCGACGGAACTTGGATGGACATGTTGGCTTTCCCGTCTTTAGCAATTCTATTCGGCGTTTTTCATAACCTCCTTGCTCTTCGTATTTTTCATAAACGAGGCGGGGGCATGACAAAGTTTTTTCTCGTTACTACAACCGGTCTTATCTTCGGTACCCTATTAGTTCTAATCCGCCTCCTCGGAGAAGGCTAATGCGTAAAAATCTTGAAATTCCCCAGGGTAAACGTACGAAACTTTATCGTTTTCTAGAAATCCTTCCCGGGCTTATTTCTTACGGAGCTATAATTTTATTGTTCATTTTATCTTGGGTCGATCCGGTTCTTGGCGCAATTTACTTATTCTTCTTAATCGCAACTACGCTCGTTAAGGCTATCGGGGTTGCTTATCGTACAGTCCAAGGTTACGAGGTTATTAAACGCGCCTGTCGCGTTGATTGGCGTCGCCGGATGGAAGACTTGAGAAACCCTCATGAAGCCTATGAGCGCCTTCATGATGACAACAATAAAAGTTATCATTTTGAAGAGCACGTCGCTAACCTTAAGATGATGGCCGCTATGGGGAATGAATATCCGAACCCCTCTAAAATTTATCACGCTGTCATTATGACCGCCTATAACGAGGGCGAAGACGTTCTCGGCCCCTCGATAGAAGCCGTAAAAAATAGTACCTTTCCGAATAACCACATTATTTTTACGCTCGCTTATGAAGAGCGGGGCGGGGAAGAGATGAAAAGAATTGCTGAAAGTCTTAAAAAGAAATACAAAGGTGTTTTTAAAGACTTCCTCCTTTCTAAACATCCAAAAGATCTCCCTGGCGAAATCGTCGGAAAAGGTCCGAACCTTACCTACGCTGGCCACATACTCGCTAAATACGTTGAAGACAAACATCTTCCAATCGAAAACATTATCGTAACTTCCTTAGATAGCGATAACCGCATGGCGCCAAAATATCTTGATTCGGTTGCTTATGAATTTATTACGCACCCAAACCGCCAACGTCTCAGCTATCAGCCAGTTTCACTTTTTACAAATAATATTTGGGACGCTCCCGCCCCTTCTCGCGTTATTGCCGTTTCAAATTCCTTCTTTAACGTTATTTCAACCATGCGTCCACACATCCTCCGCAACTTCGCTTCTCACTCTCAGCCCCTCCAAGCCCTCGAAGCGATGAATTTCTGGAGTAAACGTACTATCGTTGAGGATGGCCACCAATACTGGCGCAGTCTCCTCTTTTTCGATGGCGATTATTCCGTCCTCCCGATTCGTATCCCTATTTATCAAGACGCCGTAATCGACGAAACTTTTTGGAAAACAATTAAAGCACAATTCGTCCAAGTCCGCCGTTGGTATTATGGCGCTTCCGATGTTGCTTATGTTGGTTCTAGGCTTTTTGTCCGTAAAGATAAACGTATTATGCCATTTTGGAAACTTTTTCCGAAATTCTGGCGCCTATTAGATGGACATATTACGCTCGCTATCCTCGCTCCAATTGTTGCTTTTGGTGGTTGGGTTCCGATGATCATGAATCTTTCTTCTCATACGATGGTCGCTTATAATCTTCCGAATATCGTTAGTATTGTTGAGACTTTTGCCTCTATCGGTCTTATTGTTTCGGTTCTTGTTTCATTTAAAATTCTCCCGAAACGCCCCGCGAAATATAAAAAGGGAAAGAATATTTTAATGCTCGTTCAATGGATTCTTATGCCAATTACCTCGATTCTCTATCAATCTCTTGCCGCTTTTTATTCCCAAACTCGCCTTATGCTCGGGCTTTATATGGAAAAATTTGACGTCACGAAAAAGATTGTTAAAAAATAGTTACTTTATTCTTAAAAATGGGTGAGAGGATTACAGAGAGAAAGCTACGTAACAAAAGATTTAGAAGGACTGAAGAAGCGATTATTTTAGCTTTTTTTACGGCTAGGGAATTACTCAGCGCCGAAAGACTAATTAAACTCGCCGGTATTTCACGCTCTACTCTTTATCGCCATCATCATACTATCTATGAAATCGCCCCCGATTATGAGCGCTATATTTTAAAAAAGTATAAAAAATTTGTGCAGCGCTTCAAAGGGGTTAAACAGGTTAGATTAAAACAATTTTATCAAAAATTTTTGATTTTTCTAAGGGCCCACTATAAAATTATTATTTTCTTGCTTAAATACGGTAGCCCAAATTTAATTGAAAAAATGTTATTAACGTCAAAATCAAAAATCCCGAATCTTAAGAAAATTAATAATGAGATTTTTATAATTTACACTAAAGAAATTTCTGGAATTATTGAAGATTGGCTTTTTAAAGGCGCTGATAAAAATGAGATTCTTCCGACTGTTCATAAAATTATTTATTTAACGAATTCTGCTAAAGCCCGCCTAGCCCCTATAATGGATATGATATAATAAAGAAAAGGAGTTCTTATGAAGAGCAAAGTCTATTTTACTAAAGAGATCACACCTGAGAGTTTAATCAAAATTTACGAAGCCTTAGGCGTAGAACTACCCGGTAAAGTTGGCGTAAAAGTCTCGACCGGCGAAGATGGCGCAAAGGGTTATCTAAAAGCCGACCTTATTGGCCCGCTTGTAAAAAAGCTAAATGGTACGATTATTGAATGTAATACTGCTTATCCCGGCGCTCGGAATACCGTCGAAGATCATCTTAAAGTCGCTGAGAAGCATGGCTTTAGCTCATTTGCTCCCGTTGACATTATGGACGCTAACGGGGAGTTTAAGATTCCAATTAAAAAAGGGAAGTATTTAAAATATGATATTGTTGGCGAAAATTTTAAAAATTATGACAGTATCGTTAATCTTGCGCATGGTAAAGGGCATGTGATGGGTGGATTTGGTGCAAACCTAAAGAATCAGGCTATCGGCATCGCCAGTAGAAATGGTAAAGCCTATATTCATTCCGCCGGCCATACCGAAGACCCCGAAGCCTGTTGGGAAGATAAACATGAACAAATAGACTTTATTAAATCTATGGCCGAAGCTGCGACTGCCGTCGCTGATTATTTAAAGGAGCAGGGAAGACCAATTATTTATATTACGGTTATGAATGCCTTATCGCTTAGCTGTGATTGCGACGCTAACCAAGACGATCCAGTTATGGACGACCTCGGCATCGTCGCCTCTCTCGACCCAGTTGCAAACGACCAAGCTTTTATTGATATGATTTGGGCTTCAAACGACCCCGGCGCTAAGAAACTACAAGAACGTATCGACTCTCGTTTAGGTCGCGAAATCCTCCCTTACGCCGAGGAACTCGGCCTCGGCTCTTGCGAATATGAGCTAATTGAGTTATAATTACGGGGTGGGTTGTTAGCTCAGTTGGCTAGAGCGTCTCGTTTACACCGAGAAGGTCGGGGGTTCGAGCCCCTCACAACCCACCAGCAAATAAAAGAAGTCCCTCTGGGACTTATTTTTTTTGTCATTTTTTTACCTCTGTAATTTTTCGCAAAATTTTAAGTTATGCAACATTTGTTGCAAAACTCGAAATTTCAAAAATCACTAGTAAAAGATTCATGCTAAGATTAAAAAAGTGGAGGGGGAAGGAAAGAATGTTAAAAGTTGTTGTTTTTGATTGCGGGTATGGTGGAGAATTTTTTGCCGATCAGCTCGAAGAGGAGCTCCCAATTATAGAAGTAATCCGAGTAATTGATTGGCGAAACGCCGATAAGATTCAGTCTAATTCTAAATCTGCCCGAAAGCTCGCCCGCTCGGCCCTTCGCCCTTATCTTAATAAAGTTGATCTTATTATCTTTGCAAATTATTTTTTAACAATAACAAGCCTTAAATATTTTAAACGTAAATATAAAAACCAAAAATTCCTTGGGCTAAATCTTAGAAAGCCCGACACCTTTATTAAGCGCGACGTTCTTATCCTAACTACTAAACCAGTCACGCATACAATCAACTATTATAATTTTCTTTTCCAACTTAAACGTAAAACTAAAACCTTAGCTCTCGATGATTGGCCGGCAAAAATTGACGACGGGGAATTATCGGAGCTTGAAATCCGAGAAACCCTTAAAATTTTAATTAATAAAGAAGACATTAACCCCGAAGAAGTTATTCTCGCCTGCTCCCAATTTAACGATATCAAGAATGAATTAAAAAATTTCTTCGGTCATAATCTAAAAATTTATGATAGTTTCGACGACACTATCCGTAAAACTTGTAAAATTCTTAACCTCCGCGGCGGAGCAGGGAAGAAACATAAATAATTTTATGGTAAAATGGATTTATGCAAATTGAACTTAGCCAATTCTATGTCCGCCTCGGCGCAATCGGACTTATCCTAATTCTCGGGTTTTTCCTCGGTAAGAAAAAAATAATTAGTGCCGAAACTAATAAACAAATTACAAACCTTCTCTTAACCGTCTTTATGCCCGCTTCGCTTTTTTCCGCCTTCCCGTCGGAATATGACGAGGCTTCTCTAAATCTTTTCTTCTCCGGGCTCGTTGCTGGTATTCTAATTATGCTAACTTTAATTTTTCTCTCAAAAGCTGTCTTTAATAAATGGTGGTTTAAAGGCGGTCTTCGTTACGAGTCGCAATTTGCTCTTATCTTTAATAACGCAACTTTTCTCGGCTACCCGATCGTAGTTAATACCTTTGGTCCTTCCGGGGTTATCGCCTACTGTGGTTTTATTATCGCCTTTAACATTGCGCTTTTTTCTTATGGAATTTGGCTTTTCGAACGTAAAGTATCGCTAAAACTTTTAAAAAGCATTGTTACTAACCCAAACATCCTTGCTGTTCTTCTTGGGATGGTTCTTTTTCTTTCAAGCTTTAGTCTTCCGAGTTTTATTACTGACGCGGTCAGTTTTGTCGGCGGAGCGACTACTCCGCTCTCGATCATTTGTATCGGTTTCATGTTATCCCGCGCCAACTTTAAAACTATTTTTACGAAGTGGCGCCTTGTCGTTGTCGCATTAATTCAACTTATTCTAGGACCGGTCGTAACCTTTCTTCTTCTAACTTGGCTTAAATTCCCAGCCGAAGTTATTAGCGTTTGTACTCTTATCCAAGCTCTCCCGACCGCGACTTCCCTCGGACTTTTTGCAACTGAATATGGCGGGAATAATATCGAAGCCTCGGAACTCGTCGCAGTCTCGACTCTCCTTTCGGTCGTTACGATGCCGTTAATGGTTCTTATTTTCTTAGGCTAATTAGTTTAATAAAAACAGGTTTAACTCCTGTTATCTGTGCTATAATAATACTAAAGTAAAATGGAGTTAAAATGAGTGATTTGGAAAAAATGCGCCACACCTTAAGCCACGTTCTCGCTGCAGCGGTTAAAGAGCTTTACGGGGATGTAAAATTCGGTATCGGCCCAGCGATCGAAAACGGTTTTTATTATGATATTGATTTCGGTAAAACAAAAATTTCCGATGCTGATTTATTAAAAATCGAAAAAAAGATGCGCGAAATTATCAAAAAGAAATTAAAAATGCAAAAACGCATCGTTTCTCGGGCTGAAGCCTTAAAATGGGCTAAAGACAATAAACAATCTTATAAAGTTGAACTAATCGAAGAGTTGCCAAAAGACGAAGAAGTTTCTTTTTACGATCTCGGCGACCTCTTTACCGACCTTTGTAAAGGTCCGCACGCTAAAGACCTTTCAAATCTCGGAGTTTTTAAGTTAGACCATATCGCCGGCGCCTATTGGCGCGGAGATGAGAAAAGGGAAATGCTAACTCGTATTTATGGTCTTGCTTTTTCTACGAAAGAAGAACTCGAAGCTTATGAAAAGAGGCAAGCCGAAGCAAAAGAGAGAGATCACCGTAAAATCGGCGCAAAACTCGATCTATTCTGTTTTTCTAATCTTGTTGGCTCCGGATTACCGTTATTTACTCCGCGCGGAACTATTTTGCGCGATTTATTAAATGATTTTGCGCAAAGTTATCGTATTAACCGCGGGTATAAAAAGGTTTGTATTTCTCATATTGCGAATATTGAACTTTACAAAACTTCTGGTCACTACGAAAAATTCCCCGAGATGCTTCAATTTGTTTCTCAAGAATCCGGTGATCATCTTGCCCTAAAACCGGTCTCCTGTCCACATCATTCCCAAATCTACGCCAGCTCCCCGCGTTCTTATAAAGATTTACCAATTAAATATCTTGAAACGACGATGGTTTACCGTGACGAGCGTAAGGGCGAACTCGGCGGGCTTTCTCGTGTCCGCGCTATTACGCAAGATGACTCGCATGTCTTCTGTACCGAGGACCAGGTCGGCGATATTTTCGGCGAGTTAATTGAATCCGCGAAGGATTTATATGCGAAAATTGACATGAAGTTGAAACTTCGCCTCTCTTTCCGTGATGATAAAGATGGTTATATTGGGACGCCTGAGATGTGGAAGAAAGCTGAGTCTTCGATTAAAGATATGGCAGATAAATTTAAGATGGATTACTTTATTGGAATTGGCGAAGCTGCGATGTATGGGCCGAAAATGGACTTTATGGCCGTTGACGCTATCGGGCGTGAGTGGCAACTCGCTACTGTCCAATTAGATTATGCTTTACCTGCTCGCTTTGAGCTAGAATATACCGACGCTGATGGTTCGAAAAAGACCCCAATCATGATTCACTGTGCCTTAGTCGGTTCAATTGAACGTTTTATGAGTGTCTATCTCGAACATACTGCTGGTTGGCTTCCGATGTGGTGCGCTCCGGAAAACGTACGCGTTTTAACGGTTAACGATAAAACCGGCGATTATGTTAAAGAGATTACTAAGGTTCTCGATAAAATCGAACTAAACGACGTTCTCCCGCATAACAAAATTCGCTACTCCGTCGACGATTCCGCCGACTCGCTAGGGAAGAAGATTAAACGCGCAACCGACCTCAAAATCCCAGCTATATTAGTTGTCGGCCCGAAAGACGCTGCCGATAAAACCGTCTCCGTCCGCCTCCGCGACCGCGAAGAAAAAGTTAACCTTACCGCCCTCGCTGGATTCCTAGAGAAATTATCATGACGGGTGACGCGCATAGGGGGACCCCCAAAATGTTTTGCGAAGCAAAAATTTTGGGGGATAATGCGCGGCAGGACCCGTCAGCGATAGTTATTCTAGGTCCGACGGGCTCCGGCAAGACTGGCGTTTCTATTAAAATCGCGAAGGCTTTAGACGGTGAGATTATCTCGGTCGACTCCCGGGCGATTTATAAAGGCATGGACATCGGCACAGCTAAACCAACAAAGGAAGAACAGCAGGGCATCCCACACTACGGCCTAGACCTTGTCGAGCCAGGCGAACGTTTTACTGTCGCTGACTGGAAAAAATACGCCGAAGAAAAAATTAAAGATATTAAATCTCGCGGAAAGCTCCCAATTATCGTCGGCGGAACAGGATTATATATTGATGCGCTAATTTATGACTATAAATTTAAAGGCCCTACCGGCGAGAAAATCGGCGATTTTGAACAAAAAACTTGTTCAGACAGAACAGAGGTAAAAGGCAATTTTCTCATTATTGGTATAAAATGGACCCCTGAAGAACTACGCGCTAGACTGAATAAAAGAATTGACCAAATGTTTAGAAAAGAATTATATGACGAAACTAGAAAACTTGTTCAGAAATATGGCTGGGGTAGTCAAGCAATGAAGAGCGATATTTATGAATATGCTTGGAAATATCTAAACGACGAAATGACTTTAGATGAGGCAAAAAAGAGATGTTTTTACGAAGACTGGCATCTCGCTAAACGTCAGCTTACCTGGTTTAAGCGTAACCCTGAAATTATTTGGCTAGAACTTGAAAAAATTTATCCTTTCGTGCTAAAATATATACAGAATGAGTAAAGTTGATAGTACCCCGACCGAAAAATTATTCGGCTCGAAAACTAGAGCGAAGCTCTTAAGGCTATTTTTTGAAAATCCGGAAAAAAGTTTTTATGTCCGCGAAATGACTAGGGTTATCGACGAGCAGATAAACTCCGTCCGAAGGGAACTCCTTAATCTAGAAAGTATTGGGATTATTAAAAACGAAACTTTCGACAATAAAGTTTATTACTCAGCTAACAGCAAACATCCCTTCTCCCGTCCGCTAGTTGATATCTTTTCTAAAAAAATTGATACAGCTCGCGAGAAAGATGTTAAAGAAACGACTTGGGAAGGGTATTGCCGACCAGTCAAAAATTATCTTAAAGGTCTAGTCGTAACTAATCGTCTTCCTGGACAAGACGGCATCGATTTATTAATTATTGGGAATGATAAAACTAAAAAACTTACCCGTTGGGCCGAAGTAGTTGAAAAGAAACAAGGAAAACCGATTAATTACGTTATTATGTCTGCTGATGATTTTACCTATCGTAAGAGTGTTCATGACCGCTTTATCTCCGAAGTTTTTGAGATGGAAATTACCGAAATTATTGATCCGGATAAAATAATAAAAGAATAGGAGTAATATGTTCGAAATAGAAAGTAAGTCCCAAGATGAAATTACACTAATTACGAAGAAAACTACGGTTAAATTTAACATTGCTGAAGCGGTTATTAATGCCGGTCTTTCCGTCGGAAAAATTACTGGACCTGGAGAGTTCGAAATCGGCGATGTTAGTATTCGCGGTATTGCTACCGAAAGTGGAAAAACTATCTATGACGTCGAAATCGGCGGAGTTCATGTCGGAATTATCGGTGGGATTGAAGAAAATCTTGACGATCTCGTCGCTGATATTCTTTGTACCTCTTCCGTTCGGGCTATTCGCGAACTTGAACCGAAGCTAATTATTGCGATGGGGAATGTTGACGGTATGGTCTCCGAACTAAAGCTTTCCGCCCGTACTGAGAAAAAGCTAAAAGTCAAAAACCTCGACAGTCTCCCCGCGACTAAAGAGGTAGTGGTATTAAATTAATGTATGATATGACGGGTGGCGCGCATAGGGGGACCCCCAAAATATTTTGCGAAGCAAAAATTTTGGGGGATAATGCGCGGCAGGACCCGTCAGTGGTAAAATATGAATCTTAATCTCGGGTATATAATTATTATTTTAGTTATCGTTGTTGGCTCGGTAATTTTGCATGAATTAGCACACGGTCTTGTTGCGTTCTGGCTCGGAGATAGAACCGCAAAAGATGCGGGCCGCCTAACCTTTAACCCGATTAAACATATCGACCCTTATATGTCGATTTTAGTTCCAGTTATATTATACATACTCGGCGCCCCGGTTTTTGGCGGCGCTAAACCCGTCCCGGTTAATTATCATAATCTTAAAGGGCGCGAATGGGGAATGGCGCTCGTCGCTCTCGCCGGCCCGCTAACGAATTTCTTGCTCGCATTTTTATCGTTTTTAATTGGACATTTTACGGGCCTCCTTTATGGGACCGGCGGCGAAACTATAGATTTTATCTTTACGGAACTAGTTTTTATTAATTTAGGGTTCATGTTATTTAATCTTATCCCAATTCCTCCTCTCGATGGCTCCCGCATTCTTTACGCTATTTCTCCAGATTTCTTCCGTAATATCCTGTCTCAAATCGAACGCTACGGCTTCATTATTGTCTATCTCCTCATCTTCCTCTTTGGCGATCTTTTCTCTCACCTCATGCTAAACGGCATGCAGGGAATCATCAACTTTTTCTACATTATTGTAGGAAAATAGAGTGAAGTTTATAAAATTTCTAGCAGAATTAAACTTTTTAAACTTGCTATAAAAAGGCTAAAAATTTGAAAAAATAGTGATGGAAAGCCGGTACTGAAATACCGGAAGGATTCCATCAAATTATTTTTTCAAATTTTTACCTCAAGCAAGTTTAAAAAGTTTAATTCCAAGTAATTTTATCGATTGCGGCAACACTTTATATACCATTATAGCAATTTTTATTTTTCAAATAAGGTATGATATAATGGTATTAAGCCCTGTTGGCGCAAGATTTTCCTGAATAATCTTGTTTTAGGGATTTCGTGGCTTACACCCGTGGGTGTATCGCATAAGATTTTACCCACCTTGTATATATTACGGGGAAAACAGGCTGACAGGGTTTCATAATAAAGAGAGGTGGGAATGAAACAAAGAATTCGAGTAGTAGGATTAATAAAAAACGAGAACGGCGTTCTCCTTTTTAAACGTTTCCGCGGGAATGGTGAGGGCCCCGTTTTTTGGGAGCTTCCGACTGGAAAAATTAAGTTTGGCGAGCAGCCAGAAGAGGCAATGGCCCGATCCCTAACCGAGTACACCGGTCTAAATGCTTCGCGGATAAAATTAAAAGACGTCATTACTTTCTTAGCCCCCGAAGGCTCAAGTCAAATTAGTAATTTATATATAGTATATGAACTTGGGGTAGACGGAGAACTTAAACCTACCCCCCGCGAAAGATATAGTGCCTTTAAATTTGTTAAGGACTTATCTAGTTCAAATATCCGTCTAGACGAAACAACTGCCTCAGTTCTAGAGATAGAAGAAGGGAAGGTCCCTTCCGATCGAGTCTCTTCTCGCGATACTGCTAACAGTATTATAATTAATGTCGACGGCGCTTCGAGAGGAAATCCCGGTCCATCGGGAATTGGCTATTGTATATATGACAATAACGGGAAAATTATTGAACGAAGGGGTAAATTTATCGGTTTTGCTACTTCTCGCGTTGCCGAATACTATGCTATGCATGAGGGTATTGAAAGAGCCATCGAACTCGGATATAGAACAGTTCGTTTTGTATCAGATAGTCTGATGGTCGTTAACCAACTTAACGGTATTTTCCGCGTCAAAAATCGAGATGTAATGCCGATTTATCAAGATATTCAAGAAAAACTAAAAAATTTTGACGCCGTTTCCTTTACGCATGTCTCTCGTAGCCAAAATCTTATTGCTGATTCCGAGGCTAACGCTGCTATCGATGAAACTTTACAGAGGTAAATCTTGACTTTTACGCTTCTCTATGATATAATAGAAAAGATATGGCGCTAACGGATAAAAAACATTCTGAATTAGTTATTCTCGGTTCTACTGAGTATGTTAATGTTGCCGGAATTAAAAATATTCCTGCGAAAATCGATACTGGCGCCGACTCTTCCGCGATTTGGGCATCTAACATAGATATGCAAGAAAACGGCACCCTCGCTTTTACGCTTTTTGATAAAAAATCTCCGTATTATACCGGGGGAAAATATGAAACTAATAATTATAAAGCGAAATCCGTTCGCTCCTCTCATGGTGATAAACAAATCCGTTATCGCGTCAGTTTACCGATTACTATAGGGGGTAAAACTTTTGAAACAACCTTCACTCTCGCTAATCGTTCCAGGAATAATTTCCCAGTTTTAATTGGTCGACGTACTCTTAAAGGGAATTTTCTTGTTGACGTAACTAAGGAAAACATTAAGCGCCCGAAAGCTGTAAAAACTTCTATTTTAAATCAAGAATTAGAAAATAACCCATACGAATTTCATCAAAAATATATTGAGGGAGAAAGGAGTTAATATGAAATTAGCAATTTTATCCAATGGTCCAGGGAATTATTCTACTAAACGCCTCGTCGAAGAAGCTAAAAAACGCGGGCACGACGTCCGGGTAATTAAGTACAAGAATTGTTATCTCTCGTTAGATGATAAACATCCCGATGTTTACTATGAAGGGGAAAAATTAAAAGGGTTTGATGCTATTTTACCCCGAATTTCTAATAATATGACTCGTTACGGCTGTGCTGTCGTTCGTCAATTTGAGATGCAAGGCGTTTATACTTCTGCCGCCTCTGTAGCTATTACTCGTGCGCGCGATAAACTTCGTGCTGCTCAGATTCTTGCGAAATATGATGTTGATACTCCTAAAACCCTCGTTTCGCGCAACACTTCCGATATCGATGATTTACTTGAGCAAATCGGTCTCCCTGTTATTATTAAGCTTGCAACCGGAACCCATGGTAACGGCGTTATTTTAGCTGATACTAGAAAAGCCGCGAAATCTGCTCTCCAGGCTTTCTACCTCTATAACGAAGATGGGACAAACATTTTACTCCAGGAATTTGTTAAAGAGTCTGCTGGAACTGATATCCGTGCCTTTGTAGTAGGGAATCGTGTTATTGCTTCAATGCAACGAGCCTCCCTCGACGATGATTTTCGTTCTAATCTTCATCAGGGCGGACTTGGCACCCCCGTTAAATTAACCGACCAAGAAAAGAAGGTTGCCCTCAAAGCCGCTAAAGCTATGGGGCTACATATTTGTGGGGTCGATCTTATGCGCTCAAAACGCGGACCGCTAGTCCTCGAGGTAAATGCCTCCCCTGGGTTTGGTATCGAAAAAGTCACCGGCCGCGACGTCGCCTCAAAAATTATCGAATATATCGAACATAACGCCTCTCGCCGTAACGGCAAAGATAGAGTTGGGGCATAATATGGGCGGGTGACGGCTCTGGAGGGGGACCCCCAAAATGTTTTGCGAAGCATAAATTTTGGGGGAGGAAAAGAGCCGGCAGGACCCGCCCAGCGTATGACGTGCTTAAAATTTCAAGTCCCACTGGTAAAACTAGATATTCGGCTATAGATATGCTATAATATATCTGAGCCTGAAAGGCGACCGCATTATATAAGAGGAAAGTCCGGGCAACATAGAGCAGGGTAGTCGCTAACAGCGACCGTCCGTAAGGATAGGGAAAGTACCACAGAAACTTATACCGCCCTGTATCCCGAAGGTTTCATCGACGGGTGACGCGCATAGGGGGACCCCCAAAATGTTTTGCAGAGCAAAAATTTTGGGGGATAATGCGCGGCAGGACCCGTCGAGGCGATGGACCCTTCGGGGTGCAGGGTAAGGGTGAAAAGAGTGGGGTAAGAGCCCACAGCATACTGTAGCGATACGGTATGGAGGCAAACCCTACCTGTTGCAAGGAGTGCTATCAGCTTCTGCTCGAAGACGCACGCTCACCGCTAGAGCGTTATAGCAATGTGACGCCAAGATAGATGGTCGCCGACTATATATTATATATAGTCACAGAACCCGGCTTATAGACGGCTCATATCAAAAACTCTCCCGAGAGGGAGATTTTTTGACAATTATAGTTACGAATAGTAACAAAAATTCATCAAAAATATCGCCCCTAGGAGCGATATTTTTGTCATCAACGAGAAATTTATTTACTCGCTTTTTTCTCGGCGCGGGCCTTCGGGCTCTCGATCAAACCTTTTTTCTTCAAGGTCCTAAGCGCCGAAGTTGAGATATTGCACTTTACTTTTTGGCCATTAATAATTAAAGTTCTTTTCGAGACGTTTGGTTTAAAAACTTTGCGCGTATGCCTCTGGGAGAACGATACGTTATGACCATACATTTTTCCTTTACCAGAAATTTCACAAATTGCCATCTTATTTCTCCTTCACCGTATTAACAATTTTTTTAAACGCTTCCGGATTATTCACCGCAAGATCAGCTAAAACTTTCCGATCGAGCGAAATGTTTTTCGCCTTCATTCCAGCGATTAATTGTGAGTAGGAAAGACCGAGCTCTCTCGAAGCATTATTAATACGCGTAATCCATAAAGCGCGTAAATCTCGCTTTCGGTTTCGACGATCTCGGTAACTATATTGTAAAGCCTTAATTACACCCTGTTTCCCTAATCGGAAACTACGGGTTCTAGCATGTTGCATGCCCTTTGCAGCTTTTAAAGTCTTTTTGTGTTTCGCGTGCGCCGCGACTCCTCTTTTAACTCTCATAATTATACCCCCAACGCTTTCTTAACATTTTTACCAATCTTGCCTTCAATCACCGCAGCAGTTTTCATGTTGCGTTTTCTAGCTTTAGATTTTTTAGCGAGAATATGATTCCCGAATGCCCGTTCACGAACGAGCTTACCGCTTCCGGTAATTTTAATCCGTTTTGCGGTACCTTTATGCGTCTTTAATTTCGGCATAAATTTTCCTTTCGTTTAGTTTAATATTGCTTATGGCTATCTGTTTTTGTAAAAATTACAACAGAGCCTAAAGAGCTACCAAAGAGCCGTTGAAGTAGGAAATTACTTCTTTCGAACCTACTTTGATTATTTTCTTCGAACTTGTACCGACAAGTTCCGCCCGTTCATCTGCGCCTTTCCTTCGACTACGATACCATCACCAAGCAGGGAAATAACTTTGTCTAAAAGCTCATTTCCAAGTTCCTTGTGTGCCATTTCGCGACCACGAAAGATTATTAAAATCTTTACTCGGTCGCCATCGTCTAAGAACTCACGCATTTTCCGGACTTTAATGTTAAGGTCGTTGTCTGAAATCTTGAGACCAATTTTCATTTGTTTTAGCTCTGATTGTTTTTCACGAGCTTTTTTCCGATTTTTAGCCTCTTCTTTCATCTTTTGATATTGGAACTTACCCCAATCAATAATTTTAACGACCGGCGGATTAGCGTTAGCAGCAATCTCTACTAAATCTACTCCCTGTTCCTTCGCGAGAAGTTGAGCGTCGCGACTAGACATAATCCCTAGTTGCTCACCACTAGAACCGATAACGCGCACCTCCGGATAACGAATTTCTCCATTTAACCGCGTGCGTGAATTGTTTTTTATAATAGTCCTTTCTTCTCTTGAATTAACCTGATACTGATTATACCAAAATCCTAAAGAATATGCAAGAGGTAAATTGACATGGGCGGGTGCCGGCGACGGAAGGGGACCCCAAAATGTTTGCGAAGCAAAATTTTGGGGAGGGAGAGTCGCCGGCAGGACCCGCCCAGAGTTTACCGCTTTCGATAATTTAGTGCTTCGGCTAAATGTTTTGCTAAAATTGTTTCAGAATTATCAAGATCCGCAATAGTTTGGGCGACTTTAATCGTCTTAAAATACGACCTTGCCGATAAATTTAATTTTTCTGAAGCGTTAGTTAATAATTTTTTCGCCTCCAAGTCGAGCTTTAATAAGTTTGAAACCTGAAAAGAAGAAAGGGAACTATTATAAATCCCATTATGTCTAAATCTAGCTCTTTGTCGTTCAATTGCCTCAGTTATATTATTTTTTACAACATTATGTTCTTTAAATCCTTCAGGTAGTGATTTCAAAAGATCGCTATTATCAACTTTTTCTACGTCAATATTCATATCGATTCGGTCAAAGAGCGGTCCCGATAATTTTTTCCGATAATTTTGAATCTGTATTTCCGTACATTTACATTCATGTGTCGGGTCTCCAAGATAACCACAAGGGCAAGGATTCATCGTCGCGATAAGCATAAAATCTGCCGGGTAAACTGTTTTTCGATTCGCCCTAGAAATCGAGATTACCTTATCTTCGAGCGGCTGTCGAAGGGCTTCTAAAACTGACCGCGGAAATTCCGGAATCTCGTCTAAAAATAGAATCCCTTTATGTGCTAACGAAATTTCTCCAGGTATCGCCACCGATCCGCCCCCGATAATTGAAGTTGCGCTCGCTGTATGATGAGGACTTCTAAAAGGCCTCTCCTCCATAATTTCCCCCGTTAAAAGACCAGCAATTGAATAAATCTTAGTAATATCAACCATCTCTTCGGGGGTTAAATCCGGCAATAAATTTGCCGCTGCTCGCGCCAAAAGCGTTTTTCCTGCTCCCGGCGGTCCTGAAATTAAAATGTTGTGATGTCCCGCAATCGCTATTTCTATAGCTCGTTTTGCCATTTTTTGGCCTCGAACATGGTCTAAAATCGCTCCAGAAGGCTTATTTTTGGCTGTTTTTAATGTTGTTAGGTCTCCAGTCATAGAATTTAGCTCAATTTGACCTTTTAGTGCTAGAAAAAGGTTTTGGAGCGTGTCTACCCCATATACATTAACGCCAGGAATTAAAGATGCCTGCGATAAATTTTTTATCGGCACAAAAATTTCCTGGTAGCCGGTTTTCTTCGCTATCTCGATTATATTTATAACCCCCCTTATCGGCCGAATCTCGCCGTTTAACGATAATTCTCCAACAAATAACCTATCTTTTACATCACTTTTTAAAAGCTGTCCGGATAAAATTAAAATTGATAATGCAATCGGTAAGTCTAAATATGCCCCATCTTTTAGAAGCTCTGCCGGCGCAAGGCTAATCGTTACTTTTTTATCCGGAAAACTAAATTCCGAATTTACAATTGCGCTTCGTACGCGTTCCTTAGATTCGTTGATAGTTTTATTTGCCATACCGACAATATTGAAAGCTGGTAGCCCACGATTCATATCTCCCTCGACTTCAACCAACTTTCCTTCAAAGCCGTAGGGAATTGCAGAATGTATTTTACTTATCATGTCATCTAACTATCACAGTCTTTTTATTTTTTCAACCTTTCGAAAAAGCTTGTGGAAAACTCGCTAAAAAACATACAAAAATTGTTCAAAAAATCTATTGACATTAGCACTTTTTCGCGATATTATAGAGATAGCTTTTGAATAAAAAAATTATTCAAAAGGTAAAAACAAAAATTTAGCCAAAATAACTCCACACTCTACAAAAGACCGGTTTTCCTCGCAGTTACCGGTCTTTTTCTATATCCAAATCGCTTGGCGATTTGGATAAAAAACAAAAATTGTTTTGGGTTTGACTTCCAAAACAATTTTAATACTAGTTTCTTTGCTAAACTTTATTTTTAAAAGAAAGTTTAAGCTATTGGTGGAGCTGCCGGATACTGCCTCCGGGTCCGGAATATCACTGGATCATGAATCTACGTGCATAGTTTTGTGTTTTATTTTGGCTTATATTGTTAGCTACAGAAAACGAAACTAACAAAAGCCGTGGCAAAAGTTTTCTAATTATTTCTCGCCAACTAAATAATCATATTTCCGTCGTATGATAATTCTAATGCTACGGAAATTTACACTAGAACCAGCCTAGAAATAATAATTAGGCATAAGCTGGCATGTACATAACATGCGCAGTTTTAGTGTTTTTAGCACTTATTTAATACTTACGGTACTCAATCGGCACGCATCATAATTGTTAATATCTCGTCTAAGCTTTGTCAGCCCCAACTACTACTAATTTTATCATAATATCTTAAATAATACAAGAAATAGAAACTCTTCCAAGTAAGATTTTTTTATTTCTTCTGTCATTGTTGTAAAATCTACAACATTTTGAACAATAATTTAGAACAGGGAAGAAATAGCGTAATCGTTGTAAAAAATACTCTAAAAAACCTGAATAAATCTATTGATTTTTTGAAAAATTTATGCTAACATAAAAACAGTCGAGATGACTAAAATAAAAACTAAAAATAAAAGGTAAAAAATGAAAAGGAAACTAAAAAAAGCTAGAAATAAACCGTAAACTTTAGCGGGCAAAAAGGTAATTTCTAGCCATAAATTACAAAATAGGAATTACCTAGAGCTCCGCTAAAAGCTACTAATAGCGTAGAGCGCGTTAGGCCATCTTTCGTTAGTACATTATAAAAAAAGCATAAACAAGAGCGAAAGAAAATGCTAACAAGGACATTTGCTTCACCTAGCGTGAAGCGGTCAAAAGGGAAAAGCGGGATAAGGGTTGCGGTCAATAGTTGTGAATTTTAGCACCGGATAACCCCCCGCCTCCCCCATTAAACAAAACACTTGGGGGCAACAACTAGATATGATATAATGAAGGTATGAAGCATAACCGCATTATTATCTCTATAAGCGCTATTGGACTCGCAGCCTTAGTTCTTATGTTAATTTTTACATCTCCTACGGAAAGTGGACCGTTAGGAGTTTTATTATTTTTTACAACATTATACATAACCATATTCGGAGTCTTTTCTTTATTATTTCAAACGTTTTTACATCTCGCCTTAAGAAAAAATCAAATGAGAAAAAAAGATTATCTTTACTCAGCGGTAATGGCGTTTGGCCCAATCATGCTTCTTATGGCCCGCTCTTTCGGGGCAATTAGTCTTTGGACAGTCGGGCTTATCATTATTTTTCTATCCCTAGCGGAATTTTTAGTCGCAAAACGTTTATAATGTGGTAAAATAAGCATATGGATTATACTCAAACTAGCCAACCGAGCAACCCTGATAATAGGCAAGCTTTTTTTACTGCTGGCGCTGGGGCGGACTTTGAGAATGAAAAGAGTATTGAGCCCGAAAATAATCTAGATTTAACAAATTCAGCCTGGGGGGAAGGCCCCGAAAGAGATCCTCGTAGCGTAGGGAGTAATGTTTTATCGTCCAACATCGAAAATCCGGCAGATTTTAAAGAGTATATACCTAAAGATCAACGACTTGACCAAATTATCAGAGTAGAAATGCCTCCCGGGGTAGAACTAGAAGCCGAAGAGACCGTCCCTCAACCTGATTCCCAAGATATTAGCCTTAGTAAAAGAGATTTTATTACTGGAGATAAGATAACAACTGGTGGGCTTAATCTTATTAATTCAGAAGAAAATAAACTAGCCCAAGATGGTGATATTGCTAGTTTTTATGATTTTGTTTCCGAGGCTAGAGAGGCTGTTAGGTCCGATAAGGGGGCAAAATGAGTATTGGAGGAATTAAATAATGAACCCTTGGGTGGTAGTATTGATGGTTGTCGGGGTATTTCTTGTTATTGTTGCTATTATTTTAGCCTCAAGAATTTCTAAAATGCGTAAGGCAAAAAAATATGAACGTGGACTTAAAATGGTCCCCCTTCTCATTCATCTTCCTCCTACAACTGACGATATTGAAGGGGGCGGGCGCGATAAGCGCGATATTGCCAACGAGGCCATCTCTAAAGCCCAAGTCATGTATTCTATTCTGGATTCAACCGCTACTAAAGGATTTAAGACCAGGCTTTACGGACAACGACATTTTTCCTTCGAAATTATCTCAAAGGGAGGATTTATTAAATATTATGCAATTGTCCCCGCTTCTCTAAAAGAGGTCGCTATTCAAGCGATTCAATCCGCCTATCCTACCGCTCGTATTGAGGAGAAAAATGAAGACAATATCTTTGAAGGTGGCGGAGGAGTTAATTCTATCTCTGGGGCAGAGTTAACTCTAAATAAGGACTATTATTATCCGATTGCGACTTATGAAGACACTAAACGCGATGCTTCGATGGCGATTTTGAACGCCCTCTCTAATGTGAGTAAAGATGAAGGAGCTGCTGTACAAATTTTATTCCGCCCCGCGCAAAAAAATTGGTCTAGTAAAGCTAAAGAATATGTAGAAGGTATCCAAAAAGGGAAAACAAAAACTAAGACCGTAGGAGCCAGCATTGGAGATATTGCTCTAGATATTTTGAAGGCTCCCTGGGAAGTCCCCGGAGAACACGAAAAAACCGAACATACTACAGTTACTAACGTAAAACAAGACGAAATTGCAGCAATTACAAACAAAATGCGCTTTTCCGCCTTCGAAACTCTTATCCGCGTAGTAGCTAGCTCTAAGGCAAAAGATCGCTCTGAGGCGATTATGGGCGGTATTATTTCCGCTTTTTCCCAGTTTAACTCCCCAGAGTTTAACGGTTTTAAGGTTAATCCTTTTAAAGATCAAAGAAAATTTGCAGTCGACTATACTTTCCGCTTTTTCCCGCTAAAAACTCGTACTAATATCTTAAACAGTGTTGAGCTAGCTTCTATCTATCATCTCCCGGAACAGAGCGCAATCCCTAGTTCTAGCGTCGAAAGGCAACTCGTTAAACAGGTTGACGGACCGGCTAAGCTCGCTACTGAGGGACTTTTCCTTGGAACTAATGAATTTCGCGGAGCTAAAAAGGCGATTTATCTTCAAGAGAAAGACCGGCGTCGTCATATGTATATTATTGGTCAAACCGGTATGGGTAAATCTGTTTTCCTCGAAAATCTTGCCTTCCAAGATATGTGTGATGGTCGCGGCTTCGCCTTTATCGATCCGCACGGTGACGCCGTCGAAGCCCTCTTAAAACGCGTTCCAGAGGAGCGAATTGATGATGTTATTTATTTCGATCCGGCCGATATTGAACACCCTGTCGGTATGAATATGTTTGAATTCGCTAATGAGGATCAAAAGGACTTTATCGTTCAAGAGGGAATTAGTATGCTCCAATCCCTCTTCGACCCTCAAAATCAAGGGTTCTTCGGGCCTCGTGGCCAACACATGTTTAGAAATGCAGCGCTTCTTCTAATGTCTGATCCCGCCGGCGCGACCTTTATTGATATCCCTCAATGCTTTACCGACCCCGAATTTGTTAAATCTAAACTTAAATATGTTACCGATAAAGCCGTTTATGATTATTGGACTAAAGAGTTTCCAGCTTCTCAAAAATCTAACGACGCTGGCGAGGTTATTACCTGGTTCTCGAGTAAATGGGGCCCCTTTATAGCAAATACCATTATGCGAAATACTCTTGGTCAGGTTAAATCCGGTTTTAACATCCGCGAAATCATGGACAACAAAAAAATCTTCCTCGTCAACCTCTCTAAGGGTCGCCTTGGTGACATCAACGCTAATCTGTTAGGTATGATTTTTGTCATGAAATTCCAACAAGCTGCCATGAGTAGGCAAGATATCCCCGAAGACGAGCGGAAAGACTTTTGTCTCTACGTTGACGAGTTCCAAAATTTTGCTACTGATTCTTTTGAATCTATTCTCTCTGAGGCTAGGAAATATCGCCTTAATCTTATTGTCGCTAACCAGTTTATGACGCAATTAACTGAGAAGATTAGGGAAGCGCTTCTTGGGAACGTTGGGACTATCGTTTGTGGTCGTATTGGGGTGACCGATGCTGAATTGATGGTTAAAGCCTTTTCACCTACTTTTACCGCCGAGGATTTAACTAAAACGCCTAATTTTGCCGCCGTTACTAAAGTTATGATGTTTGATATGCCGTCTGCTCCCTTTACTATCAGCCTTCCTCCGCCGATGGGGGAGCCAAACGATGAACTTATGAATACTTTGAAGGTCTATTCTGCCACTAAGTTCGCTAAAACTCGCTCAGAAGTTGAGAAAGAAATTAATGAGCGCTGGTCTAATGCAGAAAAAGGAAAAAAAGATAGTCTAGAAACCGCTTCAGAAGCGAATAATAGTCCCCTAGAGACGTCTTTACAGGAAACCGCTGTAAATACCGCTCCGAACCCTATCTCGCCTTCACAGCCCCAAAAAACGCCTAAAAAAGGCTTTCTAGACGAATGGCTCGCCAGTAGACCCGCCCCCGCTTCGCCTCCAGCCCCAACTCCGACCCCATCTATAACTCCACCCCCGTCTCCAACTCCTTCTCCTACCCAAGAACCTACCCCTGAAGAACAACCACAAGAAGCTGTATTTAAAATAAGATAATAATATTAATACCATTTGCAGTAAATAATCCGCGACAGAACCCCGCCGAGGCTTGAATTTTCCAATGTTTAGGTGTATAATAGATAGAGATAAAAAGTTAAGAAGAGGTAAATAAATGGCCGAAAAAGCGGAAGCTTATGATTCGTCAGAAATTCGGGTACTAGAGGGGTTAGAGCCAGTTCGCCTGCGTCCTGGGATGTACATTGGGTCTACCGGTTATGACGGTCTTCATCATCTAATCAAAGAAATTGCCGATAATGCTGTCGATGAAGCGATTGCGGGCTTTGCTAATAAAATTGAAATTACTATTCTAAAGGACGGTGGAGTAAGAATTGATGATAATGGACGCGGAATCCCTGTCGATATTCATCCTAAAACCGGTAAATCTACTCTTGAAACAGTTTTGACCGTCTTACATGCTGGGGGTAAATTCGGTGATGGGGGTTATAAAGTTTCCTCTGGTCTTCATGGGGTAGGATCTTCGGTTGTTAATGCTCTCTCTACGCATATGATCGCTGAAGTTTATCGAGATGGGAAGACTCATCATATCGAATTCGATGTAGGTAAACCCACTATGGAACTTCAAGTCACTAAAGGTTCGCCTCGCGAATCTGGCTCTTCTATTACTTTCTATCCCGATCCGGCTATTTTTAAAGAGACAACTACCTTTGATTATGACTGGGTTTCTTCCTATGCTCGTCATCAAGCTTACCTTACTAAAGGTATTCTTATTACCGTTAAAGATGAGCGGACGGGGGCTAGGGAATCGTTTTATTTCGAAGGGGGAATTAAGAGTTACGTCAAAAGGCTTAATAACGGTAAGGAAGTCCTCTCTGATGATATTTTTTACGTTGAGAAACAGGTAAACGACACAGGAGTAGAAATTGCTCTTCAGTATAACGACTCTTACGCCGAAACTATGAAGCCCTTCGCAAATAACGTTCTCACCCCTGATGGAGGTATGCACGTTGTTGGCTTTAGGACTGGTCTAAATCGGACAATTAACGATTACGCCCGAAAAAACGGCCTCTTAAAAGAAAAAGAGGACAATTTAACCGGTGACGATATAAAAGAGGGATTAACCGCCGTCATCCTCGTTAAACTCCCTGATCCCCAGTTCGAAGGACAGACAAAGAATAAACTCGGGAACCCCGAGGTTAGGGGTTATGTAGATAGAGTAATGACTGAATATTTTGGTTATTACCTCGAAGAAAACCCAGCTATTGCTAAAAAAATCGTTGGGAAGGCGACTCTCGCCGCTCGCGCCCGTAAAGCTGCTCGTGCTGCGCGCGATAATGTTATTAGAAAAGGAGCCTTTGAGGGCCTTAATCTCCCCTCTAAATTAGCTGACTGTTCTTCTAGGAATGCTGAGGAATGTGAATTATTTATCGTCGAGGGGAACTCCGCTGCTGGTTCTGCAAAAGAGGGTCGCGACTCTAAAATTCAAGCGATTTTACCCTTAAGAGGTAAAGTTTTAAATACCGAACGCGCTCGTCTTGATAAAATGCTTGCTAACGCCGAACTTGTCTCATTAATTAAAGGTTTAGGCGTTGGTATCGGTGACCAATTCAATATCGACGGCCTAAGATATCATAAAATAGTCTTTATGACCGATGCCGATGTCGACGGTTCTCATATCTCTACCTTACTTTTAACTTTCTTTTTCCGCTATATGCCTGATGTTATTAAGGCTGGACATGTCTACCTTGCAAAACCCCCGCTATTTGGGCTCATCAAAGGAACAGGGAATAGCCGTAAAATTGATTATATTTATGACGAAGATGCTCTCGAGAAAGCTTTAACCGATAAAATTGCCGAGCGAAAAGCCGCTGGAGTTAAGATTGACGAGGAAGCCGAGCGCTTTAAGCAAGCCGGCTACACTGCCCAGCAACGCTTTAAGGGTCTTGGCGAAATGGACGCATCGCAGCTTTGGGAAACTACCATGAACCCCGAGAACCGTGTCTTAGTTAGAGTTAATATAGATGATGCCGAAAAAGCTGATGCGATTTTTTCTAAATTAATGGGTGACCAAGCCGAATTACGTAAAAACTTTATCCAAGCTCGCGCCGCTAGCGTCAATCTTGACGATCTGGATTTTTAAGGAGGAAATATGGAAGAAGATAACAAAAAATCAGAAATTGTCGCCGAAGATGGCATTGAACTTCGTACTGTAGAAAATACAATGGAAGACTACTTCCTTCGGTATTCACTTTCAGTCATCGTCGACCGCGCCCTCCCGGACGTTCGCGACGGCTTAAAGCCAGTCAACCGCCGTATATTATATGCTATGAATAAAAACGGCTGGAGGGCTCCTCATGCAACCGTAAAATCCGCTCGTATCGTTGGTGAAGTTATGGGTAAATACCATCCGCACGGCGATTCCTCGATTTACGACGCGATGGTAAATCTAGCGCAACCTTGGAAAATGCGTTACACCCTCGTTGAGGGCCAGGGTAACTTTGGTTCGATGGACGGCGATGAGGCTGCCGCCTCTCGTTATACCGAGGCTCGCCTCGATAAAGTTGGCGCCGAGCTTCTAGCCGACATCGAGAAAGAAACCGTTGATTTTAGAGATAATTTCGACGGCTCTGAGAAAGAACCTTCCGTTCTTCCGGCTGCTGTACCGAATATTCTCTTGAATGGACAGATGGGGATTGCGGTTGGTATGGCGACAAATATTCCTCCGCATAACCTCGGGGAATTAATCGACGCAACGGTGGCCCAGATTGATGATCCTGAAATTAGTCTCGAAGGCCTCATGAAATATGTCAAAGGTCCAGATTTTCCGACCGGCGCTGAAGTTTATGGTGGTGCCCCGATGAAACAAGCTTACGCTACCGGTAAAGGTTCCGTTGTTATTCGTGCTGTAGCTAATATTGAAGAGCGTAAAAATGGTCGCTACAACATAGTTATTACAGAAGTTCCTTACGGAATGAGTAAAGAAGATTTTATTGAGAAAGTTCGCGACTTAGTTTTAGCGAAGAAATTAGATCATATCGCTGACGCCCGTGATGAATCAGCTAGAGGGAAGATTCGCGTCGTTGTCGAATTAAAAAAAGACGCTTTCCCGAAGAAAATCTTGAACCAGCTTTATAAATTAACTCCGCTTCAAACCTCATTCCATTATAATATGCTGGCTCTCATCGACGGCATTCAGCCGCGTATCTTAGGGCTTAAAGAGATTTTAGCGGAGTTTATTAAACATCGCCAAAAAGTTATTCGCCGTCGTACTGAATTCGATCTTCGTAAAGCGAAAGAACGTGCTCATATCCTTGAAGGCTTAAAGATTGCCCTCGATAATATCGATGAGATTATTAAAGTTATTCGCGCTTCTTACGACGACGCTGATAAACAGCTTATGTCACGCTTTGGCTTATCTGAGATTCAAGCTAATGCTATCTTACAGATGCAACTTCGTAGACTGCAGGGTCTAGAACGCGATAAAATCGAAGAAGAGCTAAAGGAGCTACACGAATTAATTAAGAAATTAGAAGCTATCCTTGCCGATGAAAAAGAAGTTTTAAGAGTAGTAAAAGAAGAACTTATCGCAATTAAAGAGAAGTACGACGACCCGCGCCGCTCGAAAGTCATTAATCACGAGGTCGGTAAGTTCTCTGAAGAAGAGCTTATACCTGAAGAAGAAAGCGTTATTCTCTTAACATCGGAAAATTATATGAAACGCGTTCCACAAACCGATTTTAGGAAGCAAAACAGAGGAGGAAAAGGCAAACGCGGCATGACGACTAAGGAAGAAGACGTTATTGCCCAAATTTTAACCGCAAACTCCCATGATTTTCTCTTGTTTTTCACTAATCAGGGACGCCTATTTAGAATGAAGGCCTACGAAGTTCCGCAGGCTTCTCTAGCTGCTAAGGGAACCGCCGCTGTTAATATGCTAAATATGCACCCGGAAGAAAAAATTACCGCAATTATTAAACAAGGCGACGCTGGTGCCGACGGCTATCTCTTTATGGCAACAAAGAAGGGAACTATTAAAAAATCTGCTATAAAAGACTTCTTTAATGTTCGCAGCAATGGTCTAATTGCAATAAAACTGGATGCTGGCGATGAATTAAAATGGGTTAAAGAAACTACCGGTGAGAACGATATTGTAATTTCTACCTCTGCTGGGCAGGCTACTAGGTTTAATGAAAAAGAAGTTCGCGCCATGGGCCGCGCTGCTATGGGCGTGCGTGGTATGCGCCTCCGGCCGAAAGATGAAATTGTTGGTATGGACGTTATTACAGATCCGAAGCAGAAGCTCCTCGCTGTTTCTGCAAATGGTTATGGTAAAGCTACCTTAGTTTCTAACTTCCCGCCTCATAAACGTGGGGGTGTTGGTATAAAAGTAGCGACCGTTACTGAAAAAACCGGCCCAATTGTCGCTGTTCATACCCTTGACCCGCTCGCAAAAGAAGTAATTATGATGTCTACTAAGGGCCAAGCTATCCGTATTGCGATGAAAGAAATTCCTACGCTTGGCCGTGCTACTCAAGGCGTCCGTATTATGCGTCTTTCCGAAGGTGATACTGTTGCCTCTCTTGGCATCGTTTTACCCGAAGAAGAGACAAAAGAAGAACTTTCTGTAGATAAAAAGCCTAAGAAATAAAATATTAAGTTTCTTTTGCTTATTTTTAGCAGTATCGTTTTAAGATATTTTTCCAGAGGTGATATTTCTCATGCTATAAAAATTAAAATTTTAGGTTGATTTTAGAATTAAATATACTTATACTCCAAAAAATTAATAATTATCTACCGGGTATATATAGCCGGTAGAAAAAGGAGTATATGAAAAAGAAAATTCTTTTTACTAGTCTAATATTAGGTATAACATTTCTTATAAACTATGATTGTTCCTCGTCAGTTTTTGCCGAAGAAAATATTGACGGGATAAGATATTGGGACATTTCTGAGATGGTAGAGTTCCGGGAAGAAGTGAATTCTGAGATAGAAGAAAGATGCTCTGGTAGAACTAGATGTGAGGAAAGTTTATACTATGAACACCTTGAGTTAGGCGGAAAATACTTAGCCCTAGATCTTTTCGAAAATATTAGTTTTATGGTCACATCTATTAACCCGAGTACTAATTCCGTTAAACTATTTTTTAACGATAAAGATAAAATGCTTAGTCGTATGTTTGGATACGATGTATATCATTATATAACTGATCTTTATGTTCTCTGGATAGAAGAATGGGTCGGCGATCCACTCGAAAACGCTGGCTGGCTTTCTTATGGCTACCGGTATCCATATTATCTTATGGATAAAGGTGATGTTATCTCTGCCAGCCATATTATCATGGATGAAAACGAATCAAGAAACGGGATTAATTGGTTCGAACCTAATACAGAATTAGAATATTTTGCCGAAGATGGAAATATTGTAGATGACTCCGTGCATCGTCTCTATTATTCTTTACGAGATAACGAAGGCGGTCGGACTAACGGCTCTTATGACTATAATTCTTGTATAGATTCGCCATATTATAATTATGGTATAGAATGTCGCGTAATGTTTAGTGAATACGGCGACATGGTTTATTTGCCATTTTCTAACGGGGAAGAAGGCGAATTTGAAACAGAAGATATTGCTGTAGAAGAGAATAGCAATAATTTAGAACCGGAGTTATTGACAGAAGAAGATGCTAGCGATAATGACGGATTTGGAGAAATAAATGCTGATGTTACAGAAGAAACAAACGAGGAGATTCTTATAATCACAAACACCGAAAATATTATAGAATCTCCTATCGTCTCCCCCGTAAAAACGCCAGAAACAGGCTTGCCCACTAAAGAATCTTCTTCTGTTGAGTTTCCATGGTGGCTAGGAGCAATCTTTCTTTTAAACGGAGCTACATTCGTTTGGCTTTTTTGGCCAAAAAAGTCCAAAAAGGCTAAAAAAAGTCTTGACAAATTTAAAGAGGTGCGATAAACTAATACTAGTCTAAAGCTGCGAGTAGTTATTTTAACAGTCTTTAGAAATATTTTAACAATTTAGTTGTGCAATTAATCATCGTCAGTTTATTTATTTTAATTTGAGTTGAACAAACTTAATTAATAATTCAATACAGTTAGCGGGTGACGGTCGCGGAGGGGGACCCCCAAAATTGCTTGCCAATTTTGGGGGAAGGACAGCGACCCGCAGGACCCGCTAACCGTATTTCTTTAATGGAGAGTTTGATCCTGGCTCAGGATGAATGCTGGCGGCGTGCCTAATACATGCAAGTCGAGCGGTAACAGGGCTTCACCGTTTCCTTGACACACTTGGCCAGAGAGCAAGTG
>JAZUNE010000004.1:0-58304 GCA_045603985.1 Candidatus Nanosyncoccus sp.
GTATTAGGTTTCCCCATTCGGCAATCCCCGGATCATTTCTCGCTGTCAGATCCCCGAGGCTTATCGCAGACTTCTACGGCCTTCATCGGTATTGATTGTCAAGGCATCCACTATCAGTGCCCTTAATTACCTTTTTATGCATTGACTTAACTAGCAAACGAAGTTTAAAAATCGTCTACTAATTCCGTCTTTAAAATCTTTATCGTTTCCAAATTGTTAATAGGAGAGTTTTAAAAGAAGATTTTGAAGCCGTTAAAGCGACCTCAAAAGATTCCCTCGCTTTCCTTTTTCTTTTTGTAGAGGTCGAAAATATCGACTTGCTTAAACTTCCCCCATTATATCGCACAAATTCCCGAAAGTCAACCCCTTTTTTCGACTTTTTTATATTTTCTAATCTTGACTTTACTATTTTTTATGTTAAAATGCTCATAAGCTTCTATAAGGAGGTAGAAAAAATGCAGACGCAGAAGCTTTTTATTCCAGCCTACGTCCTAGACTTAGAGCTGCGAAAAAGTCTCGAACTCGGAGACGACGAAAAGGCTGTGGCTTTTCAAGCCATGCTTCTAAAACATGAAACCGGAGCTAGCCGCATAGCAAAAGCTCATTCCGACTACTCCAAAGTAGCCTCAGCCACCGTCTCCCCCTAAACCATATCCCCGACCTCTCGGCCGGGGATTTTTCAACATTTTACCTTCCTTATTTTATTCTTTTTTCCTCGCTCTCGCCTTCATAATTAACCAAATAATAATTGCAACGATAGCGAAGATGATAATAAATAGCAGCCAAAGCGGGCAGATAATCACCATTTTCTTTACTTGTGCCGTTGAGCCTTCAAATTCTACTGTATATACTACGTTAAATATGCCAATACTTGGCGTTTCTTCCCAAGAAATCTCCCTATAAACCGACCTATCTGGCAAAACTTTCTTAGTATCCGGGTCCTCTTCATTGGTGTAAACTTCCTCATCCGAAAATAATGGATAAACCTGTAAAATATATTTTGCCGTACCATGTACATCACCTAAATTCTTAACTGTTGAAGAACCAGTTATATTCCCAGAAAACAAAAAACTAGATACCGATACGTCTAAAATTTCACCCTTCTTGTTCGTATCGCCAGTAATCTCTGCATAAACAAGATGCGCCATACGTTTAATTTCTTTGATGCTTATAGCAGAATCTCCACCAGCATTGTCCGAATTTCCTTCCTCGCCATTAAGATCGCTATCTAATGTAATTATAATAGCAATATATTGCCCTCCAGCTGATGCCGACTCTGGCACATCTATCGTAAAAGAAATCGTTGTTTTTTCGTTTGGCGCTAAAGTCCCCACAGTAGGCACATCAAAAGTCACCCAATCCACCATCTCGCCACTACCACTTTCAGCTTCATAATAAATATCACCACTATCACTAATATAGAACGGCTCTACAGATAATTCATATTGAACACTTTCAGAAGCAGACGATGGGTTCGCCATCAAGAACGATACCTCTCGAGAATCTCCAGGATCAATCACTACGCTTTGGTTCATTGGCGCTAAAGTTAGACCATATCCTTCCGCCCTTACTACGCCATTGTTAAACAACAATCCACAAGTCATAAAAACACTGACTAAAACCCACACGCCTATTTTTTTAAGAATTAATTTCATTCACCTCCTTATTCTAATATAATTTATTATATCATACTAATTGTTTTCTCGACAATCAAAACCCTCGTTAATATAATGTTCCATCACGACTTTCCGACTATACATGCCATTCAATCCGTCTAGAAGAAAATATTTTGCCGTTATGCTATTTATTTCGTCTGAATTCGCTTGTAAACTTAGTTGCATTGCATCTTTAAGTGCCGAAAAAACCGATCCTAAAGCCTCAGTGCCTAAATTATCATTATTAAAATTCTCGTTCATTAAAATTCTACTCTGTACTTCACTACGTTCTATCTGAGCTTTATCGTCATAATATATCTTATAAACTAAAGAAATAGTATCTAATGTTTTTTTATCAAACACAACATTTATTTTAATTGTTCCTTCATCATCTATCCCAGCCAAAAATGGATATAGTGCATTATTCTTTTCACAAGTTAATGATTGAGTTTTCTCGCTAAAACCATCATTATTATTTACAGAAACATCGCCACTAAATAAGAATATTGATACTAGAATAACTAAAATAATAGCAAATATCAATGCCGCTAAATAATATATACTTCGACCGAAACGCCGACCCTTATTTCTCTCTTTTTCCATTTTTTCCTCCTCTATTGCTATATATTCTAACATATAATCATAATAAAAGGGCCCCTTAAAGACCCTTTTATTATTTAAATTGTGACTATGTTATTAGTCCATCGCTACCGTGTAAGTGACAGTTCCTTCATAATTACCTGGCTTCTGAGAAGGTGAGACATAAACCCTATAGGAAGGATTAAACGTAACATTCGTCGCACTAGCAGAACCAGTCAAGAATGTAGAATAAGTTTCACCAGAATCAACTTCATATGCTTTATAGCTAGCATACGGATTTGTAGTAGCACCAGAAGCGTTTGATTGGATAGACCAACCAGAAGTATTACCAGAGGTAATAGTGCCAGCACCCGGAGCAATAGTTTCGCCAGCAGCAGTACCACTACCTGCAAGAGCACCAGTAGAAGCTACAGCAGTCACCGTCCAAGTACCAGTACTTTGGTTACACTGAATCTTCATGGTAGTACCAGTTTGAGTACCCTCACCATCGTCATTAAGATAACCGACAGTACCAGCCGGAACTGAAGCACTAAAGCTACGGTCTGCATAAGTACCTGGATTTTGTGCACTATTGTCTTCCAAAGTACAACCACCAGGAACGGTTACAGTAAGAGTATCGGTGAACGAACTACTCGTTGCTGCAAACACCCCTACTACCGGTAACGCTGCCAAGACTGCGCTCGCGCCTGCAATTGCTAATTTTTTCATAATTTTTTCTCTCCTCTGCTTAAGCAGAATTACTTTATATTTGTGTTAAAATATGACCTTTAACATCTTCTATTTTACATAACCGGAATAATGTTGTCAAGCATTTTTCTTAAGTTTATTTTAATCTTTTCTCGCCTAACTTTTCCACAAGGCTATAAGCTAGTATGATATAATCATAGGAATGCGAAAAATTAATTTAAACAAACGTCTGAATATATTCATTGACGAGACTGGTGAATTTGGTTTTGGAAAAAAGTCCGCAACTTACTACGGGGTTTCTTTCGTTTGCCACGAACAAGGCGACTCGATTAAAAAGCATCTTGAGCGATTAACGGAAAGATTAGAATATTTGAACTTCGGTTCGATGGTCCATATGGGAGAATTAGTCGCTGGGCACGGTGATTTTGAAGGAATGAGCATTGCAGAACGTAGAAAAGTTTATATTCAATTATACAAATTTGCTACTTCAGTCCCAGCCTATTATCATTCAGTAATATTAGATAAGCGCATATTAAATACTAACCCCATCCTTAAAAACACAATAAGTCAAGAAATACAGACTTTTGTCTTAGACAATTTAGAATATCTACAACAATTTGATGAAATTAAAATATATTACGACGATGGGCAAAAACCTCTTAGAAAAATCATTGATAACGTCTTTGGGCGACTTGGTGGATATGAGAGAAAAACAGAATTCAATCATACCGAAAAGAAATTATTTCAAGTTGCCGATATGCTAACGTATATAGATAAGCTTATTTATAAATATGATCATAAAATAAAATTTACGAAAACCGAAATGGGATTTTTTAGTTATAAAGATATAAATAGAATAAAGCGCGAACTTCGAGGACATAGACTCCAACAAAAACAACGGTTCTAAAAGAACCGTTGTTTCGGCAACGCATACGCGTTCGCTCGGGGCGAATCGAAACTCACATTATGGAATATGAGACGATTCTGCGGGGTATTTACTATAGACAATACCCTATATATATAATTATATAGCTTTTTTATTTTTTTTCAAGTATTTTCGTCAATTTTTTTAAATTTTTCTTTTCCCATCCAACTTTTCCACAGCCAAAAAGAATAACTCATAAGAGTTATTCTTTTTGTTATTCCCGTGTATAATATTAAGTCAAATCAATAATTTCCGCATTCTCGGCACAGGCTTTTACAGCATATATTGCATTTTCGCAGTCGGCTTTATTATAATACATTTCCGAACTCGCTAAAATCTTTCCGTTTCCAGAAACAATTACCCACCAATATTTCTGCGGGTAGTTGGTACTTGTTTTAAAGATTTTAAAAACCATATTTACTCCTCATTATATTTTGTGTTGTTTTAGTCCAAATAATCCGAAGCGCTATCTTTACCCGACGAAAGCTTGACATATTCGTAAGAATACGATATAATAAGAGATAGATAAAATTGCTCAAATTTTTTATCCCTTATAATCGGCGTTTCGCCGATTATTTGGTCTTCAGCGTCTTCCTCGTCACACTCCTCCTTTCCGCTTAAATCCCTCAACCATAAAAATATCCTTAACTGACTTCTCGACCCTCGCGAGTTCTTCTTCGCTCAAATCCCTCGGAATCGTCAATTTTGCCGCCCGATTATTTTCTAGCGAGATCGTATAATATTCATACTCTACCGTTCCCTTCAAAGTTTCCTGCTCCACCGTCTCCTCAGCCAAACCTAACATCCTAAAAGCCCGCCTCACTTTCGACTTGTTGGTCCGAATTGTCTCGCTCGACCTCTTGCCTTTTTCCAGCTGTCCATATCTATCCAACACGTCTTCTAAAACAACCTTTTCAACCAACACATTTTTCCAATCCTCACCACAAACCGTACAAAAAACCTTCATAACCGCCATCCTAATCGACTGACCACTCGCCGCCACAATTTCTTCTCTCTTAACCGCCCCAGCAATAAACTCCAGCACGTCGCCAATCTTTTTTACTTTTGCGTTATTTAAATTTGTGGTTTCCATACTTAATATTGTAGACCACTATACACACATTGTCAACGACTTTCACCACAAAAAATCCCCGTCCTTAAACCCCAACAAATCAGATGAAAAGAAAATTTTCAATAGACTCTGGTAAATACTCCATTTTACCGATAAAGAGACATTCAAAATCGCCATCAACTATGATGACTGATATAGAAAATGCCACTTAAGGCGCAACGAATTGAACCATCGACTTTTCCACACCTCTTAATCATTTACTGTTAAAACTCTAACATCTAACAATTGCCTATCTTTAATCTCCGTAATATAATAAATATATGAAAATCTTAGATAATAAAATAAAGCGAAACGAACTTAAAAACTGTCAATTTGTTATGGACGACGAAATGGTAAAAGGCGTAGTAGATATAAAAAGAAATCTTCTCGCTATAGATGCCGAACTACACGCGGATCTCGAAAAGTTCCTCCTCGAAAACGGCTCTGATCAATTTGATCTTTGGGGAATAAACCTTTACTTTGATGAGGACTTAGTTGAATTTGACTCAATGATTAATATTCGTCCTTCTCAAGGAAATCGTAGCCGAAGCGTAGAGAACGAGGATACTCAAAAGAAAATTATCGAAGTAGTAAATAACTGGATTGATAATGATTAGAAAAGACCTAAAATTGTCGCATCCCGAACTCGCAAACGGTCGCTGGGCGAAGATGCCGTTTTCCTTACAAATGGGCAATATTGGTAGCGAGGTCGGAAGGGCAATAAACTCTAAAAAGCGTAATAATCCCGAGCGCATGGAGCACGCCGCGACCAGGGCAATCGAGCTCTTTGAGCTTTCTATAGATTGTAATCAAGATAACCCCGCTCGCCTTAAAGAACTCTGTCGCGGCAAAGAAGAGTTTTGCGACTATATTTTTGGCGGAAACACCTTTAATACCGACCCTGCTAGGCTAATGCGCTATTACGATCAATTCGTTTCTCTAACTACAATATAATTTACAAATACTTCCCTATCCACTCTTTAAAAGCTTCGTAATTATTATACGCCTCCGCATCCTCATCTTCATCCGCTCTTAAATAACCCCTAACTCTCCCTCTCGAGATTAACGCAACCGACGGATAATATTTTACATAATCATGTAACGACGACTCCTTCACTTCCGAAAACATCATCCGATACACCTTTACCCCATTTTCCCCCGCCCAATCCAAAACATATTCCCTTAACCTATCCGCCGTCGTACATCCTCCCTGGTCAACAAAAACTACAAACGATTTTTTCGCCTCAACTAACCCCTCATATTCCGAAGCCGTAAGTTCCATAAACTCTGCCCCTTCTCCATAATATTCCGCATCTAAAACAATCTTCGGGTCATCAAACCATCCACTTACCGCCCCGACAAATAACACTCCCCCAACTAAAACTACTATTAACGCAATTACTAAACCGAGTACTTTCCTCTGTTTTTTCTTTTCCGCGCCCACTCTATTTCTCCGTTAAATCCGAAAAGTTAATTTCATGATAAGGAACTTTATAAAAGTCATATATAACCGTCCCGTCGGCTAATTCCCGCTTTACTTCTATATTATTCTCCCCTTCATAGAACCAATACCCACCAACATCATAAATCTTCGAGCCGTCCCAACCTAGCGCAACCAACATATTCTTCATCATCCCCGAATATCCCCCACCCCCACACATTAAGAATATTACCTTATCCTTCGGGAATAAATCTTCTAAAATCTGCATCGACTCTTCATAGTTCGCAACATATTCCCCATTATTGTTCGTGAACAAAGTCTCCCCCGTATAAGTATCTCCAACTACTTCAGGTAACCCTTCTACATTTACAATATATGGAAACGAAACTACTTCAAATCCATCCACAAATCCGCTTAAATACGAATCTCCCCCAATCGCTTCATAATTTCCGGGGTCCTTCAACATCCGCATATCCCGATACACTGCATCGCTTCGCCCTAAATACGAATCAATCGTCTCTTCATTTACATTTTTATCAATCCCAAGTTCCCCTCTCTCTCCTTCCGAAAGTTCCGGCTCCGGAAGCGAGGCTAGTCCCGTATTCGGAAACGCAAATCGCCCAAGTAGAAACGCTAAAACTACTAAGATAACTCCCCCGATTATTCCGCCCCAAATATATTTTTTCATTTTTTACTCCACTTAGTTACCTTAATTATATCATATTAAAGTTAAGTTTTTATTAAGTTATATGATATGATAATATTATAAGCATAAGGAGAAAAAGTGATGGTCAGCTCTAAAAAGAGTAAAACGACAAAAAATAAAAAATCTGCAAAAACTAAAACTACTACTATAAAGACTAACGTAAAAGGTAAAGAGAAAAAGCCTCTTTGCCACAAAATATTAATGGCATTCTTTCTTATTCTTTTACCCGTCGTAGTCGGCTTAATTTCTTCCGCTCTTACTGGTGAGGCAATGATGAAATTTAAAGAATTAAATCAGCCTCCTCTAGCTCCGCCAGCCTGGCTCTTTCCTGTCGCCTGGACAATCTTATATATTTTAATGGGCGTAGCGTCATATCTTATTTATAGAATAAAAACGACTTCTAAGGAAGATAAAAAGCTGAAAGTAACCGAATTAGTTATTTATTTTGTTCAATTGGCTTTTAATTTTATGTGGACAATCTTCTTCTTTAAACTGGAATTTCGATTCTTTGCTTTTGGGTGGCTGATTGCGATGTGGTTAATGATCGCTGCCCTTATTGTTATGGCTTCTAAAAACTCTAAGGCTACCGCCTGGCTTCTTGTTCCATACATTTTATGGTGCACTTTCGCCGCATACTTAAATATTGCCATCGCAATTTTAAATTAACCCCGAAAAGCCGGCTATTGTAGTCGGCTTTTTGATATAATAAAATTATGAAGTTAAAAACTCGCCGGCTATCCGTAATCGTTTGTGCATTAATTGGAGTTATTGTTTGGCTATTTGTAAATCCCGAAAGCTACGAAACCCTCTTTACACCGATTGAAAATACTGGCGCTGAAGAAGGCCTCGATTATACCGCCGAAGCGGTTACAGAAGCTAATGCCGACTCTCCCTTAGCTGTCGAAGTTTTAGAAAAATTGGAAGTAAAAGGTCGCGCACCGAAAACCGGTTATAGTCGCGAAGAATTTTATAACGGCTGGCCGACCGTAGACGGTTGTAATTTACGGCAAAGAATCTTAAAGCGCGAATTTAAAGAAACCGCTGTTTTAGACGGCTGTAACGTAGTCGCAGGCGAGTTTGACGAACCTTATACCGGCGAGCATATGACTTTCTCCTCGCGCGAAGAAGTTAGTAAACTTCAGATTGACCATGTCGTTGCTTTATCTGACGCCTGGCAAAAAGGGGCTCAATATATGGAAAAAGAAACCCGCTACGAAATCGCAACCGACCCGCTAAACCTACTCGCCGTAGACGGCTCCGCTAATATGGGAAAATCTGATGGCGATGCCGCGACCTGGCTTCCGCCAAACAAAAAATTCCGTTGCCAATACGTCGCTCGCCAAGTTTCCGTAAAATATAAATATAAACTTTGGGTAACCGAAGCCGAAAAAGAGGCTATTTCCCGCGTCCTCGAAAACTGCCCCCTAGAACCCGCCGTCGGCATCTCCCTAAATCCATAATCAACAAAAAAGATGCGCTTGACAAAAGTTCAATATCTTGGGCATCTTTCTCTTTTTTTGAATTCTACCTATGGTTTGTGGTATTTTGGCTTAATCGTTACTAAAATGAAGTTATAATAATAAAAGAAAGGATGTTATGGATTTAGAAAAAATTGGCAAGTTTATCGCGAAGAAACGTCAAGATAATAGTTATACGCAAGAGAGCTTAGCGGAAAAACTAAACATCTCCAACCGCTCCATCTCAAAATGGGAACGAGGAATTTGCCTACCCGATGCAAATAATATGGCAAAGCTATGCAAGTTATTCGATATTTCCTATAACGAACTACTTTCTGGTGAAGAAATTAACCAAAAAGACTATAAACAACATTCCGAAAAACTCCTCAAAGAATTTTCCAAAATTGAAACTTTGACAAATAAGAAATTCTTTCTTTATGAAAATGTCATTGGATATATGTCAACAATTTCATTTTTAATCCTATGTTTTATTGCTAGTTATGCCGAAATACCAACTTGGACGCGAATTGTTTTAATTGTACTTGGGCTTGTTCTGATTATTGTAGGCGTTAGCTTTTGCCTTAAAATCGAAACTGAAGCCGGAAAATATGAGTGTAAATATTGCGGCCATCGTTATATTCCAAAATATTCTAACGTTTATTTTGCCATGCATCTTGGTCGCACTCGCTATATGACTTGCCCTAAATGCCATAAAAAATCTTGGCAAAAGAAAACCGCCTAAAATATGTTATAATTATATCTACAATAACAGATATCACAGGTTGGTTATGAATTTAAAAATAGGAATCTTGATTTTCTAAACCAACCTATTTCTTTTATCCCATTTACCGCCAAAATTCACCTTCCGAAACCAAAGTGGAAAAATATCAATATCAAACAAAAAAGACGCGCTTGATATAATTCAATATCTTGAAGTACCTTTTATAGTTGGTGCTATACTGAATTTATCTTTTCTATACAATATGATATAATAAAAACATGAACGAAATGGTCCAACCTACAAATCAAAATCCGCAATCACCCCAAAATACAAAATACATTATTATGCTTGGCATCTTATCATTCCTCATAATAATTCTTGGAATTACTAATATTGTAGTTTTCATAACAAAGAGTAATGACACAAATAACAACCCTAATACACACGATAACAAAACAACGGCAAATGAAAAAACAACCAATATATCCAATAACGAAACGACCGGAAACAACATAGAAGCCCTATCTAAAACAACTTGCGCAAATTTAAATGGAGAATTTAGTTCTAACGGACCTCAACAATTTCTAAATGCCACTAATTACTATTCTTGCAAAACCACCGATAAAAAACTCTTCGATATTTATGTATTTAATAATAGTTTCACAGAAAGCATACTTGGTAATATGACTCTTTCTAGTGCACAAGAAGCAGGAATAGGAAATACAACTAATGGCATGACCATTTTAGATGTTAGTACAGATCGCTATAAAGGATATGAGACTTATTCTAATGGCTATTTGTTCCTTGCAGGATTTAATAATTTAGCAGTAGAATTCCATACAGAAAACATGGACCAAGCTAATACTCTCCTACACGATTTTGGCTACCCAGAATAAATATGTTATAATTTTATCTATAATAACGGATAGAAAGGTTGGTTTTGAACTTAAAGATAGGAATCTTGAATTTTTAAACCAACCTATTTCTTTTATCCCGTTTTCAGTTAAGATCCACCTACCAAAACCAAAATGGAAGAACATAAACATTCCTTTGCGCTAATTTGATATAATATAAATATCGAAGCACTCGCACGGCGCCAAAGGTACCTACCGCGAGAGCTTCCTTTTTATGCTACAATATAGATATGAAAACTGCGAAAACAACTGGTTACTTTAAAATTTTGAGCGCGGATTTTCCGGAATGGTTAAATGCTTATACCAACACCAAGGAACTCCAAACTCAAAAATATATCAGCACTACTTGTGGCACATTATATACCGATTTGTTCAATAGTGATATTTTTTACTCCAGCTTGAACCATTCCATTGCGGTCGCCCTAATTGTCTGGCATTTTACTCATGATAAAAAACAAACTCTTGCTGGATTGTTCCATGACATTTCAACTCCCGCCTTCAAACACTGCGTAGATTTTATGAATGGGGATTATTTAAAGCAAGAATCTACAGAAGATCTAACTACCGAATTTATCAAAAAATCTCAAGACGTGATGGACCTACTTGAAAAAGATGACATTAGAATTGAGGAAATCGATAATTATCATATTTATCCAATCGCTGACAACGATACACCAAAACTATCTGCTGATAGATTAGAATATTCATTATCTAATGCGCTATTTACTTACAAGCTATTAAGTCTAGAAGAAGTCAAAGAAATATACAATGATATAGAAATCGAACAAAATGAGTCAGGAGAGCCGGAACTTAGCTTCAAAACTAAATCTATCGCTAGAAAATTTGTTCAAGTTACTAGCAAAATGTCCGTCATTTATCGCGATGATAGAACTCGTTTTTCTATGCAATTCATTGCCGATATTTTAAAAGGTTTAAAAGAAAGCGGCAAAATTACAGTAGAAGAATTATACGACAAAAAAGAATCCGATATTATTGGAATAATTGAAAGTTCAAAATATAAAGATATTTGGAACACTTGGCGAAAAGCCAAAAAGGTCAATGTCTCAAAAACTCGGCCCAAAAATGTTTACTATGTTCATCAAAAATCTAAAGTCCGCTACATAGACCCGCTATGCAATGGTAAACGCATGTCAGAAATATGCAAAATTGCCAAGAACGCTATCAGTAAAAACCTTTCTTATGATATGGATAACTATGTCTATCTAGATTTTAAACTCGAAAAATGATATAATTATACCCATAATAACAGATAGAAAGGTTGGTTTTGAACTTAAAGATAGGAATCATTGGTTTGCCAAACGTTGGTAAATCTACTTTATTTAACGCACTCACAAACGCTGGCGCACTCGCCGCGAATTATCCTTTTGCCACCATCGAGCCAAACGTTGGCATCGTCCCAGTCCCAGACGAACGCCTAGATATCCTCGCTAAAATGTATGAAACTGACAAAGTCGTCCCGGCCACCGTCGAATTCGTCGACATCGCCGGACTAGTACAAGGCGCTTCCAAAGGCGAAGGTCTTGGCAACAAATTCCTCGCCCACATCCGTGAATGTCAAGCTATTTGCCACGTCGTCCGCGCTTTCAAAAACGACGATATTTTAAGAGCCGACCAAAAAATCGTCGACGACATTGTAGCCCAAGCTAAAGATGATATCGATATCATCAATCTCGAACTCCAACTCGCCGATGAAGAAACTAAAGCCAAAATCGAAGCCAAGCGTAAAAAATCGCCAGAAGACGAAAATATTCCCTACTTAACCGACAAACCTGTCATCTATATGTTCAACGTCGACGAAGATGGCCTTAACGATCGAGCCTTACAGGATCAATTAGTGAACATGACTAAAGCAATTTGCAAGAATCGTCCTTTTGTGAGCGTTTGCGACAACGGGAGCAATTTAGCGAGCGAGCCCTGTAACGACAGGCGCGAGCGAAGCGGCGAACAAAAGGATGATTCTGCAAATTGCACTCGTTGCATCTTTGTTAATGCTAAGCTCGAAGAAGAAATGTCTGGCATGTCTCGTGAAGAACGCAAAGAATTCCTAGCATCATACGGCGTTAAAGAAGACGCACTAGGCGAGTTAATTAAAGCCGCCTACGAAACCCTCGGTCTTCAATCTTTCCTTACTGCCGGCAAAAAAGAATGTCGCGCCTGGACTATTAAGAAAGGCGCTACCGCCCCCGAAGCCGCCGGAACTATTCATACCGACTTCGAACGCGGTTTCATCGCCGCCAACGTTTGCAAGTTCGACGACCTAGCCAAACTCGGCTCCGAAAAAGCCGTCAAAGAAGCCGGCCTCCTTCGTACCGAAGGAAAAACTTACGTCATGCAAGACGGTGATGTTGTCGAATTCAAATTTAATGTCTGACAACAAGTCTTTTCTGGCTCGCTATAAACCAGTAACGTTCGAAATCGAATCAACCCCAATATTCGTATTCGTCGCCGTAAGGTTCGACGCATCGATAGTTACGGTCCCGCCATTCGCTCCTGACCGTCCCCACTCATTCGTCCCCGAAGCTAAGATGAAATATCCTTCTTCATAAAAATTCGCCATTACCCCAGTTAACGTAATCTCCGCCTTCGTATTTGTCACAAAGAAAAGCGGCGTCGTCATATATACACTCGAAGAAGGCAGTATCGTCAAAGTACAATCCGTCGCCGTAAACGACCCTATCCCAACCGACGCGTCCCCCGACATTGACTGATAAATCATTACCCCTGCATTATCTACTTCATTCCGATTCCCGACTCCATTCGCCGAAAATTCACATCCCTGCATAGTTATCGAATTCTTTCCCTCAACTACCGCAATTTGCGCCCCCGTCGCCGTCCCCGTCGAATTCGTCACCGTAATCGAACCCGTCGAATAAATCAAAGGCGACCCCGCTCCAGCCGTTGATAAAGTCATATTATTAGCCACAACCGTCCCCTCACCCCGATCCGTCGCAAGTGACGCACACGACCCGCCTTTCGTCTTAATCGAGACATTATCCGCATTAATCGAACCCTTATAAGTCGCGTGTAGCCCTCTAGAATTATCCTCTGATGTTTCAATCGACGAATCTAAAATTTCCGCAACTCCCCCATTTGTCGCTACTACCGCATTCGCCCCCGAAACATTAGTAGTAATAGAAGCTCCATTTATCGACACCGACGAATCTTCTCCGACTACTACAATCGCCGAATTTATTCCATAAAAACTGTATAAATCCCCTCTTCCTTGAAAATCGGAAGACCCCGATTTTGAAATCGTTACATCTCCCTGAATCTTCAAAGACCCCCCGTTAATCACTAAAAAGACAACTTCGTCATCCGTAGCCGATTTATACGTTCCCGACCCAATCGTCGCCTCTATCCCATCTACAACATACGCCCCCGCATAGGTTATCGACTTTCCATCGATCGTCGTCGTTACCCTTCCTGCTGATAACTCCGTATTTTCTAACACAACCGGCTCTTCCTCATCATCTACAACTACCCCCGTCTCATCCCCATCATTACTATCTCCCCCCTGATTCTTCGTTATTATTGCAACAACAATCGCTACAATTAAAACAACTACCGCAACTCCTATCCCAGCCCACGCTCCAATATTTAATTTCCGCGACTTTTTCTTCGATACTCCCTCGCTATCGTCTAAATTCATATTTTCATTATTAGGTATAACTCTATTTCCTTCCATATTATATATTATACATAAGAATTTTATTTTTTGCTAAACCGTTTTCAAATAAACCTCTTGAAAATCTACCTATTTTGTGCTAAAATAACAGGTAATTGTCTAATATAAAGGTAAAATATGAGTTTTTCTATTCTAAAACAAATTGGTGACGCGCAAAAGAAAAAGGCCGTCGTTGATGTCCGGTCCGGTGATACCGTTAAAGTTACCCAAAAAATTAAGGAAGGTGGAAAGTTCCGTCTTCAAACGTTCGAAGGCGTCGTTATTCGCGTCGATCGTAAAGAGTCACATACCGCCCGAATCGTCGTTCGAAAAGTTACCTCCGGCGTTGGTGTTGAAAAAAGTTATTTAATTCATTCTCCGCTCGTTGAGAAAATCGAAATTACAAAGCGCTCGAAAGTCCGCCGTAATAACTTAAGTTATCTAAGGCAACGCTCCGGTAAATCTGCTCGTCTTCAAGGTAAAGATTTTGACCGCACCGCCGTTAACGATACAACCGTAGTAGAAGACCCGACCGAAGTCGAAGTTGTCGAAACTCCAGCCGAAGAAGTAAAAGCTGAAGAAGCAAAGGCCGAAGAGACGAAGACCGAAGAACCTAAAGAAAAGAAAAAAGAAGCCTAAATGGCAATTTTAGGTATTGACGAAGTTGGACGCGGACCCCTTGCGGGTCCGCTTGTTGTAGGTGCTGTAATTTTACCCCAAGTCGAAAAACCTTGGTTTTCCGAACTTAAAGATTCCAAAAAACTTACCGCGAAAAAACGCGAATCTTTAAACGAAATTATTTTAGAGGAAGCCACTGTTGGCCTTGGCTGGGTCCCTGCCGTAGAGTTAGATTCGCTTGGCATTTCTAATGCTCTAAAACTCGCCACTCGCCGCGCCATCAAACTTATTCAAGAAAAACATCAACCATTTTCCGAAGTCATCATCGACGGTAAAATTAATTTCCTCACTAAAACTCCCCTCGAAAAATACACTTCTACGATCATTAAGGCCGATGACAAGATTCGCGAAGTTTCTGCTGCCTCAATTATCGCCAAAGTCGCTCGTGACCATTATATGGTTAGTTTAGCCACAAAATGTCCAGAATATAATTTTAATAAACATGTTGGTTACGGCACCAAAGCCCATCTTGAAGCAATCTATAAATATGGCCTTACGCCCGAACATCGTAAGTCTTTCGAACCCTGCAAGACTCTTTCCGGCTTCATTTCTCCTTCCGAATCCCTCTCTAGTCATAAAAAGAACACGACAATTCTCGGCTCCCGTGGTGAAGACACTACGATAAACTATCTCTTAAATAATGGTCATCAGATTATCGCTCGTAATTATAAAACTTTTTTCTATGAAATCGACATCATTTCTCTAAAAGACGACCACATTTATTTCACCGAAGTAAAATACCGTAAATCAAACTTCCACGGCTCAGGTCTAGACATGATTACTTCCGAAAAGAAACGTAGGATGGCCTTCGCCGCTGAATCCTACTTAAAATATACGAACCATAAATTTGCTCCTCTAAATCCTCTCCTCGCCGTTGCCTCTGTCTCCGGCGAAGATTTCCATCTTGACTCCTGGTTCCCCCTAGAAATATAATCTATCTCCTCATTATATCATACTTACGCTTTTTTGTCAACTTTACCCCTACTATCTTTATCCTTTTAATGCTAATCTTACTCGTTCCTCAACCGGTAAATCAGCTGAAACCCCCTCTAACGCCGCCGTCGCTTCTTTTAGAGGAAAACCTAACGCAATTAGTGCATCAAGCGCTTCATCATTTCCCTCATTTATCTTCTTATATTGCATACCCGCCGCCCCATAACGACTCGGAATCCCTACCTTATCACGAAGGTCAACAATTACCCTCTCCGCCGACTTTTTCCCCACTCCAGAAGCCTTCGCGATAAACGCCGTATCTGCATTCGCAATTGCATTTCTTACTTCTTCTGCTTCCGCTAAAGATAAAATAGATATCGCCGCCTTTGGCCCGATCCCCTGTACCGAAATCAAAAGTTCAAAAATCTTTTTCTCCGCTAAAGAAGAAAAACCATACAATTCCTCTGCATTTTCCCTAATCGAATGATAAGTATAAAATTTCTTCTCTTCTCCTAAATTCACCGCCTCAAAATCCGGCGTCGGGACAACAATCTCATACCCAACCCCATTAACGTCTAAAATTATCGCATTCCCGAACTTTTCCTCAATCTTCCCAAAAAGATGCGCTATCATTTTTTCTCCTTCCTCGAATTAGAAAACTTATATTCTTCTTCCTTACTTACATTATATAGGAAACTACACGTAATCGCTACCGCTAACGCGTCCGCCGCATCATCCGGCTTCGGCTTTTTTTCAAGCCCTAAATGCACTCTTACCATCTCCGAAATCTGCGTTTTTGTCGCCGCTCCATACCCGGCTAAACTCTTTTTTATCTCATTTGGCGTATACTCAAAAACCTTCGCGCCTTCCTGCTCCGCAACTAAAAGTACGATTCCTCTCGCTTCCGCTACCGCAATTCCCGTTGTAATATTTTTCGCAAAAAATAACTTTTCAACCGCAACAACCTCCGGTTTCGTCTCTTTAAGAACCTCCCGGAGGGAATCATAAAGTTCCTTTAACCGACTCGGAAGCGTCGCATCTACCGTCGTTGTTATTACCCCAAAATCGACTGCTCTCGCTCCCGCCCGCGAAGTCGTTTCAATTAGTCCAAATCCGCACCTACCCAACCCCGGATCAATCCCTAAAATCCTCATAAATATATTATAACAAGAATATGAACTTTTTCTTTGCTACTTAACATATTTTATTAGGGTTTCCCTTAAATCTTTCGCCGAAATTACGAACTTATCACGAATTGTAGAAGGTCCAATCGCATGCAAAAAGCCCAACTTCTTCGCTTCCGCAATCCTTTGATCGGAACGAAACGCCGACCGAATCTCCCCCCCGAGCCCAACCTCTCCAAAAACAACATATTCCTCCCCTAACTTTCTTCCCGCGACCGCCGACGCAATCGCCATACATACCGCGAGGTCCGCCGCCGAATCTTGAATTTTCATCCCCCCAACTACATTTATAAAAATATCTTTATCCGACAATTTTAATTTCGTCCTCCGCTCTAAAACCGCAATTAGTAAATTTAGCCTATTTATATCAAATCCGCTCGCCGTTCGCTTCGGATAACCAAAATTTGAAGTCGTTGCAAGCGCCTGTATCTCGACTAAAATCGGCCGATTACCTTCTAACGTTGCCAAAATTATCGAGCCATCCGTATTAGTCCTTTCCGCAAGCAGCGCCGCCGAAGGATTTTGAACTTCTTTTAACCCCTTTTCGCCCATTTCAAAAATCGCTACTTCATTTGTCGAACCAAACCGATTTTTTACCGCCCGAACTGTCTTGAACCCGCCATACCGATCTCCCTCAAAATTTAAAACTACATCAACTAAATGCTCTAAAACTTTCGGCCCTGCTAAAGTCCCTTCTTTCGTCACATGCCCAACAATTACTACCGCCGTATCCGTAGCCTTCGCCGCCCGAATAATTAAGTTCCCCGAATTTGTTACCTGCGAAACCGTTCCCGGCGCGCTCGAAATTTCGTCCATCGCTAAAGTTTGGATTGAGTCCACAATCACAAGATCAAACTCGGAACTTTCAATCGTTTTCGCAATATCATTCGCGCTAGTTGACGCGGCGAAAGACAGCCTCTCACTCTCCGCCCCAAGCCTGACCGCCCGAAGTTTAACCTGCCCCGCACTCTCTTCGCCCGAAACATATAATACATTGTGTTTTTTCGCTACTTCCGCACATATTTGCATGAGGAGCGTCGATTTCCCAATCCCAGGTTGTCCCGCAAGAAGCGAAACCGACCCCATCAAAATTCCGCCCCCAAGTACCGTATTTAAATCTGAAAACTCTGTCGAGAGCCTTGCTTTTGCATCCGAAGGGACAATCGTCTTTATCTTTACAAAATCTAATTTCTTTCCCGAAACCTGACCCCGAGAAAGCGCCGATTTTTTCTCATTTGAAATCTCTGGAATCTGCTCTACTAACGAATTCCATGCTGAACAATTTGTACATTGCCCGACCCATTTCGTATACACCGCCCCACACTGCTGGCAAACAAATTGAGACTTTACCTTCATGCGTATCATTATACCACAGTTATCTTAACACAGAATTTTTGAAGCAAAACTAAATTATATCTTCTTAATTAAATCTTTTAGCTCTTTTTCATTCCGACACTTAAAGGTTATACTTCGTCCCGAAATTTTCACGCCCGAAATTCCATATTTTTCTACTAATCTATCTTCCTCTTTTTGGTATATACCTCTCTTTATTGCCGCCGTTGAAGATTTTTTCTTGTTTTCCGAAAAATATCGCTCAACTTTTCGTGCTGTCCAACCTTCTTTAACAATTTTCGGCAAAACTTTATCTATTTCCTCCTCGCTACGCGACACTAAAGGCCTCATTACCCCTTCTGACAACTTCTCCTTTACCATAATTTTCTTTACTTTATCCGGTAAATTTAAAAGCCGCATTGTTGACTGAATCGTATTCTCGCTCTTTCCTACCTTCGCCGCAATATCCTTCGGCGTTAAATTAAATTGTGTTTTTAATTTAGCATACGCCGTCGCAAGCTCTATTGCATTTAAATCCTCTCTTTGCGCATTTTCAATAATCGAAAGCTCTAACCGGTTTTGTGAATCTAAAGTCCGAATAATCGCCGGCATTTTTTTAAGCCCCGCAATCTTCGCCGCTCGCCATCTCCTCTCCCCCGCTACGATTTTATATTTTCCTTCTTCTCTTGTTACTACAATCGGCTGTAATATGCCATGTTCCTTTATAGAAGTCGCTAACGCTTCAATTGCTCCTTTATCGAATTCTCGCCTCGGCTGATTTTCATCTCTTACAATCTCTTCAATTTTTATTTGCCTTAATTCACTCGCTCCGCGATCCTCATCCGCCGTTGGATCAAATTCTTCATCAACTAATTCTGTCGGAATTAATGATTCAAACCCTCGTCCTAAACCTTTTCCTAAACTCATTTTGTCCTCTCCTCTACTTCTTTAGTAAATGTTTTATATGCCTTCGCCCCCTTACTAAACTTATCATATGCCCCAACTGGTATACCATGGCTCGGCGCCTCCGCAACTCTTACGTTCCGCGGAATCGTTGTCTCAAATGTCAATTTCTTAAAGTATTTCCTAATCTCCATGAAGACTTGCGCTGATAAAGACGTCCTTTTATCATACATTGTCGCAAGTACTCCGAGCAATTTCAAATTCGGGTTTGCTTGTTTCATTACTAATTTCATTGACTCTAAAAGTTGCGCTACTCCCTCTAGCGCATAAAATTCCGTTTGTACAGGTAATAATAAATAATCCGACGCAATCATTCCGTTTACCGTTAAAATCGACAAAGATGGCGGCAAATCAATAATAATATAATCATAATTATCTCGTACCGTCCTAACCGCATCTCTAAGTCTTACAAATTTTCTCGCCATACTCGTAATCTCTACTTCCGCATTCGCAAGTTCTGGCGTCGCCGGAGCGAGGTCAAAATTTTTATACTTCGTCGCTCTTATCGCTGAAGACATTTCAGCTAACCCTAAAATCACCTCCGTCATCGTCATACCTAAATCTTTATCGTTTTTATCTACCCCGAGTCCACTCGTCGCATTTCCTTGCGGATCAAAATCTATTAATAACGTTTTAAACTTATCTTTCGCGAGATAATATGATAAATTTACTGCCGTCGTCGTTTTCCCGACCCCGCCTTTCTGATTAGTTACACATATCACCTTCGCCATAATGCTTATATTATATCATAAAAATAAGCCCCGTAGGGCTTATTTTTATCCAATCTTCGTGATTTGAATTTCAGAATATTTTTGGCGATGGCCAGTTTCCTTATGCACACGTTTTTTCGCTTTATAACGAATTACGCGAATTTTATCGCCAGCAACTTTAGGCGTAACAACTTTTGCCGAAACTTTTACGCCCTTTACTGTCGGCGTCCCAACTTCCGTCTTATCGCCGTCAATAAGAAGTAAAGCGTCAGTTTCGAGCTCTTTAGTTCCTTCCGGGAGGAGGTCCACCCGTAGGGTCTCTTTTTCGGAGACGAGATATTGCTTCCCGCCTACGAGAATAACTGCTTTCTTCATATCATTCCTTTATTAACTCACATTATTTTATCATATTTCCATAAAAAAGGGAAGCCCCTTAGCTTCCCTTTTTTCTTTACTGTTCTTTTGGTGTCTCTTTTTCTTTATCTTCAGTTTTTATTTTCTCTTCCTCAATTTTCTTCTCTACGTCTTTCCCAGTCGCCTTATCTTCTACATTCTTTAAGACTTTCCTCGTCCGATAAAGGTAATAACCGCCCCCACAAATCCCAGCTATAACAACAATCGCTAAGATAATTTCTACCGGCCCAGTATTCGGAAGCTCTTGACACTCTTCCATCTCCGGATTAGTTATACAATTTGGCTCTTCCGGAACCGTACAGTCCTCTTTATTAATGTTAACTGAAGCTTCATCTTCCTTCGTATCCCCAGTACTTACTTCGCTATCATAAGTTAACTTCGCATTGTTAATTAACTCTAGCCCTTCACAATCAAAATCATCCCCAGCTTTTGCTTGATAGGTAATATAAACTACGTTCCCAGTCCCAATAGTTCCTAAATTATAACCATCGACAATTAAATTATCTGAAAGCTGATCACTCACAGTCGAATCATTAGCCGACAATTTTACACTTCCCGGAACAAGCGTCAACCCTTCCGGTAAACTATCCTTTATCACCGCATTTGTTAATGCTACATCGCCAGTATTCTCAATCGCAATTCTAAAATATACTACTTCACCCGGATTTATCGCTACACTTTCTACATAATTTTCTCCGTCCTTCGAAACTTTTTTGTCTACCGAACCGCCCAATTCTTCTGCCTGTAATACATAGGTTACTACTCCATGATATTCTTCACATCCCGGGACAACACCATTCAAAGCATTTAATCCAACTAACGCCCCTTCTTGAGTAAACAAACTCGACGGCATTACCGAACCATTCGCACCCCAGTCGTTATAAATTTTTGCCGATCCCGCTACGTAATGTAATAAAACTTTCTCCGTTTTAGTCGTCATATAAGCTTCATCCCAAACCGACGTCGGGTTTGAATTATCCGCTGTAATCGTTGCTGTGATTGTTCCTTTACTTTCCGGAGTAATTACCGTCGAAAACGACGACGACATCCGCGTTCTTAAAGCTACCCCAACATTATTATGGGCCGAATCATTATAGGTTGCTGAAGCATTGTTATGGAAATAAACATAGACAAGGTACTGTCTACCCGGAACAACTTCTACCTCATCACTTAAGTCCGTTACTTCCGCATCAATTTCGCCAACCCTAACGAAATTTCGCTCATCCCCAATCGTCGGGTTATTCGTAATTGAATTAAAAGTTGGATAGCTCGCCGGCGACTCCATCGTAAAAGTCGTCCGCTCCGGTCCCCAAGCTGAAACCGACGCAAAACTTATTAAACTTAAGATTAAAGTTAATATTCCTGTTCCTAAAGCCCCCATTTTTTTCTTTATGTTCTTCATTTTATTCCTTTCTCCCTACCCTTAATTTATTCCTAAATCACCTAAAATGTCAGTTAATTCTTGTCCCCCTGTCGGTGCTTCGCTTACCGGAATAGCACTTGCATCAGCCTCCGCCTGTGCAGCCTGATTCTCTTGTACTGGAGCATATTCGCCAGCATTTGCCCCACCACGATTTTCGCTATAATTATTCTCTTGGCTAATTTGCTCCTGTACCGGTTCTGCTGCTGGCGCCGCTTCGTTTTCAACAATCGTCGCCTCAGTTCCTTGATAGGCTTCCGCAGCTGGTTTTTCAGTAATATTCTCTGGAGCCGCTGTTTCCTGATGCACAACAACCTGTTCCGTCCCAATATCCTCAGCAATATCTTGGTGAATCTGCTCATCAATTCTCGTCATATTTTCCGCATCCTTCGGCGCAGGCGTTTCTGGTGTCGGGGTTTCAGGAGTCGGAGTTTCTGGAGTCGGAGTTTCTGGAGTCGGCGTTTCCGGAGTCGGAGTTTCCGGCGTCGGGGTTTCTGGAACTGGCGTTACTGGAACCGGCGTTTCCGGAGTCGGCGTACTCGGCGTCTCCGGCGTAACTTCCGGTATTCCTTCATAAATTGTCGACGTCCCCTGTTTATTTACAACTTGTTCACATAACTCATAGCTAACAATCTCCCCTTCTTCATTATAAACCGGCGACATCTTTACCGTCATTGAACCAATTTCATTTCCATTAGCATCTAACCAATAAAATTCAGTTACTTCTAAATTACTTTCGTTAGTTGCGCAACGAACTATCTCCATATTTTCATGCGTAGCCGCTCCATTTGGATCTTTCAAAGCCATATAAGCGTTATCGTAAGAGCCATCTAGTGTTACCCTTCTCGTAAGAGCTTCATCCATTATTACTCCGAATGTCGCTTCTAGCGCCGTAAAGTCTTCTGGACTCAAACTCTCAAGTTTAGCCTCAGTATCTCTAAGGTTAAGCCCCTTAAATCCTTCCGGCTGTAACTCTTCCGGCAAATTCGCCATATAATCCGCAAAACTTTCTACTTGGTTATGCGCTGTATATTTTATCATCTCGACTTCGTCATTATCACAAACCTCAGCCACCTCTCTAGCATCAGCGAAAGCATACGGACCAGATTTATTTTCCGAAAGCCACATCCCCGCCTCGCCATATCCATCATAAATTCCTTTTTCAGCTTCCATCGTCTCTCCACCAACATCATTTTCAACAACATCCTCAAGTTTTACTGAGTTCCCCTGCGGGACTTCTTCCTCTTTATTAGCCCCTCTTGACATAAATGCACTCGCTAGAATCGCCCCCGAAAGCGCAATCATCCCAATTCCAACAATATAATTACTTAAAGCTTTCTTCTTTTTAGCCTTCTCTGCTGTTCCTCTTACTTCCTCTTCACTAGGCCTTTCTCCAGCTTCTTCTACTACCTCAGACCCAGTTTCTTCATCCACTTCAATTTCTTCTACTTCGGCTCCAGGCTCTCCGTTCGTCTCAACTTCCTCTACTACCTCAGCTCCAGTCGCTTCGCTAGACCCCCCTTCCGCAATTTTGTCAAGATCAGAAATCGCTTCACCTAATCCTTCTTTTGCTTCTCTTGCCTTTATCCTTGCTTCAAGCTCCCTCGCTCTCGCCATCAAAGCTTCTCGTCTCTCTAGTAGCTCTTTCCTTCTTGCTTCATCCGCCTCTATTGTTTTCTCTCCTCGTACCTCATTCACCTTTCTTAAATCTTCCCCCGAAACTTCTCCTGTTCCTCCTATTTTTTCTCCACTAAACATCTTTACCTCCTAAATATTCTTCGCTAAAAGTTTGTGCTGTATCTGTTATGACTTTTTCAACGTCTACCCCCGCGCCCTCAAAGAAATTCCTAAATGTGTCTTCCGAACTGTCCTCGCTGTCTATTAACTGATTGACTTCGGCCAACTGTTCCTTATTCAAACTTCCAAAGATTGCCAAACTAATCTTATCATCAAGTTTTTTTATTAGATCTTCCCTAAAAGCGTTTATTTCTTCCGCCGTATTTACGGGTAAATTACGTTTTTTGATTAATTCATCGACAAACTTTTCCAAAGTTCCCCGATCGATAAGATAATTGTCCATGGCTCTTTTTAATTATTAAAATATAAACCTTTCTAACCCTAGTTTAGCATGACCTTTTTCTTAGGTCAACCATTCTATCTTATTTTTTGCCAAATTTTTCTCGGAACCATTCATCCGCCGGTCCCGCTGTCATTAAAACTATTAAATAACCTTCTTCTAAATACTCTCTTAACCTTATTTCTAGTCCTCTTGATGGCTCAGCTAACTCAACGATATCCTCGTTTGAAAGTCCCGAAACTAGTTCCCTAGCCGTTAAAACCGGCAAATTTGAGTCCTCCCTTGTTAAATAAGTCGGTAGCCAAAAAATCTTATCTACTCCAGAAAAAGCATTTTTATACCCCTCTTTTATTTTATGTTGTCTAGTATTTTGGTGCGGTTGATAAACTACTACTACTCCTTTTTTACCCGTCAACTTACATTCGTCTAGCGCCACCCCTATGGTTGCTTCTATCTCCTCTGGATGATGCGCATAATCAGTATAAACCCCGTCAGCAAGCTTCTCAAACCTCCGTCCTACCCCCGGGAATTCGTTAATTACCTCTGTTAATGCGGTAAAATCATAGGCGCTCCCTTCCGTCTTCAAGATCTCCGTAACTGCCTCTATCGCTAAACTAGCGTCTTTTCTTCTCGCCTCTCCTGCCAACTTTATTTCCGTCGTAGATATCCCATCTTTTATAACTTTCCCACTCTGTTCTTCGAACTGTTTAAAGGCCCCTAAATAGTCTTCCTTTGTCGGATAAATGTCTGGGTGATCATACGAAACCGCCGGAATTACCGCTAGCCACGGATGATATTTCAAGAAATTTCGGTCATATTCATCCGCTTCATAAATAAAATATTTATCTCCCGCCCTATATGAACCGCTCGGCGCAAACCCTAACGTTGTCCCAACAATATAAGAAACTGGTAATCCTAACTTTAACGCTAAGAAAATTATCATCGCCGTCGTTGTTGTTTTACCATGTGTTCCCGCAACCGCTACCATCTTCAAATTCAATTTTTCTACCAAAAATGCTGTAAAATCGTCTCTTTTTGTGATTTTTATTCCCGCTTCCCGCGCTAAGGCTAATTCCTTATGGTCCTCCGGTAAAGCCGAAGTATGAACAAACCAATCTACTCCTTCCGAAATTTTCTTTTTCAAAAACTCCCCATCTTGTTCTCCTATTGAAGCTTCTATCCCCGCTTTTATAAGCTCGTCATAAATTGCCCCCTTAGCTAAATCTGATCCGAAAACTGTAAATCCCGCCGCTTTTGCCATGAGCGCCAAAGGTCCCATCCCCGTCCCCGATATTCCTGAAATATATATATTCATGATATAATATATTATACAATGAAAATAAATTCCGAACAAGAAATGTTAGACTTCGGCAAGTCCTTCGCCGAGAGCATCACATCGATGGGTGACGTCGCTGGGCGGGTGACGGACTTGGAAGGGCTCCCGCGGAGCTCGCAGGAGCGAAGCTCCGAGAGGACGCCGCGGGAAGGAAAAGTCCGGCAGGACCCGCCCAGACCGATCGTCATCGAACTCATTGGCGACGTCGGCGCCGGAAAAACTACCTTTGTTCGCGGTTTTGCTAAAGGTCTCGGCGTAAAAGAACCGGTAACAAGCCCTAGTTTTACTATCTCAAAATCCTATGCCTTACCGAATAATAAGCGTCTCGTCCATTATGACTTTTATCGTCTCTCCGACCCCGGTCTTATGTCCGAAGATCTTAAAGAATCCCTCGACGACAAAAACACCATCACCATTATCGAATGGTCCGACTCCGTCTCCAACCTCCTCCCAGACGATCGCATTATCATCAAAATAGAATATACCGAAACGGGTGGCCGTATTCTATCTTTTCAACATCATTAAATAATTTGGAGTTAATGGCAACACAAGAAGCGTAAAACCTACTTTTTTGTGAGCATTGAGCGAGCCAAGAATTTTTTGACAATTTTTAGAAAAATCGCAAGCGAGACCCACATCCGGCGTGAGACGAGCGATTTTTCGTTAAGAAAATTGGCAAAAAATTCATGACGCGAGTGAAGCGCGAACGAAAAAGCAGGTTTTATGCTTCTCGTGTTATAATACCTTTATGAAATTATATTTAGATACTAGCACTCCCGAAACAATTCTAAAGCTAGATAATAAAGAATATCGCTATATTTTCGCGAACGATCTCGCCGAAAAATTATTAAGTTTTTTGAAAGATAAATTAGACGAAAACGGTAAAACTTTTCAAGATATTAAAGAAATTACTTTTATGTCCGGTCCCGGGAGCTTTACCGGTCTTCGTATTGGTGCGAGCATTGTTAATGTCCTGGCCTCTGAATTAAATATTCCTCTCTACGACCATCATAAAAAACAACATAAAATCATCATTCCTGATTATGGTCACCCCGCAAATATTAGTAAGCCAAAAAAGTAATTATTTTTCCGCACTTCTTTTTACAACATATTGAATCGAAACAACTAAAAGTACTGCAAAGACCATAATTAGCGCCCCCTCAATCGTCGCCATAATAATATATCCCTTTATTCCGTCCGGATGAAACACCGCATTTTCCCCAAGCGGCGCGACATATCCCGGATCCATCGGGTCATAAGCTATTTGTACTCCGTCATCATTTTTCGTCCCCGCTATCTTCGTATCAGTAACCGTTAAATTCATCCCCGTAAACTTTATCTTAAATACCGACTCATCCGTATCTCGGTCTGCATGGAAAATCCTAACTAACGACCCAACTCCCTCTTCTAAAGTAATCCCAGAATAGGCTAGTTCCTCCCCTTCAACTCCCGCATAAACTTCACCTAACTCATTTATTACTAACCGTCCAGTCGTCGCTCCATGTATCCCACCCATATCAATCGCTAGCTTATTCCCGATAAATACAAAAGTATCATCATCCGCAGTAATCGCAAACCCTTCTTCTCCGCTTAGTAACGCCGTAAACGGAACCGCAAAGTTCATTGTAAATAAATGATTATGTCCATCACTATTAGAAGGATCATCTTTACTAAATTCTGCCCCGTCTAAAGGATAAAATTCATCATGGAAAAACGAAAATTCCGCCCCATCCGCCTCATAGTTCATCTTTAAAAGCCCCGCATAATTCGTACTCTTCCCTTCAACCGCCTTAAACCATCTCGAAAAGTTCTCCCCAACCACCCCCCGATTCGAAGTTAGTTCCCCTCCAACCGCAACCGGCAAATAATCTTCGTCTAGCTCATATTCTACTAGCCCCTGTTCGATCTCCTTATTATAATATTCACAATTTGTCCACCCAAACTGACGATTATAAAGCTCTTTTCTAACCCCCGTGTCGTACATATTTACGCATTCATCTTCCTTTTGGTCATAATACGCAACCGAAAGAGACACCGTTCGCCCCTCCATTACTCCCGCATTCGCTAAAATCGCCTCCGGCGTCCTCGAAAACGCCTCCTCTTCTATCCCAGTCATCACATTAGATAGCCCAAAAATCATCAAAAACGTCGCCACCGCGAATAGGACTAATGCTATTCCACCAAACACCCAAGACTTATTTTGTTTCTTTCTCATACTAACCTCTCCTTATTAGTATAAGCTCTTTCCCACCAAAAATCAAGCTTATTCCTCACTATTATTTTCCGGCGGTATGCCCAAATACTCATCAGACAATACCCCCGCATCAAACGGTTTCTCATACGAATTAATTGCTTCGACCTCCTTTTCTAATTCCTTTAAATATTTATCTAAGCTTTCCTTAGTTAAATCCCCGTCTCTTTCAAAATTATATTCTTCTTCCGCCTTTTTCTCATCCTCTTCCTCAACTTCCTCCTCATCTGGTAAAAACCCTGGACGAGAACGATCGAGATAAATATCTCCCGAATTATGATAAATCGCTAAACTTACCCCAGTTGTGCATAACGCAATTAGAATCGCTCCGAGCCCCAACAAAATTAAATTCTTCCCCCCGTCTATTCTCTTTCTCTCGACATTATTCTTCTCAACCGGTTCCATTACTGTCCCTCTACTAACTCTCTTACTAATTTTATTTGCCGAGAAATTAGTCCACTCATCTCCGAAACATCTCGATTAACAACTTTCCTCTCTTCTCTTACTTCAATTAATTTCTCATAAAATTTCTCCGGCTCAACCTTACAATCTATCGCAACTAGCTCCTCTAGACCCTGCTGATAATCAATATAATCATCCGAAAATTTAACCTTAGCCGTCGCAAAACTGTTTTGATTTTCAACTAATTTCGTGTTAGATATGTTATTTTCAACTAACTTTACATTTAAAGGCATTATAAATTTTGACAAAATTGTTTCATAACGCCCCCCTAAATAAACCCTCGCCCGTGCATCCTGTTTTTGCACCAACTTCAAACTATCTCTAATCGACTCACAATGATCCGATATGATATTTTTTTGCTCCTCATTTATCGCCCCTACTCTCCCACAACAGAGAAAAACTAGACAAAAAACCATAAGTATGATATAATAGAAAGATATATATCTTTTCTTCATATCTCTATTGTATCACGAAACGAAAAATAATAACTTTAATTAGTTTTTCGCAAAATGTAAAATTACCCGATAAATCTTAAAATCTTACGGACCGAAGTCCGCCCGTCCCGGACGAGAGGTCCGCCTAAGATTTTAAGATTTATTCCGGCGTAATTTTACCGATTGCGAAAAACTAATTAAAGTTATTAATCTCTTTTCAGCATAACAGTAAACGCCTCTGAAGGAATATCGATTTTTCCAAATCTTTTCATTCTTGCTTTCCCTCGTTTTTGTTTCTCAAGTAATTTCGCCTTCCGATCCCTATCCCCCGTATGAATTTTAACCGTAACATCCTTCCGATACGCCCCAATCGTCTCCCTAGCAATAATCCTCGCCCCAATCGCCGCCTGCAGCGCAACCTCATAATTCTGTCTCGGTATAACCTCTTTCAATTTTTTCGTCACCTCTCGCCCAATCCCATCCGCCTCTAAGCGATGACACATAATAGACAAAGCATCCATCTTATGTCCCCCAACTAAGAAATCTACTCTAACTAAATCTTCCGCCCGGTACCCGGAAAGTTCATAATTAAATGACGCGTACCCGCTCGTCGCCGATTTTAGTTGATCATAAAAATCTGTTAACAAATTCGCCATTGGCGCCTCAAACGTAATTACCGCCCGATCCTCAATATACGACAAATTTGTCTGGTGGCCCCGTTTCTCGTTGATTAAATTTAGAACATTTCCAATCATCGACTTCGGCAAAATTATCTCCCCCTTAACCCAAGGTTCCCGAATCTCCCGAATTTCCGAAGCGTCCGGAAGGTCCGACGCCGACTTTATCTCCCGAATTTCCCCGTTATTCATTACAACTTCATAATTCGTCGACGGATTCGTAACAATTAAATCTAATTTAAACTCCCGTTCTAATCTTTCGCGAATAATATCCATATGGAGTAGCCCTAAAAATCCTATGCGTAAACCGAATCCTAAAACTGGCGAATTTTCCGGCTCAAAGCGTAACGCCGAATCCGATAAAGACAATTTTTCAATTGCCTCTTTTAAATCCTTGTATTGATCATTTGATACTGGAAAAAACCCTGCATAGACAAACGGTAAGACGTTTTTATACCCCGGTAAAGCCTCGCTCGCTGGATTTTTAGCTAATGTAACCGTATCTCCGACCTTCGCCTCTCTCGTCGTTTTAAGATTTGTTACAATATATCCAATTTCCCCAGCTTTCAAAGAATCTTTCGGCGTCATCTTGGGTGTTAAAATACCTACTTCTAAAGCCAGCCCCTTCGTCCCCGCCGCCATCATCAAAATATCCGCATTCTTTGAAATCTCCCCCTCAAAAACCCGCACATAAAGCACGACTCCCCGATAATCGTCAAAATACGAATCAAATATGAGTGCGCGAGTGTAGCTGAATGACTCTTTTTTGGACAATTTCCCGTCCAAAAAAGAGTCATCAGCCACCACCACATCTAATATTTTATCCACATTTAATCCCGTTTTTCCAGAAACTTCTATAATATCTTCACGTTCACATCCGAGCAAATTCATTATCTGCGCCGAAACTTTCTCTACATCCGCCGCCGGTAAATCAATCTTATTTATCACCGGAATAATCCGAAGGTCTTGTTCTAAAGCTAAATAAACATTCGCCAGCGTCTGCGCCTGTATCCCCTGCGTCGCATCAACAACTAAAACCGCCGTCTCTACCGCCTGTAAAGACCTTGAAACTTCATACGAAAAATCTACATGCCCAGGCGTATCAATCAAATTCAACGTATATCCTTTCCACCTCATCGTCACAGGCGCGAGCTTAATCGTAATTCCTTTTTCTCGCTCTAGCTCCATTGAATCGAGTAACTGCGCCTTCATTTCCCGCTTTTCTACCGTCCCCGTTAACTCCATCATCCGATCAGCAATCGTCGACTTCCCGTGGTCAATATGTGCTATAATACAAAAATTCCGGATTTTTTCCAAACCTAATCTAACCCTTTCATAGTCAAAGATAGTCGCCCCTTATCATCAATCGCAATTAATCTTACTCGAACCTTATCTCCAACATGTAAAACTTCTTCAACTTTCTTTAATCTTTTATCCGAAATTTGCGAAATATGGAGCATTCCATCTACTCCCGGTAAGATTGTTACAAACGCTCCGAAATCTTTAATCGTCGCAACCGTTCCATCATAAATTTTTCCAACTTCCGGTTCCTCTGTTAATAACCGAATCCAATCTAACGCTTTCTGAATCTTTTCCGGGTTCGTTCCCGAAACCGTTACTAATCCCGAATCCTCAATATCTACTTCCGCCCCAGTTTCCGTCGTAATCTTATTAATCATCTCGCCACCTTTCCCAATTACCGCCCCAATCTTATCCGGCGAAATCATCAATTTCTCAATCCTCGGTGCATATTTCGAAATCTCCGCCCGCGGTTTCTCGATAACCTCTAAGATATGTTTCAAAATAAACATCCGCCCCTCATGACTTTGTTTTAAGGCTTTCTCCATAATTTCTACCGGAAGCCCATGCACCTTCATATCCATCTGAAGCGCCGTAACTCCTTCCGAAGTCCCCGTTACCTTAAAGTCCATATCCCCCGCAAAATCTTCCGCGTCCATTAAATCCGTTAAAACATACGCCTTATCAATATCCTCCGCTGTAATTTCCGTTCCTTTAGGTACATCAACCATGAGCCCCATCGCTACTCCCGAAACCGGCCGCTTTAGAGGCACTCCTGCGTCCATAAGCGCCATACATGACGAACAAGTCGCCGCCATCGAAGTCGAACCGTTTTGCGACATAATTTCCGTTACCGAACGAATCGCATAAGGAAATTCCTCTTCCGAAGGTAAAACCGGAATTAACGCCCTCTCCGCGAGATATCCATGCCCAATTTCCCGTCGCCCCGGCGAACCAATCCTTCCCGGCTCCCCGACCGTATAAGACGGCGCGTTGTAATGATGCATATACCGCCTTTTCCCGTCCGTTACCTCCATCGTATCAACTTCCTGTGCATAAGACAAAGGCGCCAAAGTTACAATATTCATCGCCTGCGTTACACCTCTAGTAAATAGAGATGATCCATGCGTCCGCGGTAAAATCGAAACCTGACTCGACAAAGGCCTAACTTCGTCTAATTTTCGTCCGTCCGGCCGAATTCCTTCATTAACAATCCCTCTCCTTACTTCTTTAAATACCGCAAGCTCAAACGCCTGATCATAAACATCCCGCAAATTCTCATCATACCACGCAACTTTCTCATTATCCGTCTCGCCCTGCCCCTTTGATAAAGCAAACTCATCATGCATCGCATATTTAATATCATCTAAAACATGCGCCCGCTCCATTACATTCCCCCGAATTTTCGAACCAAATTTCCCCTCTGTCCATTTCGCTACCTCTTCAATTACTTCTTCCGAAGGTAAAACTAACTCGTATTCCTGTTCCGGCGCAGATACCTGTTTCGAAAGCTCTCTCTGTAAATCTAACGCTGGCTGGACATTCTTTACCGCCCAATGCATCGCTTCAATAATCGTTTCCTCCGGAACTTCCTTCATTCCCGCCTCGACCATCATGATCTTCCCATCTTTACAAGCTACAACAAGATCCATCGGTGAAACTTCTCTCTCTTCCGGCGACAAAAATCCCTTGAACTCGCCATTTAGCCGCCCGATTCTAATCCCCGCAACCGGTCCATCAAACGGGACTCCCGCGTTCATAAGAGCCGACGACGCCGCAATCATCGCGACACAGTCCGGCCTAAACGACGGATCCATCGATAAGACCGTACAAACAACCTGTACCTCTTGCCGATAACCCTTCGGAAATAACGGTCGAATCGGTCGATCGATTAACCGCCCGACGAGTACTGCCTCATCCGCCGGCTTCCCCTCGCGCTTAATAAATTTCGATCCGCTAATCTTTCCCGCCGCATAAAACTTCTCTTCATAATCTATAGAAAGCGGGAAGAAATCTTGTACAACCGGCTTCGTCCCGACAACAACCGACCCTAATATTACAGTATCTCCGTAGGTTACGAGTACGGAGGACGTCGACCGAAAACCGACCCTATTTACCTCTAAGGTCAACTCTCGCCCTAACCACTCTGTTGACACTCTCACTGTCTTCTTGCCGTTAGGGTTAATAATTTCCATAAAAATAATCCTTTCTCGGGAAAACTTCAGGTATAAGCCCCATCTTATATCTGCCGTCTTCCCTATTGTTAATGTTATATTTATTGTACCAAAAGTTGACAAAAAATGCAATATGTGATATAATGGAAATAGTTAGTCATTCTAAGGAGGGTAAATGCATGATTAACATCGTACATTCTGATATCCATTGCGATGATGAAAGAAAAATCACCGCCATTGATATCAAACTAAAATCCATCAGGGGAGCAGACGACATCATACTACTCGGTCATCAGTTCTCGGCTACCGTCTCTGGGGCGTTTTTCAAAACGACGTTATTCAACGACGTAAGCAAGTCCCTTAATCTCAACCGAGACACCGAACGCGACGACATCATCGATCTTACAATTTCCATCAACAAAGATAATCCCATTCAGCTATCGTTTGCTGACGTCGCTAATTTCCTCAAAGCCTTCCAAGAGGCATTAGACACCATCGATTTAGGCTTCTAAAAGCCCAAAAGTCCCCACACAAAAACCCGCCGGTTTATCCGACGGGTCTTTTTTCTTATTTACGCAAACCTAGTTTAGAGATGGTTTTCTTATATAGCTCAAAATCGGTCTCTTCGAGATATTTTAGAAGCTTCTTTCGCTTCCCAACCATCTGCATTAAACCTCTTTTGGCCATAAAGTCATGTTTGTTATTCTTGACGTGTTCGGTGACTTCTTTAATCCGTTCCGTAAGAATAGAAACTTGCACTTCAGGAGAACCAACATCCGCTTTATTTCGCGCGACGCGGGCAATAGCCTTAGTCTTATTCTCTTTTGTTATCATTGCCCCATTATACCACGCTTCCCTACCTCAGTCAACTATTCCAGTTAATCCCTATCCCGCCTTTCCTTTAGTTTCGGGAAGGCGGGAGGGAGACAAGACTGGAAAATATAGGGCCTAATTAGCCGAGACGACTGGACGAGCTACGCAACGGACGGAGCACCCGCCGCTGCGAAGGCCGCTGCTGGACGGATCGAGGTAGCCATCGGTGTAGAAGTACGCGCTCCACGCGAACTCTTCAACGTTGACGACGGGAGACCAGAAGTAGCCACCGTGCCCGACGCCGTCCAACATACCATTCCAGCTCCCACTAGCGGCGAAGTAGAGTGGACTCGTCCACAAGGCGTTTTCACCTTCATCGTGTTTGTTATTACTATTAGTGTCAGCAAAGCTACCATTAGTAAAACCATAGTCATCCCATAAGACTTTAAAGGTGTCTTCGCTGAATAGCTGATTCTCCAAGTTAATATCCTCTCCTGATCTTGGAAGGGTCCAACCAGCTGGGCAGATAGATTGTTCTACTAGGGTACCGTTAGTAGTAAGAGAACTTGTATCGTTCATTGCGACTGCGGCCGACCAGTTATAGTAATTTCCTAGATGATGGTGAGCATCGCCAGTCGTAGAAACATAGGTAGAATATGGGTTTAGGCTTTCATCACAAGTTTCTGGAGTTGTATCATAATTGCAACTATTCCAATATGCAATCCAGTCACTAAAATCACTTTCCGTTCCATTCCAATAGACATCTCCTGGATCATAGGATTCTGGGGTTGTGTTAGAATCATTCCAAGTTGTTGTTCCAGTCATGTAAGTAGAAAGACTTGGCGTCCAAGAAGTTGTATCGTATGAATTAGTCGTAGTATTCCAACCAATATCAGTATTATCGTTAGTATAGTTATAAGTAGAATCTATGTCTAAGTCTAAGTTCTGGGTCATCCAGATATTACCGTCTTTTAGTTTAGCTACGTAATAGGTTTTATTATCACGCATATCAGTTAAGGTATATTGTTGGTCTTCCGTCATAGAAGCTAGAATATCAGAGATATTAGAAGTAGTGACATCTTGCATACAAGCGATAGTAGAGATAGTAGTACCGTTTGGTTTACAGACTACTGGCGCTGCGGCGCTGGCCGGGTGAACTAAGGTATAGATTACCTGTCCGGAGTAAGTACCGGCAGGTTGTGTTTTAGAAATATAGACCGCATAGGTAGTTGTCAGAATTGAGCCTTCAGCGTTAGTACCTAAATCAGTTATAGAGTTTCTGTAGGCTACTCTTGTATATTCGTTTGGTACTTCCGTAAAGTTAGAGAAATCCGGGGTATTAGCTTCTTTTTCTGTATCGGAACTACTACCTACAATGGTTGGCGCATAAGTCCCGCTAGTAGCGGTTAGTTTCATCGCCCAGTTAGAAGTATCTACTCCGCCTACCGGACCAGTTGCAGTACCGGTAACGATGTTTCCTATTGTACTTGGATTTCCTACTAGCTTATTACTATTCTCTCCACCTATTTCATCTCCAGTATATCCTGCCGCATAGATAGCAAAGCCATTAGAATCATTACAAAAGGCATGAAGGGTAGTAGTACCAATATCGGCTTGGTAGGTTCCATTAGTAATTTCTGCATTATGTGTATTCATTCCTGTACCGCTCAACGTACAAGATCCCGGTACTGTAATAGAAACATCATCAATAACTCTGTCGTCAGCAGAAACTTTATGAGAACTAAGAACTAACCCAGAATGAAAGGTTATTGTAATTAATCCCCCTAGTATTATATTTTCTATTTTTTTGCCCAGCATTATTTTTGTAACCTTCACTTTTTAATTATACTTATATACCCCCATCATAACATAAGCTTTTCTATTTGGCTAGTGCTTTTTTTCTAAGTATTTATAAACGTAAGCCGCTAAAACCCCTCCGAGTAACGGTCCGACGATAAATACCCATACCGAACCAATCGCCGCGCTAGAACCGTTTAACGCCGCTACAATAGCCGGCCCAAGCGATCTTGCCGGGTTAACGCTCGTTCCGGTAAGCCCAATTCCTAAAATATGAACCGCAACTAAAGAAAGCGCAATTACTAAGCCCGCTACCGCTCCGTGATTAAACTTTTTCGAAGTAACTCCGAGTATCGATAATACGAATACGAAAGTCAACAAGATTTCTACTATTAACCCAATCCCTGCGTTCTCATTCACCCCCGCTAGCCCGTTCGAACCAAACGCCCCAGTCATATCAACAATCCCACTTCCATTAAAGATAAGCGCGAGCAGTCCCGCTCCCGCTAAAGCTCCTAATACCTGTGCAACTACATATTTTATAAATTCGCTTCCGCTCATTTGTTTAGAAACTAACATTCCTAACGAAACCGCCGGATTAATATGGCATCCCGAGATATTCCCGATACTATACGCCATAGTAAGAAGTGCTAAACCGAAAGCAAACGCAGTTAAAATATACCCACTCCCATTAGCCGGATCGCACCCCACCGCCATCGCCGTTCCGCAACCAATCAAGACCAACACCATTGTGCCGATAAACTCAGCAACGTATTTTTTCATACTTTTTCCTCCATTTATACTTATATTATATCACTAATCTACTCGAATAAATCATAATAAATATCAATTTACTATCATTAATAATAGCCTGCCAGACAAAATCCGACAAGCTATTAATTTTAAGTTTCAAAAACTTATATTCCAAAGTTATTTATCAAAACTTACCCTCTTGTGAAAAACTTTTGACATTAAAACCACAATCATTCCACCAACTAGCAAAACCGCCATTAATGCCGAAACAGCCACTGCATCAAATTCTTCCCCAGTATAAACGCCAGTGTCAGGCACCTCTATTGGCGACACCTCTTTATAAACCGCAATGAAAGTAATATCCTGATCTACTACAACATGCTTAATTTGTTCAACCGTTATTTTTTCACCAGCCTTTATTACTACCCCACCTTCAAGCGTTACGTCTCTATTTGCTTTCCAATAATCCAATTCATAGTCCTCTTTTGGTGTAGCATCACTACCAGACGGATTACCGCCGGACATCACATCTTCGCCAATTATCCCAGTTATCTCACCATTTTCTTCAGATTCATATTCCACCCTATATTGTTTAGCATAATATTCAACCCCACTCCATGCCAAGCCCTTAAATCCCCATACTAGCTCTAAACCTTCTTCCTGTGTTTCTCTATTTAACCTCACAAATATATTATTTTTACCATTAGTTATATTAAGATATGTATCATCATATTGTGAATAAATATAATTTCCTTCCTCACTTTCAACAAACATATTCTTAAAATCGCTAGTATCAGATTGTAAACTATTTGCATCTTCTACAAACATATTATTCTTCGACAATTGATTGCCCTCATTTAATATTCTATACGATTGAGCTGCATCGATATCTGTAATTCCAAAATATAAACCATCCGAAACGACCTCCTCTTCACCAGCAAATAGCCTCACTTTTAATTTTAGAAATGCATCCTTTCCACTTGGATTACCGGCTCCTACTATATCAACGTCCAAGCTGGTACACTCTGTATCTGTATAAATCACCTGACCATAAAAGATATAACCATTATAAGGCATAATTCCAACCGCCAAAGCCTCAGTTATATCATTATCTATAAATACATCGTTAAATTCTACCTCTACCGTATATTGATTTTTAGAAACCTTAAACGACAAATTGTCATCACTATTTATCTGGTCTCCTTTTCGAGCTCTAAAAAACTTCACAGATTTACAATTACTGCCAGACTTTACATAACCATCCTCCCACTTGTCCGATGTTGAATATTTATACTCCACTTCTCTATCCGACATCTTTACCAAAGAAGTCAATCCACTTACTAACTCCGCATTTACAGTCACGTTTTCAGCACTCAGCGGCTCACCGCCAGCATAATCCATTCCACTATAATAATTATTGTCTGCAAAAGAACTGGGCGCTATTAAAAACGTGCTAAACAACGCCACGATTCCGACGAGCAAACCCACTCTCTTTATTTTCATTTTGTTTTCCTTTGTTTATGTTATGACCTATCTACATATATAATATCACTACTTTTTTCATTTTGTCAACATATTACCAAAAAATTGTTATAATAAACCCATGAATCACGAAGATCAAATTATCCTAGTTGATAAACCCGCCGGAATCTCTAGTTTCGGCGTCGTTGCTAAAATTCGCGGAAAATTAAAAGCGAAGCTTAATAAAAAAGTTAAAGTCGGCCATACCGGAACTCTCGACCCCTTCGCAACCGGCCTTTTAATTATTTTAACTGGAAAAATAACTAAAAAATCAAATGAATTTTTAAAGCTCGATAAAGTTTACGAAGCAACCCTAAAACTCGGCTTTGTCTCCTCTACCGGCGACCCTGAAGGGGAAATTACAGAAGAAAAAATGACTCCGCGCGAATACTATCCCAGCTCTGAAAAAATTACTTCTGTAATCTCCTCATTCATCGGTAAAATTACCCAAACCCCGCCTCGTTTCAGCGCTATTAAGATTAATGGCGAGAGAGCCTATAAACTCGCTCGCGAAAATAAAGACTTTGAAATTCCTTCTCGCGAAGTTACTATTTATAGTATTGATATTTTAGAATATAACTATCCCGAATTAAAAATCCGCGTCCATTGTAGTTCTGGAACCTATATCCGAACCTTAGCCGAAGATATCGGCAAAAAACTCGGTACCGGAGCCTATTTAACCGCTCTTCGTCGTACTAAAATCGGTAATTATGACATAAAAGACGCTAGCGTGTTATAATTAAACTATGTTAGTTTATAATTCTAAACTTCTTGGGGCCCCAGTCTTAAGCGTCCAAGCCGGCGGACCAATCGGCTATATTTCCGAACTTATCGTCGACCCGAACGATTTAAAAATTATCGCTTTTCGTCTCGACGGCCCCCTTGTTTCCCGTAGCGAAGCTAACCTTCTTGATGTAAAAAGTGTTCGCGAGTATTCTACTCTTGGTATGGTTATTGACGATATTGATGAACTTGTCTCCCCCGAAGACGTAATAAAAATTGCTGATATTTTAAAATTAAATTTTAGTCTTATCGGTCTTAAGGCTGAAACGAAAAAAGGCTCTAAACTCGGCTCCGTCTCGGATTTTACTGTTACTTCCGAAGATTTTGTCGTCCAACAACTTATCATCAAACGCCCGATTATTAAAAGTTTCATTGACCCCGAACTAGTCGTTTCCCGAAAAGAAATTGCCGAAATTACCGACTATAAAGTAATCTTAAAAGATGAAGAAAAAGTTATTAAAGAAAAAGCTACAAAAGAAGATTTTGTTCCTAATTTTGTTAATCCCTTCCGAAATAAAGAACAAGGTTTCGCCCCGACTAAAGTCGACGGACAAAAAGACTAATTTTCGTATTCCGATACTATTCTTTTCGCAAGCTCAAAAGAAAAACCCTGCCGAACTAAATACATAATTAATTTCTCATCCGTATATCTTGCTCGTTTTTTTGCAATAATTTTTAAAATCTCCTCTTCATCATTTCTATTATCTAAAACATCATCAATAATTCCCTTATCGACTCCTCTTTTCATAAGTTCCATCGCGAGCCTCTTTCGCGAAATCCCTTTTTTCACAAACCGATTTTCAACATAATACTCTGCAAACTTCCGATCATCCAAATAACCTCTAGCCAAAAGACGCTCGATGATTTTTTTGGAAAGCTCAGCAAGGTCTCCTGAGGAATCTCCGCGACCAACGGGGAGCGGCGGAAGCGACTGAGCCCCGTAACGACGGGCGCGAAGGAGCGGGTCCGAAGGAGACTTTGTGAGCTTTCTACGAAGATAATCTCTCGTCTCCTTTATCGACCGCGGTCTTATTAAGGTCCACTCTAAAGTTCGCTGATATAATTTCCCAAACTCCGAGGCCTTTTTATATTCCGCTAGCTCTTCCTCCGAAATCTTAGAACCAACTTTTAATTTAAAATCAACTATCTGCGAAACATCTAGCGAAAAAGAATATTTACCGTCAACAAACACATTCACCCGATTCGGATTCTTTACCCCCTGTTTTAACTCAGTAACAATCATTCTGCGATTGCTTTTTCTCGCACCTTCGCTTCAATCTCCGCCATAAGCTCCGGCTTTTCCTTAAACAACTTCTTTACTGCTTCGCGTCCTTGTCCTAAAGTTTCACCATTATATTTAATAAACGCTCCCGCTTTTTCTAAAATTCCATATTGTACTCCGAGATCTAAAACATCTCCCGATTTCGAAATCCCTTCGTTATACATAATATCAAATTCCGCTGTCCTAAACGGCGCCGCAATTTTATTCTTTACAACTTTAATCTTCGTCCGGTTACCCGAAATATTGTCGCCTTCCTTAATCTGTCCGATTCTTCGAATATCTACCCGAACACTCGCATAAAACTTTAAGGCATTACCTCCCGTCGTCGTCTCTGGGTTGCCAAACATTACCCCAATCTTCATCCGAATCTGATTGATAAATATTACTGTAGCGCGTGATTTGGAAATAATACCAGTTAATTTCCGCATCGCCTGCGACATTAATCGCGCCTGAAGCCCCATCTGCGCATCACCCATATCGCCATCAATTTCCGCCTGCGGAACTAGCGCCGCTACCGAGTCAACAACAATTAAATCTACTGCATTCGATCGTACTAATGTCTCACAAATCTCTAACGCTTGTTCTCCATTATCCGGCTGTGAGATTAAAAGATTCGCCGTATCTACACCAATTTTCTTCGCATACGCCGGGTCTAAAGCATGCTCCGCATCGATAAACGCCGCCTGTCCACCTTGTTTTTGAATTTCCGCAATCGCATGAAGCGCTAACGTCGTTTTACCCGAAGATTCCGGTCCATAAATTTCAAGAATCCGCCCCTTCGGCCATCCCCCGCCTAACGCTAAATCAAGCGACAACGACCCCGAAGGCAACAACTCAACATCCATCTTCGGCGTCTCGCCAAGTTTCATAATCGACCCGTCACCAAACTGTTTTGTAATTTGCGCTATCGCGAGCTTAAGCGCCTCACTTTTCCCGTCCGAAGCCGAACCTGTGTTTTTCTTTTCTGCCACCGCATCCTTTTTTCCCATAATAGTATTACCTTTCTATTGACTATTATATAATATTTTATAAAATAAAAGTAGGGTTGATTTTTACATCGATGTATGGTAGAATTTAGTCATACTATGATGAAATCTTCTGCTTATCGGCAGAGGATTTCTTTTTGGGTTTAACTTTTACTATTACATAGTCTAAATCTAACCCATCCATAGCCCTCCTTTCTTCTCCCATGTTTATTTAAACTTCACCAACCCTACTTTCTGCACCTCTGTATAGCACACCTAAAAATTAAAATCAACCTTTTTATCCCGCCTATGCTATACATAACTAAAATTACTTTTCTAGTAGTATAAAATGATTTAAAATTTTAACACGTATATTCCTGACGTGCCCGAGAGGCTCGTCCCGTAGGGACGGTTCTCTCGGCGCACCAGCGTATGACGTGCTTAAAATTTTAAGTCCCACTACTAGAAAAGCAATTTTAGTTATATAATAAAGCTATGCGAGTAAATGAAAATATTTTAATTTCAAGTTTAACTACAATGCGTCTCGGCGGTCCAGCCCGTTATGTTTTAGAAGTCGAAAAACCTGAAGAAGTCGCTGATGCTTACGGCTTTGCCGAAACCTATCATCTCCCGACTTTCGTCCTCGGCTACGGCGCAAACTCTATCGGCCGTGACGAAGGTTTCCCCGGCGTAATTATCATCAACCGCATGCGCGGGATTGAAATCGTGACGGGTGATCCTACATGGGCGGGTGACGGCTCCGGAAGGGGACCCCAAAATGTTTTGCAAAGCAAAAATTTTGGGGAGGGAGAGGAGCCGGCAGGACCCGCCCAGAAACGGCAGGACCCGTCACAAATTATAATCAAGGTTATGGGCGGTGAAAATTGGGACGACGTCGTAAACTTCGCCTGCGAAAAAGGCTTAACCAGTATCGAAGCCTTAAGTAAAATCCCCGGCCTCGCCGGCGCTGCCCCCGTCCAAAACATCGGCGCCTACGGTCAAGAAATTGCTGACACCCTCGTTGAAATCGAAGTCTATGACTCTAAAGCTAAAGTTTTTAAGACCCTAAAAAAAGAAGAGCTTAATTTTTCCTACCGAAAAAGTATTTTAAATACAACTGAGAAAAACCGCTATTTTGTTATTTCTATTACCCTTGAATTAAGAGAAGGTAAGATGTCCCGCCCCTTCTATAACTCTATTGAAAATTATATTTCTGAACATAATTTAACCGATTTTAGTCCGAAGGGAATTCGCGAAATTGTTTCAAAGATTCGTGCCGATAAACTTCCAGACCCGAAAGAAAAAGCTTCTGCCGGCTCCTTCTTTAAAAATATTTACTTAAATAACGAAGAGGCTGAAATTGCCGAAAATAAAGGTTATCCCGTCCACCGCGGAAAGGATGGTAATAAAATTAATTCTGGCTGGTTAATTGAAAAAGCCGGATTAAAAGGGAAACTAATTTCCGGTTTTCGCGTTAATGAAAAAGCCTGCCTCGTTCTTATAAACGAATCCGCTAAAAGTTACGAAGACCTAAAAAAAGCCCGCGCTGAAATTATTAGTAAGGTTTATGATAAATTCGGTTATTGGCTCGAACAGGAGCCCGTGGAGATTTTATGAAAATTTTAAACGGTAAAGAGTTAGCCGATTTTATTAAAGAACGTCAAGCTCGCACAATCGAGAATATGAAAAAGAAGCCGAAACTTCTTATTATTCGCGATAGCGATAATCCCGTTATCTTAAAATATGTTAATCTTAAAAAGCAGTACGGCGAAGATATTGGCGTCGAAGCAGAAGATTTTTATGCTAAAAGTTTAGACGAAATGACCGAAAAAATTAACTTAGCAAATAAAAATCCCGCTATAAACGGCATTATTCTTCAGCTTCCCTTAACTCAAAAATCTGAAACAACCGAACTTTGTAATCTTATCGCGCCCGAAAAAGACGTTGACGGCCTCGGCGACCATGCTAAATTTGACTCCGCAACCGCAACCGCTATCCTTTGGCTCCTCGCCGGTTATGATATTAAGCTGGAAAACAAAAAAATCGCCCTCGTTGGCCGTGGTAAACTCGTCGGCGCTCCGCTCCGTACAATCTTTACTCAGTCACAATATAATTTCGACGTTTTCCATTCCGGTTCCGACTTGACAAACCTTAACCAGTATGATATAATCATCACTGCAACCGGCGCCCCCGGGCTGATTTCTGATTCTATGGTTAAACCAGGCGCCGTTCTTATCGATGCCGGAACTGCTTCCGAAAAAGGCGTCCTAAAAGGCGACCTCGCCGACGAAGTCCGTAACCGAAAAGACCTTACCGCGATTACCCCTAAGGTCGGCGGCGTTGGCCCCCTGACTGTTGCCTGTTTGTTTGATCACCTACTCCAGGCGACGCTCTCCGAATCTGAACCCTAGTTGTCCCCGTAGTTCCTGCAGTTCCTGTAGTTCCCGTAGTTCCCGTCGTCCCTGTATTATTATCTCTCGTTATTCTAGCCTTATACTCCTGACTCCCATAAGCCGCCATTCTGTAGATATCTTCTTCCTTAGTCGTATCCCAAATTCCCGTCGTCCCCCTATTTCTAATCGTTTCCCTAGCAAGATTACTTAAGCGCGTAATTTCTTCCTCGCTCATCCCGCCTTTTTCCATTCGTTCAGCAATATCTCTAAGCGAAGATTTTTGCACTCCGACTAACTCGCTACTATTCGTTATATGATGGTTCATTGCTTCATCTATATTCCCCGGATTAGACGCCCAGTCTCTAAACGTCCGCGTTGTAACTCCCTGATTAACCTTCGAAGCATACTCAAACCCAATTGGCGTTCCCGCCCGATAATTCCCGGCCCTCTCCCCTTCCGACATTTCCTTTGCTACGCTCTTCATTAAATCGCTGTCGTAAGTCTCTCCCTTCGAACTAGTTCCCCTCATAATTGTATTACTCATAAATCGCGCCGCCGTATCTTTTCGTCGCCCTGCAATTCTCGCTACCGCTATCGCCCCAAATTTGTTTTTATTTTCACCAACTGCATAATTTTCAAACGCTCTTTGTAAAGCATCTTCATTTGCCCCATTATCCGTCATATTATTTATCAACATCATATAATTTGCAATCTCGTCAGCATCCGCCTTTTTCTCTTGCGCTATCAACGCCGCTTCATACCCAACTCCGGCTAAACTCGCTTCCCTTATTCTTGCGTCCTGGTTTTTTAAATACTGCGCCCGAGATCTCGCTATCCCTCTACTGCCCCCTCTAAAAAATCTCCCTAATCTAGACATCTTCACAGCCTCGCCGCTCGCATCAACCCCGGCCCTAATTCTCGTCTTTCGCTCCAACCCTCGCTCTTGCGCCCCCTTATATAGATCCGTCCCTCGCATCGCCCCAACTCCCGCCCTTCGCGCTTGGCTACCGAGGTTCGTCAGGCTCGCTCCAATCTTCCCCATCGCTGAGAACGAACTCTTAAGTACCATCGGTATAAAGAAAATCGGTGCAATACTTACGACCATCGCTGCAAAGGCCGAGAAAAAGCCACCCTCCTTCTCTCCAATAAATAACAACAATTTAGAAACATAATTACCCGCCCCAACGAGTAGCCCACAAATCGGAAAAACTAAGAGTAGTCCTCCAAAAAGCCTCAACCATCTATCAAAAACCTTTTTCGTATTTGGCAAAATATATAAAACTACCGCTATTGGCGACAATACTGTCAGAACAACAATTGCCGCCTCGCGTACAGACAACAAAATAAATAGAAAGAATAGTGATATTATAACTCCTAAAGCCGAAATAAATAAAGTAAGTAAAATCGCTGGATTTGCGTAAATCGCCGCCCCCCCTGCTACTAATACTGCTAAAATACCTGCCCCAGTCAAACCGGTCGTCGTAACCGTTCCAACAGGATCTTCATCTATAAATACTTCCTGGCTATTGCTAAACCCTTCTCCTAAATTATTAAACATATCTTGAAAACCGTTCCCTAAAATATTTGATAAATCTACTGCAATTAAACATAACAAATACGACAAATTAATCAATATCGCCGCCACTATAAGTTTTGGCAAAGTCTTCTTTATCCCATAATTATCAATTCCTATTCCAGTTAATTGCGAAAATATAATTATAAGAAAAAGAATTACAAAAAAGATATTAGCAAAATCTCTAAATGTCTCCCACGCAATTCTTGCCCCGTCTTCACCATTTTCTTCACTTGTGAACAAACGGGATTCTATTTTAAGAGCCGGCTCAACTAAACCAGTATAAACTTGTTCTGACACATCCCCCATCCATTCCAAAACCGGACAAATAATCCACCCTAACGCCTTCGCTCCTCCCCCACTTAAACATTTACTACCATCGCCAGTAATTGCTACTGTCTGTCCTACCGCACCAGTCTCGGAATCTACATCCGCTAGCGATATACTAGAAATATCTAAATTCCTCAATTTTTCAATCAGCCCATCTATCCCAACCGACTCCTCTAAATAATATCGCTCTCCATCCCGAAAAACATTTACTTTTTTGTCTGAATTAACCCCCTCTCCTAAAATTTCACACCATTTTACGCCTTCCTCCCCGTCCGAAAGCGGAATACTTTTACTTGAACTATCCTTACTTGTAGAACAATTACTACTCGTATAAAGCCCTTCATAGATACTATTCGACCCGAATAAATACCCTATATATAAATCATAAACTTCTTGTTCCGTAAATTTTGACTCGCTAAAACTACTAAAACTAGTTAAATTTCTTAAAGCCGTTGTCGCGCTTGTCGGACGATTTTTCTGCCAAATTGTATAATTGCTATCACTAACATTATTCTCAGTTCTACCCGTTTTTATATAACCTAATTTTGTTAATAGCTCTTCCCCCCTTAAGTCCTCCCCTAATAATCCCTCCATTTTCCCCGACCCTAGCCTAACATTCCATCCCGTAAAAACTTCTAGACAAGAAATGTCCCCATCCCTTAAAGTATTTCCATATCTAGTTGGGACCTTAATCGTTCCATCTCTTCCTCCAGCATCCGTTATTATCCGTTGTTCAAGTGAGTCATTAAAGCTCGCCTGAATCGTAGTAATTTCATCAACTACATATTTATTAGTATTCGCTCCATCATAATAATAGCATTTATAAATAACGTTCGCTAAAGTCTTATTAATCAACGTCTCATCCGAAGTCGCCGCGAAAACTTCTCCCGACGTAAAAATGACAAATAATTGCATAAAAACAAAAAACGCCATCACTCCGCGTTTTAATAACCTCTTCGTATTTGTTTTAGAACTAAAAACTCTCCTAAATGAGTTTGCCAAGCCAGTCCTACTAACTGGCATCTTCATATTCTCATTATAACATAACCTTTTTCAAAACCCAAAAATTTAAAATTAAAAACGCGCCGATTTCTCGACGCGCTCTTTGAGGGTTAGTTGACTATCCGTATGAAAGCTGGCCCCCCAGAAGCACTAAACTCATATAAGCCAGCCGGAATATGTGAAAAATCGAAAGACGCATAACTTTCCTTATGCAGTTCTGCTTCTAGTTTATAACTTTCCGCATCATCGTCGGTTATTCTCTTGTCATAACCAGGAGCATTATAGTAACTACAATTCGACACTAGCGTAAATTCACGATAATTCGTTCCTTCAAACCAGCTAACAGTATACGTTTCTCCATATGGAAGATTACGATAATCTTCCACGATATTTCCGTCGCTATCGCAAACTTCAAGCGCATCCCAATACACGTCAGCCAACATAATCGGTTCTTCATCAAAATCAACAAAGAGGTAATGCCTTGCAGCAGTTCCATATCTAATAGTAATGATCGGAATAGTATAACCCTTAAGTTCAGCTTTAAAGAAATCACCAATTTGGTCCCTACCGAAGCTTATAAGTTCATCTCCAGGCATCAAAGTAGCCATCGGAACATCGCCAATTGACAAGTAATGGTATGTCCCTCTTTCCCGATAATATGTGCCTATGTGGTAATTAGTATCCAGCGGGACCATAGTTCCCCTATTGCCGAATCCTCCAGCTATTCCATCGTCACGGCAAAATGTATTTACAATATAGAGTTCTCCATCTCGTCTTACATAATATCCGCCTCGTTCCCTCGCTTCCGCTTCGCTAATCTTTAAAATTTCTTCCGGGTCGACTTCAGTTGTCTCTGGCTCAATAACCGGCGCATCCGCTGTCTGTCTACTTTCTTCCGCCTCTATGGAATGCCTAATTTCTTCCTCTATTTCTCTTTGCCAATCCGGCATCGGTTCTTCCGCAACATCCTTTGGCTCTTCCGCTTCATTTTCCTCCGTATCTTGCGACGTGATAATAATCGTTTCTGCAACTTTCAGCCCATTTTCGACGTTTTCGACTTCCCGCTTCTTAGCTTCCGCGACATTATGCGCTACGACTACTACCGCAGTAAGCCCAAAAACCAACGTCACTATAAGAGTGACTATTGCTTTCTTTTTCATAGTTCTAACCTCCCAAGTTGTAAATAGGTACGAGAATTTCTCTCTCCTAAAATCTATACCCCCATTATATCACACTTCATCAAAAAAGTCAAGCTTATCCCTGTTTTTCCCCTATTACTCCAAACAAAAAAACGGACCAAGGTTTCCCTTAAGTCCGTTTTTTTAAGAACCACCCGTGAAGCGGTCTTATTTCATTAACTTTTTGCGGCTAGCAATATAATAACCTAAGGTAGTTACAACCGAACCAGCCCCAATCGCGCCAGTTACAATCGTTCCTGCCCCAGTATTTACGATAGTAGTCGGAGTTTCATCGATAGTCGGTGTCGGCTCAACCGGCTTTTCATGACAACTTTCATCATCCTTAGAAACTAAGACCGATGCGTCATCTTTATAAACCGTTCCGTTAACCGTTGCGCTCGCCCAGTTTACTAACTGGTTCTCGCCACAAGCTATCGTCTTATCAACAACTTTACCAGTAAAGCGTACATACGCATTACCTTTTGCGTTATAACTACCGATATTAATACCAGTAGTCGTTACGGTGTTATCACTAAGCAAAACCCCGCTTTGATAGTTAGAATTATAGAGATAAGTCGAATTTGCGACATACTCTACGTTAGTCGGAAGTACATCCCGAATCATTACATCTTTTACCTGATCAGATAAAAGATTAACGTATTCGATTTGGAATTCTACTTCGTCACCAACCTTCGCAACTACCGATTCGCCCCATTCTTTCGTTCCTTTAAGGCGAACTGTTTTCGAAACTTTCGCTGCTACCGAGCTATGAACCTTAACGTCAATCGTAACTACGCCAGAGTATTCAAAACAACCCGGAATTTCACCATTCATAGAAGTAAATCCAAGCGTTGCGCCCGAAGTTACAACTTCGTTTGGTAAGGAGAAAGTTCCTTTGTTATTGTTATATTTTGCCGACCCATCAACATATTCAAGATAGAAGTTATTGTCTGATTTCAAAGTAACTTCATCCCAGTATCGGTTCGGAGTCGCGTTCGAAGAATCGAGATAACCAACAATCGTTAGTTCGTTAGAAACAGTTGTCGGAATTGAGAAAGTTGCCTTTACTCCCTTCGCAATTGCTTCCATTCCCTTCGGGCTGTTGTTATGAACGAAAAGACGAATCGTATAAGTTTCACCGTCTTTTACGTTAATCGTATTAGCGTTCCAGGTTTCAACCGTCGCGCCAGCTACTTTCGCAGCCACGAAATTCTTCTCATCCCCGATTTTACCGTTAGAAATCGAGTTAAACGTAATTGTATCGCCGAGTTCACCGGCATTAATCTGCTCAATTGTATAGCTTGCCCGGCCATTACTTGAATCGCCCCAAGCATACACAAAAGCAGGAGTTAGCGCCCCGCCGAGGACAATCGCCGCCGCCGAAACACCAAGAATAGATTTATAGATCTTATTCATAATTTTTCCTTTCGTTTAATTAATGAATTTTGCTAGCCGAATTGTTAATTTTCGTCTAAACAGCCAAATCATCTCAAATTTCATTTTTTGGAGCGGACCCGGCGATTAAACACCGGGCCCTTTTGCTAAGGTACAGTCTATATCTATTAGTCCGGGGGACCTCCCCAAGCCTCACCAGGACTATCAGATATCGCTGATCCAGTTTCCGCTTCCGTTGCCGGAGCAGTTACCGCAGTCGGCGTATCAATTTGGCTACCGTTATTATCGACGGTAGCTCCGCTGACCGAAGTCGAAGGAGTATTGCTATCTCCGCCCGTACTCTGAGTCTCGTTGATTTTTCCGAGATCCTCTACGTCCGTCTTATAGTCGTCATACGACTGATAAGAAGTAGACGTATCATCCCTATCAGAGGTCGACTGAGTCGCCCCTACCCCGGCATTCGTATCCGGACCAGGCCCAGGATCATCGTTCGGCTCCGTATTCTCCTTCGGAGCAAGCTCCGGATTTTTCGTCGGATTAGGAGTCGGTGTGACTGGAACCGGCGTCGGCGTGACCGGCACAGGCGTCGGCGTTACTGGAACGGGCGTAGGCGTTACCGGCACGGGAGTTGGCGTTACTGGAACAGGCGTCGGATTCGGACCTACCGGAACAGGCGTCGTCGGATTCGACGGTGTCGAAGGTTTATTCGGATTCTCCTGCGGAGTAATCTTCATTACCTCTTCGACGTTCGTAGGCTGATAACCGCATTCGATGCGATAAGCTACCTCAAACGTCTGTCCTTTGATCGTGAAGGTGTATACAAGGAACAGCCCTTCATGGTCAATGGTCTCCATTACGATTACGTCAGGCACACCATCAACCGTGTAGGGGTTCATGTACATCTGATCGTCAAGATCAGAACCCTTCTTGATCGACACCTCGGCGCTGTCAAGATAAGCGAAAAACGCATCAAGAGTCTTGTAATAAGTCTCCTGGTCCTCGATAAATCTTACTTTCGTAGTGTTTATCGTCTTCGCCCAATCTCCCTTACAGCTCTCGTAAAACTCTCCTAAATAACGAGTCCCTACGTTAGCATCGAGCCACGCCATGTCCGCTGCCGCAAGCGCCGGATCATTCCTTAAACGTTCGCGAAAATCACGATCGTAATCTGCCGCTTTCCAGTCCTCCCTGTACGGGTTACTGCCGAAGTTGTAATCATTAAGGACATCGTCGTCCTTTAACAGCTCGGCATTATAAAACCTGTACCAAGATTCCGGCTCTGTGGCAGTATTCGTCGCAATCGGCTGCTGAGTAATAACTACCGGCTCGATTTCTACTACCGATGCCGCTTCCGCATTCTCAGTCGAACGCACCGCCGGCCAGTCTACTCCCTTAAAAAGGGCGACGAGAAGCAGCAACGTTGTTACGACAATTGCCGCAATCCCAAGCGCATGATTGGTTTTCGTCTTCTCTTCCTTTTCTCTAACCGTTTCCTCGTCATCTCCGTTTTTGACTTTATTCATATTCCGATAACGGAAATAGAAAAAATCAATTACGAAAAATCCAATTGTCGCGATCAAGAAAAGCGTCGGGATTGTTACGACGAGCGACGCTAGGAATGCTCCCGTGATTAGTCTGGTTGTCGTCCAGGCTGCTGCTTTAGCAACAAAGAAAAATAGCACCGCAAGAAGAATCACAGGGATCATCTCCTTAAACGTTCCGCCATCTTTCCGCCACCTTCGCATTAACCAAACAAACAAACCACACATCACGATCAGCATCACTGGCGCGACCCAAAGTGACGTTTCGGGTAACCTCGTAGCGAGATAGTTTATCACGCCAACGACTAGCCCTATTCCGACTGCCTCGAGCCAAATGTCTCCTCTAGGGAGCAGAAAACGCCTCCGCGTTCCGTCTTTTTCCTCTTCTACCAACTTACCGTTCTCGAGCATCTGCTCGAAAGCCACAACTAAAAACATAGTTATGACCGCCATAATAAAAGCGTTTAACATGGCTTTATACCTCCATAAAGATTTTTTCTGGAGGCATCCGCCCCCAGTATAGTTGGGGATGGAATAGATATAGACTCTCAGGTTATGAAACCTGAGATGATTTGGTTGTTAATGGTCTTCGTTGTTTTTAAACACACCAAAACTCAGACTGATTCCATTCTATCACACTTTAGCTTTTTTGTCAATATCTAGAACATTTTTTCCGCTTATGTCTATATAACAGAAAAGCCCGACTTAAAGTCGAGCTTCTCTAAAGTGCTAGGGTTTAGGAGGTTAGTCCTCGTCAGCGAGGGCGTCCAGCCTCCGAGCGGCATCGATACGATCATAGATCGCCTTCTTCCGCCCCTTGGCGCGCTCACGAAGCTCAACGAGCTTCGTTGCATCCGCCCGACGCTCACGCGTCTCCTCCGTCGTGGAGTTCATCTGCGTCCGCAATTCATCGAGCTCCTTCCGGATCCCCGCAAACTGCTCCGCGATGAGCTCCTTGACCGCCTCATAGGCGACAGGAGATTCAGGAGCGTCACCGCCCCTCTTCGTGTTGGTCTCGAGCTTCGCGAGCTTAGTGTCAATCGCCTCGAAGCGATTGTTGAAGCCCTTGAAGCCCTCGGAAGTAGCTCTCGCCATCTCCCGGACCAGCTTCTCGAGCTCAGACGGAGTCTCGGACGGCTTCCTTACCTTCGGCTCAGAGGTAGACTCAGAAACTTTTCCAGTTTCCTTCACCGGCGCGGCAACCTTCCCTTCGGCCTCTTCGGCCAAAACAGTTCTCTTTGACATGATAAAACCCTCCTTTTATATGTCATCGATTTTTTTAAAGAACTGCCCTCATTATAGCATACTTACCCAAAAAAGTCAATAGCTCTAACATAAAACCCCTATTTTTTCCAAATATCTCTCCTTCTCTCTTGCTTTTTAACTCTCCTCGCGCTATAATATGAACATGGTGGGATTAGCTCAGATGGTTAGTGCGTCTGATTGTGGTCCAGAAGGTCGTCGGTTCGATCCCGATATCCCACCCCATTAAAAATCAAAGTTCTGCGGGTATAGTACAGTGGTTAGTATGCAAGTTTTCCAAACTTGAGATGAGAGTTCGATTCTCTCTACCCGCACCAATATAAAAGTAAGTCCTTTTAAGGACTTAGTTTTATATTGGGTATGTCGAGAGAAGCGAACTCGGAGTTCGAATGGAGCATTCGTTTACGAATGCGACATCCCTTTCTCTCTACCCGCACCATTTTTTATTTCGGTAATAATAGAAAGGCAATCGTTCCCGCCGCTGCCCCTAAAATAATCGTTAAGATAATAGTTACAATTAGTCCAGTCTTCGAATCCTTTTCCGGTTTCGAAATAATCGTTACTGGACCTTTTTGATCTTCCTTAAATTCCTCTATCTTTTTCTGATAAACGTTTTTAGACAAAGGCCTCTTTATAATCTTCTCTTGATTTATAAATGTCGCTTTCGGAACTTCGAAGGTTTTTTTATTCAAATCCGCCTTTTTTACCCCCGACTTATTAGAGTTTTCCACAGGTTTTTCCACGGGTTTCTTAACCTGTTTATTTCCGATTTTCTTCGCCTTTATCTCTTTAATTTCGTCCTTTTTAGCCGTCGCTAGAGCCCGAGTAGTCGTAGTCCGAGTCGCCGTAGTCCGAGTCGCCGAAATTCGAGCTACCGAAGCGGTCTTTTTCTTTACTGTCTTTTTCTTCGCCTTTACCGGCACGAAATCCATATACTGTTTATTCATGATCCTACTCTTTTTGTTACCTCAATTATACCAGTAAATTCGTTTAAAATCAAACTTGCTCCCCCGACTAATAATCCATTAATTCCGGGAACCGTTAAATATCCTCCCGCATTCGCTGAATTAACGCTTCCTCCGAATAAAATCGGAACCTTTTCGACAACTTTTTCCCCGTAAACATCCGCTAAGGTCTTTCGAATAATCTTTACGACTTCCGAAACCTCGTCCGGAGAAGCTAATTTCGACGCCTTCGTCGACGAAATTGCCCAAACTGGCTCGTAAGCAATTATTACCTTAGAAATATCATCATCCGCTACCTCAGATAATCCTCCCGATAGCTGATCTTTTATAACATCCGCCGTCTCTCCAAACGCTCTTTCGCTCTCCGTTTCCCCAATACATAAAATCGGCGTAATCTTATTCCGGATCGCTGCCGCAACTTTTTTCGCAACCATCTTATCATCTTCTCTAAAAATATATCGCCTCTCTGAATGCCCAATAATACAATAATCAACTATCCCTCGTAGTTGTGAAAACGAAGTCTCTCCCGTAAACGCCCCATAATCCCGATAAAAGGCGTTCTGGCTTGCTAGTTTTAGCTTATGGCGATCTATTTGTAAAGATAGCGACTGTAAAGCTATCGTAGATGGCGCAATAACTACCTCTATGTCCCGATAATTCGGTAAAGCTTTTAACAGTTTATGAAGATAAATAGAAGCCTCTCCAACTGTAAAGTTTAGCTTCCAGTTGCCCACAATATAAGTTTTCATAAGTATATTATATCACGCCAAGAATCCCACGCAAGGCGTAAGCCGTATCTTCGTGATTTCGTACCGTTATTGTTTCAATCCCCATCTGGACAACTGGATAATCATTCCCCCCAGGTTGCGTCATATCTCCAAAATACAAAATATCCGATTTTTGAACTTTAAGTTCCTCTAATAAATGTGTCATTCCAAACACCTTATTCATCCCCGGCGTAATCGCATTTATCGAGGTCGTCCCCCCAATTTCATAATCAAACTCCGGCGCTAGTTCCTTACACCTCGCAACAATTTTTTCTCTCTTTTTATGATCCGGATCCCAAGCATACTTCTCCTCCGTTCCTGCCTTCTGCCCAAGCGCCGAGAATGTTACCTGCGAAAGTCTATTTTCAATAATTTCATCCCCCGGTTTTAACTTTTCCTCTTCCCAATATCCTAATTCCCGCGCCGCCTTTTCAATTGTCTCCGAAATCTTCTTTACCTGCTCATCTGTTAAAGGATAATTATAAACTCTCTCCCACTCTTTTCCGTTATGCCGATAATACTGTGTCCCCTGCGCAACAAATAAATGCAAATGAGATAATTGTTCCGTTGTCGGGTTCGGCAGTCTATCGACAATTTGGATCAAAAATTGGTCAAATTTTTGACCCGAAATCGGACAAACCTCGAAATGATCTAAACATTTTACTAAAAGTTCTGCGATTTCATCCGTAACCGGCGTCTTCGCAACATTTAAAGTTTGATCAATATCAAACGCGAGTACTTTTTTCATAATTTTATTATAACATATTAAGATTTCTTTTCTCAATCGGTAAAATCTCGCCGGAATAATTTTAAAAAATTCAGGCAGCCCTCCCGCACGGGACGGACGTGCTCCGGGCTGTGAATTTTTTAAAATTATCGGGCGATTTTACATTTTTCAAAAAGAAATCTTAATATGTTATAGCAAATCATATTTTTTAAACTCGCTTTTGAAAGGCTGAAAATTTGAAAAAATAGTGATGGAAAGCCGGTACTGAAATACCGGAAGGATTCCATCAAATTATTTTTTCAAATTTTCACCTCAAGCGAATTTAAAAAATATAATATGCTATAATAGAATCATGAGCATTTTAATCGTGGGCAATATCATAAATGACGTTTATCTTAATCTCGACTCTAGAACCGAAAAATTTGAAATAGATAAAAACGGCGTTAAATGGCTCGATTTAAAATTCGACGCCGAAGGACACCATTTTTTCAGCCGTACTAGTAGCCTTGGTGGCTCCGCAATTTCCTTTGCAGTCTTAAACCGAATGGGTCTTCTCGCTACTATTTCCGGCTCTAATCTAAAAATGTCCGAAGACGGGCTTATTTCTGATACTCCCGCCGAATCTTTCCGCTATATTCTTTTATCCGACGGCCAAGTTAGCTATTTTGTCCCTTCTGAACCGAAAGTATCGACTTTCGTCTCACCGACCGAACCAGTTGATTATATTTATATTGATCGTTCTGCCCGCCTTGACCTTAAAACTATTAAAGAACTTAATGTCTACCTTGATTTATCAAAAGACACTAAACTAATTCTCTATGTTTATGACGCTAAAAAGCAAAACTTAAACGAACTTATTCCCCGCGCTAATTTAATTTTTTACGAAAATAATGAAAATAATCCTAATTTTAAGAAAATACCCGAATTAGAAAACCCCGAATCTAAAAATATTATTTTTATTTCCGAAAATCGTCTTACCTATAAAGATGTTGTTGAACCCTTGTCTCCTAAGCGTATCGATGTTCTTACTCATCTCTCCTTCTATTCTATCGTCTCGTCGACAACCTTAGGTTGTTTTATTCTCGGCTATTCTGTTGAGGATAGTTTAAAAATGGCTCGTTTGAATGCCGAAAATTCAAGATTAGACTCTACCTTATCTTTAGAGACCCTAAAATCTCTCTTTGAAAATCCTAATCCTGAAGAAAATATTGAGTTTATTGCAGCTAATTTAGTTCTTCGCCCTAAAGGTATTCTCGCCGCCGATGAATCTGGCGGTTCAATTAAGAAAAAATTTGAACAGCTAAATATCGAAGATACCTATAATAATCGCCGTGATTATCGCAATATCTTTTTTACTACTCCCGACCTAGAAAAATATGTTAATGGAGTTATCCTTTTCGATGAAACCGCTCGTCAGTTTGCCGACAACGGACAAACTTTTGTTAATTTCTTAATTTCTCGTCGAGTTATCCCCGGCATAAAAGTTGATCAAGGTCTCGAACCTTTCGAAAATTCCCCCGAAACTTATACAAAGGGTCTAGACGGTTTAAACGAACGCTTAAAAGAGTATCATAATTTAGGTCTTCGTTTCGCAAAATGGCGTTCCGCCTTTGAAATTAAACTTAACGCATCCGGCGAGACCCTTACTCCTTCAGCTAAGGCTATCGAAAAAAATTGTCATGACCTCGCTGAGTATGCTTTTGAATGCCAATCTGCCGGTCTCGTTCCAATTGTCGAACCCGAAGTTGTCTATGATGGCTATTATCCGATTGAGAAAAACGCCGAAATTACCGGAAAAATTCTTGACCAGCTCTTTAAATCCCTCGCCGAAAAAAAAGTAAATCTAAAAGCTTGTGTCTTAAAAGTGAATATGGTTCTCGCCGGAAAAAATTACGAGACTCAATCTACTCCCGAAGAAGTCGGCCGCGAAACCGCAAAGGTTCTAAAAGAACATATTCCCGAAGAACTCGCCGGCGTCGTCTTCCTTTCTGGCGGTCAAACTCCCGAACAAGCAACCGAAAACCTCGCTGAAGTTCTTAAAAACGGGCCCTTCCCCTATCCTGTCACCTTCTCTTTCGCTCGCGCCCTTCAAGATCCCGCCCTTTACGCCTGGGTCGGCAATAACGAAAACGCCGAAAAAGCCCGCCAAGCTTTTCTTGACAGGCTTATCGCTAATTCTAAAGCTATTCAGCCTTAGCTTCTTCTTCCTTAGTCGCTTCTTCGCTCGTCTCAGTTGTTTCCGTCTCGGTCGCAACTTCTGTTTCTACAGCTTCCGCTTCACGCTTTTCTGCTTCCGCCGCCGGATTGTAAAGCGAAGCTACTACCTGTTCCGGATCTAACTCTTTATCCGCAAACTCTACCCCCTCCGGTAATTTAATTTCTGCAATCGTTAATTTATCTTCTAACGTGGCCATGTTTGAAGCATCAATCGTTAATTCTTTCGGTAAATCTGCCGGCTTCGCCTTAACCGACAATTCTTCGATCGACTGCGTCATCGCAAAGTGATAAGTTTTCGACGCTTCCGACTCTTCGAAATTAATAATTACAACCGGCGTCGTCGCCTCTACAACTTCTTTCGCCGAAATCGCCTGAAATTCTATATTAACAATTTTTCGCGACACCGGATCAATTTGGACGTCCTTTACGATCGCCATTTTCTTTTTTCCGTCTAAATCTAGATCAATCGGCGAATGATACCCCGCCTGTAAAAGAATTTTCTCCGTCGCAACATATTCGGAAGAAAATAGTAACGGCTCCTTCCCGCCATAAACTACTGACGGAATTAACCCTTCCGCTCGTAAACTCTTTAACTTTTTGCCTGTCACTTCGCGCTTTTTTAGCGCTAACTTATATTCAGCCATTTTTATCCTTTTTCTACTTAATTACCCTATATTTTACCACATTTCCTAAAAAAGATAAACCCCTCCGGCGAGCCGTTAAGCTCGCCGGGGCATATTACCGGGGTCCGGAAGGCAGGAAACTGCTAAACTCTAATGGCTTAAGGCTACTGGGCTAGACAGCGAACTGAATAGCCATAGTACTTAGTGCTGATGTAGATACCTGGATAGACATGCGTACTGTAGAAGCCCAGGCTGTACGCGTAGGTAGTACTGTATGCGGTACGGGACCAATAGAGCCCGTAGCTGCCGCGATCGAGCGCTGACGAGCCGTACCAGCCGCCGGAGTAAACAAAGTTATTGGGGTAACTCCGCCACCTGTTAGAGACTATTTCTTCGCCTTCATTGTCATTTTGGTCAACACCAGTGCCACCCATTTGCTTGTCTAGGTAAGAGAACCCACCACTAACTGCTCCCCCATTAGTTCCGGTTCCAGTACCGCCATTAGGTAGATGCCAACCAGTTGGACAAATATCGCCTACTGCTACTGTATTAGAACCAGAACTATAGGTGCCATTACCAACTGTTGCGGAATACCAGTTATAGTAGTTGCCGTAACCATACCATTGATAATTATTACCAGAGTCGCCTAGAACATCCGCATCATCATTCCAATTACTACCGTCATATCGTCCTGGGGCTACAGTGAGAGTAGTTCCTGCCACATTCGTTCCGCCTATGTTAATATTATTAGTATTTAACATAGATTGGTTATAACACGCAGCATTGGTATTCGTACACCAGCTATCGCTCGTAGTAGAGAGTGCGGTAAAGAGGCTAATAGGACTATTAGTGTTAGAACTACTAATCGTAGCGTTATTGTCTAGCCTTAAGTTCTCCATCATCCAACAGTTCCCGTCTTGCATTTTACCTATTGTATAGACGTTATTATCGCGAGTGTCAGTAAGAGCGGTGATTTCGTTATTGCTTAGACTACTACAGGAAAAGCCTTGCATATCGCCACTAGTTGGCACCCAGATGGCATACATGGTAGTTTCACGAGTAGAGCTGTCAAAGGTAAGATCTGTACCCGTAATTTTCTCATTTGGACCATAGATTTTACTACTACTATTTACAGTAGCATTTTGATCTGCGCTCCAACCAGCAAAGCCATAACCAGTCTTCTTGAAGTTAGGAGCCATGAGATCTGCGGTACTACTAGCCGTATTAGTATCTAGTGTAGTGTAGAAGTTAGCCATAGTCCCGACCGTAGAACCATCGCCATTGTATTTTATTACATATGGGTTATAGGCATAAATATTCGTAGTAGTACCTTGTAAGGAAGATTCGTTCTGTGTTAAGTAGTTAGCTACTGCATTTTCGTCGCTCAAATAGGTTATCTCGTCATTGTTGTTAATAGCATACCATTTGCCTCTCCAAGTATCGGTTTGAGCATAGGTTCCAATCACAGGAGAATAAGAGCAGACATTCTGTATTACATCATAGCTAGCACCTTCAGTAGGTCCATCGTAGATTGGATAAGCTTGGATATAGATACCATAGTCATAGTCCGGGTCAGTCGGTCCCCAGATTTCTGTATAAACTCTTACATGATTACCGTTAATGATCTTAGTAAATGAGCCAGCTGTATCACCATTAGTATTAGAGTGAAGATCAAAATTATAGTCATCATTATATATTTCAAAGTTGTATCCGCCATTAGCTTCTCCATCCCATTCATAATCACTTAATTCATATCTTACATCAATTTTTATTCTAGTTGCGCCTTCGAATTCGGCATAACTAGTATTTAAACAGTCCCCGTCACAATAATCACCCAAACTACTGTATGATCCATTTTGTATTCCATCATCATTAAGGTTTTTGGTTCTCATAATGGTAGGCTCATCACCAATATATCCATATTCATCCTCGCAGGATCTTTCGTAAATAACCTTATTGGTGCTTTTAGTCTCAGCCTGATCAAAGTAAAGACCATTACCATCATAGATTACACCAATCTGGTTTTCGCCCACTGGTGCCGCTGAGCTAGCCGGGTGGACTAAGGTATAGATTACTTGTCCTGTATAAGTATCCGCTGGTTGAGTTCTAGAAATATAAGTAGCATAAGTAGTAGTAAGCTTAACTCCGCCAAGTCGGAGGCCAAGCGGTC
>JAZUNE010000005.1:0-27373 GCA_045603985.1 Candidatus Nanosyncoccus sp.
TCTTCGCCGAGAACACGATAAAGCGCATAGTCGTAATCGGCAAAAATCTTCGCGACTTCTTGAGGGTTCACCATAAGCTGGCAGTAATAGTCGGCCGTAGTTTCGCCCTCGACCATAATGGGGTGGTCTTGCCCGTTTTCATTTGCGACGGACTCGTATTTCTCGCGCCACTTGCGGATCTCTTTTTGTACGATCGCGACAGCATCTTCTAACTTAATAGCCATAATAAGCTCCTAAAATGTTTTGTGTATTTAAGCTTACTATCGCGACAATTACAAGTTCGAACTCGCCAAATAACAGATATGCGAAACACCAAATACATATCTCCCCACACTTCCAAAACGCTTATGCTTGGTGTTTTCGAACTTATGTAATATACTTATGTTAATTGCGGTGCAGAGTCCTGCGCCTTTCGGAAGACGAGAGGGGGTAGCCCCTCATATTTTATGCGCAAATTCTGCACTACAAGTGATACTTGCCGTCATAAAATCGGCAACACCTCGGGTGGAGAAAGTATGTACCTTAAATGCAAAAGGAACAGCCGGTCATAGAAGACCGAAAAGAAGCCGTCAAAAACTGAGTAGCAATTACTTTGCGCATTAGTCGCCTGACGATTCGCCAGAGCGCGAGTTGGGCAATGAGAAAGGAGTATGCGACGACGGAGTAGTTGTCGTGTTCTAAAACTATGAATAGAATGCTAATAAACGCAAGCAACGGCATAGTTCAGAAGCCACTACGCTACGTACTCTACGTGCGTAAATCTTCCGAAGATGCCGAAGCTTTAGGCTAAATCATTACCAGACCAAATCGCAGATTGTAAAGAATATGCGAATAATCATGGTTTGCTTCTAGTTGGCGAACCGATCCAGGAATCTAAGTCCGCGAAGAAATCCGGCAACCGCCCGCTTTTCTCGCAGATGCTAAAAGATATCGAGAAAGGCAAATACGACGCCATTCTCGCCTGGCACCCAGACCGCTTGTCGCGAAATTCCCTGGAAGCCGGAATGGTCGTCGATATGGTCGATAACGGAGTTATAAAAGACCTACGTTTCCCAACTTTTGAATTCCATAACGATTCAAGCGGCAAGCTAACACTAAACATGCTCTTTGCCCTTTCAAAGCAATACTCAGAGCATTTGTCAGAAAGCGTGCAACGCGGTGACGACTCTAACCTCGAACAAGGCAAATCTGGCGGTATGCCAAAGTGGGGATATATTAAAGATGACGTATCCGGTTATTACAAGTCAGACAAGAACTTCAAGATGATCCAGAAATTCTGTAAACAATAAAATCTCAATTTAAAAACATTAACGGTATTAAAAAATTTATAGTAAAATGTTAATATGAAGGATATCTTTTTTTTACTTGTTGTTATTTTAATATTGTTTTTATTAGACGCATATCTGAATAGAAAAAATAACGATAAAAAGGATTTTGACAATAACATAAATAAATATGCCAATGTCAATGATAAACTAGAAAGCAAAAAAGAAAATGAAGAATTAACTGAAAAAATTAGACAATATTCTAGAGAACGTACGGCAAAACGTGTGGCTAAAAGTGAAGAATTCTGTAAGATTTATGGCATATCGAACATTTCCTTATTGCATTATGATTATTACGAGAGCATTGGCGTAATCTCATCGACAAACATCGAAGTAACCCCTCATGAGTTTACCGTGGCGAAAGATATAATAAATAAAAGATATTTTGATCGACGTTGTGTATTTTTAGATAACTATTTTAAATCAAAAAATGGCCGTTTTGTTCAAGTTGATATTATAGCAGTTAACCGAAAGGGGGTTTTCATTTTTGAATCAAAAGATTATAATGGTTGGATTTTCGGTAACGGTAAACAACAGATGTGGACTGAAACATTTTATAAAGATAAATTTAGGTTTTATAATCCCATACGGCAAAATTATGGTCATATACAATGTATTAAAGAGTGGTTAAGTAAAAAAGGGGTCAAATTTTATTCCATAGTAGTGTTTGGTGGTGGTGCGAAACTTAAAAATATTTCTTATATTCCGCAATCTACTTTTATCGTAACAACTCATAGGCTTACCGAAATGTTATCAGATATCATGAAAAAAGAACCAGATAGTTTATCGGCGTCTGAAATTATCGAAGTATGTAGAGAAATAAATGCACACAAAGTTGAGCCAACTAACGAAATTAGACATGAACATGTCGAAAAAATAAAAGAAAAAACTGGATCGAACAGAATTTATGATTAAAACAAATCGTTTTACGATTTATCAGAAAAATAAAGACCTGGAAGCCTTATTTTTTCTAGTAAGCCGGGAGGGACTCGAACCCTCGTTTACGAAGTTCCGAGGGTTCCCAAACAAAAAACTCCCTCTGGAGCAAATTCGTGGTGAGCCGGGAGGGACTCGAACCCTCGACACCAAGCTTAAGAGGCTCGTGCTCTAACCAGCTGAGCTACCGGCCCTCACCATACCGATAATTATATCACAAAAACACACTTTCCACAATATCCACGTATCAAGCAAACACGCCAGACTACCAACCGCACAAAAACAATACATCTTCCACAAAGTTTTCCACATCCCCTACGTCAAATATTTCCACCCACACCCCCGCCAAAACTCCATCGCATCTGGCCAATCAAACACTTTCGACGCCAAGAAATTATACACCTCATCCGCCATCACCACCGCAAACAGCACCCCAGCCAAAGTCAAAAACGCCCGCTTGCTCATCCGCCTTGCTAACCAAATCCCTACCGGCATTATTACATACATCAAAAACAGCGCCGACACCCCAAACACCAACACACTTCGAAGACACACAAACCCCTCAATATTCCCAAAACTCAAAATCTCCGTATTATAGTCCCAATATCTCGTACCATTAAACAATGTATACACTAACCACCCAGCTACAAACTCCAACACTCCAGTAACTAAAACCGAAACCAAAAACCCCGCCCACGGCCATCGCCGCAACCGCCAACATAAAACTACTATTAATCCCGCCCCAATCGCATAAATATTTATCCATGGCAGGAAATTCCCGCCCTGCATATAAAATTCCCCCGTTCCGCCATCAAAATAATAGAAAATAAATTCATACACCCATCCAAAAAATCCCGCAAACACAACAACTAACATCATAATCCCTACCCATTGCCACCTTTCTAGCCTAAACCCTCCCCTTATATATTCCCGCCAAATTTTCCTAAACTCCCGCTTTTTCTCTCTCATCATTAATTCCCTAAAGTCTTTATCTTCCGGAAATCCACCTTCTCGACCGCCGCCCTGAGAGCCTCTTCCGACCCATAATGCGTTCGTCTTTCCGGCGCATCCGATAGCATATGCTGTGCATATGGAAAACTCACCGCTCGCTCTAATACCCCGCCAAGCCGACCAGTCCCGCATAACACCTCCGCCTTCCGCACCTGCGCTACCGGAACCTCTAACGCCTGTTTCATTTCCTCCGGGAAAAACGTCAAAGAAAACAAATCCCCATCCTCCTCCCCCGCCAAACGCCCATACGCAATCGAAGTATTCCCCTCAATCCATAAACGCTTATCTAATTTCCGCATTTTTGCACCTGCTAAGCTCATCTCGCTCCGCACATATTTTCCCCCATCAACATTTTTCATGTCACAAACAAAATCCCCCTCACATGTCGTCGTCATTACCGCCCGACGCGCATCCGGCGATTTTAATCCATGCTTCGCATCATACGAAATTGTATCACTAATATAATCACAAATAATCCAAGAAAGTAAACCCGTTTCTATATTTTCCGCTACTAGATAAAACTCCGTTCTCGCGCCCCAAAACACGCTCGAATGTACCCGAAACATCGTTACGATACCATAATATTTTAAAGCATCCCCCTCAAATATCGCCGACTTTGCCGGCCTAAATCCCTCCGGCAAAAACTTCGCCATCTTCTCCGGCTCAGTTATCTCATAAAACATAAAAGTACAATACGGTTCTACTACAAATGGCATTTTATCCGCCTTTTTCGTCGCCGACGATACAATTTTCCGTTGTAACCAAACCGGCAACCGTCTAAGCCTCGTCTGTAAATACAACACCTTCCCAACCTCCATCGGGTCCACCAATCTCTCCACCCCCTTTGCATACTCTAGAATATTCATAATCTTATTATACTACATAGCACTATAACAAAATTAACGTAAATAAGAAATTTTTATAATATGGCTCTTTACATTTTCCAATAATAATGATATAATATATATAGGACAGCCTCGGCTGTTACTATTTATGAAGGAGGGCTAAGATATGTCGAGCCCTAGAAGATTTGAAAAGTCCCTGAGCAGCTATGGTTACCACATGGAAGTGGACACTCGCAAGAGTGACTGCAACCGTGAGGGACCCCATTGGCACCTCTGCAACAGAAACAGCCGCATCGGCAGCATCTCCGTCTACGGCAGCTGGGTCCAGTACCCTGACGCTGACCGTCGCATCATCAAAGAAGCCGAGGAGCTGACCAGCCGCTATTCCTCCGAGATCCGAGAGGTCTACGAGCATAACCGTATCGACGGTTCGGACTACTGACATCATTCCCCCTCCCCCTACCCCGCCACGCGCGGGGTTTTTATTTATCAATCCGCTCTCTTGCCCATTCCGGCGGCTCTATCTCAAACAAAATCTTCGACGTATGCAAATTCACAATATTAGTATCTTATCTAAAAATTGTGCCTCTATCTCGTTATCCGTATCCATATTATACACCAAGAAAAACTACTTATTTTTGCTTTCAATTTCCTGTAATTCAAATCTATATTTCTGTTTCACTTCCGGATATTTCTCATGATCCACCTCGCTCATAAACATCTCAATCGGCCTCGCATACAACTTCCCCTCACCATAAAGCGCCCGATATAAAACCAGTTCCTCTCCCGTCTCGGAATATTCGCACACATCTTCCACCAAATATAAATCGCCTTTAAAATGCCGATACACTCTATTTTTATGAATTTCTCTTTTCATTTTTTTCCTCATTATTACCAGTTAAATGCCAATGCTCCCCATATTCACACTTATAAACCGACAGTCCAGAAATCCCATGTTCATATTCCGCTACCCGCGCCGCTACTTCAGCCTCTTCAGGACTCGCGTAGCAAATCTTCTGACTCTCCCCTACCCAACATTTTTTCGGCTCATACTGCCGAAATTTATTTCGCATACTCAACGGCTCTAGTTTCCCGAATCACATTAACCTTAATTACGCCCGGATACGACATCGTCGCCTCAATCTTATTTGCAATATCGCGCGCCAATTTCAAAGCACTAAGATCATCGATCTGCTTCGGCTCAACAATAACCCGAATTTCTCGCCCCGCCGAAATCGCGTAGGCCTTATCAATTCCCGGGAATGACGTCGCAATATTTTCAAGGTCTCGCATTCTTTCTGCAAAGTTCTCCGCCGAAATATTCCTCGCCCCCGGCCGCGCCGCGCTCATCGCATCAACGATCTTTACAATCACTGCTTCTGGCGTCGTCGGCTCGATGTCATCATGATGCGCCGCGATCGCATGCACAACCGCATCCGGCATTCCATACTTTTTCGCAAGTTCCGCTCCAATATCCGCATGTTTCCCCTCAATTTTATGCGTTACTGCTTTCCCCATATCATGAAGTAAAGCCGCCGTTTTCGCAATCCTTTTATCCGCTCCAATCTCCTCCGCAATCATCCCCGCAACATGCGCCATTTCAATCGAATGTAATAATACATTTTGTCCATACGAAGTCCTAAATTTCAATTCCCCAAGTAAATGTAGAATTTCTCTTGGAATCCCTACTACTCCTACTTCTCTTGCTGCATCTTCTCCCGCTCTAACAACTTCCTTTTCAATTTCCCGCTCCGCCTTCGAAACCGCTTCCTCAATCGACGACGGATTAATCCGCCCATCTTTCATTAATCTCTCTAGAGCATATCTTGCAACCTGTCTTCGGATCGGATCAAACGACGAAAGAACAACCATCCCCGGCGTATCATCAACTAATATATCTACTCCAGTCGCCCTCTGCAAAGCCTGAATATTCCGCCCCTCTTTACCAATAATCCGCCCCTTCATATCATCATCCGGTAACTTAAGCGCCGTAATCGTCCGGTCCGCCGTAACTTCGCTCGACATCCGCTCCATCGCTGTTAGAAGTAACGCCTGCGCCGTCTCATCAATATCATGTTTTATCTCTTTTTGTTCTTTCGCAACTAACCCAACCAAATCTTGTTTTATATCATTCTCAGTCATCTTCATCAACTTCTCACGCGCTTCCGCCTTCGATAGCCCCGCAATCTTCTCTAATTTTTCATGTTGCTTTACTCTAATTTCCCGAATTTCATTCTTTAAATCTTCTAATTCTTTCTCTTCCCGATTCAATTTCTCCGACTTTTTCTCTAAACTATCTAATTTCGCATCTAAAACTCCTTCTCGTTCCGCTAACCGATTCTCCGTTTTCTTCCATTCTCTTCTTCGTTCATTCTCTTCCGCTTGATTCTTCTCCGTAATTGCCGATGCTTCTTTTTTAGCATTTAAAACAATATCCGAAGCCTCCCGTTTTGCTTTTCGAACTAAATCTTCTGCCTTATCCTTCCCCCCATTCTCATTTTTCTTATTATATGCAAAAATCCCGCCAGCCCCGACAGCCAAGCCTGCCACGGCGGCAATAATTGGGATAACTATTTCCATATTGCCCTTTCTAATTGTTTTTGTCGATATTTTTCTCTATACCAACGGTTTAACAAATAAATTCAAATTATAATATTCCAATTCCTATTATATCACAAATTCTTCATTTTTAAAATCCTCATGATTGCATTTTATTTTTCTTTAAGCTACACTTAAGAAAATAGTTTAAAAAGTGGAGGTATATTCCAATGGGATATTTGGAAGAGATGTTATTAAAAAATGGGGTCATCTATCGTTCACCCGATGGCTCTAGTTCATACATTGAGGGTAGTTTAGTCTCAAATTCCCTTTGTGTTCGCAACTCTTCCGGATGGGTAACTCATCGCATCGAACGCGCCTCTAACGGCGTTGACCTCGTCGTCAGAAATACTAGTACTGGTTTAGTGGAAATGCGGGTTACGGCATAAATACTAGTATTTACGCCCAAAACCCACGTTTCTTAGACTTTTTAAACTCTTCTAACAACTCTTTTTGTTTCCGCGAAAGATTTTTCGGCGTTTCTACAATTACCGTTACAATGTGCGGCCCTCTATCTCCATCAGAACGAAACGGCACCCCATGCCCAGACAACTTAAACGGCGTTCCGCTTTGCGTTCCCGCCGGAACCTTCATACGTATTGGTCCATCAACCGTCTCAACTTCTATTTCACATCCCAACGCCGCATCTACCATACTAATATGTTCTTCCGATAGAATAATTGCACCTTCCCGCGTTAAACTTTTATGTGGCTTTACTTTTATTCGTATATATAAGTCCCCCTTCTCACTACCACCTTCCGGCGCCGGCCCGCCTTTACCCCGTAGCCTAACAGACATCCCATCATCGATCCCCGCCGGTATTTTAACCTTTAAATCCGAACCATCTACCGAAACCGTTTTTGTCGTACCGAATATCGCTTCTTCAAAAGAAAGCGTTACTGAAGTTTGATAATCCGCTCCTCGTCTCGGTCGCCTAGAACCAGCCGCTCCGAACCCAAATAAACTTCCTAGTATATCATCTAATCCCCCTCCACCAAAATCAAAGTTAAACGTTTGTCCATTATAATTAAACCCTCCTCCGAACGGGTTCCCAGAAAATCCTCCAAACGGGTTCCCAGAAGCTCCCCCTACCCCCGCATGCCCAAATTGGTCATATCGCGCCCGCTTCTGTTTATCCGACAACACATCATGCGCCTCATTAATTTCCTTAAATTTCGCTTCTGCTTCTTTATCACCCGGATTTTTATCCGGATGATATTTTACCGCTAATTTACGATAAGCTTTCTTAATCTCATCATCCGACGCATTTTTAGATACGCCTAAAACTTCATAATAATCACGTTTGCCTGCCATAATAATATATTATATCTTACTAGCACTCAAAACGCAAGAGTGCTAGTGAGATATACCTCCCGCCTCCCTCTTTTTAGATTATTGGTCAACTTTTTGGTGCAAAACTCCAGCCTCATCTACCCACATATATTCATTATCACAATCACTAAAATACCTCGGAATATCATCTGCTCGAAATCCTAATTTTTCAATCAAACCATCAAGCTCCTTTGATATTTCTTCTTTTTCTGCCCCAATCGCCACCCTGCAAACACATTGCGTTTCACCACAATCCGAATACCTAATCTCTATCCTTAGACTTTCTCCACTTTCCCCATATCTAGGTATTAAAGTCACGTCACTACTAATCGTCTCCGCTCCAGCTTCAAGTAGTGAGCCTAGAATCACATTCTTCATATACTCCCGATACGGTTTACAATCAAACTCTCCATAGATTAATTCATCTTTTTCCAAACACAACACCCCAATTTTTCCACCAGAAGCGCTATCGTATAATAAATCCCCAGTCACTCCGTCATCCCATTCAGCTATAACTCGGTAAGAACGCTCAAGAGTCGGAATATCAGCAACAAAATTTATATAACGTTTACCAGCATCTTCATAATAAATATCTATTATGCTTCCGTCTCTTATATAAATTCCTTTTTTATTTATTTCGGGGGTTGCAGCACTAATAGCAGCATATATACTATATTCGATGTCTTCTTTCCCATATTCCGGCAAATTAGGAATTTCATTCGCTAATCCTTCAACCTCAACATTAATAACTCCTATTTTCTCGCTATTAGCCCGATTAATAGCAACTACTATCAAAATTATAAAAAGAAGCTGCAAGAAAACAAAAATCAAAATAGGCAAATTAAATTTTATAACTTTTTTTTCTTCCATTAATTACCTCCGTTTAGTAATGGTTGCACATGCCAAGCCTCATTCGAAAGCGGTCGATAAAGCTCAAAAGCCTCAGTATTATCCCTTAGCCATAAGCTCATTTTATTTCCCGACGCATCACAACTACTCGGGCTAACCCCAAATCCACAAGTCCCATTAAAATCAACTGCAAGCCCAAGTTCATGCATTGAATTCCCTGGCGCCGCTGCCCGTCCAATAGCACACCAACCATAAGTATAACAAAATTGATATTGACGTTCATAAGTACGAAACGAACTAGAAGCAACTAAATTTACACCTGTAGACTTCGCACGCTCAGCCAAAGCATGAAAAGCACCAGAAACCCGAGAATTTACAATGGCGAAACCCGAGTCATCTTGCCCTGTAGACGTTAAATTATCTACCCGACATAATCTAATCGATATACTTTTACCTTTCCAACTCGGATTATTATATGTACCCATATCAGTCGTACCAGCCGCACACGCAATATCGACAGAATCTTCATCTAGCGGATAAATTGGCGTTGTCTCACTTCCCCCTACCGGTTCACAAATATTATAACAACTATTATCCTTATAAGTTACTGCCCATCCACTATAAGATCTAATATAATTTTTCATTGCCTCTCTATTTACATAAGCACCGTTTTGAGGATTACTCATATAATCCATTCCACTATATACATAATTATACCCAGGGTCAAAATAGTAAACTCTATCTGTACTCTCGTCATAATGATCAAGCAATGTCGAATGATATCCGCTAGCAAATTTCGACAATCCACCATATTTCGCCCCTGCATTGCCAAGCAAAATCTTATTTCCTTTTTTTAGCTCATTTACAATCATATCCCAATGCACGCTATCATCATAACAATCAACACCACACCCACCCCACAATTGCTCCATTTTCATTCCAGTCAAACTCTCTGATTTTTCTCCCCATCCAGTTTCACCAGTTCCACAACAGCCACTACCAATATATCCATCTTCTTTCATCGCATTTCTCAAGTCTGTAAAGAATGCTTCATCGTCCAAATGTTGGCCAGTAAACATATAGTGAGCGGCATAAGCAGTCATTATCCCACAACCACAACCAGATATTTTTCCAGTTCCGCCTTTAGGATTGCCACTACTTGGACATGAATAATAATCTTTCCATGTTCCACTAGCCTGCTTAAACCTCCACAGATTTTGCAATCTATCTTGATAACTACTAGCGTTCGTATCCATTTCACACTCCTGCGCCCCCTCTATCGCCTTCATAATCAAATCAACTAATAAATCCTGTCCAGCACTATTCGGGTGAACGCCATCGCTACTCAAATACTTACTAGCCCCTCCATTAAGCATTTCCTTGTTCCAATCTACGATATATACATTATCATATTCTTCTGCTAAATTACGATAAATATCAGAAATCGCATTTGTACTACTTAAATTATTCCCATCATATGGTGTGACTAAAAATAATTTTCGTTTTCCTATAGCTGAGACTACTGCTTCCATTGTCGACTTATCAGCACCAACCGGATTCGCCCCAAGCTCCCATACTATATTATCCTTTAATGAATTGCTATCAATCGTTACCGATTCACAATTCCCTGATACACTTTGAGTAATAACCGTTCCCGACCCGCCTACTATTTTTCTCAAGATAGCTAGCCCCCCTTCATCTCCATCACACATTCCCTTCGCGGTCGGATGTCGCGAAATAACCATCGTCATAAAACTTCCCGGGAACTTAGCACGTAACTTATCTCCAGCCCCTACCGCAATTGAATCCCCGATTAATGTAATATCCTTACTCAGAGGATTACTAGAACTAGAAGACGAGGTCTCAGTTGAAGCCGCACTTGGTGTATTATTTTCAAAATAACCAAACGGGTCGCCAGAGCCTAATTCTGAATCAGGCGGGAATGTGTAAAATATATAAGTACTACCATACACATTATGGATCTTTGTCTTTCCTGATACATAATAACTTTTATCAAATAACCCTTTCCCGCTGCACATCCCAGCCCCGCTAGCATAATGTCTCGTTCCGTCAACTTCAAGCCATGCAATATCGCCAATACAATCATGCTCTAATATTTGTACAGGTATAGTACGGTTGCCGTTTACTAATATGTCTTTCGCTGCCGCGAATTCCTCGTCGGTTATGCTACCCCTATCTTCACTATAACTTGCTACAGTCCTACCGGCAAACCAACCGCTAGTTCTTACATAACTAACCACATCATCATAATGATGGTATTCGGCCAAATTAGCCATCAAAGACAATTCAAACTTCATCCCCTCAAAAGTTCCTTGCTCGGCCTTCGCCATACGTATCATCCCATATATCTGGCCATCAGTCAAATTATACGTCTGCCCTTTCCACGTGCCCCCTCCTTCATCCGATGGTAAAATACATGAATTATCATAGAAGAATATACTATTTCTTGAGTAAATATCTAGTGTATCATCATCTAATAATACCGCTAATTCTGATGATTTAGCCAAAACTGGCTTTATAAACTGGCTTTGAACTGTCCAAACGATCGAACAAAAGCCGCTCATTAAAAGACTTGCGACAATAACCTTTTTCAATCTACGCATCCTGTTCTCCCGGATATATGATTTCATAATCTATTGGATTATATCCTGCCTCTATAATTAAATCTTTTACCGCTTGCTTATAATCATCTATAGCCCCATCATCATAATAATCAGCATATAAACATAATATAGACGTGCAACCGTCCTCTAACATCTCCACCCCGTTTTCTACTAATATCCTATCTATATGCCTTGCCCCATTACTAAGCAAATGTGGAATTTGACGCACTAATGGTAGTTTATCCATTAGGCTTAGCCTCTCTTCCATTTCCGCAACAAACTCCTCCGCCGACGTATCTCCATCCGTCGTGACATTATTTTCGGCTGATGCAATTCCCGCTAATTCAACATAAGAACTATAATTGTCTCTTAACTCATAAAATTCAAATCCCCCGTCTTCTCCTGCAAGATAAGTCACAATATTTACAATACTATCTCCCCCTAATTCAACATTAAACGTCTTTGTTGTCATTCCTTCATGCGAAATTGCAATTTCGTAATCTCCCGGCAACATCCGATATGATCCATTAGCATAATTACTATCCCCATTTACACTAATTGTTGCGTCTAATGGTGTTATATTAAAATATAATACCGATGTTTTCATCACATTAAAAACCGTAAAAATTACAACAACAATAATCGCAATTATATCTAAAATTATAATTAGTCTAACCCACTTATTTCTGAAAAATTCTGCTACTGATGATCTATTTTCTTTCATTTATTTCTTCCCCGGATTAGTTGTAATCAACCCCTCCTCCGTCTCTGACGCAATTACTTGAATATGAACATGGTTTTGTCCCGCAAAGAACAAACCCTGCCCTACTGGGAAATTTGACAAACGCCTCTTTTCCTCTTCCGTAAGTTTAAATACATCTGATAAAACATCTACCGCACTTGCCGACTGTTTTAGAAGTAGTTGCATTGATGAGTTTGCAACAATCGCTCGTCCCATCTTCGTACTCATGAAATCCTCTACGTCCTGCGTAATCGTCGTTAATCCTAAATAATATTTCCGTGCTCGCTTTGCTAACGAGAATAAGAAATTCGCCGAATCTTCATATTGCATCAACTGCCATGCCTCATCAACAATGAGAAGCCGCTTCTTCTGCTGTGCTCTTACGACATTCCAAATATGCGAAAGCACAATATACATCGCTACCGGCCTTAGTTCGTCTTCAAGATCCCGAATATTAAATACGACCATTTGGTTGTTAATATCAACGTTCGATTGTTGCGAGAAAATTCCCGCGAACGTTCCTGTCGTGTATTTTCGAAGCCGTTGCGCAAGTTGCGGGCCCGAACCTTCCATATGTAAGAGCGTATCATATAAATTATTAATCGTCGGCGGAGTTGACTGATGCGTTAACGGATCCGATGTAATTCCCGCTCGCGCGTAAGTATCAATCAATGCCTGGTCTAAATCCGCCTCTTCATTAGCTGTTAACGCCGGAACAACCTGTCCGCCCGCTGCAACTTGGTTCCCGCCGAGCATTAATCTAAATAGCCCATGCAAAGTTACCAAGTTTGCTCTTAAAGCATCGTTCGCATCTTCCGCATCTACTACCTTCGGCAAATCAAACGGATTAATCCTTACATCTGAATTAAGCGACAGTCGAATATACGAACCACCAACCGCATCACAAAGCTTCTGATATTCATTTTCCGGATCGATAATAATAATTTCCGACCCAATCATCATTGAACGAAGCGCCTCTAATTTTACCGCAAAAGATTTTCCTGCCCCCGATTTCGCAAAGACAACCATATTCGCATTTTCTAACGAAAACCTATCAAAGATCACTAATCCGTTATTATGCATATTGATCCCATACAAAATTCCCTTATCCTGCGTTAAGTCAGCCGAAGTAAACGGGAACGACGTCGATATCGCCCCCGTATTCATATTTCTCCGAATTTGTAATTGATCAGTACATTGCGGCATTACCGAATTAAGCCCTTGCTCTTGTTGCGAATTCGCTACCTTCGAAAAGACCATCTGTTGCCCAAAAATCGTCTCAATCTTTTGTTGCACAAATTTCATCTCATCTAAAGAATCTGCCCATAAAGTAATATAAAGCCCAAAGCGGAAAAATCTTTCCGCCCCTACTTGTAATTTATCTCGTAATTCCTCAGCATCCGAAATCGCCGCCTCTAATTCTGGGTCTCTTACCTTCCCCTTCTCCATATTTAGATTCATCGACGCTTCTAACTGAGTTACTTTCGTCCTCAAATTTTTCATCACTACCGCCGACTCTACCGGATAAATATACATCGACACATCAATTACTTCATCAATATTAATAATCGGCGAAAGCCACCCAGTATACAAAGACCGCGGATAACCATATATATATAGTGTCCGCCCATATTTATTTCCTAACCGAAAATAATCCGAATGAATTTCAATCGCCGACGGCGAAATTAAATCTCTTAAGGTATTCGTTCCTTGTTCAAACGCTTTCTGGATTTCTGCCGCCTCCATCGCCTCGGCTTGCGCCGCAATATCAGCCGCCGTTAGCTGTTTCTTTCTAGCCATTTACCTGCCCTCCATTAACCGAATTTTCTCCCTTCTTTACATACATCGTCGCAAGTTTCGAAAAATCAACTAGCGGTTCCCTAACTGCCGTATCTGGATTATTAAAGTTATAATAAAGCTCCGCTAGCTCTCTCGTATTTAATCTTACTGAATGAATCCCAATTTGAAACAATCCCGACATTACCGCATCAACTCTATTATTTAACTCCGACATCGCTTTATCATAAGTCGCCCGATCAATTTTCGTCGGCGCCGGAACCTTCGACTTTGAAAAAGACTTAAAGAAATTTTTCGTTTGTTGTAAAACCTTTTCCGCATCCGCCGAAGAATAATACGGAATTACTATGAAGAACGATTTATCCATAATATTTGCTTCTTGGGCTAAAATATCAATAAAGTTAATGTAGTCATCCATCAAAACCCCGAGTAACATATTATCATTATTTCGCCGAATCTCGCTCAACCGTTCAATATACGGCCCGATATCCACTCTCTGTGACCTAATTAGAATTTGTGTTGTAAATTTTAGAGAATTCAAGAAATTTTGATAAGAATACTCCACCCCCTCACGTTCAACGTCCGACATAAGATCAAAGTTAATTGACTTACATGCTACTACCGCTCTAAAAGAACCATCTTTCATAATCACTACATTATCGCGAAGCTCAGAAATTAGTAACGTTGCCTGTGTTGATGTCGGAGATTCTTGACCCGGCGAAACCGGCGCTGCTTGTTGAGCCTGCATCGCTACCGAACCAATACTCGCCGCATTCGGATTCGGCTGCGTTGCCGCTGACTGTCCCGGCATAATCATTTGTGGCTGTTGGACTTGCTCTGGGTTCATAACTTAATGTAGCGATATAAAAACTTCGCCCTCTTCCTTTCTATTTATACGATTAGCTTCTTTGGCAATAGTCGCAACTGAAAAATCAGAATTATTAGCTAATTCTATTATACTAGGTTTTGTCGAATTTTGGGAAGCTTTTTGTGAAAATTCTTTTACGACTTGATTAGACTTTTCTACCGGTTCTTCTACGACCGGCGTTCCTGGCATAATTACTACCGGCGAATCAACTTTCGGCTTTATTGTTTCTGAGGGCTTCTCCTTTTCAGAGTCCTCCTTGAATCTTTTCTGAATCAACGCTTCTCCTTTTCCAAACGGATCAATCTTTTCATTTTCCTCAATCGCCTCTTGCATTTCTTTTATGACTTCCGCGTGACGCTCGTTCTCATCTTTCTGTATCGTATCTCCTAACGCATCAAAATGGTGTGTCTCAAACATGTCTACCGTCGCATTAGCCTCCGCAATTAAATCTTCCCGAACGGCATTATTTGTCGCTCCTCCTTTAATTGCATATCCCTCCGTATCTACTATGTCCGCTAAAAATGACAATCTATGCACTGCTTCTTCTCCCGAAATATTTTTCTGACGATTATCTTCTACAATTTTTGGCGCCGTAATTTTAATCGTCGTATCCCTCTGACCCGGCTCCCATAATCTTGTTCGCGGTTTCAAATAATACGAAACCAACGCCGCAAGATAAGTTTCCATCGGTTGATCTTTTTTCAAAGGCAAAGCCAAAACTATAAAAAACAACGCCGGCAAAATCGGAATAATTACAAGTAGTGGGAAAAGTTGCCATAATCCTACCCCAAGCGCGATACACCCCGCCGCTATCAAAAGATAAACAAATTGCCGAAAACTAAACGGCCCAAGAAGCTTATCATCCGCCTCAACATCCTGAGGTACTTTATACTGCGCCATATATTATATATTATAGCATATAAACTATGCGTCAGGATAATTATCTATATCTTCTAAAAGTTCTAATAATCTTTTATATAAATCAAGATTGTCCGCATAAGGATTATCTTTCTTAAAGTATTGTTCATATTTTTTCACTATTATTGTACCTTCACCAAACCAATCCACTAATTGACTCCTTGTGTCTTCAAAGAAAAGTTCCGTTTCTTCATCTATGATTCTATCCTTCAAATCTCGCATTTCGTTTACAAACCTCTCACTATCCCCAGCATCATAAACCCGACTACGCTCTTCGTGTTCGATGTTTAAATCTGTATCTCTCTCTTCTTCTTGCTCCTTCTTCGTCCTACGTTTATCATCATAATATTTCTTTTCTCGTAGTAATGCTTCTTCGTCATCAAGATTAACCCATCTACGCAACCAGTCTTTCGCATTAATCGCCGTACCGCTCGTCCTAGTTCGATAAATTTGCGCCAACTTACCTGTTTCGCCAAGTATCTTTCTAAGTTGCCGCCCAGCTAAACTCATCTTTAACTCCTTTAAATCTTTATCCCTTAATTTCTTCGCCTCTTCTGGGCTCTTATCCCCATACCTACCCTGAATTTCTGCCCTGTCTGCTTCATACTTTCTCTTTCTCTCATCCGAGGTCTCATCTTCCGAACTATCATCAAGATATGTCTCTACTAAATGTTCCATCGTCGCATCGCGATAATCTGTCCTCATACCAAGAATCTGTCCAGTCGTCTGATCCTTGAAATAATCTCCAGTTTTTCTACGATAATATTTTTCTACCTCATCTTCATGCCCAGCAAATTCCTCGCTTTTCCAAACCGGCGACAATTCATATACTGGATCACCATTTTCGTCCGTCATAATATTACCATTTTCGTCCTTCTTCTGCTTCTGTTCATATCCCGTCCAAAATTTCACCCCCGAGTTAATTTGTTCGCTTCCGGATAACCATTTCAAACTAGCAGAGAGAAATGCCGGTTCAAACGCCGTCTGAATTTCTTCCCGCTTCTTCAACCAACCAGAAACATCCCATTTTTTACTCTTATCATTCTCATCATACCCATACGCCTTCTTCAAACTATCATCAAGATTAGAAAGCGCCGTCCGTTCAATATTATCAAGCGAGGTACCCTCAACTAACGTTTTCATCCCCTTCTTTGCATACATCCGCCCAGTTGGATTATTCCCATCCATAAGATCCGTCTCCCCATCATGATAACCCTTAATATATTCATCATAGGTCACATCCATCACTTTTCGTTCATTCTTATTATAAGCTCGCGCCGTCTCAAGATTGATATACTTCCCAAACCGACGAAGGAATGGGTCATTATCTTTAACTTCAAACATTAAAAAGCTTGCTAAAGATTGCGAAGCATGCGTCCCTAGCTGAATCCCTTTCTCGCTATTTAGAACCTCATCTAATTGCTGTTTTAATAGATCTGTATCTCCCCGCTGATTCAAAATTCTCATTCCCGCAATTATAGAATCTATATTAGCCGCCGGATTGCTTGTCTTCGTAAGTTCCCCTAATCTATATTCAACATCCCTCGTTGGCGGAGTAAGCTCAAAATATTTTTGCATCTTCGTTTCAACAATTTTCTTCTGCGTATCATACGCCTGCGCTGCCCCCGCCGCGATAAATTGAGTATCTTGAACATTTCCTTCCATAATACTATTAAGAGCCGAATATCTCGCCCGTGCCGCTGCTCTATCTTCTATATCATGTATCTTATACTTAGAATTTTCCTCATTTAGATCATCAAAGTGAGCATTAACCGCCGCTTCAAATCTCCTATGTCTACCCATCGCATTGTCATACTCAATCTTTTCACCTCTAGCCTTTTCTGCAAACAGATTATCCGCCGCTTTCACATTCAAATTATCCAACCTATCTAACCTTGCTTTCTGCGCCGTCGTCGCTCCTAACCTAACCGCTTCTAACTGTCCAAGCCCCTTATTCATATTGTTCTTATGTCGTTCAATAATTCCTAAATACTCCATATTCTTTGCCTGCGCTTCGTAATCCCGTTCTGCCTCTTTCGTTGGAATACCGTTCTTATACTTCCGCGAAGCGTTGTATGCTAACCCACGATTTTTTACCATTGCCGCGTGCTCACTTAGCTCTTCATCTCTCGCAACTTTCCGATTAGACATAAACTGCATAAGTCTCAAAGACGGCGTATACGCCTTATCCGACGCTAAATACTTCTGCCTTGTAAGTTGTCGATGCGAATCCGCCCAAGCCCGATTTGTCGCAAGCGGTCTCGCCGCAAGCCCCCGAAGCCGAGTATTGATATCCCCGAGGAACGTCCCCGACATCTGCATTAATTTCCACGAAAAGAATAACGGAAAAATCTGTACTGCTACCCCGAGCAATAATCCAAATCCGTTTTTAGCACTCGCAATAATCGCAAACCCTGCAAGCGAAGATGCCCCGAATAATAACGAAAATAACGGATAAAAAGTCAACATCCGAGTTAATAATTTCTTCCACTTTTTAAATAAATCTTCCGTGTTCGGTAAAATATACGCGACAAATGCCAAAGGCGAAATCATTATAAGAAGTGCAACAACCGCTTGCCGAAGTGCAATCGTAATTAACCCCGTTACAACCGCAACAATCGCTCCAAGCGCCGTCGGAATCAACATCCATATCGCCCCCGTTTCAAACGCAATAACTCCCGCTCCAACCGCAAGCGCCGTCCCCCCGGCCATCGAGCCATAAACCTCTGCCATTGAGGTTTTCGAAACCGCTGAAAATCCATTCGCAGCAACTGCCGACTCTTCTACCGCCGTAAATACTCCTCGAAGGCTATTCCCAACAATATTTGAAACATCTACCGCAAGCGAACAAATTAAAAACGATAAATTAACTAAAACCGCCGCGATAATTAACTTCGGCAAAGCCTTTTTAAGCCCGTAGTTCGAAATCCCAATCCCCGTAATTTGCGAATAAATTACAACTAATAAGAATATAATAAATACAATATTTGTTATACCCCGACAATATTTCCAAATCTCATAAATCGGCGACCCATCCGTCATCTCTATCGGATTTATTACTAGAATTTCCTCAATTTTCTCATATAACCAATCTACCGCCTCCGCGATCTTTCCAGTTCCCGGACAAACTAACCATCCTAACGCCCCTAAGCTACTTTTACAACTTGCATCCGAGCTAGTCGTTCTTGTCGTGGACGTCGAACTCCCCGTCGTTGTCGTTCCCGTCGTTCCCTCTACCGCTACAACCTCCCCCTCTACCGCATAAACCGGCTCTGAAGAAATTAACGTACTACTAAAACTCGCTAAAAAGCCCATAATAACGAAAAAACAACCAAAAATGGCCTTTAAGAAGTTTATTTTTGATTCTTTTTTCCTTATCATATCTAAAAACGCCTCCCTTTTTAGGCGTATGCTTATTATAGCACGCATAAGCGTTTTTGTCAAGATAAAATATCTATTTTTTCCCAATTCGTCAAAAATATGTTATAAACATAAGCGCCTTCACTAAAAATTAGACTTTTTTAAAATTTAATGCTAATATAAAAATATGTTGATAAAACTTTTTATATCTTGTATCGCTTTCTTCAGTATAGCGTTTTTCATTACTTCATTTATTACAGCCCCAGCTTTCGCTCTTACTGATGGTTCCGGCTCTACTTCATCTAGCTCAACCTCCTCATCTAGTTCAACCGGAGGTTTTACTGGTCGTACAGGCAGTAAATGCCCATCCTTCCTCGGTTTTACCTCATGGGACTGTGGTGTAAATATTACCGACCAAGATTCTCTCAAGACCGGTATCTGGCAAATCGTCGCTAATGTCGCAACCGATATTACCGTCGCTGCCGCCTACCTCGTTATTGGCTACGTTATTTATGGCGGTTACCTCTATACCTTCTCCGGTGGCGATCCCGGAAAAGTTGCAACTGGCCGAAAAACCTTAGCCCAAGCTTTCATCGGCCTCGCTATCGTTATGTTTGCTAATATTATTATGAATTTTATTCGAATCGCCTTATTAAATGGTGATAATGCCCTCAGGGATTGTGTTAATAATCAGTGCGTAGATCCCGGTGAAATGATTACTAGTACAATCCAATGGGCCATCGGTGTCGCTGGTGTCGTCTCTGCTATCTTCGTTGTATATGGCGGCATTTCTTATACTACCTCCGCTGGAGACCCCTCTAAATTACAAAAAGCTAAACAAATGATTACCTACGCTCTTATTGGGCTTGCAGTTGTCGCTCTTGCCGAAATTATTACTGCCTTTGTTTCTGGAATAATTCGAGACGCTAAATCTACTGGATTTATAAAACAAACTATAATTTCAAAGGAGGCTCATGAAGTCGAAAATCATCAAACTAATCTTATGTAGTATTGCTGCATTATTCATCGGCACAGCTTCAATAGCCCCGACGATAGTTTATGCCGAAGACGTTTGTAATACCTCCGCCCCGGAAGAAGTCAAAAAAGCCGCCGGTTGTTCCGGCTCAGGCCCTACCTTACCTACGGTTATTACAAATATTCTTAACGCTATCATTCTTGTCGCCGGTCTTGTTGCCGTTGTCTTTATTATCATCGGCGGAATTAACTATATGACTTCTTCTGGTGATCCCGGAAAGACTAAAAAAGCCAAAGATACTATCCTCTATGCACTTATCGGTCTTATTATCTGCGCTCTTGCCTTCGCTATCGTAAACTGGGCTATTTCCGCCATCTCCGCCGCTTCATAAATCATCCGTCTAATTAATCCCCTTGCATTTTTAATTCAATCGTTATAAAATAAACTTAAAGCATTTAAAGTAAAGGATAATAAATGAAAGATATTATTACAAAACTTGCCGTCGCAGAAGTAACTCCGGTAGATCCGGAAGGAAATAGCGACTTAATCGGAAATATTACGAATATTCTTAATGCAGTCATTGGCGTCCTCGGTCTTGTCTGTGTTGTTGTTATGATTATTGGTGGCGTTAACTATATGACTTCTTCTGGCGATGCTGGAAAAGTTAAGAAGGCTAAAGATACTATTCTCTATGGTCTTATCGGCCTCGTTGTTTGTGTCCTTGCTTTTGCGCTCGTAAACTTCGTTATCTCTGGAATTATCGGACAACAATAAATAAAAATAAGTCTAACAAAAATATCTCCCTCGGGAGATATTTTTTGATAAACTAATAAGTCGCTCAAGAGCAATTTATTAGCAAACTTCAACACGCAAACAGCAATCTAATAATATTGTAATTATTACTGGATTGCAATCTTTTTTGGCGCTTCAGCTTTCTCCTTTTCAAACGTAATCGTTAAAACTCCATCTTTAAGTTCCGCCTTTACGCTATTTTCATCTTCGCGTACTTGCACCGGAAGCGCAATCGTTCGCGAAAATTCTCCCCAATAACATTCTTGGATATGCCACCTCGTCGTCTGCTCATCTTCCCCTCCAGATAAAACTCCCGAGATAGTTAAAATATTGTCAGAAATACTAACGTCTAAATCCGACTTCGAAATTCCCGCTGTCCTCGCTTTTACTACCAATTTATCGGCGGTTTCATAGACATCTACAGCGAGCTGTCCAGGAAAGTCGTCGGCGTTTTCCCACTCATCTTCAACCGATTCGCTAACTTCCTCCGGCGCTACCTCGGCTACCGGCTCTTCGGTTTCGACCGGAGCGACCAACTCGTCATCTCCTCCCAAGAACGCAGCGGCTAGGTCGTCCTCCATCAGCAAATCGTCACTGTTTGTACGAGCCATATCTCCTCCACTTATATTGTTATGCTTGTATTTTAAACCATTTTCGTGTTAAAATCAAGCAAAACATGCCGATTATTGTAAAAAATACAACAATTCCAGGCCTTCTTGACCTTCTCGCCCCTCCCTCCTGTAGGGGTTGTAGGCTTTTGGGAGACGCTCTTTGTGATTGTTGTAAAAATAACATTATTGCCAGCCATAAAAACTATTGTCCAAATTGCAAAAAACTAAATTCTACTGGAAAATGTAAAAACTGTCGCTCGCTTCCGCCTATTTTTGTTGTCGATGAACGAGAAAATTTAATCGGTGAACTTATCCATAATTTCAAATACGATTCAAACCGTGTTCTCGCTCGCCCACTCGCCGAAATTCTAAACGAAATTTTACCAGATACAGCCGGCAACGTTGTTATCGTCCCCCTTCCGACAATCAGCCCTCATATCCGCGCTCGCGGCTTTGATCACACTTACTTAATTGCAAAACACCTAGCTAAACTTCGCGGAAAAAAATACTGCGTTGAGAAAATTCTTAGACGTCTAAAAAATACCGTCCAAGTCGGTTCCGACGAAAAAACTCGCCTTAAGCAATCCGCCGAAACTTATGGCATAAAAGAAAAGACGAGAATAAATCCCGAAACTACCTATCTCTTGTTTGACGATGTTTGGACAACCGGCGCTAGTATGAAATCTGCCCTAAAAAAGCTCCGCTCCGCCGGCGCTAAGAAGGTCGTCATCGCCATTCTAGCCGTCAACAGATTAAATTAAGCTGTTGTACTAGATGGTAATGCTGATATTACAAAGTTTACTATCGCAAACGCGAGAAACGCAATAATAAGTCCGATAATCGCATAAAGTACTGTGTTTTTTGCATCAGTTACTTTTTTCGAATCCCCTCCCGAAATTACATATTTAATTCCGCCGATAATTAACATTATTACCGCAATAATCCCGACGATATATAAAATCGTATTCGTTACTTGTTTAAAAACGCCAGTATCCCCAAAAAGATCAGCTGGGCATCCATCACATCTCGCCGCCTCTGCTCCCTCTTGAAGCGTCAACGCCGAAACCGACGACAAACCAGCTAAACTAATAGCCCCAACCATTAAAACTGATAAAACTAACTTCATAATTCTTTTCATAAAAACATTATATCACATGCTACTAGAATCGTCTAGATGAATGACGAATTAACTCACCTACCATTCGAAGTTGAAAGCCGGCAGATTGGTATTTTCTTCTACCCTCGCGCTATTATACATAGAGCGATGGGTAGAAAAAATGCCGAGATGCCGGCTTTCAATTCGAATGGCGGAGGGTGGGAGATTCGAACTCCCGCTCCAGATTGCTCCAGACTAACTCGTTAGCAATGAGTCCCCTTCAACCACTTGGGTAACCCTCCAACGCTACTATTTTACCACATTTTAAAAATGTATGCTATAATTAGATTATGGCACAAGCAATATCAAACGTCTCTTGGCAAGCGGAAGAATATATCGTCCGCGATCGTAATACTTGGTGGTACATTGGTCTTTTCATCGTTGGCGCCGCCCTTTCGGTTTTAGCTATCTTTCTTAAGTGGTGGACTTTTCTTATTCTAATTATTTTAAGTATTATTACGATTTTAATCTCCGCCTTTCGCCCTCCGCGAAAAATTAATTACTCCCTTACTAAAGAAGGTTTAACCGAAGGCGAAAAACTCCATAAATTCGAAGACTTTAAAGCTTTTGGTATTTTAAAAGAAGGCTCTAATTTCTCCGCCGTTTTAATTCCGAAAAAGCGTTTCGGCCTAAGCGTAAAAGTTTATTTCCCCGAAGGAAGTGGCGAAGCGATTGTCGACGCCCTCGGCGCTAGACTCCCGATGGAAGAAGTTAAACTAGATTTTCTCGATAAAATTGTAAACTTCTTGCGTATTTAAAAAATCTGTGCTATTATAAACATAAGTATAATATTAAAAGGTGGGCATCATAATGGACCAAAATCAAACAACTGTAGACAACGATCTACAAAAAGCAATCGACGACATTACTAATACGACTAATATCGACCCGGTTTTTTCTGATCCGGTCGCCGCTCCGTCTTCTGTTCCTGAAGGCGATACTGGCGAACTAGATGAACCCGTCGGCCCTTTCCCCGAACCGAAAGTCGAAATGGTTGCCCCTACTCCTGAACCGATGGCTCCCCTTGAATCTATGGATATTCCTGAATTGAATACCCCTGAACTTACTCCTCCCGCGCCCCTCCCGACTAACCCTGCTCCGCTTCCGACCCCCGAGCAAGAGCCAATGATGGAAAGACCGGAAATCGATCCTATTCCGCAATCTTTAAATACTAACGAAGTTAAAAAAGCTGCCCTCCGTGACCTTATCCCCCTTCTTGATAAAGTTAATATGGACGCTACCCAAAAATTTAATATCTACAAAGATATTTTCGACGATTTAAAAGATTATACAATTCTTGAACCCGCTTATCGCGTCGCTCGTGAAATACCCGACGAAACTAAGCGCGCCGAAGCCCTTCTTTACCTTGTCGAATCTATCGACCGTATGTAATCTTACCCGCCTTTTTAAAATAGCCTCCGAAGGGGCTATTTTTATCTCTAGTTAATCATAAATACCTGAAACATTTTTATGAAATTATTGGCATTTTGTTTCAGGCAAACCCTTCTACCCCTCTAGAATTTTTAACCTTTTAGATGGCGTCGGGAAATAACGCAGGAAAAACGAACAAACTAAACTACTTGCCTACTAGACATCTCATCGAGTTACCGTTGTTGCGATTGTTGTTGTTGTTCGGGTTGACGTTCGTAGAATTCACGTTCAGTTTGTACATGTTGTTGCCATTGTTGTAGGTAGAAGACCACCAGTTGCCCCAATTGCCCTGATTGTTCGCCGAGCTATTATAAAAGTTGCCCGACAGAGGGGTAGACACAAGCTAAAGACAAAAGAAAAGCTAAGCAATGACATCTTTTTTGCAAGCAAACCACACAAACTCCGCGCCTGTCATAACACAACAACCCACAAAGGTCATCAAAAGAACACTTGCTGTCCATTTTTTAGCCTTAACTAAAAAATGTCTAAAAAACAAAAAATCTCAAGCTTTTTAGCGCAAACTCTACTTCTAAATCTCGCAAAGTAAGTTCTTCGCCATCTTTATTTAAGGTACTTGCGATAAGGCGAAGTTAGAACAATTCTCCTTTACCGCCTCAGCATTCCATCCTTATTTTACCATTTTACGATCGCTTTTTCTCATAAATATAATCCCACCCTACACTATTAAACACTTTCTTAATAATCTTACCCGCATCATAATGCGAAAACATCCCGAGATACGATATGATCACATCCGGGTCTTTTTCTCCCGCAACTACCATTCTCGCCGCTTCACGGAAATTCTTTACCACCCTTTCTCCAGGAAATATTTGCCGTCCTCTTATTACCGCTCCTAAAAATTTCACACCCTTATGCACTTCCGTAATCCGCGTCTTCTTCGTATTTAATTTAAGTCCATATCCTGCCAAAAAATCCGCAATCGCCTGTATATCTCGCTTCGCTTGTGGCAACTCTTCTTCCGTCACTACAAAATAAAAATCATCTACGTATCTCCCATAATGTTTATAGCCTAAATTAAAAGTAATAAATCTATCTAAAACGTCCAAATAAATATTAGAAAACGTCTGTGACGTATAATTCCCAATCACCATCCCCTGCCCTTCTGGCTGCAGCATTAAACTTTTATCTTCCGGTAGTCCAATCCAATCTCTATACGAACCTTGCAGTCTCACTCCGTCTGTCGGATCATCGAAAATAATTTGCGAAATCGCCCATTTTAATATCATATACCGTTTATCTCTCTTTTCTGGCGGAAACTGTTTATCTAACCCTTCTATTACTCTTTTATATAATAAATCCCTCTTAATATGCATAAAATACCCCGATATATCTAGTTGTATTACATACGCCGTTTTAGTTAAATTTTGAGAGACAGACAAAATATGCTTCTGTAATCGCCGAATCCCAAACAGTGTCCCCTTCCCCTTCCGACAAGAGTACGAATCATACGATAATCTTGGCTCCCAATACTTCATAATCGTTCCTACTACCCAATGATGTAAAATCCTATCAACATACGGCGCTGCAAAAATTTCCCTCTGGACCGGATCAAATATTACATGTACCGTTCCACGATTTGGATGATACTCTCCCTCCCATAACGCATCACGTAATCTAATCAAATTTTCCATTAAATTTATTTCAAATCCATGTGTGTCCATTGTTTTCATTTTTCCGCCTCGTCTCGCTATTCTCTCTGCTATATATAGTTCCATCAATAACAGATTTTTCGGTTCCTTTAACCACTCTTTGTCATCTTCATATAAATCTCTATATCCAAAGAAATCCTGAAACTCATCACTTTTCGTAATCTCCGATATCCCTTCCTCAGGATTTTTCATCAGCCTAATTGCTTTTGCATTCATTTTTCTTACATCCTTACGCGTTAAAGGCGCATTTTTACTATACATTGGCGTTATTTCATTTCCTGTATTATTTTTTTTAAGTTATTAATATTTTCCCCTATAGCAGTTGCCGTGTCAACTCCCCATGCATTCACTTCGCCAAGCAACACCGTCCCCGCCATTAAATGCACTACTAACTCCAGTAATCTCTTTCGCGCAATTTCTATTTCTATCTCTCCATCCGCAAATAAAAAATATGTCGTCGTCAGCTCATGTATACTTTGCGCCATTTTATCTCCTACCGCTACATAATATCCTTTTTCCATATTGCTAACTTTAGGCAATACTTGTCTATCTATCATTAATATAGCCTGATACACACCCGCATCGGCCTTCTTTGGGCGAAGCACGTTATGCATCATCTCTTTACGTATCGCTTCAGTCTGACGCAAAATTCCAACTTCGTCATCCGTTAATGGTTTTTTGAGATATAGTAAATGGAACCCGTCCGCCGTCTCTTCGTGTCGTTCTATCTCATTCAAATTCATCGCTAAAGCCAAAAATTTATCAATCCCCCGAATAGCGGCAATCATTTTCATTTTAGAAAATTTATCCGTATCTTTTTGTATCTTTGCCGACCTCCCCATCCGTGCTGCCATTCTATACACATAATACATCGCCGAAAAATCGCCCATTTTATACCATTCTAACTCATCAGAATCCCTAGAATACGACGGAAAAAGAATAATTTTCGAATTGTTTTCCTTTTCCATCTCCTTAGCCTTCTTTTTTATCGCTATAATCTTTTTTCTTCTACTTATCGCCTCGTCACTTTTTTCTTTATTTTTGACCGCCTTCTGTTCTTCCATCCCCTTCATTCTCCGCTGGATTTCTTTTTGTTCACTAAAGCTAAAATCTTTTTTAATTTTACTTTTTACCGGCGCTTTCATTGCCACCATCTTCATCAATTCTGAAGCCGGCTCAAGCTTTAGAGTGCTACTCCTGCCTTTCTTATTTTGCTGGTGCAAATACCAGTCCATCGGTAATTCTTTCTTATCGTTATTTTTACTCATACTTTTGTCTTATTCCGCGCCCGCCTGTTCCCGCTCGCATTGGCTCGCGGAAACGGGGGCGCCTTATTCCTGAAAGATGGCGTCGGGAAATAACGCAGGAAAAACGAACAAACTAAACTACTTGCCTACTAGACATCTCATCGAGTTACCGTCGCTGCGACTGAAGTCGTTGGTCGGGTTGACGTTCGTAGAATCCACGATCAGTACGTACATGATGAGGCCATTGGAGTAGGTAGAAGACCACCAGTCGCCCCAATTGCCCTG
>JAZUNE010000006.1:0-28736 GCA_045603985.1 Candidatus Nanosyncoccus sp.
ACTATCCGCCGATGAACCCGGAGCTAGATTAGAGATAATTAAATCAGCTGAAGAGATAGAAAGAGATAAGGTAGGGTTAAAGGTAAATTGGACGTTAGTATTAGTAGTATAGCTAACTGCGGAGACAAAATCTAAGTTAGAAAAACAAAAAACTATGTTAAAAAAACATAGTATTAAAATTAGAAAATATAGTTTTCCTAAAGAGAGAGATGATTTTTTAATTTTATAGTTTTTAGATTTCATTTTACCTCACTTGCGTTACGCTTTTAATACCCCCTAGCAATACATGTACTTACCGGAGACGCCTCTCTAGCGTTAACCGCCGATATGTTACTTTTTTATTTTAGCACGAGAACTTTCGGTTGACAAGGTTTTTATGTTAGGCTCCAGTTATTCGCGCCGAGGGAACGAACGGAGCCTTTGATTTCGAGGAGGGTAATTGTTTCATTGAAAACCTCGGTCGGGAGATTAAGTCTCTTTACAATCTCTTCGCCGTTTCTAAGGCCTTCAGATAGAGCTTTTAAAATCATCGTTTCTTCCTTTGTATCGCCAAAAAGAGGAATTTGAGTCTTTTTACGCTTTTTAAGATAATCTTCGGGAAAGAGAAGCTTTAAAATATCCTCCGGCTCGGTATAGGGAATCGCGCCTTGTTTTATTAAGTTATTACAACCTTTAGAATAGGGGTTTGTAATATTCCCCGGAACGGCGAAGACTTCTTTACCCTGATTTAAGGCGTGCGCGGCGGTATTTAGGGTCCCAGAATGTTCAGCGGCCTCTATAATGACGACAATGTCGGATAAGCCGGAGATTAGGCGGTTACGATAGAGGAAAGTGGACTTAAAATTAAGACAGCGTCTCCCGTCTACAAGGGCTTCATCGGGCGCGAGAGGAGCATTTTTATATTCTTTCGTTCTCGGGGCATATTCGGACATAACTACGCCTCCCTTTTCGACAATTTCTTTCGCGAGGTTTAGATGATTTCTAGGGTAGGTTTTATCAATCGGGGTTCCGAGAACAGCAACAGTCTTTCCGCCGGCGTCGAGACAACCGCGATGCGCGATAGAGTCAATTCCATAAGCAAGCCCGGAAACAATAATAACCCCTCTTTTTGCGAGTTCGTAGGCTAATTTATAGGCTATTTCTTCGCCATATTTAGTATTATGCCGAGAACCGACAATTGCGACGGTTTTCGGGCGGAGGTTTGTTCGGGTTTGTTCGGGTTTTTTCTTATTCATTTTTACCATATTTTCCGGCATTTTTCCATAGAAATACAATATTTTAGGCTTAAGCACAATAGAGTCTAACACCTCTGTAAAATTAGTCTCTAGGGGCGCAATTTGGTTGATTTTTTCAAAAAAGTGTGAAAAAAGTGTTGACATATTTTTTCTCCTGTGATATAATTAAGACAGTTGGGACGCTAAAAAGTGACCCACACCGCACCTAAATAAATTATAATTTCAGCTATACTACTTTTTAGTGTAGCAGAAATTGCGAGCTTTTGAAACCCTTTCGGACTTAGAATTTCTTCATGGTTCTTATGTTTATAAGTTTTACCTCCACTTTGAAAGGACACTTTCGGAGGCTTAGCAATCCCTCTAACCGGCGGGCCCCAATTTGGGTGAGGTGGGTTACGCTTCCGGGGTCTCTCCCGGTATAGTGAGAAGCGTTAGAGGGCCAAAAAGACCTTAGGTGATGCCCACCCTTACCTAAGGTCTTTTTTGTTTTTTAGAGTGTTCTACTTCGTCATAAGGTGCGCTACTCCTTCGTCGTACTTGAAGTACGACTCAGTCCGTTGCTCCTTATTCCTCGTATAACATCTCTAAAAAATCAAAAATGATAGCTTTACTAACGTTTATGTTATAATGTTTGATATGGCGAAAAATTTAGTGATAGTAGAGAGTCCGGCGAAGGCGAAGACGATCGAGAAATATCTCGGGGCGGATTTTAAGGTTTTAGCTTCGGTTGGGCATATTCGGAAGGATACGAAAGTTGATAAAACGACATTTGATGTAACGTATGAAGTCGATCCGGGGCATAAGTCTATACTTACGGAGCTTAAAAAAGAAGCGAAGAAGGCGGAGAAGATTTGGCTTGCGACCGATGAAGACCGCGAGGGAGAGTCGATTTCTTGGCATTTATGCGAGGTTTTAAAATTACCGAAAAATACAGCGCGAATTACTTTTCATGAGATTACAAAACCGGCGCTCGAGAACGCGATTAAGAATCCGCGGACGGTAGATATGGATATGGTTTCTTCGCAACAAGCAAGGCAGACGTTAGATATGTTAGTCGGGTATGACTTATCGGATATAGTTCGGAAGAAAGTACCGGGGGCGATTTCGGCGGGACGAGTACAGTCGCCGGCTTTACGGTTGATTGTCGAGAGGGAGAAAGAAATTGAGAAATTCGATAGTAAATATACCTTTAAGGTATCTGGGAAATTTTTGAAAGATAGTGAATTTGTCGCCAACCTAGAAAAAAACAATCCAGCCGAAGAAGATAAGGCAAAAGAACTGCTAGAGACACTTTCAAAATCAGAGTTTGTCGTTGAGAGCGTCGAAGAAACAGAAGGGACGAAAGCAAATCCGGTGCCGTTTACGACTGCGGCACTCCAGATTGAGGCTAATAGTAAACTTGGGTTTTCCTCGCGGACGACTATGAGTGCAGCGCAGGGGCTTTATCAGGCAGGGCTGATCACCTACCATAGAACAGATTCTTTAAACTTGTCGTCGCAAGCGGTTTCAGCGATGGCTTCATATATTAAAGATAATTTTGGCACGGAATACCTTAAGACCCGGCATTTTAAGACAAAAGATGCCTCTGCACAAGAAGCACACGAGGCAATCAGGCCGACAGACGTCTTTCGGACCTCAGCAGGGAAAAATGACTATGAAAAACGACTTTATCAACTAATCTGGGTGAGGACAATAGCGACACAGATGGCGAGCGCAAAAATCGCCAAAACTACCATCCGACTTTCACACGATTTTGTGGCGAAGGGTGAGGTAGTGGTGTTTGACGGGTTTTTGCGCGTCTATGGTAAGAGCAAGGATTTGGAACTGCCTAAAGTTACAAAAGGAGATAAGGTAGATTGTCTAGAACTCGTAGCGAAGCAAACTTTTGCCAAGCCGCCGGCTAGGTATACTGAGGGTTCTTTGGTTAAAAAACTAGAGGAACTGGGAATCGGGCGGCCATCTACTTATGCATCCATCATGACTGCGATCCAGGCACGAGGATATGTAGTTAAGGGCGAATCAGAAGGGGACGAGCGCGAAATAGTTGAACTTAGAGCTACAAAAGGGCGCGTCGAGAGGGCTACCGTGAAGGAGAAATTCGGCGCTAATAAGGGCAAGCTCATTCCGACACCAATTGGCGAGTTAGTGAGCGGGTTTTTAACGGATAATTTTAAGAATATTGTTGATTATAAATTTACGGCGAATATTGAGAAAGATTTAGACCTAGTCGCGGAAGCGAAATTAGAGCGGGTGAAGATGCTCCGAGATTTTTATGGACCGTTTCATGATACGGTTTTAATTGCAAACGGGGTAGAACGATATAATAATGCGCGCCTACTCGGGCATCATCCAGAAAACGGAAAACCAATTTATGCGAAAGTAGGGAAAAACGGCGGGTTTATCCAGTTAGGCGACAACGAAAAAGAAGCGGGAGATAAACCGAGATTTGCGCCTTTACCGAAGCGAAAATCCGTCAAAACCGTTACTTTAGAACAAGCGTTAAAACAATTAGCTTTACCGGCCTTACCGAGAGTTCTAGGGAAAGCGTCGGACGGGACGGAACTTATCGCGGCGAATGGACCGTTTGGGCCGTACTTAAAAGGTGGGAAATATAATATACCGATGAAAGATTATGATCCATATACCGTAACTCTAGAGGAAGTTTTACCTTTATATCAGAAAAAGATTGATTCGATGATTGCGGACTTTGGCGAAATACAAATTATTAACGGGGCTTATGGACCATATGTAAAAGGTCCGGGGCGGCGGAATAATGTTAAAATCCCGAAAGAAACCGACCCGAAGACGATTACTTTAGAACAAGCTGAAGAAATGTTGAAAAATAAACCTAAAGCTACGCGGCGCGGAACGAGAGGTACAAGGAAAACTACGAAAAAGACGACTAAAAAGAAAGTCACTAAGAGCTAATTCTAGTCGCACTACGTTTCGCACCGGGAAATTATTAACAAAACTTTTTTCAAAAATTGTAAAAAGTGTGTTACAATAATAGTAATGAGAGGGTAATTTCATAGTTGACATAATATAGAAACTATGATATTATAGTATAAATTCATATTAAATATAGGGGTGGACTAAGGAAAATACTGATGGATCAAAATGCGGAAATCCTAAAAAAAGCAATCTCCGGAAGCCTAAAAATTATCGAACAGGAACGTGAAAAAGAAATCATTTCGCGACGGTTTGGGCTTAATGGAACGAAAGAAACCCTTGAACAAATTGGCGAGATGTTGTCTATTACTAGGGAACGAGTAAGACAACTTGAAAAAGCAATTTTGATTCGTCTTCAAATTTCCGCAGAAGAAAATCAAATTCCTGAACTTGCTTCCGCCGAGAAGATTTTAGTGCGAAATCTAACGGAAATGGGACGAGTAGCAAAACTTTCTGAACTCGCTAATAAAATTTATGGAAGAGAGGCGACCGCGTCCGAGAAGACCGGTATTTATTTTATTGCGACCTTTGCGAAAAACCTAACCGTTATAGAAGAGAATGATCGATATTTCGCGGCGGTCGGAATTGCTGAATATGGAGATTCTTTAGCTATAAAAACTAAGGTAGACGAAATCGTAAAGATAATTCGAGCAAATAAAGCTCCGATGACACTAGATGAACTTGACGAAAAGCTAAATTATGAACATCCTGACCACATTCGAGCGATTGCGTCAATTTCTAAGCTACTTGCAACTCTAAACGGGGTTTGGGGACTTTCAAAATGGCCGGCGGTTAATCCGAAAAATATTCGCGATAAAATTTTCGTAATTTTAGAGACAAGAAAAGAACCGATGCATTTTTCAGATATTGCGAAGGAAATAAAGGAATCTAATTTTAAACGAAAAAACGTAACGGTCCAGGCTATTCATAATGAATTAATTAAGGATTCGCGCTTTATTTTAATCGGGCGGGGAATTTATGCTTTATCAAGTTGGGGCTATAAGAAGGGGACGATTGCTGATATTATTCAATCGATACTCGAGAAATCCGATGGACCGCTTTCGCGAGAAGAAGTCGTAAAACAAGTTCTTCGTGTTAGAAAAGTTAAAGAGACAACAATTCTACTTAATCTTCAAAATAAAAAGCTATTCAAAAAGGTTGAGCGGAATTTATACACATTAGCGTAATATATGGTAAAATAAGAGTATGGAAGCGGTTATACATTTTATTTTAATGCCGATATTCTGGATTCCGGTAGTAGGAGTTCTGGCGTTTTTAACATATCGAAATTATAAAAAGTTAAATAAATTAAAGGTTTTAAACGTTGATTCGGTTCTTCTTATGCTCGAGATACCGCGAACGAACGACAAAAAAGAGTTAGCAGCGGAGCAGTTATTCGCTTCTTTGCACGGAATCTTAAGAGATAAACAGGAACTTAAAAACTCCGGCGGAGTTCAGGAGCATTTATCTTTCGAGATTGTTTCGACAGCAGGACAGATCCGATTTTACGTTTGGGTGCCAAAAGTTTTACAAAGTTTCGTCGAAGGACAGATTTATTCTCAATACCCGACAGTACAAATCTATAAAATGAATGAGGATTATGTTGATGGAAGAGGAAATTATGCGGTAAATTATGTAACTGAATTAGGGTTAATTGATAATGAAGCTTTACCAATTAAAACCTTCGATAGCTTTGAGGTCGATCCTTTGGCCGGAATTACCGGAACGTTAGCGAAATTAAGTCCGGACCGTTCGGAGGAAATGTGGGTCCAAATCTTAACCCGCCCAATTCCGGATGATTGGCATAAAAACACGACGGATAAATGGGTTAGTAAAATTAAATCTGGGCAGAAAGCCTTTATCGGCGGGTCGGGGATTGATTGGACTTGGATTGTTGAAGCGTTTGCGGCGCTATTTCGTCCGCCAGCGGGAGGAACGACTTCCGAGGTAAAAATAGAGCTATCCGAGCGAGCGAAGACACAGATTTCTAAAGCCGAGGAGAAGGCGACAAAGCTCGGTTATGAAGTAAAAATTCGGTTAGCTTATCTTGGCTCGAACGAAACCGATGCTAAACTTAATATGCAGGCTCTCGTCGGAACTTTTAAACAATATAATTCGACGAATTTAAACGGTTTTAGACAGATTGGCGGATCTTTTAATAAAGCTGATCTAGATGCTTATAAAATGCGACAATTTACCGGGCGGGGCTTTATTTTAAATATTTCTGAGCTGGCCTCAGTTTATCATTTACCGCATACTTCGGTTGAGACGCCGAATATAGTTTGGGCAACTTCAAAAACAGCGGAACCGCCGGCGCAATTACCGGTCTTAACCGGGGAGGTCTCTAATGATGAAAATGTTTCGGCATTTGGGTTAACGAATTTCCGAGGAATTAACCATCAGTTTGGTTTACTTCGGCGCGATCGATCGCGACATGTTTATATTATTGGCCAAACCGGAGCGGGGAAAAGCGGTCTTTTAGAGCTTCTTGCGCTTTCGGACGTCTTTTATAATCAAGGCTATTGTATTATTGACCCGCATGGCGATTTTGCGATAGATAACCTTAAATTTATCCCAGAATCGCGGATTAAAGACGTTGTATACTTTAACCCGGCCGATACGGCTTTCCCTGTTGCGTTTAATCCGCTCGAGATTACCGACCCGGCGAGAAAGCCGAATATCTGTTCAGAAGTGATTGGCGTCTTAAAGCGGATGTTCGGAGATTCTTGGGGTCCGAGGCTTGAACATATTTTAAGATATACTTTACTCGCCTTACTAGATCGCCCTTCGACAACTTTGCTCGACATTTCGCGACTTTTGACTGATAAAGACTTCCGGAAAGAGACCCTAGATTATTGTAAAGACGTAACGGTTCTGCAGTTTTGGAAACATGAGTTTGGACAATGGAACGAAAAACAGGTCAACGAGTCGATCGCGCCGGTCCTAAATAAGGTTGGAGCGTTTACGGCAAATCCAATTATTCGGAATATTATTGGGCAAGAAAAATCATCGTTTGATATTCGGAAAATTATGGATGAAGGGAAAATTTTAGTAGTTAATCTATCGAAAGGTTTAATTGGCGAAGATAATGCGGCTATTCTCGGGGCATTTCTCGTTACTAAGGTCCAACTCGCAGCGATGTCGCGTTCGGATATTCCCCGCGTTGAGGATCGGCGTCCGTTTTATCTTTATGTTGATGAGTTCCAGAATTTTGCGACCGAGTCATTCGCCGTAATTCTTTCAGAGGCGCGAAAATATGGTCTTAACTTAACCGTCGCGAATCAATACGTCTCGCAGATGACAGACCAAGTACGCGATGCGGTCTTCGGAAACGTCGGGACGACAATTTCATTCCGAGTTTCGGCGGACGATGCCCCGATTCTTGTAAAACAATTTGAACCGACTTTTGATGAGTCGGATATTATCCAGCTTAATAATCGTCATTTTGTAATTTCGATGATTATTAACGGAGAGAAAGTTCCGGCTTTTTCAGCAACAACTTTATCAATCCCGGATACGCCTTCGGATAATTTCGATGCGATTGTTGCGCATTCCCGGGAATATTTTGCGCGTCCGCGGATGGAAGTAGAGGCGGAGATTCGGGAGACAATTGAGCAGTCTGAAAAATATAAAAAAGAACTTTCCGATTCCGGAAGACAAGATGCGGAGCCGCGGTTAGTAATAGATTCTTCGAAAGAGATGGTTTTTAAACCAATTTCGCATGATTCTATGCAGGCTAGGGGGTCATCTCGCTCTACCGAACAAAAACCGAACTTAAGGAGAGTTTCGACGCCACAAGAAGATTTAAGGCGGACTAAGATGAGTCCGAATACGGCCGAAGGTAAAGAAAGTTTAGGCTTAAAAGATTTAGCAAAATTAGTTGAAGAAAACGGAGAGGGAAACGTTAAATTTATTAGTTCGACCGAGGAAAAGGGAAATAATGAGAAAAAATCACGCTCTAAAGCTAAAAAGGGAAGAAAAACATCAAAAAAGAAGCAATCTACCCCTATAGTTCCCTCTGTTAGCCCTAATTCTACCCCTGTTAAACCAGAGGTAGAGTACCAGGAGAAATCGACCGTCTCGATTAACCCTTCAAAGAAGCCGCTATCTCTGTCTACCCCTGTTAAACGGGCGGATGAGTTTGTCGATAAAGATAATTCAGTAGATGGATTTTTGTCAATAAAACACTGATAGAAAGCGGAATTAAATAAAAATTCAGCCGTGGAAAGCGTCGGCTGGATTTTTGGATGAAACGAAGGCGGAATTATTGACCATGATTTTAACATAAGCTTAACGTCGCACAATATGGGTTTTAGGACATTACGGTTATGCTTATTAGACGGTAAGTTAATCGTCTAATAAGGTTAAATATTTCTAAGTAGGCGGGAATTAAGCTATGTTCAATAATTAAATGGTTTTATGAAAGTTTTATGAGTATGTGACAAGCCCAGGTAATTTTTATCAACTTTTCCTCATCCGAGGCGAGTAAAGTTGCCGAGCGAGTTTACGAAGTAAACGAGCGAGCTAGCAACTTGATCGAGACGAGGATTGAGTGAAACGTTGTAAAAACTAGCATGGCGCGAAGTCACCGCGAAGAAAACTTTTATAAAACTATTAGATTGGTTAATAATAGCTTTTTAATCGAGTTTTTAGCTATTTTAGGGTGGATTTTTTAAATTTGACATTTCCCCGTTTTATTTCCCTTTTTCGTTCCCTCCTCTGTTATTTTCTATATTTTTTGTTTCATGTTAGTCAGAAACACTTAAAAAAGTCTGAACAAAAACCGAACAAGGGTAGGGGACAAATAGAATCGCTTTTAACAGAGGTAGACCCCTGTTAAAAATAGCGTATTTCCCTATCCTAAGAGAGGTAGCTTTATTTTTGTTGTTCGGAGAAGTAACGAATTTCATTATAATAATAAATATTCCCTAGGATGAATAAGACTACAAAGAGGAGAAAAGTTCCGAGAATAGGATAGAAAAGGTTTACAGTTACGAGAAAAGCGGAAATAACAAGACCAGAGAGGACGAGGAATGCCATAAACGGGAGAAAATAGGCAATAAAGAAAATAGTACGACCATAAAGAGTCCCGCCGAACTTTAAAATTAGATCCCGCATCTCTTTTAAATTTAAACTATAGATGTTTTTCTTTTCACTCATAAGGCTCCTCATAATTATAAATTATATAAATATATTGTAACATTTTTTAAAAGCATCGTCATTTCCAATATGCCTTTCCTTCAAGGCGGACGTCAATATATTCGAAATCGGTGATTCCCTGGTTAGCGAGATAGCGAATCATACGGTCAGCATCTTCGACCGAGACGGCAGTTCCGCGGTCTAGAAGCATCTTAATAAAGCCAGAGTAGCCTTCGAGATAAAAATCAATTTCGCGAATTGAATTATTCGGAATAACGGCTTTTACGGGAGTAAGGCCGAGAGCGCGAAAGTCTACTTCGGCTTGACCGATATATTCGCTCATTCGGCTTGTAATTTCTCCGCCGGTAGCGGAAGCGTCTTCATCAACTACTTCGATCGTAGGGGTATAAGGAATATAGATGGTATTATTGGCTATACTATTCCCTTCTTCCTCGTTAAAGAAAGTAAAATAAAGTCCAACTAGAATTAACGCAAGAAGGATAAAACCGATAGTAACAAATAGGATGCGTAGATTATTCTTTCTCTTGTCTTTTTTACGGGCGGCGGCACGTTCGTTCGCAGTTTCAAGTCGTTCCCTAGCCTCGCCGATGGTGCGACCAACGGCTACTACTTTTGGGCGGGTCCTGCCGGACCTTCTCCTCCCCCACGTCGCTGACGCTCCGTGGGGGTCCCCCTCCAGGTCCGTCACCCGCCCATGTTTAGTTCCTTGTTTCAACCTCGAACCTCCTCTAAAATTAATTCAGCGAGGCGGCGGGCGGCGTCGGAACGAGCTTCTTTTGCGAGATTGTCGGCCATGTCAGCGCGAAGACGAGGAGACTTAACAAGATGCCGGATCTCATTTAAGAGAAGTTCGGGATTTTTAACCATTTCCATATCGCTAATCATAACGGCGGCCTCGGCATTTTTCAATCTTTCGGCATTTTTAACTTGATGACTACCGGGAAGACGCTCAAATGGGACCAAAATGACGGCTTTTTTAAGACCGGCAAGCTCAGCGATTGTAGTTGCACCAGCGCGAGATACGACAACATCGGCGGAACCCATTAATTCATCCATCGTAGTATTAAATTCCCACATCCGGAAATTTGATTCAAGAGAGGCCTTATCCCAATTTTCATATTTTTTTAAATCGACCATGTTTTCATAATGTTTTCGGCCAGCAACTAAACCGACAGAAGTAAATTTTAAAAGTTCCGATAAAATTACTCGAGTAGCTTCGTTTAAGTTTTCGGAACCTTGAGAGCCGCCGGTAATAACGACGAGGGGTTTTTCGGGATTAAAAGAAAAGGCTTTTTTAAGAGAAAGTTGTTTTGAAGGACTAACTGGCTTAAACTCAGGTCCGACCGGGATACCGGTCCAAACATAGTTAGGATGTTTTTCTTTCATCTCGTCGGGAATTGGCATTCCGAAGGCAACCTTCTTTGCTCTTCGCATTAAGAGACGGTTTGCGAGTCCGGCGACGACATCTGATTCATGAATAATATAAGGAATCTTAAAAAGTCTTGCAATAAGCCCTACCGGGAGGCAAACATAGCCGCCTTTTAAGAAAATTACGTTCGGGCGAGAAGATTTCTTAACTAATCTAAAAAAGGTAGTTAGAAGCCCGCCGAGAAAGCCGAGAAAGCCAAGAATATTCCCTAAAATTAAATCTTTCAATGTAACATCAAAATGGATAAAATAATCTTTAAAAGACCAGTTTGCATAGCGATGAAACTTACCCGCAGGAACTCTCCGAACGCGAATATAGGGCTCTTTTTTCGGGCGAGTTTTTCGATCTTCACCCCAAGCGACGCCAATTTCGGTAGTTAATTTTGTAACGTTTTTATAATATTTAAAATCAGTCCAAAATTCGACCTCGGTACGCGGTTTCTGATTTAAAATTTCACGAACGACTGCGACTGCGGGAGTTATGTGTCCCCCTGATCCCCCGCCGACTATTAATATTTTCATGTTTGATTACCTCTCTACTAGTATAACACGAAAGTTGTAAAACTAGACCTAAAGCAAAGGCGATAAAAATCATACTTGTTCCACCGTAAGAAAGGAGCGGGAGAGTAATACCGGTTACGGGGACAAGACTAGTCATAGCCATGATATTAACGACTACTTGCGCAAGAGTCCAGGAAAAAACGCCAATAATAAACAGCCGATCATCGGATTCGGAGGTATGTTCTGCGACTTTCAACATACGAAGGAGCATGACACAAAAAACTGACAAGACTAAAAGGAGACCAATAAGACCAAAGGTCTCGCCCATAATTGCGAAGACGGAGTCGTTAATGGATTCGGGGAGATAGCCGGTCGCTTGGACAGAATTACCAATACCAACGCCGAAGAGCCCGCCGGTTCCGATTGCGAGCATGGCGTTCTCGATATGATAGGTAGAGTCCGAGCTTTCTCCGCCGGAAAGCGTTGTTAGCCAAGCATTGACACGCTCCATGCGGTGACTTGAAGTCGCGACAGCGCCAACAGCGACGGCAAGGACAAGGGCAACCATAATAAGATATTGCCTCGCAGGAACACCGGAGGCAAGAAGAGTTCCGAAAATAATTGCGATAAGAGCAACGCCGGTACCGAGATCACCTTGGGCGATAACGACAAGAAAAAGCGAAAGACCACAAATAATTAAAAGCGGGAGCCAGAATTCTCTAAGATCACCAATTTTACCTTCTTCCCTTTTTCGGGCGAGAAAATCAGCAAGGTAGATTACTAATGCTAATTTTAAAAATTCGGCAGGTTGAAAACTAATCGGTCCGAGATTATACCAACGGCATTCGCCGAGCTCACATTTTGCGAGCGATGAGCCAGCAAGGGCCAAAATCCATAACAACCCGGATAAAATTAGAGCGACTATCATAATCGGTTTAGCGTATTTTTTGATGTATTTATAAGGGATTACCTTAAAAGCCAGAAAAAAGGCGACAAGGGAGATAATAACTGAACGGAGTTGGCCGAGAAAAAAGTAGTTTGAATCATAATTTGTACCGTAGGCGTTATTTAGGACGTTGGCGCGCATGGGACCGATGGCATAAATAATAATTAAGCCTAGCGCCATGAGCCCTAATGTCGCAAATAATATTACTAAGTCAGATTTGTGTTTACGGTTTTTCATATAGCACCACCTGTCGCAGCAATAAAGACGCCAATAATGGCGAAGACGCCGGCGACGATCCAAAAGCGCATGACGATTTTTGCTTCGCCCCAACCTTTAGCTTCGAGATGATGATGAAGCGGGGCGGAGATGAAGATTTTTTTATGTAGGAATTTTTTTGAAGCAAGTTGAATTAAACTTGAGCCGGCTTCGATAACAAACGGTAAACCAATAATCGGGAGGAGTAAGAAGGAATTTGTCATCATAGCGACAACGCCGAGGCCGGCTCCGAGCGCGAATGAGCCAGTATCGCCCATCATAAAACGGGCAGGCGGAACGTTAAACCAAATATAAGATAAGAGCCAGCCAACAACGGTCATACAAAAACCAAATAAGAGCATGTTTCCTTGAAATAGAGCGATAACCCCGTAGGCGCCATAAGCCATCATCGAAAGACCGCCCGAAAGACCGTCTAAGCCGTCTGAAATATTTACGGCATTTGAAGTCGCAACGACAGCGAAGGCAAAGATCAAAATCATACCAATAATTCCGACCTCAAGGTTACCGAAAAATGGAATTAAAATACTTGTCCAGCCAAGTTTTACGGCAAAAAACCAGCCAAGGGCTAAACCAACTACCGAAATAAGGAAAAATTTAACCGGTCCACGAAGCCCCGCTGCGCCACGACCGGAGCCAAAAATATTAATACAGTCATCAATTACACCAACTAAAGCCCCGCCGAGAAACCCAACTAAGGGTAGCCAGGTCTGCCCGCGATCAAGGTTAAAAATCCAAGTTACAGCGGTTACGGCGACTATGCCAACAAGACCAGCCATGGTCGGGAATACGTGTTTAAACTTATGAGCGTGCAACTTAGACATAACGGGTAGATCTTTCCCGTCAACAGTAGTCTTTTTTTGTTTTTTCCAAAATTTATATTTGTAGGCAAAGTGGGTATAAAACGGGGTTAAAGCCATAGAGACAAGGAACCCGCCAAGGGCAAGTAATAGCCCATAAAATATTTCGTCATTAATACTCATATTTATATTATACTCCTGGTTTTATTTTTAGGTAGTCTATTAAATAATTTTCAATATCATCAAAGAGATAGCTAGCGATACCGCCGTCAAGATAGGCGCCGTCGCCCCACATTTTAACCATGATGACATATTCTGGCATACCACCGCTCGGTGCAATAAAACCGATGTAGGTACCGACTGTTTCGCTCATAGTGTTATCATAAGCTCCGTCTTTAATAACCTGCGCGGTACCAGATTTACCGCCAATGTCGTAGCCGGCGCGATCGATACCGGCGCGGGCTTTATAATTACGGTTGTTAATGAACATGTCGCGCATCGTAGCGGAAGTTTCGTCGGAGAGGATTTTATCCTCTACCCTATTCTCGACGGGTCCTGCCGGCTCCTTCACTGCCCCAAAATTTTCGCTTCGCGAAACATTTTGGGGTCCCCTTCCGTCGCCGTCACCCGTCGATGCGTCGCTTAATGAAACAACTTCGCCACTATCATTCAAAATCCCCTTAACAACCGTTGGAGTGCGCCAATAGCCGCCGTTGACGACCGCGGAGTAGGCAGTCGCGGTTTGAATCATCGTTATGCCGAGGTTTTGGCCGAAAGTCATGTTAGCATAAACTGAATCACGGCCCCAACCTTCGTTTGGGTCTGGGATGTAGCCTTCGGCTTCAATGAGTTCAATACCGGTAGCCTGTCCTAGGCGAAACTTATTATAATAATAGTCGTAAAGTTTTTCCCTTCCTTGTTGATTAATGGACGTAGAATCGCCACCAAGAAGCTTAAGGGCATAAATTGAACCAGTATTTAAGGACCAATAAAGCGCAGTTTTCATATTAATCGTACCGTAGATACTGGTGCGCTGCTCGGCGTTTTGAATCTTCCAACCATCGACGATTTCATAACCTTGGTTAAAATAGGTTGTATCAGCGGTCATAACCCCTTCATTAATCGCGGAGGAAAAAGCAAAACTCTTACAAACTGAAGCGGGTTCGTAAGGGATTTCAGTAACCTGATTAATATAAGCGGAAGCGTCGGTAACATTGCCGTAATTCCCTGGATTATAATTAGGCAGACTCGCCATCGCAAGAACTTCGCTATTATTTGGATTCATCACAAGAACGGCTGCGTTAGTCGCAGCGGTATTGTTAATATGATTCATAGCAATTTCCTCAACCCCCCGTTCAAGCCCGCGGTCGATAGAGAGAACGATATTTTCGCCATCCTCGGCGGGAATTTTAATATTATCGCTTCCGATAGATAGTGCAACATTATTAACATCAGAGGTAGTTTTTAAAAGACCGTTCGTCCCGGAGAGAAGTTTGTTTAGCGAACCTTCGACGCCGTATTGACCAAGGCCGTCAGCATTAACAAAGCCAAGTAAGCCCGAGGCAAATTCGCCTTCGGGATAGACGCGTTGATTATTTTTTTGGAACCAAACTGCGGAAATTCCCTTTTCGGCAATTTTTTCAGCAGTCTCGCGAGGGACATTTTTCGCAACTATGGCGTATCTTAATCCTTCTTTACTATAAATAGCCTCGAAGTCAGCCGTAGTATAATCTTTCGCAAGGGTTTCGAGCGCAGTTTTAATTTCATCTTTGTTTGTTATGGCGGGATCGATAATAATTTGATAAGTAGTCTGATTTAAAACAACGGCAACCGGCTCATTTTTATCCATCATATATATTTCGCCGCGTTTTGCAACGATTTCCTCAAGAAGAGTATGTTGTTCATCTGCTTTTGAAATCCAACTATCGTGTTCAATAATTTGGATAAAAAACAATCTTATTGCAATAATGCTAAATAAAATTAAGACAAGATATTTTAAAATTTTAGTCCGGCTAGAGGTTAAATTAGTCGAACTTAGATTTTCGCTTTTAAGTTGATAATTATTCCGTGGCATAGCCAGTCACCGTAGCATTTTCCATCGCTGCTGCAACGGTGCTATTCTTTGCTGTAGCAATAGAATTTAAGCGAGCTTTCTCGACCGCGAGATCTTCTTTCTTTGCGGTCATTTCTGTAATTTCGTTTTCGACAGATGATAATTCATAATCAAAGCTAGTCGCTTTTGTTCCTTCGGCAACATAAATAAGGCCAAAAACAAGAGTTAGCATACTTACAATTACGATTTGAGAAATAGAGCCTAGGCTCCTTTTATTATGACGGACAGTATTCCGGTTGCGAGCAAAGCTAGCACTAGCCGATCGCCTGGTAACAAAAGTTTGGTCTTGCATTTTTGGTTTTTTCCTCGCTTGATTTTTATTTTTATATTTGTTTTTGCAGTTTAATATTTTTGTCCTTAGTCCGGGAGCTTTTACGACCAGAGCTATAAGTAAATCGTAAAAGCTTGCCCGGGAAGGTCATACATTTTTTCCACACTCCTATGGAAACTCTAACTTGGCAGGCCTATAAGGCCCATATCCCCCCTATTTTATCTAGCGAAAGTTGACCTTAATGGTCTGCTTGCGCGATTTGTTCGCAACAATGATTTGTTTTGGCATAAAAGCCTCCTTTTATTTTATGTTTTTATTTTTATCAATTCCGCTTTAAAGCCACTCGCAATTTAGCGCTTCTGGCTCGCGGGTTGATAACTAACTCCGTATTTTCCGCAATGATTGGCTTTTTGGTAATAACTTCTAAGGTCGATTCTTCGCCGAGGCTCGATTCTGCTTTGAAAAAATCCTTTACTAGGCGGTCTTCTAGACTATGAAAAGTAATTATTCCGAGACGACCGTTTTTATTAAGTAACTTCGGAAGATAAGGGAGAGTTTTTTCGATCTGCCCTAGTTCGTCGTTTACTACAATTCGGATTGCTTGGAAGATTTTCGTAGCAGGATGGGTTTTAGTATAACCGCGAGTTCTGACCCGAATTAAATCTGCTAGTTCCCTTGTAGTTTTAATTGGGCGATGATTCACGATTACCCGGGCAAACATTGCGGCGCGTCCTTTTTGTTCTTCACCATATTTAATAAAGATTTCTACTAATTCCCTTTCGCTATAATGATTTACTATATCGTCCGCCGTTAATTTTTGCCTTTTGTCCATCCGCATGTCTAGAGGTCCGTCGTTTTTAAACGAGAAGCCTCTTTCTTCCATGTCTAATTGCGGAGAAGAAACTCCAAAATCCGCAAGTATAATATCAAAAGTCTTTCCACACTCGAAAAGCTGTAGCACTGCACTATAAAAATCTGTATTTTTAATCTCGATTGTCGACGGGAATTTTTGTTTTAAATATTCCACGGCGAATTCATCGCGATCTACTAGTGTCGAGTTCTTATAGTTCTGTGTTGCATCCAAAATTTCGCTAGCGTGTCCTCCGTAGCCGGCAGTTAAATCTAAATAATTTTCTCCGGGATGCGGGTCCAAAGTCGCTAGGACTTCTGATAATAATACAGGGACATGTAGTTTCTCCATGTCTTATATTATACAACGTTTGAGACCGTTCAACTAGAAACTTTAGCGGGTTTGTTTTTGTTTGATTTTTGTTTGATTCACAATAGATCCACCACGATTTTACCAGCGCGAAGCTAATCATAATATCGCAGCCGTTGAGAGACTTATTGTGTTTTGGTTTTTAACCACATAGAGTTTTATTGGGAGGTGTGTTTAGGGGAAAGAACGCACGATTGTTTTTACGCATCTCGCTAAGATTTAATGCGCGCAAAGCTCCTAGATGGTCGGTCTCAAACTTTTTTAAGGTACGGTTTTTGTTTAGCGTTTTTATTCTTTATTCGCTGACTTTATTGTATGACATATTTTTTAAAAATGCAAGAGCTTTTTTGAAGATTTTTAAAAGTTTATGTTTTGCACAGTTGTGGAAAACTTCCCTGTTAATTTACCGAACAAACTTACTTGATAATTACACTATTTTATTATTTAATATCCGAACAATTAGAAGTTTGTATCTATTTTTCTGACAGCGGGACTTGAAATTTTAAGCACGTCATACGCTGGGCGTCCGGGAAAGATTGCCCTAACGGGCAACTTTCTCGGCGCCGTCAGGAATATATGTGTTAAAATTTCAAATCATTTTTATGCTGTCAGAAAAACAGATACCAAACTTCCATATTTACGTGGTATAATAGAAAAAATAAGTGGAGATAATTATGGAAAATCCTAATATTGGTGAACCGTTTGATGTGTTCCTGTGGGCGAATAAGATTGATGAGGTAAAAAATAACGTAAGCGCGGAGCTGTTCTTATTTAATAAAAATTATACGCCATATAAAATTAAGTATTCGGATAAGTTAACGGGGGCGGTAAAGTCGATGTTTATGCAGGAGGCGGTGCATTACATTATCGAAGAGGCGGATAAGGGGCTAGAATGTCGCGAATATGAGCGGGCGGATGGCGAAGAAAAAGTAATTTATCGTACTTCCCTGTCTAAAGTAGGGCGAGCGGAAACTTTAATTCATTTAATCGAGAATGAATATAAGGATATCGATTATTTTTCCGAAAATGAATATGACTTCAAGAAGGTAAAAGGCATTATTGCGAAGTTTACATATCCGGGCGAGGACGGGATGAAGACGTTTTATATCGCGAAGTTATTACCAGCGTCATCGGCGCTCAAAGGAGCAACTTCTTGGGAGATTAATGGTGAGTCGTTTGAGCCTTTCTCAGCAGAAATTGCGCTTAAAATGCCGGACGATAATCAAGTTGCAATTGTCGACGGGACAATTATTGTATTTAACCAAGCGAAGTTTGAAAATTTATTCCAGTATGATTACAAGTTGCAAGTAATTGCGGAAGCGAAGGCAAAGGAGTTAACCGAGAAATATAAGTTGTCGTTTGCGGAAGGTTTAACGCTTGATTCCCTGCTTGCGGATAAAAAGCCGATTCTTAAAAAAGTACAGGCGATGGATATCGCAGAAGAAATGCCGCAAGATAAATTGTTAGAATATGCGGATGAGATGCAGTTAGAGTTGATGACGGATGACGATGGCTCAATCATTATTATGGATGATAAAGATTTGACTATGTTTGTAAATCTTTTGAACGAAGATTATTATATCTCGCCGGTAAACGGAAAGCGATACGAAATTAAGTCGAAAAAATTACTTGGCGAGCCGGACGGCGAACCGCCAAGAGGATAAACTCTCCATCACTATTTTTTCAAATTTTTAGCCTGTAAATAACAAACTAAACAGTAATTTATAATTCAAAATAGGATTCATCCACGAAGTTCGATTCGCCGAGGGTTTCGAAGGTCTTTTTTAGGTCTTCTTTTGCTTCAATGACGGAGTCTTTATCGGTTAAATCGGATTCAATTTTAGCATAGTAGCCGGGGAGGTTGTCGATTTTGTCAAGATAGATATAAGTCCCTTCGCCCATTTTTAATTCTTGGCGACGACGAGAAACTTCGGCGATAGGCTTAAATCCGAGTTGTAAAATAATATTAACAAGTTTTTCATAATCCGTAACTGCGGTTTCTTCAACAATATCAACTCCAGAATCTTCGATATGGCGCCTAAGGATAAAAAAGTATTTAGCAGGTTTATCGACCGACTTCATCTCGGTTCGCATAATTAGGCGCGGAAAATTAGAATGTGGTCTATAATTCTTCGGAACGTAAACGCGATCATGTTGCCAATAAATTGGGGAAAAATCGAGATCAATATCGGAGAGTTTATCTTCAAAATTATCGCGATTTTTAAGCTTACATTTTGAGATGACTTTCTTCATAATATCATTATATCATATTCTCGACGGATCCTACTGGCGCTTTTCCTCCCCCTTCAATGCCGTCACCCGCCGATATAATATAAATCTACGATGCGGGCCTCAATAGATTTGACGCCGTTAAAATCATTTTCAATGAGTTTAACTAAGGGTTCGATACGGTCTAGAGCGGGATCGAGATTTAGCCATTTTTCCGGAGCGAAGAAAGCGACGCATTTAAGAAATTTATTATTTTTATCTTTGAGGTCGAGACGAAGGTGGTTACGATCAGCGCCCATACGAGTAAGGTTTGCGATTTGGGTATTTTTGAGACGGAAAATTGGCTCTTCGTTCCCTGGTCCGAAGGGCTCAAGGTTTTTTAATTCCTCGAGTAAATCAAGATTTAACTCAGAAAAATCATTAATTTCAAGATCGGGATGAAATTTTAAGTATTTAGTTTGGTCTGATAAGTGCAAGTTTTTATAATAATCATTAATTCTCTCGCGGAAAGTGTAAAGATGTTCCCTATCTAGACGAATCCCGGCAGCGCCAGCATGACCGCCCCCGCTAATAATAACGTCTTTTAGAGAGGCTAGCGCTTCAGCTAAATTAAAGTCGCCGAAGCTACGGCCGGACCCTTTAAGAATACCACTTTCCGTTTCAGTGAGGACAAAAGCGGGTTTTTCATATTCCTCGACGAGACGACCGGCGATAATCCCGAGGACACCTTCATGCCAATTACCGACTTCAACTATGACTGGAGTGTTATCTATGCCGTGATTTCTGATTTCCTTAATGGCGGAAAGTTGTTCAATTTTACGTTTTTTGTTCAAATGTTCTAGTTTTTCGGCGAGGGGAGCGGACGTAATGGAATCCTTCGCCCGTAGAAGATTAAGAGAGAGATCAGCGGATTCTAGCCGGCCGGCGGCGTTAAGACGGGGTCCGATCTGGAACCCGATACTCTCGGCGTTCAATTTTTTTACTCCAGATTTCGCCATTAATTCTCTTAGGCCGGGGCGACGAGTTTTTTCAAGTACCTTAATACCAAAAAAGCTGAGTGTACGATTTTCGCCGGTCAGTAACATATTGTCACAAATTGTACCGATTAGCACTAGGTCAAGGAGCCATTTCTCTTGGCCATTTTTAATAAGTCCGGCTTCAACTAGGGCTTCAGCAAATTTAAAAGCGACGCCGACGCCAGCGAGATTTTTAAGAGGTTCGGTTGGTTTGTCTTTTCGTTTTGGATTAATAATTGCTACGGCTTCGGGGAGATTTTCGTCGGTCTCGTGATGGTCGGTAATAATGCTATCTATTTTCAATTCATTTAATTCATTTACGATATCATGATTGCGGGAACCGCAGTCGACGGTAATTATAAGGGTAATTCCTTTATTTTTAGCGCGCTGAATTAGTTTCGGGCTCATGCCGTAGCCGTCGGCGAAACGATCGGGGAGCATGATATCGATATTATCAGGTTTAACACCAGCTAATTTTAAAATATTTTCCATTACCGTACTAGCGGTTACGCCGTCGACATCGTAATCTCCATATATTAAGATTTTTTCGTCATCTTTAATAGCTTTTTTAAGACGGGCTATCGCTTTTTCCATATCTGGCAACAAAAAGGGGTCGATTAATTTTTCGTATCTAGGATTTAAGAAGTCGAAATTTATACCCCGAACTTCACAAAGTCGTTCAAAAATCTTGCTCATTTTAGCCTATAGTTTTACTAGGTTTGCTGCCCTTTTGGCTTTTAATAACAATGCTTTGAAGTTCTTTTAGGATTGGGTATTGTTTATTGGTCTGGTAGATTTTAGTCTTGCCTTTTTTAGTAACAATAAGAAAGTTTCCTTCGGCCATACGCTCTAGTTCTCTCTGTATGTTACCGGGGTCTTCCTTAATTAGCTTAGCGAGTCCACGAACATGGGTTTTAAAATCCGGATATTTAGCAAAAACGACGATAATTTTCCGGCGCACCCTTGAAGTCACAAATGTTTCTATCATATTACCTCGCATAACTCTATCTATTATAGCACAACTTCTGTAAAAATTACAACAATGTTCTGAGCGGGTCCTGCCGGCGCTTTCTTCCCCCAAAAATGGCACATGCATTTTTGGGGGTCCCCCTTCAGCGCCGTCACCCGCTCATGTTATGCTATAATTTAGATATGTTTTACGAGGTAGTGCCGGAGGGGAGAACGGAGGGGTTAACTTATAACTTTAGCGATTCCCTTTCTGTAGGGTCTATTGTAACGGTGCCGGTTGGAAAACGATTAGTTCCGGGCGTAGTTATTAAAAAAGTTGCGCAACCGGATTTTATTACAAAGCCGATTGCTAAAGTTTTGTATTCAAAACCTCTGCCGCGGCATTTGCTTGCTACTATGCAGTTTATACATGAATACTACTTAGCACCTTCGGGCTCGGCAGTTTCGCTTATTTTGCCGAGAGGAGTCGAGAAGAAACGGAGGAAAACCGAACAAATGTTCGGGTTATCTTCTGAGCGGGTCCTGCCGGCGCTTTCTTCCCCCAAAAATGGCACATGCATTTTTGGGGGTCCCCCTTCAGCGCCGTCACCCGCTCATGTAAAAACCGAACAGAGGGCAGTTTCTCCGCAGATTCAGCTCAACCCCGCGCAGAAAAAGGCCCTAGAAGGCCTCCAGAAGGCCCTAGGAACGACGAAACTGCTGTTTGGCGTTACTGGTAGTGGTAAAACTAATATATACCTTAAAATGGCTGAAAATGCGTTAAAACGGCAAAAATCAACTATCCTTTTGGTGCCGGAAATTGCTTTAACGGGTCAACTTGTTCGGGTTTTTCGGGAGGTTTTTGGGAATAAAGTTGTTTTAATACACTCCAAACAAACAGAGGCGGAGCGTCATTTAATTTTCAATTTTCTTTTAGAGACAGAGGAGTCGGTAGTAGTAATCGGACCACGTTCGGCGCTTTTTGCGCCTCTTAATAATCTAGGGCTAATAATTATTGATGAGGAGCATGAGAATACCTATCATCAAGAAAACCCGCCGAAATATTCGGCAATTAGGGTAGCGAGCTTTATGGCAAAAGAAATAGAATGCCCGTTAATATTGGGGTCAGCTACTCCGACGGTAGAAGATTTTTATATCGCATCACGGCAAGATGCGGTAGTAAAATTAACAGAGAAAGCAAAAGCTTCTGCGACAAAGCCGGAGATAAAAATAGTTGATTTTAAAGACCGAGACAATTTTACTAAGAATAGGTATTTTTCTAATTCCCTGCTTGGGGCGATAACGAAAAATTTAGAACAAGGTCAACAGACGCTGATTTTTCATAACCGACGGGGGTCGTCGCCTCTTACGATTTGTGATAATTGCGGGGAGGAGATTTTGTGCCCAAACTGTTTTCTACCTCTGACGCTTCATGCGGATAAGTATATATTACAATGTCATACATGTGGTTTTTCAGAGAAAGTGCCGGTCGCCTGTCCGGAATGTGGGGCGCCGGGGTTAATTCATAAGGGTTTTGGTACGAAATTATTAGAGAGCGAATTACGCAAGCTCTTCCCTAAAGCAAGAATAAGACGATTTGATGCAGATAATAAGAAGGGCGAAGGGCTAGATGCAACTTATTCAGAGGTACGCGAGGGTGAAGTAGATATCCTAATTGGGACACAGACGTTAGCTAAGGGTTTAGATTTACCGAAGTTGTCGGCCGTAGGGGTAGTGCAAGCGGATGCGGGACTTTCTTTGCCGGATTTTATGGCCGAAGAGAGGACTTTTCAGCTTCTAACTCAGGTAATTGGACGAGTAGGGCGAGGGCATTTAGCTACCGCAAAGGTGTTTATTCAAACTTATCGACCAGAGCATCCAGTTTTAAAATTTGCGACAAATGAGGATTATTTAGGATTTTATGAATATTTAATTCGGCGACGACAAAAATCAGGTTTTCCGCCGTTTCGGTTCGTGATGAAATTAGAAATTACAATGAAAACAGAGGCGATAGTAGTACGAAAAGTACGAGAATTAGTACAAAAATTGTCGGTTGATCCGAGACTTCTAATTTCCCCGCCCCAACCAGCCTTCCACGAAAGAACTCTGCGCGGTTATACCTGGCAAATTATTGTAAGAAGTCGGTCGCGAAAGGCTCTCTTAGAGGCTTGCGAGGGGCTAGATAAAAATTTCAAAATTACGCTCGACCCGCCGGGATTGTTATAATGTTTATTAAAAAGCTGAGATTTTATTTTTTGTGTTAAAATAAGAATAAGTATTTTAGTTATAAAGGAGGTTGCAGTTATGTGTACAGGGGTGAGATTTAGCGATAATGCTGGGAATATGTATTTTGGACGAAATTTGGATTGGTCGGTCGGATACGGGCAGAAAGTCGTAATCACGCCGAGAGAATATAAATATAAATCAGCGTTTCTTGGGGAGATAGCTGAGTCGCCAGCGATAATTGGCATGGGAATAATAGCGGAGAATGTACCTCTATATTTTGACTGTGCGAATGAGCATGGTCTAGCGATTGCGGGGTTGAACTTCCCTGGATATGCGGAGTATGCCCCTAAAGCTGTTGGTGGGAAGACTAATATAGCGGCGTATGAATTTCCGCTTTGGGTAGCGTTAAGCTTTAAGACCGTAGATGAGGCGGAAAAAGCGCTAAAAAATGTAGCGATTGTTTCTAAGCCGATAAATGATCAATACCCGGTATCTGAACTACATTGGATTATTGGGGACGCGAAACGGTCGATCGTAGTAGAATATACTGCTGACGGAATGGAGATTTTTAAGAATGACATAGATGTTTTGACGAATCAACCGGGGTATGGGTGGCATAAGGAGAATTTACGGAATTATATGAACCTGTTCCCACAGATGCCAAAAGAGATAAAATGGGACAAAGCGGTGATGCATGCGTTTGGGAGCGGTTCCCTGATGCGAGGGCTGCCGGGCGGTTTTTATTCTACGGATCGTTTTATTCGCGTAGCTTATCTTAATACACATTATCCGGTACAGTCGGATGAGGCTACAAATATATCGCGTTTGTTCCATACTTTAACTGGGGTGGCGATGATTGATGGGGGTGCGGCAATGGCGGATGGGGCTTACGAAAAGACGATTTATACTGGGGGGTATTCGACGGCTACGCAGACTTATTACTATAACACCTATGAGAACCCTGCAATAAAAAGCGTTTCCCTAAAAGACCAGAATCTTAGCAGTTCAGAATTAATCGTAGCCTAATATTCTCTGGGCGGGTCCTGCCGGGCATTTTCCTCCCCCAAAGTTTTTGCTTCGCAAAACATTTTGGGGGTCCCCCTCCATGCCCGTCACCCGCCCATGTATTAATGTAGACTTCCCCTATTACATATGGTATAATGGGCTTATGAAAATTATTACGACGCCGGATTCGCGGTTAAGGGAGAAGTCAGAAAAAGTCCATAAGATTGATGATGAGATCTTAGGGATTATTGCTGATATGCGAAAATTGTCGCTAGATTGGGAAAAGGAGCACCCTTATGAGCTTTCAGCGGCGATGGCGGCTCCGCAGATGGGAGTTTTAAAGCGAATTATTATTATTCGTGATGATATGGAAGATAAGAAAAATGCCTCGTTTACAGCGTTAATAAATCCTGAAGTGATTCGAGCGGAAGGTAAGATAAAGCGCGATTACGAGGGGTGTTTATCAGTTCCTTCGATTTATGGAATCGTACCACGCGAGTCGAAAGTCCGAGTAAAAGCGAAGTTAGAAGATGGAACTGAGGTCCGGATTAAGGCGACGAATGAATTGGCGCGGACGTTACTCCATGAAATTGACCATCTTGACGGGGTTTTGTTTATTGATCATATTAAAGATGAAAAAGATGCGTTTTATGAAATGAACGATAAAGGCGACTTAATTCCGGTAGATTATGATAAAAAAATTGCTGGGAATAAAAAGCTCTTTCCGGATGATTAATAGGGGTAATGCTGAATAAAAAATTTATACAAGGAGGTGAAGAATGACAGAGGAAAATAGAGAGAAAATTATCTTCTTTGGGAATGGTCCCCTTGCGGAATATGCATTAGCAGTTATTAATAGAGAGTGCCAAATAATTTTTCATGCTCGGAGTAAAGAGGATCTTGAAGAAGTTGTACGATTGAAACGTGAAATACCAGAGGCGCACGGGATTTTAGCATCGTTTGGGGTTTTAATCCCGGAGTCGGTACTTACGATTTTTGAACCGGAGGGGATTTTAAATATTCATCCTTCCCTGTTACCGGCTTATCGCGGAGCGTCGCCAATAGAGAGCGCGATTTTAGACGGGTGTTCGGATTTTTCGGTGTCGGTGATGAAGTTAGCAAAAAAAATGGATGCGGGACCGGTATATTATCAAACGACTTTAACTGGGGCGGAGATTGCGAAAGAGGCTAACGAGGAATTAATTTCGGGATTAATTCCCTCGAAATCGGTAATTTATAAGGTTTTGGCGGAAACTGGGGCGGAGTGGATTGTAAAAAATTTGGCGGATTTGCCGAAACCGACTGCGCAAGATGATTCTAAGGCGACTTTTTGTGGGAAACTCACGAAATCTATGGGTGAATTAACGCCAGAAACAGATACGGCGGAAATGATTTTGCGAAAAATTATAGCTCTTCAGGGGTTTCCGAAACCAAAATTTGCGTTCGTAGGCAAAAATTGCATCATTTTAGAGGCGCATATATTAAAGCAGGGTGAGACGGCAGTTCTCTCGATTCCCTGCACTGATGGGCGTTTAGTGGCTATCGACAGATTGCAGCCCGAAGGACGGAAGGCGATGGACGCGAAAGCGTTTCTTAATGGTTATAAGAAATAGTTGTATCTCAGACGCCGACGAGTTTGTTGCGGTTAGCGCGGATTTCGGCTTTCATTTCTTCGATTGTACGAGTGACAATTTCACGGTAGTCGGGACGATTTTTTTCAAGCCATTTAGCGGCTTCAGCAGGGTCGGTAATCATGTCGAATTCGTTGAGCTGGACCTCGGTTAAACCCCTTGAGATACGCTCGCCGATACGAACTTCGAGTTCTTCTTGGACGTAGTCGAGGAATTTTTGCTTTTGATCTTCCGGCATAGCGGAGAGACCCATCTCTTGTAAAAATTTTTCATCAAATTGCATTTTGATTCTCCTTATGTTTATTTTAACAAACGTCGCCGAGTCTGTCTAGAGCTTCGTGCCAGGCGACGCGAGAGCCTTCAAAAGTAAGGAGATCGTCAACTTCGTCAAACGGAACCCAGCGGGCTTCTTCGACTTCGGATTCCTGAATAGTTAAGGGAGAGTTATTGTCGGATAATTTGGCAATAAAAAGCAGGACCGTTTTCTCGGCGGCTCCATCATGAATAGGATAACGCATAGTAATAGGGCTTTCGTCCGTAATTATTACATTTAGTCCGACCTCTTCTTTAGTTTCGCGGAGAGCAGTTTCAAAATCGGTTTCACCGGGTTCTTGATGCCCTTTCGGGAAGCTCCAGAGACGCTCTTCGTTGTGCTTTTGTTTTTCAATTAGAACGGTGTTATCCCTAATAATAATACAGCCACAAGATTTTTCCTTAACCATGTTCCCTTTCTATAGTGTACGTTTTTTAGATTCGCGGGTGAAGAAGACGAGGCGGTCGTTTACCGCGAGGTCGATTTTATGCTCGGTTTTCAGGGCTAAGCCACCAGTTTCACCGGAGATGAGTTCTTTAACATCCATTTTCTCTTTTTGAACGCTTACAACCTCCGCTTCGCCAAGATATTTTTTATCGCGGACGACACGGGCAAGGTAACCGGGCTTTACGTCGCCCTTTAAGACTTCGCCGCCGGCAATAATACTAGTCTTTTCAGTACGGAAGACACCGAGAACTTTTAATTCCCCTTTATCTTCTTCGACAATCTCAGCATCGAGGAGGTTTTCCATCTCGTGTTTTGCGTCGTCTAAGAGTTCGTAAATGACTTTATAGGTTCGAATCGGGATGTTGTCGCGGGCCGCCATTTTAGAGATATTAATCGGGACGGAGACGTTGAAGCCATAAACGACGGTATTTTCGCCAGCGGCCATATAAACATCATTTTCATTAATATCGCCGACACCGGTACTTACAATATTTAAGGTAATTTCACCATGTGTGTCAATCATTTTTAGAGAATCGACAACACTTGTAACAGAACCGAGTACATCGCCTTTGATAATTACATTAAAAACTTTAGAATTATCCGCTACATTCATCATTCGGAGTAAATCTCTAGAGGTAACATTAGCATTCGCGGTTTCGTCGGCAGTGGCTTGAGCGTTAAGAAGCGCCATTTTACGAGCGGTCTTCTCATCTTTAGCCTCAACAAAACGGTCGCCGAAGTTTGGGAGATCTTTAAAACCAGTAATAGTCACCGGAACAGAAGGAGTCGCTTTGCCCTTCGGTTTACCTTTCCAATCTAGCATGGTGCGAACCTTACCGTAGGTCGAACCGGCAACAATAAATTCGCCAGTCTTTAATTCCCCGCCCGTAACTAAGAGGTTAACAACGGATCCCTTGCCGGTTTCCATATGTGACTCGATAACTAGGCCTTCGGCCGGAATCTCAACGTCGGCTTTTAATTCTTCAATATCGGCAGTTAGAAGAATCATATCGAGAAGTTTATCGAGATTCTGATTCATTTTTGCGGAAATTGGGACCATAACAATATCGCCGCCCCATTCTTCGGGTTGAAGACCTTGCTGAGAAAGGTCCGCCATAGTACGGTTAATATCGGCCCCTTCGCGATCAATTTTATTTATCGCAACAATAATTTTCGCATTAGCGGATTTTGCAAAGTTAATCGCCTCGACAGTCTGAGGCTTTACCCCGTCGTCAGCGGCGACAACAATTACGACGATATCGGTTAGCATCGCACCGTGTTGACGAATAGCGGCGAAGGCTTCATGTCCAGGAGTATCAAGGAAAGTAATTAATCTATCATTGTGTTTTAATTGATAAGCGGAAATGTGCTGAGTAATCCCACCGGCTTCGTCGTCGACAGTCTTTTTATGTAGCAAGGTATCGAGAAGAGTAGTTTTACCATGGTCAACGTGTCCCATCACGGCAACGACCGGAGGGCGTTCAACGGCTTTATCAGATAATTCCCGATGATGATCAGAGGTTTTTGTAGAAGTATTTTTCTTTTCTAACTTAACATTTTTTAGGCCAAGTTCATCGATAATAATACTGGCGGTTTCAAAGTCGAGGCGTTGATTAATTGTTGCGACAATTCCATTCCTAAAAAGAGTGCCAATTAATTCAGAAACGGAAAGGCCAAGAGCTTTGGACAGCTCATCAACGGTAATAGAACCAGCGATTTGGATTGTTTTTTCTTCCATGGTCTCCTTTCTGCACTTAACTCAATTTAGTCGACGGGTCCTGCCGGCTCCTCTCCCTCCCCAAAATTTTGCTTCGCAAACATTTTGGGGTCCCCTTCCGGAGCCGTCACCCGTCGACGATATTAATTTAATTTTACCACAAAATGAAAAAATATGCTATAATGGGTGTATTGTCAGTAATCCCGGGTAGCTCAATGGTGGAGCAAGAAGCTGTTAACTTCGAGGTTGCCGGTTCGAGCCCGGCCCCGGGAGCCATTCAAGTTAAAACCGCCCGAATAGGGCATTTTT
>JAZUNE010000007.1:0-106935 GCA_045603985.1 Candidatus Nanosyncoccus sp.
TCCAGCACCAGAATTAAAAATAGACCCAAAGGGTCTTATTTTTAATTCTGATATTAGGAGCAGGGCAAGAACCGTAGGTTCGCCTTTTCAAGGAAACGAGTGAAAAAGAAAAATTTATTTTTCTTTTTCCGAGTGACGCAGAAAAGTGTCATTTTGCTTTAGCAAAATGACTGTCCTACTTCCAGCACCACATCTACGATGTGCTCAAAAAAGAGGACATCGTTTTTCAAATCGAGTCCTACTTCCAGCACCAGAATTAAAATTAGACCCGAAGGGTCTTATTTTAATTCTGATTCTAGAGAAGTGGGACTAGGATTTTGCCTTAGCAAAAGTCTAGTCCTACTTCCATTTTTCTTTCTCTGAGCGACGCAGAAAAGTCTAATTTTTGCTTTGCAAAAATTCGCGTCCTACTTCCACCCCCCTCTCTCTACACCGCATTCGCAAAAATCACCAATCGATGCGACGCATCCCCATTCCCATACGAAGTCCCGTAACAGGTCATCAAAGAAACGTTATATTGAACCCCCTCGCTCCTCGCATTTGCAACCGACCACATATAATTTCCCGCCCCATTTAATTGCAACTTTCCGCTCGAAACATTTTTCTCATAAATCACAACTTTATTTACCTGATAATTAGTCGAAATCCCTCCATACGCAATCGTAAAAATATTACCAATCCCTAAATTCAAAAGTCCTCCAAAAACCTCCGCCGAATTATGTCCATAAAAGAACCTATCACCATATTTATTTACATGGTCTCCCGCATCTATCGTCGTATCAGGAACGTCTTCTATTCTTATTACTCGTCCCGCAACTGCAATCGAATTTGAAGGAGCTAAAACTATAGGCTCTTGATAGGACAAAGACGGCTCAATAGCTGAAGCGACTTCCGCTACTTGTATAGTCTCCGGTTCGGGCTCAGGCTCCAGATCAGGTAAAATTTGTGTCTCAACAATATTAATAGTATCTAAATTAGTTATTTTTACAACATCCGTAGTACTCAAAAATTTCGGACCATTCACTATCCCTATAAAACTACAAATTAATAATAAAAATAGGCGTTTCGCCATCTTAAAAACTCCCAAAAATGGTAATACTTACATTATAGCATACTTTAGCCAAAATGTCAATATTATTCTAATGGTTTTATTTTTCTCCATTTATGATATAATCCTTTCTACGGGGGTCGTACTTTCAAAATTAGGAGGTGATGCTTTTGTTTAAAAAGAAAAAACCAGTCAATTCACGCGAAAAACGTATCTGCGAAAATCCTTGCCCTCCCCTAATAGACGCTATTGAAGACCATTACGAAAAGATTATGTGTGAGGAAATGCGCCTCTCGAAAAATAAAGAGAGTTGGGATTATCCTGATGCAGAAGAAATCCACGGTGTCGCAGTTCAGATTCTTGATACTGCCGGGCTTGGTCTTGTTCCGCGTTCCTATAATAGTCGTTACGGTAATTATACTGAGCATTTTGCCCCAGAATCCGTCGGTGCTCATACTAATTTAATGCTCGCCATTGTTGCTAGAATTATTAGATATGAATATGGAACCATCCTCGATGGGATTGGAGAATACTGGTTTCTCGAAATCTACGAAGCAATTCAACGCCATGATCAACCCGAAGTTGCTACCGGCGACATTCCAGACAACGGAGACCGTAACGAAGACCTGAAGTTTCAAAATGAACTTGCCTATCATCGTTTTTTTAGCAAGCTTTCGCCGAAACGTGATCTTGGTTTTGAGAAATCTGTAATGAAAATTCTCCAAGAAATGAACGAGAAGTCTACTAGTCTTGGCCGCCTACTCTTCGCTGCCGATAAGGCCGCCGCGCTCATCGTTACCCTTTATTATGATCGCGTCGGTGTTAGACTCGCTATGCCAGAAAATAACCCTCTAGCTTCTACCCGCGACCAGGCCGAAATGAAAAAATGCGACTACCGTATCGATGGAGCTTGTTACGCTAGCGAAATGTGGGCAATCGACTACTTCAAGTCCCGAAGCTTAATCGACTATGACGAAACCGGCTATATTACAGCTCTCATCGTTATGTGTACGTTGCTCGTTAACAGCAATGAATGGTACCGTTGGCGCGAAAAGGATTATAACAATCATTAACCCCCCTACTCGCCCCGAATTTATCTATTCGGGGCTTTTTCATGTTATAATACTCTTATATAAGACTAAAAGGAGGTGAATGAGTAAATTTGATGACCAGTATATTGACCTTTGTCGGCGTATCTTAGAACACGGTGAAAAAGTCACAAATTATAAGAAAACTGATAACCGTAGTTTATCCGTTGCTACTGCCATACCCGATCATACTGCCCAAGGCACATCTAGCGCCCAGACTATTAGATTACCGCATCAGGTCTTACAATTCGATCTCTCTGAAGAATTTCCTATCTTAGTTTCAAAAAAGGTTGGCTTTAAAACCGCTGTTCTTGAGATGCTTTGGATTTATCAAGTTGCCTCTAACGATGTTCGCTGGTTAAGAGAACGTAATGTAAAAATCTGGAATGAATGGGAAATTAACGAAAAAGGCGAATACCAGGGCCGTAATATTAATAAAATATTTGCCGAAAAACATCCTACTGAACTAAAGACTAATTTTGCCCATACTATCGGAACCGCCTACGGCTGGATTGTTAACCGATATAATCTGATTCAAAATTTAATTGAGACCCTAAAAGAAAACCCCGGCAACCGCCGAATGGTACTTTCTCTTTGGCAAAACGAATGGCTAGAGACCGCTGCTCTCCCTTCTTGTGTTTGGAACTCGCAATGGAATCTTATCGACGGCCATCTTAACCTTCTTGTTACCTCCCGTTCTTCTGATGTGCCTTTAGGGCTACCTTTCAATGTCGTCCAATATGCCGTTCTCTGTCATCTAATCGCTAGAACCGTCGGCGTAAAACCGGGTCAATTTACCTTCATTACTAATGACGCCCATATTTATGAAAATCAAATCGACGGCATAAAAGAACAAATTTCACGCTATGATAAAGCTATGAAAGATAATACGCTTCCCTCCGCCCCAACCCTCTGGCTTAATCTTAAAATAAAGAATTTTTACGACTTTGACAACTCTAGCGAACTTAAAGATATTAGATTGGAGAACTATGACAACCTTGGTGTTATCAAAATGCCAGTTACGGAGTAATCAGATTCAATTATACGCAACTAGAAAAATGCTTTCTCGGGGATCTACCGGAGATTACGACCGAGGCGGAAGGAGCGCGAGCCCCGTAACGACGGGCGCGAGCGACTCCGTGCCCCGAAAAGCATTTTTTAGTTGCGAAGGAGATTATTATGTTTAGTCTAATTGCTGCAATTGGAAAAAACCGTGAGCTTGGCAAAAATGGAGAATTAATTTTTCATATTAAAGACGACATGAGGTTTTTTAGAGAAACAACAACCGGGCACAAGGTCGTCATGGGCCGAAAAACTTGGGAATCTTTACCGAAAAAATTACCAAACCGCGAGAATATCGTCATTTCTTGTCATAACTTCGACGGCCCAGATTTAATTATTCACGATTTAAAACAATTCATCGAAAATAATAAAGACACAAACGAAGAAATCTTTATTATCGGCGGAGGGACAATCTATACTGAATTCCTCCCCTATGCTAAAAACCTATACCTAACCGAAATTAACGCCACCGACCCCGAAGCAACAACCTTCTTCCCTGAGTTCGATAAAACAGAATATGATAAGAAAATAATTAAGAAAGGTACTGAAAATGGTCTAAACTTTTCCATTTATAAGTATATTAAATACGACGGGTGACGGACCTGGAGGGGGACCCCAAAAATGTTTTCCGAAGGAAAAATTTTGGGGGAGGACAAGGTCCGGCAGGACCCGTCGGAAATAAAGGAGTTATATGAAAGATTTAGTATTTGATTTAATCGAACAAGAAAAAATTCGCCAAAGCGAAGGTTTAGAACTAATTCCGAGCGAAAACTACGTCTCAAAAGACGTCCTAAAAGCTATGGGCTCAATTTTAACTAATAAATATTCCGAAGGTTATCCTAATTTTGAAGGTATTAACGAATGGAGCGAAGAAAAAATTGCCGAAGAAGTTTTGCCAAATTATCGCTATTACGGCGGGCAAACTAATATTGATCGTATCGAGCGTCTCGCAATCGACCGCGCTTGCCGACTTTTTCATGCCGATCATGCCAACGTCCAGCCCCACTCTGGAGCTCAAGCCAACAATGCAATTTATTTTGCTTGGCTCGAACCCGGCGATACTATACTCGGTATGTCGCTTCCAGCCGGCGGTCATCTTACCCATGGTGCCCCAGTCACTTTATCAGCCCACATTTATAATTTCATTGGCTATGGCGTCACCGAAACGGGAGATATTGACTATGAAGACTTGGAGAAGAAAGCTCTTTCAGAAGACCCCAAGCTTATTTTAGTAGGATATTCTGCTTTTATGAAAATTCCTGATTTCAAACGCGTCGCAAAACTTCGTGAGAAGGCCGAAAAAAAATGGGGACATGAAATATTGTTGATGGCCGATATGGCCCACGTCGCTGGTTTAATCGCCGGTGGTGTTCACCCTAACCCCCTTGATTACGGGTTCAACGTTATGTCTACTACTACCCATAAAACTCTTCGCGGACCTCGTGGTGGTTTAATTTTAAGTAAAGGCACTGTCGCTTCCCCGCTCAAGAAACCCGAAAAAACCCTTGAAAATATCCCCATATTGATCGACCGCGCCGTCTTCCCTGGGACGCAAGGCGGTCCGCTAGAACATATTATCGCTGCTAAAGCCGTCGCTTTTGGTGAAGCTTTAAAACCCGAATTTAAAACCTATGCTAAAAATATTATTAAAAACGCTAAGGCCCTTGCCGACGAATTAAAAAAACTTGGTTTTATTTTACAGGGCAACGGAACCGAAAATCACCTTATTCTAGTTAATATAAAAGACAGTTATAATATCGACGGTAAAATCTATGAAAAAGCTCTTGACGAAGTCGGCCTAACCTTGAATGCCAATTCTCTCCCTAACGATAAAGCCGCCGCCTTCCGCCCTTCCGGCGTTCGCCTCGGCACTCCGGCTATTACTACCCGCGGATTTGCCGAAAAAGAAATGAAACTTATCGCAAATTGGATGAAAGAAGCCGCTCTTATTTGTCAAAAAGCTAAAACCGAAGAAAATCTAAAATCCTATTCCGAAGAGCTTGCTAAAATTCGCGCTGAAGTCCGCACTCTCGCCCTTAAATTCCCAGCCCCTTAAAAAACGAGCCCAGTGGCTCCTTTTTTATCTTTGGTGGAGTGTAGGAGATTCAAACTCCTGACCTCTGCAATGCGAATGCAGCGCTCTATCAGCTGAGCTAACACCCCAAATTTTTAATTAATCAACTACCTTCAGCGCTTCTGGCGCTAAATTACAAACCCATCTATATTATACCATAAAAAATCATTTTTTTCGAAATAATCCTCTAAAAATATTTCTTACCCCTGTAAAAAATATGGAAAAATTATGTAAAAAATACTTTTCAAGAAAAAAATCGTATGATATAATGAAATTGCTACAGTTAAATATTTTTAAAAGACGCTAGTTTTTGGCTAGGGCCAACGAAAGTATCAACGGCACCGTTAAGGAGTCAACTTTTGTTGGTTAGCCAAGAAATATTTGACTGTAGCACTTAGCGGTGTCATTTTTACGGTTAAATATTCTGTAGCAAGCGAATAAAAACATATAAAAAATAACCCTCTCGGGTTATTTTTATGTTCTAGCGCTAGGTTTTTAACGCTTACTAAACTGTTCACGTCGACGCGCCGAGCGTAAACCATATTTCTTTCGTTCCTTTTCCCGCGGATCACGCTTCATCATCCCAGCTTTCTTCAAAACCGGTCGAAGATCTGGCGCTTCCGTAACGAGAGCTTTCGAAATCGCTAGTTTAATCGCATCTACCTGTCCAGCAAGCCCCCCGCCCTTTACTAATACAGTAATATTATACTCTTTCTGTTTTTCAGCAAGCGCCAAAGGGTCAGTAATTTCCGCTAAATAAGTCTTATTCCCCGAAAGATATTCGAGCGCCGGCTTATCGTTAATCGTAATTTCACCCTTCCCTTTATATAACCGCGCTGTAGCCGTAGCCGCTTTCCGGCGACCTAGTCCATAAGTATATTTTTTTACATCTACCATTATTTAATCTCCTTTGGATTTTGCGCAGTATGCGTATGCTCTGCAGATTCAAACACCCGAAGTCTCGCCATTCTGTCCGCTAATAATTTGTTCTTCGGAAGCATCCCCTTGACCGCCTCACGAATTGCTCGCGTAGCGTCTTTTTCGATTACTTCTTCGAGCTTTAACTCTTTAATTCCACCAGGATAACCGCTATGACGATAATATTTCTTTTGAATCATTTTATCGCCAGTCACTACTAAGTTCTTCACATTAACAACAACTACATAATCACCATTATCGATATGCGGGGTATACGTAACCTTAGACTTACCCATCAATTTATCAGCAATCACTACTGCTAATTTACCTAGTGGCATATTAGAGGCGTCAATTATCCACCATTCACGCTTAATTTCTTTAGCCTTTTGAGAATAAGTTTTCATTATTTCTTCTCCTTCCCAGCAGGTTTTGATTCAGACTTCTGCTTTTTTGGCTCCTCAACTTGTTCAAAATCAATCTCGTCCACAAAGCTAATTGTCCCCATCTCAGAATTATCGCCCCGCCGATATCCAGCATGCTCAATCCTAAGATAGCCAGAATCTCGCTTAACCTGCGGCGCAATTATATCAATAAGTAAAGTCGCTGCTTCTAAATCGTTTAATCGCGCAATTATAAGTCTTCGATTAGCTAGTCCACCCTTCTTTGCCATCGTAATTAATTTTTCCGTCGAACGACGAATCTCTTTTGCGCGTGCAAGAGTCGTCGTTATAGATTGGTATTTAATTAGAGAACACATTAGGCCTCGTTTTAAAGCCAACCTCTGGTCAGTCTCCCGACCAAACTTTCGACCTTTAATTCCATGCCTATGCATATTAAATATTTAACTCCGTTAACTTTTCTTTTACTTCGTCTAACGCTTTTTGTCCGAACCCTTTCAAATCTTTCAAATCAGTTTCTGAAAGCATAACAAGATCCCGAATTGTCTTAATATCATTATTAAGTAAAGCATTAGCTGTTCGAGCCGATAAATCAAGCTCCTCAATCGGAAGCATTAAACCCGAATCATCATCTTCTTTATGGCTACCTGGAGCTGGAGTCGATTCGACTTTCGTTCCGCCCGCTAAAGCCGTATATTGATTTACTAAAATCGCCGCCGCTTCTTCAAAAGCCTCTTTCGGCGTAATTGTCCCATCCGTGTCAACCGTTAAAGTAAGTTGCTGTAAATTCGTATCTTGTCCAACCCGCGTATTCTCTACCTTATAGCGAACTCGAAGAACTGGCGTAAAGACTGCATCAATTGCAATCATATCCGAATGAACTCTATCTTCGCTCGATTGCTCAATCGTAAGGTATCCCCGTCCGGTTTCTACAATAAAGCGCATCTTTAAAGTAAATTTTGGATCATCAATATGACAAATCGTTTGATTCGGATTGGCGATTTCGACTTCCGCCGGAAGCTTAATATCTCCAGCGATAACTCTTTTATCTCCATCTTTTTCAGACTGCTTATCCCCTCTGATCTCTAAACTAAGTTCAACCGGAGCATCTGTATGACACTTAAAACGAATGTTTTTAAGATTTAACATTATATCTACAACATCTTCCCTTACACCAGGGATTGTTGTAAATTCATGTGTTACACCCTCGACCGAAAAAGACGTAATTGCAGCCCCTTTTACGCTCGAAAGGAGAACTCTCCTAAGCGAATTACCAAGAGTATTACCATAGCCATAGTAAAGCGGGCGAATGACAAATTCTGCCTGCGTTGCGCTAAGCTCTTTGACCTCTGCAAGTGTTGCTTCGTGAATATTTTTAATAGTCATTTAAGTCCTCCTTAACGTGAGTAATACTCAACGATTAATTGTTCATTAATACCAGCTTCCGCCTCTTCGCGTTTTGGAAGTCCAGTAATTTCAATCTTCATTTTCTTCGCGTCGACCTTCATCCAGGAAAGCGAAGTTACATTCGCCGCTCCAATGATATTCGGAAGATTCTTGAAATATTCGGTTTTAGCCGATTTTGGACGAACCTCTAGAACATCACCCGGGTTTAGCCTAATCGACGGAATATCGATTCGACGACCGTTCAATAGAAAATGTCCATGCGAAACTAATTGCCGCGCTTGACGACGAGTAAGCGCAAACCCAGCTCGATAAACTACGTTGTCCGCTCTTCGCTCTAAGAATTCTAATAGTTTCTCGCCCGTCAAACCTTCAGCCTTAACAGCTTCTTTCATTAACTTTGCAAATTGTTTTTCTAATAGTCCATACATCCGGCGCACTTTCTGCTTTTCACGCATCTGTGTAAGATACAGGCTTCCACCACGTACTCTCTTATCACCATGCTCACCTGGAATTCCGGACTTTTTCGCCATCACTTTATGGGCTTTCGGCGCAAGCGCAAACCCTTCCCGACGGCTCTGTTTCACAACTGGAGAATGATCCCTTGCCATTATGGTTTCCTTTCTCCCTTCGGTCGCACACCACCGTGCGCAATCGGGGTTACATCTGTTATTGAGTCAATTTTAATTCCTACGGTCGAAATTGCTCGAATCGCCGCATCGCGCCCAAGACCAATCCCCGACACATAAACATCAACCGAATTTAGCGCATGATTTTTCTTCGCGATCTCTAGAGCTTTTTCCGCCGCTACTCCAGCCGCAAAAGCCGTTCCTTTCTTCGAACCACGAAAACCATTCGCCCCCGCCGAAGATGCCGCAAGCACCCCGCCAGTTTTATCAGTTACACTAATAATTGTATTGTTAAACGTCGCTTGAATATGTACTGCGCCCGCATTAACAATTCTTTTTCCTTTTTTTGCCGCTTTAGACTTCGGAGCCGTCGTTGTTGCTTCAGTAGCCTCAGTCTGAACAGCAGTTTTAATTTCTTCTTCTGCCATATTTACTCCTTAAGTCTTACTTGCTGCCTTTGGTTGTGCACCACCGACCGCGATCGCCTTACCCTTACGAGTACGTGCATTCGTACGAGTACGTTGGCCGTTGACTGGTAATTTAGCCTTGTGGCGGATACCCTTGTAGGAATTAATGTCCTTTAAGCGTTTAATATTATTGCTCACGAGGCGCCGTAAATCACCCTCAACATGGTATTTCCTAGAAATAATGTCGTTGATTTTTTGTTCGTCAGCCTCGGTGAGATCTTTCACCCGAGTGGTAGGCTCGATTTTAGCCTCCGCAAGGATTTTCTTTGACGTGGTTCTACCAATTCCGTAAACATAAGTCAACGCAATCCAGACTTGTTTATCGGAGGGGATTACCACACTAGCTATTCTAGCCATATACTTTAACCCTGCCTTTGCTTATTCTTAGGTTTTTTCTTATTGATAACACGAAGTACACCCTTCCGGCGGACTATGATGTCATCAGGTGAAATTTTTTTAACACTTGCACGTACTTTCATGGTGTTAAAAATCCTTTCTTTATTATAAGATTATGTTTCAAAATCATAATGTTATGATTTTTCTATTTTTACCTCTGTAAAATCCAAAGGTAAAAAAACATAACCTCGCTATTATTAATCTTTGAGTCGGAAGCTGATTCTACCCTTTGTAAGATCGTAAGGGGTTAACTCAACCTCAACCCTGTCGCCCGGGACGAGACGAATATAGTTTTTTCGCATCTTCCCGCTCATATGGGCAACAATAATATGACCATTCTCGAGTTCAACCCGAAATTGGGTATTTGGCAATGCTTCAACAACACTACCAGTGAGTTTAATCACTTCCTTCTGACTAGCCATAAATTACCCTTCCATTTTATCATGAACATAAAGATTTGTAAAGACTAAAAGCTTCACTTTTTAATCTTCTACAAGTACTGCTCTTGTGAATTGTCTAGAAAGATAAGTTCCTTGCGCCTGCGACCATTCCCCAGTACAAGAAATTAAAGTCACCGATTCTTTTCCAGAAACCGGCGACTTCCCCGCCGTCGTCATATATTTATTCGAATCTTCTAGGGCTATTGCATTATTCTCAACTACTTCATATTTATATACTATTCCATCCCCTCTTTCAACCTTTATAATGTCTCCCTCAACTAAATTCGGTAAATTTTTAAACACTCCAAGCACATGTGGCCCCCCATTATGTCCATCAATAATCATCGTTCCGCCCTGTCCAGGCTTCCCAGATCCTTCATACCATCCTACATCAAAAATATTTCGTGGCGTGTCTAACTCACCTTTTGTATTAACCCCCATAGCTAAAATTCTCGCATTATAAATTCCTAATTTCTCAATAGTTAAATATCTCGGGCGATCCGCCGCAACCGTATACTCCCGCACTTCCTCTTCAGTCGGTTCTTCTTCTATCAATTCTTCTGCTTCTTCCTCCGCTTCAACTGCTACCGCTCTTTCACTTCCTTCTTTTTCATTATAATAAGCATGTTCAAATGTTGCTACCCTAATAAAGAACATTAAAAACAATATTCCAAGAATTAACCAAAACCCCCACTTTACAAATTTACGCCAACCCTTAATCTTTAAGCTCATCACCGAAATCGTCATATGTTATCATTAGTGCTCGAGAATCTAACGACCTTAGGTTCTCCAACGCCACCGTCACTACGATAAGAAGCCCAGTACCAGAAATCGATAACCCAATTGGCGCCCCCGTTACCATAATAAAGATATAATCAGTAATAAACGGGAGCATCGCAACTAACCCTAACGCTAACGCCCCAAACAAATCCAACCTAGTTACAACCTTAGAAAGGTATTTCGCCGTCATAATTCCCGGCCTTACCCCCTCAATAAACCCACCTTGTTTCTGTAAGTTGTCGGCGATTTCCTTTGTATTAAAGATAATCGAAGTATAAAAATATGTAAACATAAATACTAAAATGAAGTACAGTGCAGGATAAACAAACCATTGCCCCGTAATCCCGTCCGGATACATCGTTGAAAAATTATTCGCCGACGGTGCCGAAAAAATCGAAACCAAAGCTGCCCCGAATTCATTCCCAGAATCAAATGTCGTAATGACTTGTCCAATTAATGCCGGAAGCGAAAGAAATGCCGTCGCAAAAATCACTGGAATTACTCCCGCCGCAATAAGCTTAATTGGAAGAATCGATTTTATTCCGCCATAAGAAGAATTTCCGTGTACTCGTTTTGCATAATTTACAGTAATAATTCTCTGCGCCTCGTTTAATTTTACTAAGAAATAAACTACAATAAGCATCGCTATCGCAAATCCTAATACAATCCAAAACGTCACCGGATTTACCGAAAATTCCATACCAAACAAACTTAACATCCCGTAAGTTTCCGTATCCCCAAGCGAAGCCCCAAGTTGCGCCATCGTCGTCGGAAGTTGCGAAATAATTGATGCGAAAATTAAGGTCGAAATACCGTTCCCAATCCCCTGTTCTGTAATCAACTCACCCATCCACATCAAAATCAACGAGCCAGCCGTCATCGCCGTTACTGAAAGCGCCCAATCCCCCATCGTCGGCGTAAATTCAGTTGCGATATTTGCCGAAATAGTCGATTGATATAAGATAAATATATACGCAATCGACTGTACAATCGCCAAGGGAACCGTTAACATTCGCGTCCATTGGTTTATCTTCCTTCGCCCAGTTTCCCCATCATTCGACAACTCCTCTAAAGAAGGGATTGCCTTTGTTAAAAGTTGCACTACAATAGAGCCGGTAATATACGGCGAAAGACCGACTAGAATAATACTAAAGGAAGCTAGCCCGCCCCCGGAAATTAAATTCAAAAAACTCGAAAAATCTGATTTTTCTAATAAATTCGAAACTGCCTCCTTAAATGTCGAAGCATCCCCCATCGGCACCGGAATCTGCGCAAGTAACCGATAAGCTACAATAATCCCGAGTATAATCATTACTCGTTTCAACATATCTTTATTTTTTAGGGATTTGAAAATCGTCTTGAAATGCATAAAAACCTCTGATTTGTACTATATATAATATACCATACCATATATAAAAAATAAAGGGTCTAAAGACCCTTTATTTTTTATAGATTCTCTATATCTGCTTCGGTCGGCTCTTTTGAATCCGAAGTCTCAAAATCCGACAAAGGCGCTACGCCAGTCCCAACCGGAATCTTTCTACCGATAATGACATTTTCCTTTAATCCACGCAAATGATCAACCCGACCATTAATTGCCGCATTAATAAGTACTCGTGTCGTATCTTGGAACGAGGCCGCCGAGAGGAAGGAATCCGAGAAGATTGAAACTTTCGTAATTCCGAGCAGTAGGTTCGTATACGTAGCCGGCTCTTTCCCTTCAGCCTCTAATTCACGATTTCGAGAAATCGCTGCCGCCTTAGAGATAATGTCGCCAGTTACAAATTCCGAATCTCCTGGATCATTGATTTGTACTCTAGAGAACATCTGCCTTACTAGGATTTCGAGATGTTTCGGCGAAATTTCATGACCTTGTGCCGCGTAAACGTTCAAAACATCATTCATAATATAACGTTCTGTAGTTTCTACGCCCTTATATTTCAACAAATCCTGAAGGTTTAGAGATCCGGTTGTTAATCTATCACCCGCCGTTACTGAATCGTTTGATTTTACAACTAATTCTGCATCGCCAGGAATTTCGATTTTAACCGGGGCTGTTCCTGCCGCAACTAATATTACTGCATCTTTAACTAATTCAACAATTCCGTCGTGCGAAGCTTTAATTGCCGCTTTATCACCACTCTTTCTCACTAAAGTCGTACCAGCTTTAACGCTTTCTCCATCTTTTACCGCCGGTTTTCGTCCCTCAAGCTCAAATCTTTCAATCGAACCAGATTGTGGCGAAATTTGTACAACGTAATGATTTCCATCTTCCCAAATTTCCACAACACCATCAATCGGCGAAACGTAAGCTTGACCTTTCGGAGTCCTAGCCTCAAGAAGCTCCTCAACCCGCGGAAGACCTCTCGCAATCGCCCCAGATCCTGCTACACCTGAACCATGTTTAGTATCAAGCGTTAGCTGCGTACCTGGCTCACCGAGAGACTGCGCCGCAATTACTCCAACTGGTTCATGCGCCGCTACAAGTTCCCTAGTTGACATATCAACCCCATAACTCTTTCGCGGAATTCCATCTACCGCCGTCGTTGAAAGGATTGACTGGATTTTTACTGCTTCAATCCTCTCGTCCGCCTCAATTTGTTCTGCCATCTCTTTCGTAATTAATTCATCCGCTTCAAGATATCCCGGAACTACGTCCGCCGTATAACGACCGTTCAACCTTGCGGCAAAACCAATTCCCGAAAGTTCAGTTTCATTACGATAAACCGTGAATCCAGGGTCCTCTGCCTCTTCATCCGTCGTAAAGACATCCTGCGAAACATCAACTAAACGCCGCGTCAAATAACCAGAATCAGCCGTACGAAGCGCCGTCGAAACCTGGCCCTGGCGCGCGCCTCGCGTTGCAATAAAGGACTCAAGTGTATTTAGGCCTTTCTTATATGAAGACTTAACCGGCAACTCAATTTCGTTATTGTTAATATCAACCATGATACCAATTTCTGCCGATGCAAGCTTAATGTTCGAAATATTACCACGTGCACCTGAGTTAACCATTACGGCAATATCCGTATCCATCTCCGAAAGCTTCGAAGTAAGGAACTCAGAAATCTTCTTATCAATATCACGCCAGTTCGCAATTGTTAATTTATAACGCTCTTCTTCAGTTACTAAACCGTCATTAAATTGTTGTTGAATAAGCGCCGTCTTTGCATCTCCTTCCGCGATAAAGTCATCAATTTCGTCATAAGTCGGATAATCATCCTTTGCTGTCGAAATTGAAGCAATCGTCTCATATTCAAAAGCTAAGTCTTTCAAATCATCCGCTGTCTTGACCATCACTTCCGAACCATACAAATCGAAAATGTCCGCCATTACCTTAGATAAGTGCTTCTTTGTTTGTACCGAATTATCATACGGATAATCCTTCGGTAAAATCTCATTAAAGATCACTCGACCTAAAGTAGTATCTCGAATTTCTCTCTTTGCAAATACTCGAATCGGAGTTTGTAAGGCAATAATTCCCTGGTCATAAGCCATCTCTGCTTCATACACGCTCGAAAATGCTTTTGGTTCGCCCGTATCAGTTCCAGGCTTATCATAGGTTAAATAATAAGCCCCGAGTACAACGTCTTGATAAATCGCCAAAACTGGAGAACCATCCGCCGGCTTTAAGAGATTTTTAGAAGCCGACATTAATTCCCGCGCTTCCGCCTGCGCCGCATCCGAAAGCGGTAGATGGACCGCCATCTGGTCACCATCATAATCCGCATTAAATCCAGACGCTACTAATGGGTGTAATTTAATTGCTTTACCATCAATTAATCTCGGTTGGAAAGCTTGAACCGACAATCTATGTAATGAAGGTGCTCGGTTTAAGAGTACATATTTACCTTTAATTACTTCGTCTAAGGCATCCCAAACTACCGTTTCTTTTGCTTCAATTAGTCTCGAAGCCGCCCGAATATTGTTTGCGTGTTCGTTACCAATTAACCACGAAATTACAAATGGCTTAAATAACTCTAACGCCATCTGCTTCGGAAGTCCACATTCGTTTAGTTTTAGTTCAGGACCAACAACGATTACCGAACGTCCAGAATAATCAACTCGTTTACCAAGTAAATTCTGGCGGAATCGCCCTTGCTTACCCTTTAGCAAATCGGAAAGCGACTTTAGTCTTCTTCGACCATTCGTCGAATTTGCTCCTCTAGAACCGTGCGCTGCTGAATTATCAATCAAAGCATCGACCGCCTCCTGTAGCATCCTCATTTCATTCCGACAAATTACTTCTGGCGCGTTCAAATCTAATAGTTTCTTTACACGATTGTTACGGTTAATCACTCTCCGATATAAATCGTTCAAATCAGAAGTAGCAAACCGTCCGCCCGGAAGTGCGATCATCGGACGAAGGTCTGGCGGAATTACCGGAATCACCGTTAGTATTAAATCTTCCGGTTTAATCCCTGCCGCCTGCATCCCCTCAAGAGTCTTTAGGCGTTTTTGAATCCTTTTTTCCTTCTGGCCCTTCGCTTCTTCTCCTTCTTTCTTTAGTTCACCAATCAATTTATCAAGATCAACCTCGTCAAGCATCCGTTTAATCGCTGTCGCACCCATCTCTACTGTGATTAAATCTTCATATTCTTCAGGCAAATTACGATATTCAACTTCCGTAATTACCCCACCTTTCCTGAACGATTCTAGGGTCGATTTATTAACATTATATTCACTCTCAAGTTCAGCTAATTCTTTAGTCTGAGCTTCAGCTAGTGCCTTAATATCGGCTCCTTCAGCCTTTGCTTCTTTTTCATAACGAAGCTTAATTGCATCTCGAGCCACATTCGTCTGCCCCTCTAAGCTCTCAAGTTTCTTCTTTATTTCATCATCTTTCGCATCTACAATCAAATATGTTGCAAAATAAACTACTTTCTCGATATTTTTTACTGTCATATCAAGAAGTAATGATAAAGCTGACGGGATTCCTCGCATAAACCAAATGTGTGCTACTGGCGCCGCAAGCGCTATATGCCCCATTCTCTCCCTACGCGTAATTGACTTAGTAACTAAGTTCCCCTCTTTATCGACCGCAGCTTCGCGCGACCTAACACCTTTTAATTTTGAATCATGCGGGTTTATATCTTTTGTTGGCCCAAAAATCCTTTCACAAAATAGTCCATCCCGCTCTGGCTTTTGAGTCCGATAGTTAATTGTTTCCGGCTTAGTAACTTCTCCGTAACTCCAATTCAAAATGTCGTCTCGGCTCGCCACCGACAGTCTAATCGAATCAAAATCCGAAGCGCTGATAAAATTATCCATCCACGCCATATTAGAACTCCTCTCCGAGATCAACGGTACCATCATCCTCGTCAATCTCTGTTATTTCGATACCTTCCTCAGCCATCATCGCTTCCGCCTCATTTTCATCAAGGTCTAGAATCTGTGGCTCAGTCTCTTTTTTATGTTGATCATAGATGGACTGATCGTCTTTAGATTTCTCAATTTCTTTTGAGGTTTTTTCAATTACATCCCCTGCATCCGCCGCTTCGCCGTGATCTAATAAATCTACCTTAAGCCCAAGACCCTGAAGTTCCTTAACGAGAACGTTGAAGCCTTCTGGAAGCTTTGGCCCTTCAATTGGCTCATGTTTGATAATTGCCTCGTAAGCCTTCGCTCTCCCGTAAACGTCATCCGATTTAATCGTTAACATTTCCTGAAGAGTTGTTGCTGCACCATAAGCTTCAAGTGCCCAAACCTCCATTTCCCCAAATCTCTGACCGCCATTTTGCGCCTTACCGCCTAGTGGCTGTTGCGTTACCATTGTATATGGACCCGTTGAACGAGCGTGGATTTTATCCTCGACCATATGATGAAGCTTCAACATATGCATTACCCCAACCGAAGTCCGTTCATTAAACGGCTCACCAGTTAGCCCGTCATAAAGTTGCACTCTTCCGTCTCGCGCATAGCCAGCTTTTTCAAGCTCATCCGAAATTAGTTCATCTGGCACTCCATTAAACGAAGGCGTTGCGACTTTATAGCCTAAAGCCTTCGCCGCCATACCAAGGTGCGTTTCAAAAAGCTGCCCTAGATTCATACGACTCGGTACGCCCATTGGACTAAGTACGATGTCAATTGGCGTTCCGTCTGCCATAAACGGCATATCTTCAACCGGTAAGACCCTTGAAACAACACCTTTGTTTCCATGCCGTCCAGCCAACTTGTCGCCAACCCCAATTTTACGTATCTCGGCTACAAAAATCTTAATTTGCATAATCACGCCAGCTTTAAGATCATGCCCTTGTTCGCGCGTATAAACCCTAACATCAACAACTTTACCAGTCGAAGAACCATTCATTCTTACCGATGTATCGCGAACATCTTTTGCTTTTTCACCAAAGATTGCTCTAAGCAATCTTTCCTCAGAAGATAATTCTTGTTCTCCTTTAGGCGTAATCTTTCCAACTAAAATATCGCCATTTTTTACTTCCGAACCAACCGTTACAATGCCATCTTCTCCAAGATGCCTCAATGAATGTTCCGATACGTTCGGAATGTCTCGAGTAACCTGTTCTGGACCAAGTTTAGTCTCGCGAACCTCAACATCAAAATCCTTAATATTGATTGATGTTAAAGTATCGTCTTCAACCAATCGATTCGAGATTACGATCGCGTCATCCATGTTATAACCACGCCATGGCATAAATGCTACTAATAAATCTCGACCAAGCGCAAGTTCACCATCATTAATTGAAGCCCCCTCAATTAAAATATCTCCCTTTTTGACTTTCTGGCCCCTAGTTACTACACAATGTTGGTTGTAACACCTATCATCATTCGTCTTTTCAAAATGCTGTAATTTATATTCTCTATTTCCACCTTTATCATAAGCTACAATTACACTCTCGCCATCAGCCTTCTTAACCACACCGGCTCCCGAAGCCATAACTAGTTGCGACGTATTTTTTGCAACTTCTCCTTCAATCCCAGTCCCAACAATCGGGCTATCTTGACGAAGTAGAGGAACCGCTTGCTTCTGCATTGCGCAGGCCATAAGAGAACGGTCAACTCGGTTCTTTTCTACAAAAGGAATTAGTGAAGCCGAAACCCCGAGAATCTCCTTATGCGCCGCATCAATATGCGTTACGCGACTCGCTTCTACCTGAGACGGAGCCCCATGTACTCGAGCCGAGACCCAATCCTCAATAAACTTACCATTTTTATCCACCTTTACCGAGGCGTCCGCAATAATCATATCGTTTTCCGTATCAGCATCCATGTAAACTACTTCATCCGTCACTTTCCCGTTCTTTACTACTCGATATGGCGCCTCAATAAATCCATATTCATTAATCCTTGCATAAGTCGCAAAGTTAAGCACTAAGCCTACGTTTCCACCTTCTGGTGTTTCAACCGTACAAATTCGACCGTAGTGCGTCGGGTGCGCATCCCGAACATCAAATCCAGCCCGCTCACGAGTCAACCCGCCCGGCCCCATTGAACTTAGCCTCCTTTTATGCGCTAATTCCGAAAACGGATTCACTTCGTCCATTAGCTGTGAAAGTTGTGAGGTAGCAAAGAATTCTTTCACTGCTGCGACAACCGGTCGTGAATTTAGAAGTTGCGAAGGCGTTACTTCTTCAAGATTAGCCATCGACATTCGGTCTAAAATATTTCGTTGTAATCGAAGCATACCTAAACGGAATTGTCTTTGGACTAGCTCTCCAACTAATTTTACCCGACGATTAGAAAGCGAATCGATATCGTCTGGAGCCTCCTGCGTATTATTTAGCCGGATAATTTCCGAAACAATCGCTACGACATCATCCATCTGTAAAGTTCTAAATTCCGGTTTATTCGGCGTATCAAACCCGAGTCTACGATTAATTTTAAACCGCCCGACATTCGAATAGTCATACCGTTTCGGATCAAAGAACATTCGCTCAATCATTGACTTCGCGTTTTCTACCGTCGCAAGATCACCCGGGCGAATTCTCCGATAAACTTCAAGGAGCGCTTCACCTTGAGAAGAAGTTGTATCTTTCTCAAGCGTAGCATCAATATAATTCTTCTCCCCCGTATCAACTTTCTCGAATCGAGACTTAATCTCCGACTTCGAAAGTCCAAGCGCCCGAAGGAACGTCGTTACTGGAATTTTTCTCCTTCGATCAATTTTTACATAAATTGAACCGTTCGGCGCCGTCTCAAATTCAAGCCAGGCCCCTCTACCCGGAATTACCTTAGCTCCATAATATCGCTTCAACCCAATCGTTTCCGCGTTAAAGAATACCCCCGCTGAACGAATCAACTGCGAAACAATAACTCTTTCCGTCCCATTAATAATAAACGTCGCCCGTTCCGTCATCCAAGGATAATCACCAAAATAAATATCCTGCTCTTTCTTTTCCCCCGTAACCTTATTTTCTAGCTCGACGAGAACATGTAAAGGCGCTTCGTAAGTCGCGAGGTTATACTTCGCTTCTTGCTCAGTCTCCTTCGGATCTTTAAAATAATAATCTTTAAATCTTAAGGACAATTTTTGGCCGGTATAATCGTCAATCGGATTAAGCTCAGCAAAAACTTCCCTAAGTCCATTTTTGACAAAGTCTGCCCACGAATCTTTTTGGTGTGCCGTAAGATCCGGAATTGGCAAAGCTTGGTCTCCTTCGGTGAAAAATACCCTTTCACCTGACCTTGGTTTTGTCGCCATTCTACCTCTTATTTTATTAGTGTTATTAATCTTTTAGCGCTTGAAGATTACTGCCCCGTCCCCCTCTCTAGCCTCGCTAATTCTAGAGATTACACAAAAACAAGGCACACTACTTCTTCTACTTAATTTATCACATATTTTTCTTTATTTCAAGCCTTAAATTCAAAAAATCCCTTCAACGCAGGGACTTTTTGAACATAGATAAGCTCTCAACTCTATCGTCTATCTTGTAAGCAAACTCGCAGTTAGTTAGCTTATGTTTAATTATACGCAGAGTTTTTAAAAAGTCAAGAACTTTTTTAAATATCTAAATCGTCTAAATCCGCAAGTTCTGCTCGCGTCTTTTCCGCTAATTCTGACGATCCCTCCGTACTATCCTCCCCCTCTTCCTCTTCAGCATCTTCTTCTACCTCTTCTGCTTTTTTCGATTCTTGTCGACCCCCGTTCTCATCATCTGTATTTACAATTTTAAGATTATACCTAGCATCTTGTTTCGTTCCTAAAGCCCTAAGAAGCACTCGAATCGCCTGCGCCGTTACTCCTCGCTTCCCAATTACTCGCCCAACGTCCTCTGGATCCACCGTAAGAGATAATAGAACGCCTTTTTCGTCAATTTTGCGGTCTACTGTTACTTTGTCGGGATTATTCACTAGGGTTTTTACAATATATTCTACGAATTGTTGGTCAATAGTAGCCATCTCTTTCTCCAAATTAGTTATTTTTAACTATTATATCATACTTTAAAAATCACTACCACTTTTCAATTATATTTTTTCTCATACCCCACTTAATCTTGACAAAATAAGCATTTTGGTGTATAATAAAAGTATGGTTTATCTCGAACCTTAAATTTTCTATTCACGGAGGGAAAAGAATTGAAAACGAAGACTATTCGCGCAGCTTTTTGTAGTGACAGAAAATGCGACCGCATCGCTGCCATTAAGGCCTGTGTTGGTCGCGACGATATTCCGATCAACCTGATTGAGGCCGCCCTGAACGACCCCGACGAGGACATCCAGAAAAACGCCAAAAAAGTCTGCCAGAATCTCATCGTTACACCTGGGAAAGTTTGGCGTGGGATTTACAACTCTCACCCCGAAATTGTCCTAGCAACTATTCGTTCGATGAGAAGCCGCAACGAACTTACCCCTGAGCTGATTGTCCATTGTTTAAAAAACAATGACGAGCGCGTCAATTTAGCCGCCGCTGAAGCCTGCGCCGATATCGCTATTCCGCCTCAAACCGTCTTTGAATGGTTGAACAGCCACGAATACTATCGACAAATCGCTGCAGCCTATTCCTGTAAAGGCGATCCTAAAGTCGCCTCGCGTTTTCTCAGTATCCTTTTAGACATCCGAAATCACGATGTTCATAAGGTTGCCTTAAGTATCGAAGCTTCGATTTCAGGGCCCCCTTATCGCGAACCAATTCCGGCGCCAGAAAAAGCCTACAAAAAATGTTTAGGTGACGTCATTGTCGTCGCAAAAATCCCAGACGACGCCATCGTCTACGGTGACCCTGCTGGCCCCTGTCGTTCCAACAAGGCCGAAATCGTCAGCATTAAGGGGAGTTTCTACGGCGAAAAAGTCGGCATCTCGATTTATGATCTGACTACGACTTATCGCGTCGGCGATAAAATCGAGTTCGATGAGAAAGAGTTTTTAAAAACCGACCGAGCCTATACCGGCCCCGGCTTCTACTTCTTCTGTGAAGAAAAACTCGCAGAGATTTACAATCTCTAAGCACCTTAAAAATAACCTCGAACAAGTTCGGGGTTATTTTTTTTAGAATCATTCTTTATTCCGCGGTTGGAGTTTCTGTAGTCTCAGACGTAGTAGCTTCAGTCGCTTCAGCCGGAGCCTCTGTTACTGGCTCTTCCTTTGGTTGATTTTTCCGTAGTTTATCGGCATGTTTTGCTACCACCTTTTTAACCGTAGCCTCTTTATACCATTTAGGCATTTTAACGCCATTTTTCTTTAAAATAAACGCTACTCGGCTAGAAGGTTGCGCCCCATTTTTTAAATATTTTTCTACCGCTTCTTTATCTAAAGTTAAAGCTTTAGTTGCGGGGTTATAATTGCCGACCATAGCCACAATGCGCCCCGAAAGCGGATGACGCTGTGATTCTTGGACGACTATCCGGTACGTAGGATAATGTGACCGGCCATTACGTTGCATGCGAATCGCTAGCATTTTCTTCTCCTTAAAATTATTAACCCCCTCATTATACTAATTTTTTCCTAAAAAATCAAGGCCCCCTTAGGGGGCCTTTTTGGTGCGGTTCTTACGATATTCAAGTTCGATGTACTGAAGTGGAATAATCTGATTATTTTTCTGATATTTATTAATCAGCTTTTTCCATTCAGCCCTTCGACCTTCGTCGAGTAATAGGTCCGCTAAAGCGTCCCTGTCTCTTACCTGAATCATCTTCGAGCGCTCCAAAAGCCGATTAATCTCCGAGATTGTTTTCAGGCACTGCCTCCGCCGAAAATGAATCTCGTCATTCAGCTTTCGCATATCGCCATCGTAATACCTCTGGAGTACATGCTCGACTTTAAATCGTGTCGCCGAATCGTTCAGATTCTCGCGCAACTTAAAGGCATGGGCATACCGACCAGCATCGGAAATCAGCCCCCGAACATGATCGTAATACTGTAAAACCGCAAATTCTACGGGTACTTGGGATTTTTTTGCCAATTTTCTCACCCCCCTGGCATCTAGATTAAAAACCCAATAACCTAATTATATCACACTTACGCTAAAAAGTCAACTTTTATACCTTATTTTCCCCTTTAATCCTCTTCTCAATCTTCTTATACTCTCGAACCCCCTCTCTTGCCGCCTCAGTTTGCGCTTCCTGTTTAGAATGCCCCATCCCAATCCCCTTTAAACTCTCCCCAACATAAACCCCCATCGTAAATATTTTATCGTGATCCGGGCCATCTTCCTTCAACGTTCGATAAGTTGGCGTTACCCCATCAATCTTTTGGGCCAACTCTTGTACATAAGATTTCGGATCTCGCCAACTCCCCTCCTCTAAAATCGTATCAATCTTTACTAAAATATGTTTATAAATAAAATCTTTCGCAACTTCGTAACCCTGATCTAAATAGATCGCCCCAATTACCGCCTCAAAACAATCTGCTAAAATAACATCATGCGCTCGCTCTGATCCATTCTGTTCTCCCCTTGATAAGCGAACTAGGGGTTCATATCCTAATTCTTTTCCCGCCTCCCCAATCGACTCCGTTCTAACTAACGCCGCTCGAAGAGCAGTCATAATTCCCTCAGATTCGCTGTAGTTTCGATACAAAAAATCCGAAGAAACCAACTCTAAAACTGCATCTCCTAAAAATTCTAGTCTTTCATTATGCTCATGTACCTTCTTATGTTCATTTACATAACTTCGGTGTGTTAGCGCCGTAACTAATAAGTTTATATCTTTAAATTCAAACCCTAATTTTTTTTTGGCAAATTTTTGATATTCGTTTACGTCCATTTTTCCTCCTTTTAATAGTCCCCCGCTCTAATTTTTTTCTTTGCTATAAGCATTAATTTCTCGATATCCTCGTATTCGATCACCTGAAGAGCGTCGGCGAACGAAAACCACTTTATCCCTTTCATCCACTTCTCTGGAGTCGGCATTTCATGGTCATCAAGCGCCTCAACTAGATAGACCTGCGTCGTCATTAAAACTAGCTTGTCTAGTCGCCGGTATTTAAAATGAATTTTTCCAAGCCAAGTTAAAACCGATACATTTTTTAGTCCCGTCTCCTCTTCAATCTCCCGCCGGGCTGTCATCTTCGCCGTTTCCCCCGGTTCAATATGTCCTTTCGGAATCGTCCAACGTTCCTTTGAATCTTGAATCAACAAAATCTCAATATCTTTTTTATCTCTTGTAAAACGAAAAATAATCCCGCCCGACGTCGGTTCCCGTACGATCGACTGAATCGCTACTGCCTTCTTCCGAAAAACGGCAGATTTTATTTTCGCAAAGGCCGATTCTCTAATCGTTTCTTCCGGTATCGCTTCCGGAACCTTTAACGTTCTCCTCGCTGTTGGTTCTTTCATTAGCTCCCGCGAGGGTTTTACTACTTGACTCATTTTTTTCTTCAACAATTCCGAGCTCCTTATATGCCGTTCCGAGCACCCCGTTAATAAATTTCGACGAGTTCTCACTTCCAAACGCTTTCGCGAGCTCTACGGCTTCATTAATAGCAACTTTCGGCGGTATCGTATCTCGACACTCCGAAAGTTCATATAACCCCATTCTTAAGACGTTTCGATCGATTGCCGCAATTGAATTAATTGGCCACTCCGGCGCCATCGGCTGTAAAGCCTTATCTAAAGTATCAAAATTTTCGACTACTTTGTGCGCTAAACTATAGACGAATTCCGTATCGCCTAAAGTTTTTTCATATGGCTCAATATTCTTTGCAACAACTACGTCTAAATCGACTTCTGGGTCATTCGCGAGGGTTCTTAGCTCATATTCATATAAACTCTGCAGAACAATTACTCTACCTAAATGTCGATTACTAGCCATATTTTTTAATCTTCTTTTCTCTTTAATGCTTTTTTATTAGTTTTTACTTTAAGATTCGGTGTCTTTTTCTTAGTCTCGTAAGCTTTTACCGGAGAGACTTTATTTACTCTCCGCGCTAACGCGAGCCTAAGATGACTTCTCCGAAGCCCCGTTTTTCTCGGGCTACTTTGTTTCTTAGGTTCAGGCATTTTACTCCTTAAATTTTATCGATAATTTTACCCATTTTATCACCTTTTTCCTATTTTCGCAATATATTTACAAATATTATTTTAATGGTATAATATATTTAATGAAAAATTCTATTGTTGACGCCTTAAAAACCGACGAAATCGTTACTATTCCTACTGAAACCGTTGAAGGCTATGCTGTTTCCCTTAATTCCGAAAAAGCAGTCCGTAAACTTATGAAATTAAAAGATCGCGATTTTAACTCTGGCAAAATTTTTACACTCGTTCCTGAAAGCATCCCGACTATTTCTAAATATGTTACTGTGTCACCCGTAGCTAAAACCCTTATTAAGAAATTTGTTCCGGGCGAAATTACCTTAATCTTGCCAAAAAATCCTGATTTTCATCATTTTTATTATGATCATTATAATACTATTGGTATTCGTATCCCGAACCACCCTCTTTTTTCAGAAATTTTACCAAAAACCGGTCCGCTCATTCTAACTTCCGCTAATCCGCGTGGCGGAATCCCTAGAACCCTAACTGGTCATAAGCCCTCAACCATCGTCGATTTAACCGGAAAAACCCCAAAAATCCTACGCCAAGGTAACCTAATCTTGACAGAAAAAGATTTTTGTGATATAATGTAACTACCGCGTTCTTTTTTGCGTTCTTACTTTTCTAAAGTCTTTAGGGCCTTTTTTATTGCCGGCCGATCAAACCCAACAATTTTTTCTCCGTTAATTTCCGTAACCGGAACGACTTCAATTTCATCATTAAGAGTTGCATCTATCTCTTTGTATTCTACCCCTAAGTCATCTAGCCAATCCATCAAAGCGTGACAATACGCGCAGGTTGGTGTCGTATAAATTTTAATCATATTAACATTATATCACAAAGCCTACTTGTTTAAAACGCTTACGCATGTTAAAATAAATTTAGTCATGGTCGATCCGGCCTAAGTGAGGTAGTTAAAAAGCTTGGCATTAAACTAAAAGAAAGGCCATTAATGCTAAGGTTACCTCAAAAATCTCTTCTAAAAACTCTAATTTTTAAAGTCGGATCTTTATCAATTTTAATTCTTCCTTGTTTTATTTTTGCCCTCTCTACTTCCGCTACCGACGCCCTTAGGTTAACGATTAGTAGTAGTACCCTAGAATTAAACCTCATGCCCTTATCTTCAGACGGGGTATTCTCCTCTTCAGATAATTTAGACATTAGTGTAACTATGAATGTCATGGGTGGTTATACTTTAGGTATTAAAGGAGATAGTAGCTCTTCTAACCCTACTGCCCTAGTTAACACTACGGATAATAGTAAATATTTCTCTTCTATCTCTACTTCAGTCTCACCAGCTAACTATAAAGATAATACTTATGCTCTAGCTAATAATTTAAATAATACTTGGGGCTATCTACCAAGTAAATATAACTCTAACCTTAATACTAATTATCAACCAGCCCCTAGTTCTACAACTGGCGATATATTAGATACCGTTTCTAACTTTAGTGGTACGAATAACTATACTATCTCCTTTGGTGCTAGAGCAAATAATACTACAACGATTGGCACATATGAAGGCACCTTCATTATTACAGCTGTCCCAACTATTACTTGTAACGCTAACGCTACAACCATTGGTGATGCAATCTGTATGCAAGATATGAACGACTCTGTTGCAACATCTATGGTAGAAGGAACGCAGTACCAACTTCTAGATATTCGCGATAATAAGCTTTACTACATTGCGAAAATGAAAGATGGACGAGTTTGGATGACCCAGAACCTAGACCTAGACTTAATTAGTGACACTACCGCCGACAACTATGTAGAATTAAATCATACTAATACCGATCTCGGTTGGACTACTAATGACACTACCGCTACTTGGGTACCAGCCAGTACTACATCCACCAATGCAGCGGATTGGGGTACTAATAATAACACCGCTCCAGCCTCCTATGATCCAGGTGACGCTTATTATTACTATGACAAAACTGCCGATATAACTACTGCTTACAATAATACTACTGCTACAGCTGATTGTAATGCCGCTCATTCTGATGGTACTTGTGATCATTATCATGTGGGCAACTATTACAACTGGTCGGCAGCTGTAGCTATGAACGATACTAGCTCTATTACTGATAATTATACTTCAGCTAATAATTCTATCTGTCCCGCTGGTTGGAGATTACCTGCCGGTAGGACTAGTACTACCTCCGGTAATCCAGGCTACTACTCTGAAATAAACTATACCTGGGTAAGTGAAGGCCTTGCTACTACCTACCAAGCTAACAATTTTGGCGCTACCTGGGGTGCTGATGGTTTTAAGAATATAAGAAGTAGTAATATGTATATGGTAGCTGCTGGTTATAAGAGCGATGAATCGTCCATAATTCACACTCCCCCCCGTGGCTTCTACTGGACTAGCACCAACACTACTAGCACTATGGCTTATGCCTCATATTATTATAATGACAATCTACATCCGGCTTATTCTAATAGCACTAATACCATTAAAGGCCGAGGCATGTCCGTCCGTTGTGCCGCTCGGCAATCTAATACCGGTTCTACTATAATTACCTTTGACGCCAACGAATCTACTACTACAACCGGTTCCTCTACCGGCTCTACCGCGAGTGCTACTATTACATCAAATACCTGGGGAACACTTACAACTAACGGTTACTCTATTTCTGGCTACTTCTTTACTGGTTGGAATACAGAATCTGATGGTAGCGGGACATCTTATGCTAATACTGCTCAATACTATGCTAAAGTCGGAACTGAAATTACTAATGTAACTCTTTATGCAATATGGGAACGAATAATCGATATGACTACTGTCACGACCTCTGGCAATATTCCTAATAACTGCACAGACAATACCCCGGTAAGAAATCTACGACTCGTCTATGACCCACGCGACAATGAGACCTACTGGATCGCGGAGCTTTGCGATGGAAAAATATGGATGTTGGATAACCTAAGGCTAGACCTAACTAAAGCCCTACCCAGCTATAGCGGTAGCGATAAGATTACCCTAACTACGTCTAATACTAATGCCAGCGGACAAGCTATTTCTTGTCTTACTACCGGCTCATATAACGGAGTAGCTTGCACAGGTCCCTATGCGACCTCCGCAGTAATTCAATCTACAAGTTGGGGAACTACCGGAACAGCCTATACTCAAGCAAAAATCAATAAAGACTATAGTGAAGATATTGCCCCAGTGACTTACGGTCAAGGCGACGGTAAAGTAGGTATATACTATAATTATTGTGCGGTTTCAGCCGGGTCATACTGTTACGCACAAAATGCCGGAGTTGACATAACTAATAGTTGGCGTGATATAGAATCTGATATTTGTCCAGCCGGTTGGCGTTTGCCTACTGGCAATACTAATAGTGATGACAATACTAGGATTACTGACTACGGAACTCTTTATGCGGCTTATAATAGCGATGCAACGATTGTTAGAAATACTCTCTCTACTCCTCTCTCCGGCTACTTCGTCAATAACTCACAAAACACTCTTGGCGCACGCGGTTACCTCTGGTCTTCTACTTACAGCGATACTAACTTCATGTTTACTCTTAGTGTATATCCGTCCGACGTGTACCCATCTGGTACTAATTATCGGCACTACGGCTTTTCGGTTAGATGTGTCCTCGGTTCCTAAAAATACTCTAAAAATATGGTATAATATATCGTATGAATAGATACGAACCGCTAAAAATTGAACAAAAATGGCAAAAAATTTGGGAAGAAGAGAAACCGTTTAAGGCAAAAGACGGCGAAGATAAACCAAAAATGTTTATCGCCGAAATGTTTCCCTATCCTTCCGGCGCCGGCCTCCATGTCGGTCATGTCCGTAACTTTACTATTGTCGACGTTCTAACGCGGTTCTATTCTCAGCAAGGTCTAAATATCTTAAGACCCTTTGGTTATGATACTTTTGGTCTTCCCGCCGAAAACTATGCCATAAAAACCGGCACCGCCCCGCAAATAGTAACAAAAACTAATATTGATAATTTTAGAAAACAAGCAAAGCGTCTCGGTTATTTTATCGACTGGTCTCGCGAAATTAATACTTCCGACCCTGAATATTATAAATGGACTCAATGGTGCTTTTTGCAACTTTATAAAAAAGGCTTGGCTTATCAAAAAGAATCTTATCAATGGTGGTGTCCCGAAGACCAAACCGTCCTTGCTAACGAACAAGTCGAAAACGGTAAATGTTGGCGCTGTGGAGCTGAAGTCGAAAAGAAAAAAATGAAGCAATGGTTCTTTAAAATTACCGAGTATGCTGATGAGCTCCTTTCCGAAATCGACGCTCTCGACTGGCCTGAGAAAATTAAAACTATGCAAAAAAACTGGATCGGTAAAAGTACCGGCGCTGAAATTGATTTTAAGATAATAAACTCATCTAAAAAAATTAAGGTGTTTACTACCCGCCCCGATACTATTCTCGGAGCAACATTCTTAGTAGTAGCACCAGAATATCAAGGTTTAGAGTACATCTTGGCAGATGATTGTAAAGAGGTGGTAAAAGAATATCAAGCAGCGGCTTTGAAGAAATCAGAGATTGAAAGACAGGAGAATAAAGAGAAGACGGGAGTGTTTACAGGGGCATACGCAGTAAACCCAGCGACGAAGGAAAAAATCCCGATTTATGTTGCTGATTACGTTTTAGCCGGTTACGGAACTGGAGCGATTATGGCCGTTCCGGCCTATGACGAACGCGATCGTGAGTTTGCTGAAAAATTTAAGCTCCCAATTATCGAAGCTGAGTTAATTGACTACGACTTTTACGGAACCCCTAAAACAATTTATAAAATGCGCGACTGGCTAATCTCTCGCCAACGTTACTGGGGCTGCCCGATTCCGATTGCTTACGATAAAAATGGCAATCCGCATCCAATCCCCGAGGAACAATTACCTGTTCTTATCCCCGAAGTAGAAGATTATAAACCTGATAACTCTGGACACTCTGCTCTCGCAAAAGCGACCGACTGGCTAAAAGTGAAATTATATAATGAAGATACTGGTAAAATAGAGGAAATGACTCGCGAAACCGATACTTTAGATGGCTACGCTTGTTCAAGCTGGTATCTCTGGCGTTATGTTTCCCCTCATGACACTAAATCCGCTTGGAATCCCGAAGCGATTAAGTATTGGGCCCCGACCGATATTTATGTTGGCGCGGACCATGCTGTTGCTCATTTATTATATATTCGCTTTTGGTGTAAATTCTTTGCTGATGAAGGCTACCTTCCTTTCCGCGAACCAATCAAAAAGTTAATTTATCATGGCTATATCAACGCTCCCGACGGGAAAAAGATGAGTAAATCTAAGGGCAACGTCATCGACCCGCTTGACGTCATCAACGACGGCTACGGCGCCGATACTCTCCGTACCTACGAAATGTTCATCGGCCCCGTCGAACTCGACGCTGCTTGGGACCCCCGCTCCGTAGGAGGAGTTTATAGATTCCTAAACCGTTGTTGGAATTTAGTGTTTGGGACGAACACCAATGTCCTTTCTCGGGGCATAAACGACAACGGGAGTTTACGAAGCGAGGAGCCCCGTAACGACGGGCGCGACGAAGCGTCCCGAGAAAGGAACATTGGTGTTCGACACAAGATTATCAAAAAAGTTACACAAGACATCTATAAATGCAACTTCAACACCGCTGTCGCAGCTCTTATGGAGTACGTAAACGAACTTTATAAAGTCGGCGCTTCCGAAGAAGACTTAATTGTTTTAGCAAAACTCTTAAAACCTTTCGCCCCACACCTCGCCTCCGAAATGCTTGAAAAATTAAATACAACCGACGAATGGCCAACTTGGGATGAAAAATATCTTATTTCCGATACTGTCGAAATCGTTGTTCAGGTTAACGGAAAACTTCGTGCAAAACTAACTGTAAATACCGAAGATCTCGATAACGAAGAAAAAATCATCACGCTCGCGAAAGAAGACGAAAAAATTAAAAAATATATTGAAAACGGCATAAAGAAAACTATTTTCGTTAAAAAAGCTAAACTACTTAATATAGTAATATAAAGCAACCAGAATAACACCTTCTCGGCGACCTGCGCGACCAACGGGGAGCGCAAAGAGCAACTGAGCCATGTAACGACAGGCGCGAAGGAGCGTGCGCCGAAAGGTGTTATTTGGTTGCAACTTTATTATATATGTTAATAAATTTATCTAGCGTTTTTTCAAAATCGTGTTCTGAAGCGATTTCTTGAGACTTCTTTGAAAATTCTTTATAAAGTTTTACGTCCGATAATATTTTTATTATTGCCTCGCTAATTTCCTCAGCCGAACCCGGTTTACATAAAAATCCATTCTCTCCATCCCGACAAACTTCTCCTACCGCTCCTTTATCTACCGCAATTAAAGGTAGTCCGACTGCCGCCGCTTCAATTAAAACAATCCCTTGCGTTTCTATTTCCGAAGCTGTTATAAAAACATCTCCGAGTTGATAAACTTTATAAAGTTCCGGCGGCGTAATCCGCCCTAAGAAATGGATGTCCGAACAACCTTTCGCTTTTTTCATTAATCGCGCCTTATCTACGCCATCCCCTACAATAATCAATTGTATTTCATTCATCTTTAGTTTTGCTTTCAAAAATGCTTCTATAACCGTTCCGACTTTTTTCTCCGGATCTAACCGCCCTAAGCTGAGTAAAGTTTTATATTTTTTATTTAATCCATATTTTTCATAAGTCTCAACCGAAGCGCGCCCTGGCTTAAAATTTGAAAGATCAACTCCGTTCGATACCGCCGCGACTGGAACCGAAAAATCTTCGCCTTTTCCAATTAGATTAAAAATCGCTTTTTCTGTCGGCATCGTTACAAAATCACTTTTACTCTGACGATTTCTAAAATAAGCTGAAAGAACTGCGTTAGCTCCTTTTTTTGCTAATTTTGGGAGATGAAAAGATTCCGTTAAAACCTCCGGTTGGTTATGTTCCGTTGTTACGACCGGAATTCCTCTTTTTTTCGCATACGAGACAACCGACAGCCCAATCGGATCTGAAACCTGAACATGAACTAAATCCGGCTTAAAATCATCTAGGGCTTTTTTTATCTCTAATGCCGGAAAAACCGATACTCTAAACCCATGTTTATACCATAATCGCGAAAAACCCTTCCGGCTTTTTGGCACAGGATGTATTTGGTCTGGGTAGACTTTCGCCTCAACCGACTTCAAATAAACCGTCTTAACCCCGTCGACTACTCGCGTATAATTTTGCCCTGTTTGCGAAGGGCATAAAACTAAAACCTCTATCCCCCGCCTTACTAACCCTACCGCAAGATTATGCGAAAAGACCGCTACTCCATTAATTTGCGGATAATATACTGCCGTCGCAATAACTACTTTCATAAACTTTTCGCTTTATCTAATTGCGGATCACGCATCGCGTTAATATCTTCGTACGTTCGCTCGACTTCAATATCAGGCGTAATTCCCGTTTTATTAATTGACCGTTCCTTCGGCGTATACCATTCCGCTGTCGTAACCTTTAGAACTGTTCCGCCCGATAAATTAAATAATTGTTGGACAACCCCTTTTCCATAAGTCGTCTCTCCGATAATTGTTGCTTTTCCGTAATCCTGCAGAGCCCCCGCAACAATCTCCGATGCGCTCGCTGATGAACCGTTTACTAAAACTACCGTTTTCGTATCTTTAAGTAACGCCTTACCGGAAGAAGTCGAATTCGTCGAATCGCCAAAATGTTTCGATTTTTGAATTAGAACTGTATCATTATCAATCCATAAGCTTAATAAATCCTCTGCCGCCGAAACATAACCCCCGCCGTTACCTCGTAAATCTAAAATTACCTTCTTAACCCCCTTACCCAAAAATTCCTTCGCGAACCCTTGTACCATTGTCCCCGTATCATCATCAAATCGCGTTACCGTAATAATCGCCGTTGACCCATCATATTCAACATATGCCGAAACATTATTAATTGTTTCGCGCTTCATCGTAAAATCTAATTCTTTCCCATCTCGAACTACCGTTACCGTTACCTCGGAACCCGTCTCTCCTCGAACCTTTTTTGCAATTTCGTCTGTCGAAAGATTGTAAACTTCCTCTCCATCAACTTTATATAAAATATCTCCCGCGAGAATTCCCGCCTTCCTCGCCGGATTATCCGGCAAAGTTCGGAGAACCCTTACATACCCATCTCTAAGCCCCATTTCTACTCCAATCCCACTTCCAACATTCCCATGCAAATCATCGTAAAAATCCGACGTCTCTTCCGCATCCATATAAACCGTATAAACATCCCCAAGCGACTCTACTAGCCCTTTCTTCGCTCCCTCTATTACCTCCGCCTCAGAAATCTCCCCGTTATAGGTACTAGAAAGCTTACTATAAACCTCATTTAAAGACGCCCAGTTTATCTCCGAGTTCGCTTCTATCCCTAAAAACGATGAAGCTCCCGGAAACCATGAATTTATACCTACCCCTAAAATTACCCCGAGAATTAACGTTACCGCCGAAGCAATAATTAAATTCCCGAAACTAGTCTTTTTTTCTTTCCACTCTACATTTTTGCTCATGTATCTATTTTATCACAAAATCTAAGCTTCCCGCTTATATTTTCTATGATTCAATTTTTAAAAATGAATGAAATTATACTGCCAAACCTCACCCGCCGCAATCCTACGCGAGCCGAAATCCCCATACCGCGAAATTCCCGAATATAAATACGTTGCGTAAGCATTATTATATTCCGTTACGTTAATCGAGCCGTCCGCATTTACGCTCTCAACCCAAAATACATGCCCATACGCCCCGCCATCTACCTGTCCAATCGTATTCGGCGCTGGATTTTTATCTACCGTATATCCTAATTCCCTTGCCCGGTCATCCCAAGAATACGCATTCCCCCACGCCGGCGCTATCCCATAATATTCATACGCCTTCCACCCCGCATAACTTACACATTCACAAACATAACCCCCAATTTTATGCCATCCATAAACATCTTCCCAATAGGTAATATACTCATCTTGTCTCCCCGGGCAATCTGCTTGCCAAGGATAAGTATTTGCTCCAGTATAAGCGCTCCCGCGATAAAGTTCTGGGTGGGCCTCCTGCTCCGCCCGCTCCGCTTCGCGTTGCGCCGCCTGCGCCGCCTTTGCGACTTCCGCATAAGCCTCCGCATCATTTTCATATTTCGCTACTAAATTTTGTTGTTCCGCTCGTTTTGCGACTAACGATTCTTTTGCCGATTGCTGTTGCGCCAGTAGTCCTTCTACTTCCGCCTTGTCCGCTTCGAGTTGCTCCTTTGTCTGTTTTATTTCCATTGCCGAAAGACTAATTTGTTCTTTTACAACCTGTTCTCGCGCCGCCTTTTCTGCTAAATCCGAAATCGAGGTCGATCCCGCTAAGATTCGAATCGGCTCCGCGTCGGATTCAAAGTGCATATTTACTAAAAGTTCTGCTAGCGCCGCCTGTTGCTCACTTAATTTAATTTCTGTTATCTCAATTTGCTTTTTTAAAGCCTTAACCTCGGCTTCAGTCTCTGCAATCTCCGCCTCTTTACCCGCAATCTCCGCCGAAAGTTCATTTACTTTTGCTTGAAACATATTTGCCGAACTTGCCGCTTTTGCTGCCGCTTGCGTCGCCTGTTTTTCTTTTTCTACCGCCTCTAGACATGCCGGCGAATTTTGACATGCTCGCGAAATCGCCCTTACTTCTCTACTAGAAATATACATCCCAAAAATAGAGACCATCACTAAAACTATAGCTAAAATAACTGACAAAATTCCATTTTTATTTTTAAGTATTACCATAACTCCATTATGGCATAAACGTTTTTAAAAATCAAGATTTATTGAGATACTTCGAAACTGCTAACCTTGCTGAAACTCTTCCGATAATTATACCTACTAAAATAAAAGCTAGAAAAACTAAAATTAATTGGTTTGATTCTAAAATATTATTAATTGAATCTACGTTGATTCCATAGTTAAAAAGTTTCGGCGATAAAACTTTAAACCCAAAGTAGGAAACCGTCCCCGCAACTAATCCCGCAATTATCCCGCAAATCTCCGCCTCGACAAGAAACGGTCCTCGAATAAAACTCTTATCTGCTCCTACTAGCTTCATCATATAAATTTCCTCTCGCCTCGAGAAAATCGCCATCCGAATCGTCGAGAAAATAATTAAAACCGAAATTACAAGAAATACTCCCGCAAGAATAATCCCACCCGTTCTCGCAATCCTAGCCCAGGACGTAATCGTCGCAATTTCCGCTCTATTAACATCATAAGTCGGCGCCTTTTCTTTATCCGTGTATGCTCTAAAAGTTTCGTTATTCTCAACTAACTCCTTTATACTATCAAGATTATCAACATTATAAACTTTTATTCGCATTGTCGATTGCATTTTTCCAATCATTAGCTCCGTCATCTCTTCATCTAAAATCTCTAAAATCTCGTCGCTCTCCGCATTTTCGGCCAAAAACTTCTCGTACTCTTCCTTAGAAGTCGAAACTTCAACACTCTTTATATTCGAATCTTCTTTTATTATCTCGGTCAATTTTTCTAAATTCTCCGCTGTCGTTGTCGGTTTAAAATAAATTGTAATATCAATTTTATCTTTCATCATCTCCGCAGTATTAGTTAAAATCACACTAGCTACTACCGTTATAAATAAAATAATTAAAGTAATCGCCATTACAACCGTCGCTGCTGTTGATAACCAAATATTCCTTCCAAACCCCTTCGTCCCATACTTAACAATTCGCGCCTTTTCCCGCATAATATTTCGCTTCCGCGTTCTCTGCATCGTCTTTAAGCTTTTTTTCGAAACATTCTTTAGTTTCTTTTCTTTTTTAGTTTTTTCCACCATCATTGTATAATCCTTCTCCTTTGTCTTAAGGCATGCCCCGGAACTTTCATCGGCGCTACTTTCGGAACCGGCGTTTCATCTAATTTATAAATACCGCCTGTTTTCTGATCATTTACAATCTTCCCATCTTTCATCGTAATTACTCGCTTTTGTAGAGTATTTACAATATTCTCGTTATGCGTCGTAACAAGAATCGTCGTCCCGAAGTCATTAATTTTTTTAAGTAATTGAATTATTTCCTCAGTCGTTAATTTATCAAGGTTCGCCGTCGGCTCATCTGCAATCAAAATTTTCGGCTGTCTAGCTACCGAACGCGCAATCGAAACTCTCTGTTGTTGCCCGCCCGAAAGTTGATCCGGAAATTTCTTCGCCTGATCTAATAAATCAACTAGCTCTAGTACTTTCGGAACCGTCTTTCGAATTTCCTTACCGCTCATCCCCGCAATCTCAAGCGCAAACGCAACATTTTCATAGACCGTTCTTCGCGGTAAAAGTTTGAAATCTTGGAAAACTACTCCAAGTCTTCGTCGATAACCGGGAATATGTCGCTTTTTAACATAATCTAGATCAATCCCCCCGATAATTATCTTCCCCGAATCGGGCAACTCCTCTTTCGTAATCATCTTCATCAAAGTCGACTTTCCCGCCCCCGACTTACCGACTAAAAATACAAATTCATTCGGTTCGATATGTAAAGAAACCTCATCTAACGCCGGGCTCTCATCCCCCGGATATCTTTTCGTCACCGCATCTAAAAGTATCATAATTTATATTATAACATAAGTTCAATATGAAAAGTCATATTTTTCGATTTTTGGCCCTCTGCCTGATAAATTGTTCCCGGCGTAATTTTAACATTCGGATATTTTTCCTCTACCTCTTTTAAAGTCTCCGCATAGCTTTTTTCCGTCGTTACCGTAAGATCTTCGTAAGTCTTTTTCGCAAAATCAATTTGTTTTTTATGCGACATCTTTTCTATTACTAAATCTAAATCAATCTCGAACCCCGCAAGGTATGGCGCTAACTTAAACTCATTCCTCACCGAATTTCTAAACTCACCAACCACTCCAATATATTCACCATCTACTAAAATCTCTGCCGAACGTTTTTTCTCAAACGGCCTCGTTTCAGCTTCTCCTCCCTTAATCGGCAAAAATTCTACTAAAACCCCAAATTCCTCTAATAATTTTGCCGCGTATTTTTTCGCTTTATAAAATGCCGTTTCTTTATTCTTTCGTTCCGCAACGATAAATCCAAGCGACATTTTTTCTACCGGTACCCCCTCCTCATTCATCCCCCACTCTTTTCGATAAACTTTATTCATTTCATAAATTGCAAACTTCTCAACCGGCAATTTTTCATTTAAATACGTTTTATCTAATAAACTCGGTACAATCGACTGTCTTATATATTGCAACTCCGGCGAAATCGAATTAACAATTTTGTAAGAATTATCGATATCCAAATTTGCCTTCTTCAAAAGCCTCTCGCTTACAAACGAGTAAGTTAAGACTTCATTTGCTCCGAGACTTGCCATTAAATCCCTAATTTTTCGCTTCAACTCGAACATTTCGTTTTTCGAAGCCGTCCCGTGAAGCGGTAAAATCGGCTCAATATTATCATACCCTAAAAGCCTACCAACTTCCTCAATAACATCTTCCTTAATATGAATGTCCGTTCGCCACTTTGGCACTTCTATTATTAACATCTCATCATCGACGGGTCCTGCCGGCGCGACATTAAAACCAACATTCCCCAAAGTTCTTACAATTAAATCCTTATCATACTTAGTTCCTAATAAATTATTTATCTCGTCTACGCTTATCGAAATATTTATTTCTTTCATCTTTTCCGGATATTCATCTGCTACCCCAACAACTTTAAACCCTTGAGAGAGCATTTCCGCGCAAGCTTCCGCTACTATTAAAGTTTGTTCCGCTGGTTGCCCCTTCGTAAACCTAGTAATTGCCTCGCTAAAAACCCCGTGCGCCATTTGTGTTTTTCGTAAATTATAAAGACTAAACGTCGCCGACTCTAAAATTATGTTCCGTGTATTTTCATCAATTGCCGTTGCTTTTCCACCCATCGCTCCCGCGAGCGCAACCGGCTTATCGCCCGAACAAATTACAATATCATTCTCATTTAACTCGATTTCTTTATCGTCGAGTAAAATTAACTTCTCACCCTTCTTCGCCAACCTTACCTGAATTTCCGCTTTTCCCAAGCCTCCAACCGCAACAAATTTGTCATAGTCAAACGCATGAAGCGGCTGCCCCGTAAGAAGCATCAAATAATTCGTCGTATCAACAATCGGCTCAATCGGCCTCATCCCCGATTTACTAAGAATCGTATCTTCCCACGTCAAATACTTCTTCTTCATCTCCCCGTGCTTCTCCATCACCACCGCCGAGTATCTCTGGCAAATACCAGAATCTGCAACTTTAATGGTTAAGCCATTCGGAATTTGATTAAATTCAAGTCCCGCTGAAGAAAAATCAAATTCGAATGGCTTACCTAAAATTCCCGCAACCTCTCTTGCGAACCCAATGATACCGAAGCAATCCGGCCGATGCGTTAAAGATTTATTCTCAATCTCTAAAACTAAATCGTTCAAATCAAACACATCCGCAAGTAAATCTCCCGGTTTCGCAACTTCCGGATCAATCTCAACAATCCCCGAATGGTCATCACCAAAATCTAATTCATCCGCCCCCGCAAGCATCCCACAAGATTCATACCCCTGCATCTTTCGTTTACCAATTACAAAAGGCGCATCTTCATTCGCCGAAGCCGGAACAATCGCCCCCGGCTTGATCCAAACCGCAAGCATCCCCTCTCTTACATTTGGCGCCCCACAGACCACCTGAACTAAACCGCCATCCCCCGTATTAACCTGACATAGCGTCAAATGTGTCTCCGGAATCTTCTCCGCTTTCTCAACCCTTACTATAACAATATTATCGTATTTATGTGTTTCGTCTATCACCCCCTCAACTTCAACTAATCTAGCCCCTATCAATCTAATTAAATCTTCATCCGAAACCGTTTCCGGAATTTTTACATATTTCTTTAGCCAATTCAAACTAATCTTCATAAATTAAAACTCCCTTAAGAAATTAAGATTTCCGCTTTCAAAACATCTTACATCGTCTAACCCATACCTTAGCATTACTAGTCGATCGATTCCTCCACCCCAAGCAAACCCATGATATCGCGTCGAGTCAATCCCCGCCATTTTTAATACATTCGGATGTATCATCCCGCAACCTAACATCTCTAAGTAGTCACCTTTCTTCCCCCCTAGACTCTTCGGTTTTTCAATCATAAACTCGAGAGACGGTTCCGTAAACGGGAAATACCCCGGCTGCGTCCGAATATTTAATTTCTGCTCATAATATTTTTCAAAAAATTCCCTTAAAATCCCAAGCATCTGCCCCATATTACAATCTTCCGAAACATAAACCCCCTCACATTGATAAAACGTATGCTCATGCGTTGCATCAACATCTTCGTTCCTAAAAACTCTTCCGGGAACAACCACAGAAATCGCCTTCCCCTCGGCTAAGTTCTTCTTATATTTCTTTAGGACTCGATGTTGCATCGTCGACGTATGCGCCGGCGGAATTAAACCTTCTTCCGTTCGGAAAGTATCATACCCATCCCTAGCCGGATGCCCCTTTGCAAAATTCAAAGAGTCAAACATATGAAACTCATCGTCTAATTGCCTAGATTCTAAAACATCAAACCCCATCAACTGATAAATCTCAATTACCCGATCAAGCTCCGTCATCAAAGGATGTTTCGAGCCCATCTCGACCGGATAAAACTCAGGACTCGCCTCATTTACTCCGCTCCATGCCGTTATATCAATCGGCTCTACTTCCATATCTAAAACAGCTTTTTCCGCCTCACTAATCTTTCTTAAAATTTCCTCTCGTTCCTTATTTATTTCCCGTCCAAATTCCGCCCGTTTCTCAACCGGCAATTCCCGAATCTTTGCCGCTTTTTTATTTAAGTTTTTTAACTCCTGTTTTAACTTTTCCAACTCTAACATATTATCTAATATTATACTCCTATTTGACTTTTTTGCAAAAGTATGATATAATGAAAGTATAAACGGTTTTAGACCGTATAATTTCTATTTCTTTCGTCCCTATACTCACTCCTCTTTGACCAAATTCCATATAGATTTTCTTTTACTTTTTCGTCTTGCTCAACGAAAAAGCTCTTTTCTCTCTCCATCCTTATATCACCAAACGCAAATCTATCACTCGCATCATACCTTGCAATAAAGTTTAAATATGAAGCATAATTTAACGCTATTTCGGCCTCCTCCTTACTCATCCCAGATCTGCGTGCAATCACGCCAGCCGCCGAATCATCTCGCGGATGTTCCGCATAATACTCTTCCCGAATCCGCGAAACCGCAGTTTGTTTCTCACTCAATAATGAGTAAACCGTATTGTAAAGTATATATCCAGAATATTTCTCAACTTTACCATACCAATCAGCACTATTTTCACTACTTAGCGTATATTTTAACCCAGTTGCAGCATTTTTATCAACCGCAAGACATTTTCTATAAACACCAAAAAGACTTGCGAGACTATTTATTAACCTGGCTATAAATGATTCTCCTTTTAGATTGTCACAAACCTCTGCACTCATCACTCCTACCGTCGGCTCCCTCTCAACCCCATTTTCTACGTATTCTTTAAATTCTTTTTCGTTCTCAATATCCCCCCATTCTGCTCCTGTTCGATACATATACTTAGTCGTTATTGTATTGTGTGAAGTACAATATATATCTCCCTCTACACCTAACGAATTTACGGTCGTACAAATATCTCCCGATAGGGTAGTATAGCTAGTGTCTTCTCCTTCCGCCGTCACCCCGTTAGTTAAGTTTTTTATTGAGCTACTAGTTGCCCCAGTCATAGCCGTAAGCATCGGAGTTATTGAGTTATTATTAGGAGAAAAGGTTGCATTAGCAATCATTGCATTCGCAAAGGTAGAAACAATACTCCCTAAAAATGTATTCGGCGAAGAAATATCAAACGGACTTAAAGTCGCCCGCTCCGCTTCCGCCTGGCGCGCTAAAACTTTTTCGACTTCCTTATGGTATGCCGAAATCGTATCCGCATCAGACGGTGCCGCCCCTAATACTTTTTGATTTATTTTATTTGATAAGAACGACCCCCCCGCAACCGCCCTATTTCCTCCAATAACACTCAAAAACACTTCTGAGTTACTTACCCCAGTTGCTATTTCGATACTGTCCCTCGCAGCATTTAACGTTTCTAAATTCGGCCGTGCATTAGATTTTAGCCCAGTTAAAGTATCCGCACTACTAGAATCACTCGATGATACAATCGTATTTTTTATAGCGTCAGTATTTCCAGTCCCCGTTACCATTGCTATTCTATCCCTCGAAAAGTTATTCGCTTCTTCTTTCGAGAAATTACCCTCCGAAACTGCCGCCACAAAATTGCTTGTTTCTAGAATCGATTTTTCTTGCGTTACTAATTGTCTAGTGTTTACATCAACATAGCTAACCTTCGTCTTCTCATACAGACTATTCATCACCTGATTTACCGGGCCATTATCGCCAATCCGCGCTCGCTGGATCGGCTCCTCAATTGCCATAAACGCCTTCGCTGCCCGATATGGCTCGCCCGAAGAAATCGCCGAATTTAGTAACTGTCCCGCCCTATTTGTCGCATCCGAGACGTCTTTCCGCCTAACTCCATTCTCGTCATCTTCCGCTAATTCATTTATGACGCTACTTGAAACAGAATATTGAAAATGACTACCTTTAATCGGCTCACCCTCCTCATCTAACTCAGTTTCTTCATCTACCCCATTAACCGTCAACGCCGACTCTCCATCGTCTAACATTTTATTTAAAATCTCGTAATAGCTTTCGGTATCCTTTTCATTATCTCCCGTACTCTCCCAATTCATAAATGTCGACCTAGAAAGCCCCATATCTTTATAAACTTGATCAACCTCGCTACTATAATAATAGCGCGCCGAAATATCAACTGCTTCAGAATAATCTGCATACATCACCGGATCAGACTCAACCGTCGCAACAAATTCACTCGCCTTTATTACTCTATCATTATATAAAACCGCTAACTCTCCGTCTTCGATGTTAACTTGATAATTACCGATCGCCGCAATCTCTCCTAAGTTTTCAATATCCGCAATATAAACATTTGTTGGAATAAAATCCCCTTTCGCCGTTACTTGCCCAACCGTGATTCCGTTGTCCGCTAAGTCGTTCGCATATCCATTCGGCACCTCTCCCTCCGCTAACATTTCCGCCGTTACATATTCGGCTTGTTCTTCTAAAATTGCAACCGTATCAGTAAAACCTAAAGATTTTTGTAAATTATAGTCTATCTGCCCAATCATTAATAATGGCGAAGCAACCGCAACTACTATTACAATTAATATAATAATCAAAAATATAATAATAATTGCTGGAGACAACTTACCTATATTTAATTTTGAACCTTTTTTATCCGGTAAAACTTTCCCAGACCCCGAAAACAATTTTTCCCCACCCGATTCCTCATTTGCCTTGGTTTCATTTAGGCTACTCTCCGGGCGATAAAAGTCCCCACCTTCTTCACTCTTCCCTGCCGCCGCTTTTTCCGCCGCCTTTAGTTCATCCGTCGTCGCCAAAAACTCCGGACGAATATTTTCTTTTCCAGTTTTCGCCTCACGCTTAGCCTTCTTTTTAGGGTCATCATCCATAACTATAATTATATATTACTTATGCCCAAAAATCAAAAGAATATTATTGATAATAACGACAGAACCGCTAGAACTATTAATACGATCCACATCCAACTAAATTTACCAGTCTTCTTCAAATCTTTCATGTATTCCGCATCTTCCGCAAGATCTAATTCATTATCCCCTGAATTGTCCGCACTTTCTAATGCCCGCGCTCTTAAATCCGCACTAATTCGTCGCGACAATTCGTCATTTTGATTATTCTCTTTATTTACAATTACACCCATCTTTTTTCCTAAATAAATTGTTAACTTTTTCATTATATCACATAAAATTTATGATATAATAATATAAATATCATTTAAAGGAGGAAAAAATGGCGACTAAAAAGTCGAAATCGTCGAACAAGTCTAAAGACAAGTCGACTAAACAAGGAACTTCTGCAAAGACCGTAAAAAAGGCCGAACTCGAGGCTCCTAAAAATAAAGTGGTGGAAGAAAAAGTAACAAAAAAAGAAACAAAGAAAGAATCTTGCTTTAAAGGCTTCTTTGCCCGTAAATACGAAGAAAAAGAAAGTATTCTTACCGTCTTCAAAAATCATAAATTCTACGGCGCTTTGCTTGGCGAAATCGTTGGAACAATGCTAATCGCTCTACTCCTATTATCCCTTTCGTTAATGGGTATTGCGAACATCGCCATGTACGCATTCGCTATTATTGCGGTTCTAATTGCCGTTTATGCATTTTCTGGTGCTTGTCTAAATCCGCTCGTAGCTGTTGGCATGATGGCTTCTCGCCGTATGTCAGTTATTCGCGGTATTATGTATATTATCGCAGAAGTACTCGGCGCTTGGCTCGGTTGGCTAATCTTTAATGCCTTCCACCTCGCCGGCGGAGAAACTGCCTACGATGTTCCGGCTATGTCCGCTATCGCCGAAAATGGTTTTTGGCTAGTAACTATGGTTGAGCTACTTGGGGCGATTATTATTGCCTTCTTCTATGCTCGTGCTCTTAAATATAAGCGTAGTGTCTTTACTTTTGCGGCAGTTGTCGCTGGCGGTATTGCGCTCGCTGTAGTTGTTGGATATGTTGCGTCCGCTGCCTTCCTCGGGTTAAATAATAACTTCGTCTTTAACCCAGCTGTAGCTATGATGCTTCAAATTTTCCCGACCGCTGGCGAAAGTTTTGGCGAAATCCTCGGCGGTATCTGCCAGGCCTTATCAATCTACGCAATCTTCCCAATGATTGGTGGTGTAGTTGGCTTCTACCTATCCGATTTTATTGGTAAACTTTCTAGCGAAGAATAATAAAATCTAAAATAAAAAATACCGCTCGGCGTTCGAAGCGGTATTTTTTACTAGTCTTTCGGGAATAATGGTTTTTTAGGCGGTTCTATCTCTCCGTTAAAAATTTCACCAATTTTCCCCGCCGTCTCCGGCAAAAACGGACTCAACATATAACTTACATTTAATAATTCTAGAATCAAACCAGTTAAACATTTCTCAAGCTTCTCTATCTCTCCGTTTTTTGCTAAACTCCAAGGTTTTTCTTCATCAATTTTTCGATTTAGTCCCTGTACTTTTTCCCATACGAAGTCAAACGCTTCCGAATATTTATAATTCTCCATTAATTTTTTATACTCATCTGTTATTTTTGCAACATTTGTTTCATTTTTAATTTTAATACTATTTTTACTCGCAAGCGTTGCTAATCTTTGTACTAAATTCCCTAAATCATTCGCAAGTTCATTATTATATGCGTTCTCAAATTTTTCCCACGTAAAATCTGAATCATTAAAAGTATCGATGTGACGAAGGAAATAATACCGAAACACATCTGTGCCGTGTTTAATTACTACATCCATTGGATCAACTACATTTCCGATCGATTTAGACATCTTCTGCCCATTGGCCAATATAAAACCATGCGAAACCATCGTCTTCGGTAAAGGAAGTCCTAAACCAATCAGCATCGCCGGCCAAATAATTGCATGAAATCTTAAAATATCTTTCCCAACAAATTGCGCCTTCGCCGGCCACCATTCCTCAATTTCTTTTTCCGGATATCCTAAAACTGTTAAATAATTAGATAGAGCGTCAATCCAAACATACATTACTTGCATCTCATCTCCCGGAACCGGTATTCCCCAAGTTAACTGCGATGTCGGTCTAGAAATCGACACATCCGGCGTTTCTCTAAGTAATTTCAGCATCTCTTTTTTACGAAACTCCGGCAATATTAACATCTTATCATTCTCGATCGCTCTAATAATCTCGTCCTTAAAATCCGCAATCCGAAAATAATAATTCTCTTCTTTTAATTTCTCGTATGGTCTTTGATGATCTGGACAGATTCCATTATTTTCCTCATATTCCTTATCCGTAATAAATCTTTCGCACCCCGTACAATACCACCCCTCATAATTCGCCTTATAAATATGATCCGACAACTTTTGCCAAATTTCCTGGCACCTTCGTTCGTGATTTTTATCAGTCGTCCTTACAAAATCCGTATATTCTACGTTTAACTTCTTTATAAAATCTTTAAATTTTTCAGCGTTTCTATCTACATATTCTTTAACTGGTAAACCAAGCCCCTCCGCTTTTTGCGCAATCTTACTACCGTGCTCATCCGTCCCCGCTTGCAACCTAACTTCATCTCCAATTAATTTATGATATCTCGCACAAACATCCGCCAAACAATAATCCATCGCATGTCCAATATGCGGGTTCCCATTCATGTACGGAATCGCCGTAGTAATATAAACTTTATTCATAGATACATTTTACAATGTATTTTCGGTTTCGTCAATCTCGGTTACAGTAGTTGTATCCGTTGTAGACCCAGCCCCACTTGTACTTTCTTCAGTCTCATCCGGTTCAACAATCTCTACATCTTCCTCAATCAGTTCATCCTCCGAGTCATCTACCGTTGTATTAGTAGAAGGAGTTGTTGAATTAGGTGTTGTCTGGACCTGCGTCGATGAACTCGATGAGTTTGACGAGTTTGAGCTACTAGATCCTGTCCCATTTCCATCCATCAATTGCATAATTAATACTGCCGCAAGCGCAACTACTACCATCACCGCTACAACAATTAATAAAATTAGAGTGCTTTTACTTGTTTTCTTTTTCGCCGGCTTCATGGTTTCGCTTGTTGGATTAACTTCCGGTTGCGTCGCCGGGTCTGTGAACGAAACGCTCGGAGTTGATGAAGAGCTCGTCTTAAAAGGATCTTCAGCCGGCATCTCTGACATCGGACTAGTCGGACCAGAAACCGCTGAGCCAATCGAACCCGGAGCCGGTTCCGCCGCTTTCATTGGCGCCTTTAACTCTTCCTCGATCGGATCCGGAGCCGGAGCCGGTTCTGGAACCATAATCGGATCAGTCGCCGCTACACCTATTCCATCGGGACGAAAAACTGGATTAGAAGGCTGCGCCCCGCCTGGCGTTACTACTGGATTAATCGGATTCGCCGTCGGAGTAGGTACTACAGGAGCTGGAGCTGGCGATACTGCTGGCTCCGGAGTAGCCGGAGCTGGCGCAACCGGAGTCGCTTCAACCGGATTAGCCGGCGTAGGCGTAGGTGCCGGATTCGGCGTTGGATTTGGTGTTGGTGTTGGATTAATCGTTGGATCCATTTTTCTTCCTTTATTTATAAATTAAGTTCTAGATTCTTTATTTTATTTTAACGCTTATCCTATTTTTTCGCAAGCCCGATATTTAATTTTTAAAAAGCTTATGCTATAATTATATATATGGATAATAATAAGATTATGATTGTTGGAACCGGTAATGTTGGTGCGTCAATCGCCTTTTCTATCATGAACCAACGTACCGCTGTTAATGAAATCATTTTAACTGACATAATTGCAAAAGATGCCGAAGGCGAAGCGATGGACCTTCGTGATGCTCTCGCCGTCGCCCCTAGCTATGTAAAAATTAAAAACGGAACTTACGCCGATGCGAAAGACTGCGACGTTGTCGTAATTACTGCTGGCGCCGCCCAAAAACCCGGCGAAACCCGCATGGAGCTCCTAAAGAAAAATGTTAATATCCTAAAGGGTATGGTTGAACAAATTATGGCTTCCGGTTTTAACGGTATTTTTCTCGTTGTGACTAATCCGATGGACGTTCTAACTTACTATACAATGAAATTTTCTGGTCTTCCCGCCGAAAAAGTAATTGGTTCTGGGACCGTTCTTGATTCCGCTCGTCTTAGAACCCGAATTGCCGACTATCTAAATGTTAATCCGAAATCTGTCCACGCTTATCAAATCGGCGAACATGGCGATACCGAATTAACTCTATGGTCCCTTGCCGATATTGGCGGACAAAAAGTAACTGATTTTCTTGCTAAAGACCTTCGTAACGGAATCTCCGATTTTGTTAAAAACGAAGCTTACGACATTATAGAGAAAAAAGGCGCGACTTACTACGGAATTGCAACTTGTGTTGTCGATATTTTAAATTGTATCTTTAATGACGAACTTCGCGTCCTCCCCGTCTCTTCCTATGATCATTTTTCCGACACCTCTTTCGGGTTTCCCTCCGTCGTCGGTCGCTCCGGTATTATCCGTCGCCTTGACCTAAAACTCTCCGAACATGAAGGCGTCGAACTCCAAAAGTCAATTAATACCCTCAAAAAGGCTATCTCTTCCGTAAAAATCTAAAAACTAATTTTTAGATTTTACAGGAGCGATTGCATATAAAGCATTAATTCTTCTTTTATAAAATCGTCCGTTACTTTCTCAAGCTCAACCATAAACTTCGGCGCCTGCCTCTTTAATCGCTCCTGTCGATATTCCTCATATCGAGCCATTTCTTCTTCCGCTAATGTTTCCGGAAAATTTCGCCCCTTGTAATGAAGCAAAAGCTCCGGCAACCTCGGGTCATGAAACTCCGGATGAAAATCCGCTAGCTTGTTCACTTCTGCATTCCTTACCGCTGAAACCTTAACCCTGTCAGTATCGTCTAAAAACCCCTCATATAACGCCGTTTCCGGCTCAACTGCCGGCGGAAATTCCGGCCGATTTTCATATCCACTTCGCATCTGCTCCGCAAATTCCGGATGAGATAATAGTGCCTCTAAGTTCCTCTGCACTATCTCTTTCGTTAATCCAATCTTCCCCCAACCGCCATTACTTTCTAGCACACTTATCGGCGCCACGGCCGGACATTTATTGAAGCATAATTCTTTTACAATTGGGAAATATGATGAATGTGTGGCTAAAATCTGCTTTTTCTGAGACTTATTCTGATTTGAATTTTCAACACGTATATTCCTGACGTGCCCGAGAGGTTCGTCCCGAAGGGACGGTTCTCCCGGTGCACCAGCGTATGACGTGCTTGAAAATTCAAGTCCTGTCGAAGAAAAAGCAGATTTAGCCATTAATTCATCAAAATTATATCTTAAATCATATATTAATATATTCCCATTCCGCGAGCTCGTAAGCGGAAAAGCTACGGTGGTTTTATTAAATTCCGACGAATATCTCCCTGAAGCATAAACAAACGGCTTTTTATTATCTAGATTAACTAACTTCTTCACTTCTTTTTTATCCCGCATTTTATATAAATATTCGAACAGTTTCGGTTGCTTCTCTTTTACCATTTTCGCAACCGCAATCGTCGCATAAACATCCGAAAGCGCATCGTGCGCATGTTCATGTGAGAGTCCGTTTAATTTAGTTAATAATTCTAGCCGATTTGTCGCTTTCCCGTCTTCCGTAACCGGCCACTCTATCCCCTCCGGTCTAAGCGCCCGTGTTAACCTAACTACGTCTAGCATGTCCCATCTCGACCGCCCCTCTTTCCACTCCCACTCATACGGATCATAAAAATTCCGCCATAAACAAGCCCGCATAAACTCATCATCAAATCTCACCGTATTATATCCAACCGCAACCGTCTCCGGTACAAAAATCTCCTCCGAAATATACCGACAAAATTCCGCCTCTTTTATCCCGTCCCTTAAGGTATCCTGCGGAGTAATCCCCGTTACATTAATTGCTGAAGGACTTGGCAAAGCGTCATCCGTCATTTTTACTAAAATATTTACCGGCTCCCCAATCGGCTCTAAATCTAAGCTTGTCCTCTGCCCCGCAAATTGCATAACCCGATCCACTCTCGGATTAAGCCCGCTCGTCTCTAAATCATAAAAGAAAAAACTTTTCCCCATATATTCTCATTATAACATAAAAAATCCCCCTCATTTCTGAGAAGGATTTTCATCATCGTTGTACCAAATCTCACTAAGATAACGAGGAGCAAAACCGTCCTCATTTATCTCACCAAAGGTATATACCTCAATCGGAGACTGGATATCTGCCTTTTGCTCCTCGCGACGAACGAACTCTGCACTTGCTTCCTCGCTAAGATACTCTCTCTGAGTAGCCGAAGCGCGAGCTACAGCTATCATAAGAAAGAAAAACACAGCTACGCCGACAATTACGCAAATGATAAACGACCACATCCCCAGGCTAGTTCCCCCGGTAATCCACATCAGCTCATTTAGAACGAGCGACCGACCACCAAAGTTCCAAGCCAAAAGAACATAAATAATCGCCATCACGCCCGCAACTACAGCATACGTCCGTTCGCTAACTCTGTGCTCAAGAAGAAGCGTCCGCCAATTGATACAATACATCCTGCGTCCCAGGATATTCATCAAAGCGATCATCGCTCCAAGAAGAGCAAGAAACCATACTACAACGATAATAGTTCCAATTTTCATCATTTTTTCCTCCTTTTTTTATTAGGGGAAACCCCCCGTAAAACGACGAAATGGATATTTAATTTACTAGACTTCGGTATTCTTTTTACCTCCATCTTGCCCCCATTATATCACACTTAAGCTAAAATGTCAATACTAAAACAATATTTATCTGTTTTAATCAAAAAACGAGCCTTTTTCCCTTGGCTCGTTTTTACTCGAATTTAAAGCGAATTGTAGTCTATCCCGTAATAAGCGTATTGTAATCTCATATACGCTTCATCTAACTCTTCCGCAAGCTTCTCTAGCGAATCTTCCCTCGCTACCGCCATTACGATAAACCGAAGCGGTTTATTATATCCGCCACAGATTTCCATCGAATCCCCATAAGCCAACTCCCCCGGAATCGTAATCCGCCGAATTCCGCCAACTTTCATCCCCTCTACTCCTAAATTCCACCCTTCAATCATCCCAAGTGACGGATCTAAAATTTTCGCAAATGCCGTCGGATTATCATTATCATCAAACGACGAATCAAAAACCGACTCATCCGCACAATATCCAACATAATAAGCTAGATAATTCGAACCATCAGTATTCACCGTTTCGCCAGAACCGGCTTTTAATTCTTTTATTTGTAATCCATTTTCATTCGCCGAAGTCTCGTTAAAAGCCTTGACCTCAGATTTATAAGCGATAAATTCCGAAAAATCATCTTTTGTCTCTTCCGAAAATTCCGCTACTTTCGCATTATAAGCTTCTTCGTATTCCGCTATCTTTGCCTCATCAACTTCTGCCTCACCAGTCGAACTAGAAGACTTACTCCCGTTTATAACAATCGCCGCATAGCTCGCGATAATCGAACCGAGCATTAAAACCGCAATTAAAATAATAAAAAACCTCTGTTTCCCACTCGTCTTTAATTCTTTCTCTTCCATAATAGATAAATTATACCACAAAAAATACCCCCATAGGGGGGTATTTTTTAGTCTTTTTTAGGTTTCTTTAAGATTTCGACTTTTTTAAACGAACCGCCAACTTTTTTAATCGCTTCGACCGCCGACTTCGACACAAATTGCGTTTCTAAGTCGATTTTCTTCGTTAATTCTCCCCGCGTAATAACTTTAACCTTTACAAACGGCGAAGAGATTAAGGACGCTTCAGCTAACTTATAGTTATCAACTTTCCCCGAAAGTTCGTTTAATCTATCAGTATAAACTACCTCGGCCTTCGGATGAAAACTCTTAAAACCTTTTAACTTCGGGACTGCTTGCATAATTGCACGTTGTCCGCCCATAAACCCAGCCGGCATCTTCCGATGACCAGTACGGGATTTTTGCCCCTTTGTCCCACGCCCAGCAGTTTTACCTTGACCCGCCGAAATCCCCCGACCTTTTCTCGACGGACGCGTATTTTTCTCTACTACTAAATCATTGTATTTCATTACTTAGTCTCCTTTTTCGTAGTAGCTTTCTTCGCTACCGGCTTTTTCGATTCAGCCTTTTTCGTCTCAACCTTCTTTCCCACTTTCACTTCAGCCTTCGGAGCCTTTTTCGGAGCTTTTTCTTCCGGTTTCGAAATCTTAGTCATAACCCATTCTTTTCGCGGAGTCTGTTGTCTTAGGCCCTCAATAACCGCATAAGCGATATTGACCTTATTAGTCGAACCAAGCGATTTCGAAATCAAATTCTTTACCCCAGTAAGACCCATAATCGAACGTACCGTTCCGCCTGCGATAATCCCAGTACCCGGCGCTGCTGGCTTCATTAAGACATCCGCGCCAGTCACCTTAGTTTGAGTTTCATGACAAATCGTTTCACCGTCCATATTAAAGGTAATCATCGACTTTTTTGCCTTAGAAGTCGCCTTCGCGACCGCGGTCGTTACATCGTTGCCCTTAGCGACCCCGATACCAACTTTATTTTTATGATTTCCAATCGCGACTAATGCTTTAAATCTCATTCGGCGTCCCCCCGCAACCGTCCTCGAAACACGATCTACTGCGATTGTAATCTCATCAAACTCCTTCGGACCCGCATCCGCCTTTACACGGTCGCGCCGATTTCGTCGGTCCATTTTCCTTCCGGAAATATCCCGCGTTACTTTCGTTTCCGCCGTTTTATCGTCCATTTTAAGAGTACCGGACTTATTAATTACTCTAGGAGCTTTTTTCTCATTTTCTGGCATATTAGAACTCCAATCCTTCCTTCCGAGCCGCCTCGGCAAGCGCCGACATTCGCCCAGCATATAATTTAGAACCTCGGTCAAAAACTACTTTCGAAATTTTTGCCGATTTAGCTTTCTTTGCGATTTCTGTTCCGATTTTTTCCGCTTTTTCCATCTTCGATCCCGTCATCTTACTTCCAACCGTCGTCGCATAAGCAAGCGTTGTCTTCTTATCGTCATCAATGATTTGTGCCGTAATATTTAAGTTCGAAAAATGAACTGAAAGTCTCGGCCGTTCGCTCGTACCATAAATCTTAGCTCGGGTACGTTTTGCTCTCATATTCTTATTCATTATTTCTTACCCGCCTTTCCTGCTTTACGAAGAATAACTTCGTCGACATACTTAATACCTTTACCCTTATAAGGCTCAGGTTTCTTGAGAGCACGGATTTCTGCAGCAACTTGACCAACTTTTTGTTTGTCAATCCCAGATACCGTGATTTCCATTTTATTAGTAGTAAGCGTTACCCCTTCCGGCGCTTTATATTTTACCGGGTGAGAGAACCCTAAAGCCATCTCAATTTCCTGACCTCCGCCAGAAAGTCTAAATCCGACCCCATTAATCTCTAATTTTTTCTCAAACCCCTTAGTTACGCCTAAAACCGCGTTATTTAAAAGCGCGCGTTGTAGACCATGCCAGGCTCGAGATTTCGGTTCGTCATCCTTACGGGTAACGATAATTTGCGCCCCTTCAACCTTCGTTTCAGTCCGAGGTTGCACCGGTACAATGAGTTGACCCTTCGGGCCTACGACAGTAATTTCGCTGTCGCCGACCGTGATTGTCACTCCCGCCGGAATATCGATGGGCTGTTTTCCGATACGACTCATATCTTTTCCTCTTTAAATTAATATTATCTAACTAATTATATCACGAAACTCTAGAAGTTTCAAGAGAAAATCCCCCGTTTTAAGGAGGATTTTCACGCTATCTTTATATTATAGCACACTTTTTTATTTTTGTCAATATTATCTCTATTTTGATGTATGACCAACCCGGAATTATTTCCTTCTAATTAGATAAGCGAAGCTCGTAGCCGAAACAATCAAGCCGACTGCAATTGCCGCAACAATCGCCGCGCTCATAGCAGAACTACCTTCTCTCGTCATCGTACCAGTATCTGGGCTTGCGGTTGCTTCTTCAGTTTCGTTTACCCCCACTATCGCATATGTAGATAAGTGGCTTGTCTCAAATGATAGATAATAACCTTCTTCATCCGGATCACTTAAATAAGCTTCTACCCGTTCTTTTTCTACACCGTCTTCGAAATAAACTGCGTAGAGTTTATCGTAGGCCGCAAGCTTAGTATGAGTTTCTTCGTCAATATCAATATACACAACCAATGCATTATCTTTTACTTCAATCACCTCACCATCGCGATCAAACATATCAATATCAATCGCACCAATCAATTCACCACCCTTGTTTTCATCCAAGCTTAACCCCTCTGTGTCAACTTCGATTGCCGAAAGTGTCGCCTTTCTGTCTGCGATCAGCTTTTTTCCGAATTCTACTGCAGCAGATACATGGCCTTCTTCTTCACCACCATCCTCGACCCAATAGTTTTCGTAGTCAATTTTCTTCGGAGCAATATAGTTTACTTCTTCATCATTCTCATCAATAAAAGTATCGATTTCGTCAGCCGGATCTAAAGTGTTTGGGTCAAGTACTTTGAATGCATTTTCCTCAAAGTCTAGCGCCGAAACATAGCCATCTGCTATATATTTTTCATCTAGGTCTTTGTTGTATGTTCCACCAGTTACGAATCCAGTCACATCTTCACTTGACACAATCGGATCACCATTAGTTGCATTAAATGTACCTCCAGTAATCGATAGCTCAACTTTCGCAACATCCTCCTCACTGTTATTCTGAGGGTTGCTTTCACCAAAAACTACAGGAGCTGTAAAATTACCACTATTTACGGTTGCTGAAATTGCTTGCTTGGTCGTATGTTGAGCAACCGCAATAGCCACACCGCTAGCAGTAGAACCGTTACCGTTTGGATTAAATACATATTCAGCATCCGCTGGCACACTAATAGTTGCACCATTCACGTTCAGCGTACCGGCACGCACTTCAACGCCACATTTTGCCGCATTAATAGTAATCTCCTCGCCAAGCGTTGTCAAACCGTTTGCTTGTGGCGCATACACACCTAAATCACCAGAATTAATCGTACCAGCATTCAAAGTCAATTTTGCATTAGTACCTTCGTTGCTACCACTAGTTGAACCATTTCCGGAAACACCGATTGAACCGTCCGCAGTTGCACTTACAGTACCTCCGTTCATTTCAAACTCCGCGTCCTTAAACACCGAAACACCCCACGTGTCACCAGTGACCGAACCGTCATTCATCACAAACTTTGCACCGTTGCTAACGACTACTGCAACTGCCGTATCGCTACCGCCATTAATAGTACCGCCGTCCATCGTGAACAAGCCAGTGTCGTAATAAATAAACGCAGCTTGTCCCGCAGTCTCAATAGTCCCACTCTTCAACGTAGTATTATTATAAACATAAAGAGGCGCATAAATACCGCCCGTCTCAACAATTTTACCATTCTCGCCGGCATAAATAGTCAAATTACCTTCAGAGTTTATGATCGACCAACCATCGCTAGTCAACGTATAATTATTCAGATAAAGATTCATGTCAGCACCAGTTCGAAGGTCAGTCGTTAGATCAAACGATCCGCCCATCAAAACTGTAGACTTGTGTGATGTAAAAGCATCACTAAGTTCCGCGGTGCTCGTCACGACGGCGCAATTCTCAATCCCCTCACAAGAGTCGAGCACTCCGATCTCGCCAGCCGCGAACGAGCTTACTGGCACCAAAATCCCCGACCCAAACACTAGCGCCGCCGCCGACAAAGCAGAAGCTATTCTATATTTAGTCATTTTTCTCTCTCACCTCCTTATATATTATACTTATGATTATAGACCGCCACTTTTTTAAAGTCAAGCATTTTTAAGTTAATTTTAAACTCATTTTCGCACTTGGCAAAAACAAAAATACCACTATATATTATATAGTGGTATTTTTTTAAAAATTATTTCTACTGCTCCCGCTTCGTAAATATAAACGCCATTCCTACTAGAGATATTCCAATCATCATAGCGACAGATATAGCCATATTCACACTCGCCGAATTCTCGCTATCGGTTTTTATCAATTTAGTTAATTTGCCCGTCTCCGGCGTCATCGGCAATCCACCATAACCCTCATCTTCCTCCGGCTCATGCATATTAACGAAAATCGTAGTACGCCTACCGCTAATCTCATCAATTTGTTCGTATCCTTCTATCTCCAGCGGTTCTTCAGCATAATATTCAATTTCTTCAGCATTTTCATCCGCAACCGGCAAATTCTCAAATGTCCACTCCCAAACGTCACTAGTCTCCAAATCTTCTCCCCAATCTTCCTCAGTCTCATTTTCCGCCGACAAGTCCTTAGTCTCTATCGTCTCGCCATTCGCCAACAGATTGATTGCTAATTTTGTTGGACGAGAACCGTCCTTATTATGCTCGTCTTGCCAAACCTTTACTACTCTATATGTAGTTTTATTTACTTCATATTCGTTCGTAATCTCAAACACTACTTCGTCATCCCTATCAACTTCTTTCTGAATATCATCATCACCCGATACCGTCAAAGTAAAGTTCTCCACTTCGGCATTCTTTTCCGAAACCGTATATACACCAGTTGGCACTTCACCTTCTACCGTACAGATAATCTCATAATCACCAGATACAGTACAACCTTCTCCAATCTTCAAAACCATCTCACCTTTATCGCCAAAATCCTCTGGGCCAGTAATTGTAAACTCCAAATCTTTCAATACCTCAGCCTTCAAGCCAACTGTGGTCTTTTTAATCGTGAACGATTTTGCCATACTTCTAGTCCATGTGTTCGTAATATCGTTGCCCAAAATCACCTTCTCCCACTTCCCGTTTTCAATCTCAGCATCTTCACGGTAAATCACTATCACACTTTCACCCTCATCAAACGTAGTCTCACCAATTTTGGATTCTTGCACCGTATAGATAATCGGCTCACCGTTTTTATACTTATAAAGCTTCTTAAAAGTATACTTCCATTCAGTGGCCGCCGAAATAACAACTGGCTCACCTAGCCTCGTACCATTAGCGTATAACTCAACCGTAACAGTAATTGGTCTGACTAATTCATTACCTTCACCATCCCAAATCTTCTGCACTGTCAATTCACCAGTATCATCATACAATGCTGGCTCATGAAAATTAGTAATTACTCCATTCTCATCAACTGTTACAGTATAATTATCATCACCAGTAAACTCAATGCAAGAAATCGCTTCACCACTACCACTACACGACGATGCCTCTACAACTTCGTAAGTAATTTCTTCACCGTTTATAGTCTCTTTCGGCAAATGCGTAAACTTATAATTATCCTTATTCACAAGCGCCAATTTTTCGTATGCTACATATTTGCCACTATTATTCTTTACTGCTACATAATAATTCGCATAATTCTTACGCAAACCATCACGATCCTCATCATCATCCCAAACCTTAGCAGCAGTAATATCGATATAGGAAATCGGCTCATTTTCAACCGTAAATGTACGACTCTTAATATCATATTCATATCCATCTACCTGCGAAGTGCTAAATGAAAAGACGTATTCATAAAAGTTCTTAAGATTAATAAGATCAACAGTATTAAGTTTCTTAATTTTAGTAATATTGATATTTGGTTCAGTAGAAACTAGTCTATAACCTTCTGGCGCACCAGTCTCCTTTAGAGTGTACTCACCAGCATCCAAATTGCTAAAAGTAGCTTCACCATCAGCGTTAGTAGTTGCTGTAAAAGTAGTACCGTTCTTGAGCTTAAGTTCAAAGGTTGCGCCTTCGAGAGGTTCTTCGGTCAAAGCATCAATCTTTTGAATATTAAGGCTGGTTAAACCAGTAACGCTTTCAGTAGCTGGTGTCCAAGTATTTTGAAGAATATAATCTTCAAGAGTCATGACCTTCCATCTTCCCACAACGGCATACTGACCATTATTCTCTTCAGAATCATATTTAAAGAAAACCTCTAGTTCATCATCATAGGTAGCACCTTCAATGGCACTTTCCTTGATCGAATAAACAATCTCTTCACCATTATCATATTTCGGAAGGTCAATAAATGAACCCTTCCAATCAGTATCAGCAGTAACTTCTTCGGTTTCACCGGTAGAAACTACTTTACCATCAGCGCCTTTTTTGAAAAGTTCAATAGTGATACTGCCAGGAAGATTCTCACCACTTAACACGTCGCCATCCGCATCATACCAAGTCTTCTCAAAGTCTACTCTGGTTTTTTCATCAAGGAATTTATTAGTAACAGTGACGGATGAAGCAGTATTACCGGAAACCACATAATAACCGTCTTCTGTTTGAGTGGCATCAATCGGGTCACTAACGCCGTATGCTTCTTCATAAACGATAACCGGATTTGTATCGTATCCATTTTTCTCGGTTTCTTCAACATAATACTGCACGCCAGAATCAACGTTAACAATACGAATAGTATCACCAACATAAATTGTTTCGTTTATTTTACCATTACCGTATATATGTTCACTGCGACTATATTTGATATTCCCTTCATCATCATATACGATATTATCTTCATATTCTGGGTTTTTCTCACCATAGTAAATACGATAGTCATATGCATATGGATTACCATCGGCATCTACTAGATGGATAGTAACGTCAAACGAGTCATTAGTATCAATCTCGTTGCCATTTTTATCGACGACTTTCTTCTGGATGTTAATACCACCTTTCAATGTATTAGTAGCAGAAACAGAATCCATCGCCTTGAATTCTTCGATACCAGTAATATTATCAGAAGCATCGCGAGTAAAGAACACATTTGTTAGTTCATTATCAACTATCATTGGATGATAAACATAGTTTGTTAATTCGAAGTGACCATTAATATCCTCTTCCTCAAAGTAGTAGTCGTGACCAGTTTCAAGAATAATATAAGTCTTACCACCAAAAGAATATTCAGTATGACCGGCTTTCAAAAGATTATAATTTGGAGAATCGTTACTAATCATTATGCCCGGCGCAACAGAGATATAATCATTTAGCTTCCAATCATTATCTTCAGTAAGATGAATATCTTGTTCGTATGGGCTGTTGTCTTTGTAAAAGTTTAGAACAACCTCACCGTTAACTTCCTCACGCTGTGATGGATCCAAATCATCTTCCCACTTTTTCTCAAGGGTTAGCTTCCTAGTGTCAAGAGGCATCGGTCCATCGTTTTCTATATTAATAGTAGTTGGGTCAGAAACAGTAGTAGTTGGCACACCATTTACAGTCACGGTCTCAACAGTTGAATATGTAAGCGTTGGCCATTTAGTATTAGTTTGCAAACTATAGCTATCTCCATCTTTTACAATAGATGCTTTTTGCGCATCAGTTAAGCTATCATATGAAATTCTGCCGTTATTAAGATCAGCGAGTAAATCATAAGCTTCCTGAGATGGCCAAACGGTAAATGAGACAGTCGCAGTTTCGCCATCTTTAAGAGTAGTATCGCCAAGATCCCAAACTACGGTTTTAACACCATCAATAGTTTTGATCTCAGCTTCTGGCGCATCAGCCCAAGCAACACCGCCCTTAGTATAAACAAAGTTGTCTGGATTGCCGCTTACGGCAGCAGTAGTAAGCGCAGTAATCCCATCAGTAAACTTAATATTAGTAAGAGAAAGAGCATTAGTGATTTGATCGACAATTTGCTGGAAAGCTTCTTCCAAAGCGTCTTGATCGGAAGCATCGTAATATTTGTCAGAACCGGCGAGGTTTTGCATAACAGTTGCATTACCAAATGCGCCGACTGTATATAATGTAGTATTGCTTGATGCGGCAATCTCGTCGGCTACGGCTTTAGCAGCATTAAAATTCCAATTGTTTGGATCAGAATTACCAGAACCCCATTTATTAGCAGTACTATTCCAGCCACCATTACTTGACGGAGTATTATAATTTGCGCCCATTTGCGAATCGCGGAAGGTTGGATCACCATCGGAAACGAAAATTACATAATTGGTTTCATCTGGTTGAGAACTAATACGATTATCAACCAAAGTTTTAGCGGCAGAAAGAGCAGTCTCCCAGTTAGTCCCACCTTGCGCACTATTTGGTACACTATATCCATTTACCGCATTATTTAAAGTTGTTTCACTGGTACTCCAATCGGTAGTACCCCTAACACTAGTAGCAAAGTTTACGAGAGAAATTTCGACGGTGTCGCTATCGGCGCCTTCAAGGTTATTATTAGCGAGAAGAGTCGAAATAAGATTAGTAGTTGCGTTTTGAGCAACAGTGAGACGATTAGATGTACATCTATAATGATCGCCATTATATTCAGTTCCACCCGTTCCATAACGCCAAGCACGATTTTGACGATATAAAGGAATGTAGTCACTCCCTACAAGACCGTATTGACCGGTACTATTATTATTATAATTATTATTAAGCGTACAATCTGTACCGTATTCCATTGAATTCGATGTATCAAACACGACAACAACATTAGCCTTTGAGACTGAAGTCTCAGAATTCTGCTTGCCAGTTACACTTAAAGTAATGTTATAAGTCCCGTCACCATTCGGTGTCACAGTTTTTGAATTTATTGGGACTTCGCCAGCCGAATTCTCCCCTTCCGCATAGGCATTAAAAAAAGTCATTGGCATAGAACCAAAAACCATTACTATCGCCGCGAAAATATTAAATATTTTGCGTTTTAATCTCATTTTATATACTCCTTCGCTAGTATTTTGCCGCCATTATATCACGCCCGCCAACTAGGAGCAACGATAAGCATTTTCAAAATTACAAAAAAATAACCCCGTAGGGTTATTTTTTCGCATTTTACCAAACTTTCACTAAAATTTCGCCACCTAATCGATTTTTCTTCGCTTCACGTCCAGTCATCAAACCTTTAGAAGTAGATACAATAATCATTCCTCGCCCAGATTTTACCGTCGGCAAATCATCTGCCGACGAATAAACTCTTCGACCCGGTTTTGAAACTTTAGAAATTTCGTTTATCTTCGCGTTAGTTCCGGCTTCGTTAATGATAACTTTTAACATCCCTCTCGGATTTCCATCAATTATTTCAAAATCATCAACGTACCCATTCTTTTTTAAGACTTCAATAACCTGAACTTTAAGCTTAGAAGTAGGAACGAAGATTTCATTTTTAGAAGCACTTATCGCATTACGAATACGCGTTAAGAGATCTGCAATTTGATCAGTAGATTGTAATGACATATTTTCTCCTTTCTCCTACCAACTACTCTTAGTTACTCCAGGAATCTCGCCCTTCGAAGCTTTTTCCCGAAAATTAATACGACTAAGTCCAAACCGACGCATATATCCCCGCGGACGACCATCTAAAAGATCGCGGTTTTTAAGTCGCGTCGGCGAAGCGTTACGCGGAAGTTTCTGTAAACCTTCTAAGTCTCCCGCCGCTTTTAATTCAGCACGTTTAGCCTTATATTTTTCATTCATTTTGCGCCGTTTTTCATCTCGGAGTACTGCAGACTTTTTAGCCATCTTACTTGTCTCCTTTCTCAAACGGCATACCGAAGAGTTCTAACAATTTTAGACTTCCTTCCTTTGAACCATTTTTAATAATAAATGTTATTTCTAAACCGTGTAAGACGCTTGCATCTTCGAAAGTAATTTCCGGAAATACAGTTTGTTCCTTTAATCCTAAATTATAATTACCTTGAGCGTCAAATGCCTGCCTAGAAACTCCATGAAAGTCGCGTACATGCGGTAAAGCGATATTAATTAACCGATCAACAAATTCATACATCTTGTCATTTCGAAGTGTAGTAAGATATCCAACCGGCGCACCCATTCCTTTTCGAATTTTAAAGGTCGCGATTGATTTCTTTGCTAATCTCGAAGTTGCCGCCTGGCCAGTAATTTTCGCAAGCGTAAGTTCTACTGTTTCAGTAAATCTTTTATCTTCGCGTTTCTTACCAACTCCTGAAGAAACAACAACTTTTTTAAGTTCTGGAACTTGATTTATATTTTTTAAACCTAGTTCCTTTTTAAGTTTCGCCTTTAGCTCCGTATTATAGAGAGCTTTGAGGCGTGGTTGTGCTAATGTCTCAGCTTTTTTCGCCGTAGCCTTAGCAGCCGTTTTCTTTTCCGCCATTATTTAGCTCCTTTCTTTGCTTTAGCGTTTTTCTTATCATTTTTCTTCTCGGACTTATATTCCGCCGACTCAATTAATTTCAAATTCGAGAAATCAATCCCTACATGAATAGTTTTCTTCCCGCCCGCTGGATTATATTGCGTTTTTTTCATGTGTCGCTCAACTAATCCAATTCCTTCAAGGCAAGCTTTCCTATTCGTTCGGTCAATTCCTACAATCTTAGCCTCAGCTCCCTTATGATTACCAGAAATTACTAAGACTTTATCATTTATCTTCAAACTTTTCATCTTATAGTACCTCCGGTGCTAAGCTTATAATCTTCGTAAAACCTTTGTCGCGAAGCTCCCGCGGAATCGGTCCGAAAACCCGCGTCCCTTTAGGAGTTTTATCATCGTTTACGAGTACTGCTGCATTTTCATCAAACCGGATTGTTGAACCATCTGGTCGTCGAATCGGCGCTACCGTTCTTACGATAACCGCGCGAACTACCGCTTTTTTCTTCACGTTCCCAGTCGGAGAAGCCTCTTTAACTGAACAAGTTACTATATCACCAACCCGCGCATATCTTGCCCTAGTTCCCCCAAGTACCCGAATTACTCCGAGCTCTTTCGCACCCGAATTATCCGCTACTTTTAATCTAGTTTCTTGCTGTATCATTATTCTTCCTCCCCTTTAGATTCTTCCACTTTCTCAGCTTCTAGATCCCTTGCTTCTTTCGCAGCCTTATCCGCGCCAACCTTCTCCGGAAGTTCTACCTTATTTACGTCTTCCTTTAATTCAACCGTTCCGCGTGCCTTCTCAATAATCTTAACTAAAGTATAAGCTTTAGTCTTCGAAATCGGACGACTCATCATTATCTCAACCCGATCCCCAACCTTAGCTTCATTTTTCTCATCATGAGCTGTATATTTACGGGTTTTCGTATATTGTTTACGATAAAGTGGATGAGTTTCCCGACTTACAATCGAAACGGTAATGGTCTTATCGCGCTTATCGGAAGTCACAGTTCCTACTAAAGTGTGTGCCATCTTAAAACTCCTCTTTCTTAATTATTTTACATTTTACAGGTAATTTATGTGAAGCAAGTCTTAAAGCTTCTCGTGCCTGTTCCTCGGTTACGTCTGCAATTTCAAACATTACAGTTCCCGCTTTTACTTTTGCAACGTAAAACTGCGGCTCACCTTTACCGGAACCCATTTTTACATCTAGCGGCTTCTTCGTTACCGGCGTATGCGGGAAAATTCGAATCCAAATCTTACCACCACGTTTAATATAACGCGTAATAGCCTGACGGGCTGCCTCAATTTGACGCGAGGTAATTCGTTCGTTGTCAAGCGACATTAAACCAAAATCACCAAAAGCTACCGTATTGCAACGCGTCGCAACGCCTTCGTTTTTACCTTTACGAACTTTGCGGTGTGCTAATTTCTTAGGAATTAAAATTGCCATAATTACTTCTCCCCCTTATAAATCCAGACCTTTACTCCTACGATACCAGCAATTGTCGGTGCATGATGACAATAAAAGTCAATGTCCGCTCTTAGGGTATGTAGCGGGACCGAACCTTCGATAAACTTTTCTCGACGGCTCATTTCAGCCCCATTTAATCGTCCAGCAACTTCAATCCGGACTCCTTTCGCCCCTGCGTTCATAGTTGATTGTAAAGCCATTTTTACTGCTCGGCGGAAATTCATCCGTTTACCGAGTTGAAAACCGATATTTTCCGCTACCAACTTAGCGTTTAATTCCGGTTTCTTAACTTCTTCGACATTAATGCGAATTGGCCCATCAACAATTTTCTCAATTTGCTTTTTTAGTTCATTGATGCCCGCTCCCTGCTTACCAATTACCGCTCCAGCTTTCGCTGTTAAAATTGTAATTGTCGTAAGGTTAGCAGAACGCTCAATGTTAATCCGCGCAATCGTCGGACGACTCTTAAATCGTTCCTCGATCGTCTTGCGAATTTCATCGTCCTCAACAAGCCAACGTCGAAAATCGCTCTTGCGGGTAAACCACTTCGACGACCAGTCTTTGCTGACTTGGAGACGGTAAGAGATGGGATTAACCTTCTGACCCATATTACTTGTTCTCCTTTTTCGCTTTTACCTCTGTTTTTTCGGAATTTTCATCCGCGCTTGCTTTAGCGGATTTTTCTCCTTTAGAGGCGTTCTTTTTAACTTTCTCTTCGCCGGCGACCTCGACGAATATATTACTACTAATCTTCTCGTAAGGAAGCGCTCGGCCTCTCGACGCCGGAACATACCGACGCATCCTCGTCCCGCTCGTTACAAAAATTCTTGCAATTCGTACGGTCTTCGGATCAATCGAAACTTTCGAATTATTAAGTAAATTCGCGTTTGCTGATTCTACGGCCTTTAAAACTGCTCGTGCCGCTCTTCGCGGAGTATGCTCTAGAATTACTACCGCATCTGCAACATAGCGATCCCGAACTAGACTCGCAACAATACTAGTCTTTCTCGGCTGAGAATCAATTCCTTTTTCATATGCATGTGCAAAATAAGTTTCCGCCATAATTTATTTCCCTTTCGCCGCCGCAGCTTCTGCAGCTTTCTTGCCACCATGGCGTTTAAATTTACGAGTCGGCGCAAATTCCCCGAGCTTATGACCAACCATATTTTCCGAAATAAAAACCGGGACATGAACCTTACCGTTATGTACGGCAATCGTTCGCCCAACCATCTCCGGAGAGATTGTCGATTGGCGCGCCCAAGTTTTAATTACGGTGCGGTCTTCGCTGGAAAGTGCGGCAACTTTTTTCGCGAGTTTATAGTCCACAAACGGACCTTTCTTTAGACTCCTCGACATTATTTCCTCTTTCCTTCGTGGCGACTGCGCACGATCATTTTATTAGTTTTCTTATTATGACGAGTACGATATCCGAGGGTAAGCTGACCCCAAGGCGTCCTTGGCGCTTTACCAGACCCGTGACGACCACCATCACCACCACCGTGCGGGTGATCCGTTGCATTCATTACAACACCTCTTACGGTCGGACGGATACCTTTTCGACGACGTCGACCCGCCGCCCCGATTTTCACATTCTGATGCTGAACGTTAGAAACCGTTCCAATCGAAGCTTCGCAAGAACTTAGAACCTTCCGAACTTCACCCGAAGGCATCTTCAAAGTCGCATAACCATCTTCTTTTGCCATTAACTGTGCACTCGCTCCCGCTGCTCGCACCATTTGCGCCCCCTTACCCGGCGTTAGCTCAATTGCATAAACAAATGTACCAACTGGGATATTCTCAAGCGGCATCCTACTACTATCTTCAACTTCAATCTCTTTACCGGACTTGAAAGTTGTTCCTTTAGTCATTTTCGTATCCGCGAGTACATAGTAATAAACACCATTTTCATCTTTTACCCGAGCAATTCGTGCTGAACGATTCGGATCATACTCAATTTCTTCAACCGTAAAAGTCAAATCAGCTGGTAATTTATAGGTTACAATTCGGTAATGTCGCTTTACCCCGCCTCCGCGATGTCTTACCGTAATTCGACCCTGATTATTTTTACCGGCTTGCTGTTTCTTCGCCGCAAGAAGCGACTTCATCGGCTTCTTCGTCGTAATCTGGTCATAATCTTCTGTCGTCTTTTGACGTTGTGCCGGCGTAATTGGGCGATATGCTTTAATTGCCATTATTTATTCTCCTTCCCTGCATTCTTGTCCGCCTTAGCTTTTTTATCAGCTTTAGCTTCCTTTGCGCTGGTTTCTTTCTCAGGCTCATCAAAAACTTTAATCGAGTCACCTTTCTTTAATCTTACATAAGCAAGCTTCTTATCTTGACGATGAGTAATGCCAGGATAAGCATGTTTACCTTTGCTAAATTTCGTCTTTTTTCCGTTGCGAATCAAAGTCCGAACATCAGTAACCGTTACATTAAATTCCTTTTCAACCATCTTAGCAATTTCTTGCTTACCCATAGTTCTTTTAACCGGAAAAACGTAAATTCGGTTTGTCTGTTCAAGATAACTTTTTTCCGTCGCTCTCGGCTCTAATATATTTAATTGTACTTTTTCCGCCATCTTACTTCTCCTCTCCCATTAACCATTTTTCCGTAGCCTTGAGCCCCGCCTCTGAAAAGACAATTGCATCCGCATTCATAATATCGAATACATTAAGATAAGTAGCACGAACTAACTTTACATTTGGAAGATTATTCGTCGAGCGAAAAACTTCCGGAGTCTTTTCGTTCGCAACTGCAAGCACATTCTTTTCTTCAAGTTTCATTTCCTTCAAAACTTTAACTGCATCTTTAGTTTTTCCGGTTAATTTAATCTCCTTGTCTAGTACGAATACCGCTTTTTCTGCGTTTTTCATCGAAAGTGCCTGTCTAACGGCTAATAATTTCGAACTCTTCGCAATTTTCTTCGTAAAGTTTTCATTACCAGTTCGCCCAAATGCAACACCACCATGTCGCCAAATCGGGTTTCTCGTCGAGCCAAATCGCGCTCGCCCCGTTCCCTTTTGTCTCCATGGTTTCTTTCCGCCCCCTCTAACTTCACCCCGCTTTAAAGTCTTAGCGTGCGAACTTCGGGAATTTGCTAGATATGCATCATAGGCCAATTTAACTAATTCATGATTTTCTACAGTTAAACCGAAAACATCTTTATTTAACGTTGCCATATTACTCCTTTCCCTCCAAGCTTACAATTCCTTTACGAGGGCCCGGGACTGCACCTTTAAGACCGATTAAATTATTTTCCGCGTCAAGATATGCAACTACTAGATTTTTCACTGTAACTTTATCATGTCCCATTCTTCCAGGCATTTTCTTACCCTTCCAAACCTTTTGTGGATACATCGAACCAATCGAACCAACTTTTCGAATGTCGCCTTTAAAACCATGCGTATTACGCGATTCATTAAAATTCCAGCGCTTTACTGTACCAGCATAACCTTTACCCTTAGAAGTTCCGGTTACCGTAACCTTATCGCCTAGTTTGAAACTTTCGACCGTTAGGCTATCCCCTAGTTTCATACCTTCAGGAATTTCCTCAACTCGAAATTCCTTCAAAATTTTAGGATTTGTATTTTCACCAGCCTTTTTAACGTGACCGGAAACCGACTTGCTCAGATTCTTACCCTGACCGTAGCCCACTTGCACAGCATTATAACCATCGCTCTCGATAGTTTTTATCTGAGTCACTGTGCACGGACCGGCTTGAAGAATAGTTACTGGAGTAACTATGCCATCTTCACCGATAATCTGGGTCATACCAACTTTGGTGCCGAGAATGACTTGCATCACTTACCTTTCCTTTATTTTATTTAACTTCTGCGTCCCTTTAAGACGCTACTCGCATATTTTGCCTCTGTACACCAAGCAAAATACACTATTAAAACTAGACTTTTAGTCGGTTTCCTTAGGTTTAAACCCTCAGACCTCTCCTTATGTCTAGGTATCTATCTCATTATATCACAAAAACTTTATCCTGTGAACCCCTATTTTTTAGAAAAACATTCTATCTTCTTATTATATCATATCTCTAAGAAATTGTCAATAAAACCGTCTATTTTACCGTCTAAGACTGCTTCTGGATCGGTTTCTTCATATCCCGTCCTAGTATCTTTTACTAATCTATACGGCTGTAAAATATAATTCCGTATTTGTTGGCCCCAACCAGCCGACTCCCCCGCTCTAAGTTCCGACAAATTTTCCGCATGTTGTTCCATCTGCATCTGTGCCAATTTCCCGCGTAAAATTTCCATCGCTTTTTCTTTATTTTGATGCTGGCTCCGCTCATTTTGAATTGCAACGACTGTATTTGTCGGAAGATGAGTAATTCTTACTGCTGAATCAGTCGTATTAACCCCCTGCCCTCCATGTCCCCCACTATGATAAACGTCAATCCTTAAATCCTTCTCGTCAATCTCTACCGCCGACTCTACTGGAATCACCGGCAAAATTTCAACTAACGCAAAAGACGTCTGCCGTTTCTGATCTGCATTAAACGGCGACAATCTTACTAACCGGTGAACTCCATGCTCCGATTTTAATAGGCCGTAAGCATTATTTCCTAAAACCTCATAAACCGCTGTTTTAATCCCCGCCTCTTCACCCTCTACTCGTTCCAAACAAGAAACTTTAAATTTCTTTCTTTCAAAAAACCGTAGATACATTCTTTCAAGCATCCCCGCCCAGTCCATCGCCTCCGTTCCACCCGCCCCCGACGTAATCCGAATTACAACATCATTTTTATCGTATTGTCCCGTTAATCTTAGCGATTTTTTTAATTCTACTAGCTGTTTTTCCATCGCCTCAATTTGTTCTAAAAATTCCTCCCTCATACTATCGTCCGAAATCGCTATCAATTCCTTTAAATCCATAATTTGGGTTTTTAATAGTTCCCATGGCTGGACTTCATCATTTAGCCTAGAAAGTTCCTGATTTTTTTCTGTCGCAATTTTTACATCTCGCCAAATTTCCGGTTCCGCGACCTCTCGCTCTAGCTCCGCCACCTTTTTCACCTTTTCCGTTACCCCTACTTTTTCGTACGCCCTCAAAAATTCCCCCTCTAAATTTTCTAATTTTTTCTCCAAATCCTGCATTTATTTCATTATATCATATTCGTTAGTGCATACATCGTAATCCCCGCCGCTACCGATACATTAAACGATTCTTTCTGTCCTTTCATTGGTATCTCTATAAATAAATCTATTGTTTCATATAAACTAGAATCTATTCCGTGAACCTCTTCCCCTAAAATTAAGACAACTTTCTTCCCAAGCTTTTCTTTTAAAACTGAGTCATTTAACTTATATAATTTAGTTGTATCAATATTATTTTCCAACCCTACTATTAAATAACCTTCCTTTTTAAGTCGTTCTAGCTCCTTTTTTATCTCATCACACGCATGAATATCTAGCATATTTTCCGCCCCGAGTGCCGTCTTATTAATCTCGTGGTCTAATTTTTCACGCAAATGCGGTAATAAATTGACGTCATGCACCCTCGGCGTATATCCCGACAAAATCACTTTATTTATCCCAAATCCCTCCGCCGTCCGAAGAATCGCCCCTACATTATATGTCGATCGTATATTATCAAGCACCAAAACTAGTTCCATGTCAATTATTATAACACACTTGCCCCAAAGGTAAAATTATAGTATCATTATACTCATGAATATCTGGGAGCAATTAGAGAAACCATTTTTAATATTGGCGCCGATGGAAGGTGTTACCGATGTCGTATTTCGTCAAGTTGTCGCAAAGGCCGGTCGACCAGATTTATTTTTTACGGAATTTACCAACGTATCATCTTACGCCTCGGAAAAAGGTCGTAGAAATGCTCTAGAACGCCTAGAAATCGCTCCTACCGACTCCCCTATCATCGCTCAGATTTGGGGCAAAAATCCGGAGCATTTTTCGGAAACTTGTCAGGCGCTTTCATCGCTCGGTTTTTCGGGCGTAGATCTTAATTTTGGCTGTCCAGATAAACATGTCAACAAAGCTGGCGGCGGAGCGGCAATGATTAAAACCCCGGAACTAGCTGTCGAATGTTTCAAAAATGCCAAAAAAAGCACCAATTTACCAGTATCCATCAAAACTAGGCTAGGTTGGTCTGATGTCAACGAGTACCAAGAATGGCTACCAGTTCTCTTCAAAGAACACCCCTCAGCCCTCACCATCCATCTCCGTACTCGAAAAGAAATGAGCAAAGTGCCCACGCATTACGAACTAATCCCGGCAATTCTAAAAATGCGAGACGAGCTTTCATCCGAGACAAAATTAATCATTAACGGCGATATTAAAGATAAAAAAATGGCACTCGAACTTCATAAAAAGTATCCCGAAATAGACGGTTTTATGATTGGTCGAGGCGTCTTCCAAAACCCTTACTGTTTTACGGACCATCAACCAACCAAGGAAGATTTAATGAAACTTCTAAAATTACATCTCAATCTCTATAAATATGACAAATATGAGCCTCTGAAGCATTTTTATAAAATTTATATTAATAATTTTCCGGGAGCGGCAGATTTAAGAGCAAAGTTGATGGAAACGCATTCAATAGAAGAGGCACGAACAGTATTAAGAAACATGATATAATAGAAGTGCTCATGCTATACTTCGGTCACTGGCAATGAGAAAAGTTTCAAGGTCCCCGGTATTGTCATTTATGCCTCGGACTATGAGCCAATAAAACAGAGGCTCACATAAATGACTCTAATAATTTAATTAAAGGAGTCTTTTATGAAAAACTTTAACAAAAATAAAACAGAACAAGTCGAAGTTATGGCGCTCTTCGGGTACGAAATGACGCCTTGCCAACCGCTGACTTTTCGGCGAAGAGGCGAGAGCGAGACCGAAGTGTCAGAGTTGCTCCGAACGCAAATTCGCTTTGCGGGTGGGGTAGCGATGCACATTTTCGACGTTCTGGTTGGTCGGGAACAAATGACGCTCGAATTCAATTCGCGCGATCTTTCCTGGCACCTCACACAATAGGAAACGGCCCTTCGGGGCCATTTTCTATGCTATAATAATTATTATGAAAATCGCAATTTTAGGCTACGGTAAAGAGGGAAAATCCGTCGAGAAATATTTCAAAAAACATTACGATGATTTAGAATGTGATATTTTTGAAAACTTTACTTATGACGAAATAAAACAAAAAGATTTTTCGTCCTATGATTTTATTTTTCGTAGCCCCTCTGTTCCTCCCTTAAATCTAGAAAACGAATCCAGCGTTACTAAATATTTTTTCAATCACTGTCCCTGCCCTATTATCGGCGTAACCGCTACTAAAGGAAAAGGAACTACCTGTTCATTTATTAAATCTCTTCTCGACGCCGAAAACTATAATGCCTATCTTGTTGGGAACATCGGCGTTCCTGCTATCGATATCCTAGATGAACTAACCAAAAATTCAGTTGTCGTCTATGAACTATCTAGTTTTCAACTTTGGGATCTTAAAAAATCTCCTTCTGTCGCCGTTCTTGGCCATCTAGAACCTGACCATTTAAATGTCCATAAAGACTATACTGATTATTTAAATGCAAAAGAGCATATTACTAAGTTTCAGACCGAAAACGATTGCCTAATTTATAATAAAAATAATCCTGAAGCTACTAAAATCGCTAAAGATTCCAAAGCTAAAAAAATCCCTTATCCTTTTAGTGTTCCCGGAGAGATTGAAAATTCTATCGCTCTCCCTGGCGAGCATAATTTAAATAATGCTGTAGCCGCTATCTCCGCTGTCGCTTCTTATAAAAATATTTCACCAGACGAATATATAAAAAAATATAAAAACGAAATTATAACAGGTTTAAGAAATTTCCATGGCCTTCCCCATCGTCTCGAATTTATTCGCGAACTAAAGAATGTTAAATACTATGACGATAATTTCTCAACTAACCCTTCCTCTACCCGCGTCGCAGTAAACGCTTTTCCGAATGATAATATTGTTATTATCCTCGGTGGTCGCGATAAAACCGACAACGAAGATTTACCCGAAATTTACGATATTCTTCAGTCTCCCCAAGTTAAAAAAATTGTCCTCATCGGCGAATCTGGCCACGCCCTCGCCGAAAAGTATTCCGACCCGCGTTTTATTTTAGCCGAATCTCTCGAAGAAGCTGTTAAAACCGCAAAGACCAAGGCCGAAAAAATCGCCCCCTCTATCCTTCTTATGTCCCCAGCCGCCGCTTCTTTCGATATGTTTGAAAATGTCTACGACCGCGGAGAAAAGTTTAAAAATTTAATCTCGTTTCTAAACTAGAAATAAACGCTTTTTCTGTCGACGAAACCGCCGCAAATCCTTTAATCCCGCTCCCCGCGAATTCTCGCGCAAGCTCTACCATCTTATATTTATCAATCCCCTTAATCAAATTCGGCATATTATCATATTTTACGATGGTTTCATTCGTAAAATAATTTTCCGCATAATAGTCCGCAATCTGACCAACCGTCTGCGCGCCCATCTGGAATCGTCCTAAAGCGTACGACTTAGCCGCTAAGAAGTCCATATCTAAAATCTCGCCGTTTAAAGTTTTCATTAATTCAGTTTGTATCAATCCAAATAATTCTTCTGCATTCTCAATATTAACTTCCCCATCAAAATCCCAATATGTATTGTGCGCATTAGACGCAACTGACGATCCCATTCCATAAACTAACCCCCGTTTCCGCGCCGCTCCAAAAATCTTCGAATTCGTCGTCCCGTTTAAAATGTGGTTCAAACAGTTCATCGCAAAAACCTCATCCGGCTCTAGATGCCTCGGGGTTACTAACGAAAAGCCAAAAGTAATGTTCGATGCATCTTTCCGCCGAATCGAAACCGCCTCAGAAGAGTATAAATCCGTAAATGGAATCTCAAATTTTTCCCCCTCCTTTAATTCCCAGCTATCGAGCATTTTTCTAATTTTATGTTTTCGCCCCCGAATCTTTCCCGCAATAATAAATAACATATTCTTCGCCGTATGCGTCCTTCGATAATGCTCCCTTATATCTTTTAATTCAATATTTGGTAAAGTTTTTATCCGTTCCGCTAAATCTAAAACATCTTCCCCTACTGCCTGTTGTACCCTCGGCCATAAAAGCCGATAATAATCATTCATATACCCGGTTAATTCCGATTTAACATTCGCTTTTTCACTCTTTAACTCTTCCTCGTTAAATTTCGGCTCAACGATCGAAACTCTCTGCAACTCCATAATCCTTTCCCACTCAAAATCCGCACATTCCGTCTCGTAGCAAACCGAAATATCCGACGTCCAAGCATTATGATAGGCCCCGTTTTTCGTAAATTCCGCCTCAAACGCCTGTTCATCCTTATACTTCGCATTCGCCCCAAAAGCTAAATGCTCTACAACATGCGGTATCTCATAAACATCTTTATTTTTCGCATACATCATTCCCGCCCGGAATTGTATCCGCGTCGACATTACGCTCGCTCCCGGAATATCAATAAGCAACCCCTTTGCCCCGTTTTTTAGTGTAATCTCCTCTACTGAATGCTTCATAATCTTGACTTTTTGTATTACTTATGCTATAATAGAAATATCGGATTTATTTCCGCTTCGATTTTGATTTTTTCTTCTTCGAACCGGATTTCTTTTTCTTCAACGTCGGCCTCTTTACGGACGGTCCTCTCGATTTAGACGACGATCTAGACGATTTTCTAAATTCATCATCAAGATTTTTCTCGCCTTTCGAAATCTCGTTTACCCCTTTTTCGGTCTGGCTTTCCGCCATCTTCGTAAGCTCTGACTCATATTCTTCACCATCCGTCACCTTATCTTTCGCCGCCTCCGAAGGCGTAATCGAAAGCAAAATCTTCAAAACTTCTTCTCTTAAATTCCTCTGTAAGCCATCAAATAACTTCTGCGACTCGCTTCGATATTCAACTAACGGATCCCTTTGCCCAACCGAGCGCCAATGAATCCCCTCGCGAAGATGTTGCATATTTTCGAGGTGTTGCATCCATAGCATATCAAGCACCTTTAGATATACTTCCCGCTCAACTTTTCGCATCGTTTCCGCTCCAAATTCCTCTTCCTTTCTCTTATATGCCTCTTCAACCGCCTCTAGTGCTATTTTCTCACGCTCCTTCTCTTTTCGCTTCAATCCAATCTCATGAACCAAATCATCATCGAAATCAAATACCGCCTTAAATTCAGCATCAAAATTCTTATTTACTCGCGAAGAGAATTCCGTCAACATCTTCACTTCTTCTTTTATCAATCTCTTAATTTCCGGATAAATTTCTTCGCCTTCAAGAATCTTCCTTCGCATCATATAGACAACTTTACGATGTCGATTAATTACGTTATCATATTGAACGACATTCTTTCGCGAATCAAAGTTAAATCCTTCGATTCGTTTCTGCGCCGCCTCTAGAGTTCTTGAAATCGCCTTTGTCTGAATCGGTGTATCTTCGTCTACTCCAAGCCTCGTCATTAACATTTTTACTCGGTCACCTTGGAAAATTCGCATTAAATCGTCCTCACAAGAAACGAAAAATTGCGTTGTTCCCGGATCACCTTGTCGCCCGCCTCGTCCGCGAAGCTGATTGTCTACCCGTCTTGAATCATGTCTTTCCGACCCAATAACTACTAACCCTCCAAGCTCCCTTACTCCCTCACCAAGCTTAATATCCGTTCCTCGCCCCGCCATGTTCGTCGCAAGCGTAATTGCTCCTTTTTCGCCAGCCTTCTCAATAATCGCCGCTTCCCGCTCATTGTTTTTCGCATTCAAAATCTCGTATGGTAAACCAAACTGGTCTAAATAGCGCGCAATTTCCTCGTTATTTGCAATCGATCCCGAACCAACTAGAACTGGCTGGCCCTTTTCATGATATTTCTGAATTTCTTCCGCAATTGCCTTTAACTTTCCCGCCTTTGTCTTATAAATTAAATCGTCTTTATCGACCCTAGTAATCGGTTTATTCGGCGGAATTTGGATTACATCGAGCGCATAAATTTGTTGGAACTCTTCCGCCTCGGTAAATGCCGTTCCTGTCATACCAGATAATTTTTTATAAAGCCTAAAGAAATTCTGGAACGAAATTGTTGCAAGCGTCATCGACTCCTGCTTTACGACTACCCCCTCTTTTGCTTCAATTGCCTGGTGTAAACCTTCATTATATCGTCGACCTTGCATTAACCGCCCTGTATGCTCGTCGACAATAATTACTTCCCCCGAATTCGTTACTACATAATCCTTATCTCGTTTAAAAATAATTTCTGCCCGAATTGCTTGCTCAAGATGATAAACTAGAGGCGTATTTTTCGTCGAATATAAATTATCTACTCCTAGAATATTCTGGACTTTTTCAATTCCTTTATCAGTCAAAGTTACTGAGCGTCTTTTCTCGTCAAATATATAATCTTCTGGAACTAATCTTGAAGCAACTTTTGCAAACTGGTAATATTGCTCCGGATTATCCCCCGCCGGCGCTGAAATTATAAGCGGAGTCCGCGCTTCATCGATTAAAATCGAATCTACTTCATCTACAATCGCAAAATTGAGCTCTCTTTGCCGGAGATACTGTACCTCGCTCGTCATATTATCTCTTAGATAATCAAACCCAAATTCATTATTCGTTCCATAGGTAATATCCGCCGCATAAGCTTCTTTTCGCGTCGCCGGTCGAAGGTGCCTAAATCTCTCGTCAGCATGTTCTTCATTCTCGTATTCCGAATCATAAACAAACGAAGCATTATTAATAATTACCCCAACACTCATGCCGAGAAAATCATAAATTGGACCATTCCATCCCGCATCACGTTGCGCTAAATAATCGTTCACAGTTACAACATGTACCCCTCGTCCCGTTAAACCATTTAGATAAGCCGGGAGCATTGCAACTAAAGTCTTACCTTCCCCCGTCTTCATTTCCGCTACCCCCCCCTCATGTAAAACCATTCCCCCAACCAATTGAACGTCGTAAGGACGTAAACCCAAAATTCGCCTTGAAGCTTCTCTAGCTACCGCAAAAACCTCCGGTAAAAGTTCGTTTAATATCTTTGTATCGTCAACTGGCGGGCGTTTCTTGCCAGTTTTATTTATTCCTTGTTCCGCCCGTGCTGTCTTTAAGGCTTTGTCAATTTTTCTCTTAAAAATTTCCGTCTGTCCAGCCAGCTCTTCGTCGCTCATCTTCTCATATTTCGGCTCTAGTTTAGAAATCTCTTGGGCTCTTTTCCATAATCTTTTTAGAACCCTTTTTTGAGCATCACCAAACACCCCTTGCAAAAATTTTGTCAATGCAGTCTTATCCGCCAATTTATCTGACGGTTTTTTCTCTTTCTTTATTCTAACTCTCTTATCTTTCACGGCCTTCTCATTAGCCTGATCGGTTTTCTTCGCCATAAGCCTCCAAACAGAATTATTTCCCCCTATTTTATCATATTATTTCCTTCTTAGGAAGAGATTCTTTAAACTTCTCTTCTGACGATGTGGCTGAACCTCTAGTTTATAACGCCGAATCTGTCCCGTCAATTTTGCCTCTACTAGATCCACCCCCGCAAATACATTAGAACACTCATCTTTCGCCGCAATTACTTTACCGCCAGTTAATTCCATCGCCGCCGAAATTTCATATTTATCTGTTTTCCCTTTCCCGATTTCCGTAACTACAACCTTACAAATTACGTCTTTTTTCGAACCTCTCGGTAAGTACCGGTCTAATTTGCCAATCCTTTTCTCAACATACTTTTTAAACGGCTCTTCTATTTTATAACCATTCCCATTAACTTCAATTTTTTCAATCATTTTTTCCTCCTTTTTTTAAATCTCTTCTTTTCCATTCATAAATGGTCGCAAAACTTCCGGTACTTTCATTTTCCCGCCTTCGGTTGCATAATTTTCAATCAATACGACTAACGCCCTCGCTAACGGAATCGCCGTTCCGTTCAAAGTATGTACAAATTCAACCGTCCCATCTTTTCGTCGAACCCGGACATTTACCGCTCGCGCCTGAAAATCGGTACAGTTACTACAACTTGTAATTTCTTGATATTTTTGATTTACCGGCGACCAATATTCCATATCATATTTCTTCGCTGCTGGCGCTCCAAGATCACCCGCCGCAATATTTATTACATGATAAGGAATTCCGAGTCCTTGCCAAATCTCCTCTTCAATCGCTAAAATCTTTTCATGCATTTCCTTCGACTTCTCTGGCAAACAAAATACATACATCTCTAATTTATTAAACTGATGTACCCTAAATAACCCTCGAGTATATTTTCCATACGTCCCCGCCTCTTTTCTAAAGCACGCCGAATATCCAGCATAAAGAAGCGGTAATTTATCCTCATCAATAATCTCATCCATATGGTACCCGGTGAGCGGCATTTCCGCCGTCGCAATCATCGCTAAGTCTTCTCCCTCTATATAATACTCATCCGACTGCTCCGAACTCCGCGGGTTAAACCCACACCCCTCTAAAACCCGACTTGAGACCATATCCGGAACCGTCATATAAGTAAATCCGTGCTCCAGAACTTTCGAAAGACCGTATTGCAACAAAGCATTTTCAAGTAAAGCTAATTCATTTTTAAGATAGTAAAATTTCGCCCCGGCAACTTTCGCTCCCCTTTCAAAATCTACCCAATCTCGACTCGTCGCATAATCTAAATGATCTACCCCTTTTTCATGATTCTTCCCCCATTTTTTTACCTCAACCGAACATTCTTCTCCCCCAAGCGGAACATCTTCAAAAATCACATTCGGTATCTGTTTTAATATCTCCGCTACCCTACTCTCCGCTTTAGCTAGCGCCTGTTCTTTTTCCGATAGTTCTTCTTTTATCTGCTTTCCCTCTGCAATCAAATCGCTAGAAGGTTTTCCACCCTTCATTTTCTTTGCTATCTCATTTCGCCTCTGTCTTAACTCTTCTACTTCTGCCAATTCTTTTTTTCGTTCATCATCCAAATCTAATAGTTCTCGTACATTAACCTTATATCCTTTTTCCCTCGCCGACTTCTCAACTAATTTTAAATTTTCTCGAATAAACTTCACATCTAACATATTATCCCCATTATATCACTATTTTATCTAAAATCAAAAACTCTTGTTTAGCTCTTTATATAGCTGTTCCCAATCTTTTAGCCCTAGGTCCCCTGGCCGTACATCTAGTGAAATTGATAGTTCCTTAAAAATCTTCTTGAGTTCTTCCTTTGATTTTAACTCCCCTAAATTATGTATTATTTTTTTTCTTGGCGCCTTAAAGCCAAGCTTAATTATTTTAAATACTTCTTCAGACACTATCGGCTTTTTCAATAATTCAAAAACTACTACTTGTGAATCTACCTTTGGCGGCGGCGTAAATTCTTCTCTTAAAACTACTGGCCCCTCTAAAACCTTCGCTCGATTTTTTACAAATAATGATAGCATCGTCTCTTTTTTGCTCAAAATTCGCTCCGCTACTTCTTTTTGCATCAAAAGTACTACTCGCTCCGGTAAAACCGACGCCGTCAATACTTTTTCAATAATCGGCGATGTAATATAATATGGAATATTTCCTACTACTACATACGGTTCACTAATACTAGAAAAATCAAACCCTAAAATATCTCCATTTACAACTTCTAGGTTTTTACCCGGAAACGACTTTGGAAGATTTTCCGCTAATCGCTCATCATATTCTACCGCAACTACTCTTTCAAATCGTTTTAAAAGAGATGATGTTAAAAATCCTAATCCAGGTCCAATCTCTAAACAAATCGGCAATTTCCTAGACTTTACTCCTGTTTTTTCGGTAAAATCATCGGCGCTCCCTTCGACTGCCAAACTTGCAATTTCGTCAAGTATAGCTCGATTTTTGAGCCAATGCTGACCCAAAGATTTTTTAGTACCAACCATGGTTATACCACCACTCCAACGCCTGCGACCATCCCCCATACCGTCCCGTTACATACGAAGCCATCCATCTAATCTGCGTCACCGGGTTTGTTTCCCAATCCGCCCCGTATGTTGCCATTTTCGAACCCGGTAAAGCCTGCGGAATTCCATAAGCCCCCGAATATGCATTCCTCGCATCTACCCGACAGCCACTTTCATGATAAATTAAGTCAATCGCCGCCGAAAGATCCGCCTCCGAAACCCCCGCCGCTCGCGCCCAATCCGCACAAGTTGCCGCTTCCGGCGGAACCGACTTCTTAACACCTACTGCTACAATTCGGTTTACCGGCTCTCTTACAACTTCCTCGCTAACTATCTCGCGCGAAACCTCTTCATTGTCTATATATTGTACATTATAATATACTCGTTTCATCCCCGTCTCACCCAACTGTCGCACCTCTGATGTTCCCGAAGCTAAATTCGCATCTCGTACCGTCTCCTCCGCATATGGAATTTCTACCTCTTCCGTAATTGTCCGCCCACCATTTCGCGATATTTCATACATTTCCGCCACCCCAGTTTCAAGAAAATTCATATTTGGCACTAAAGAAATTTCATCCCCATCATAAATAGTTAATCCTGCCTCTTTCATAATCGTCCGCCCGTCATAACTCGCCGTCATCAAATATTTCTCATTTAATCCATCCTTTACTATTACCGGTCGCGCCCTATAGATATTAATAAAGAAATTATCCGCATTAATCTCGGTTTCCATCCCTGGGTCTACAATATCTCCCTCATTTATCAAAATTTCCGCTCGCTCTAAGGCCTCTTCTACTGTTTTTGCCTCCGTCCGTACAGTTAACTTTTCCCCTTCATCATAAAAAGTTACAAATTTAGCCCCGTCCGTCTCATAGGTTATTCCTTCATCATCACTTTCCGCATAAGTATTTCTAGACAGAACGCTAAAACCTACCCCTATAAGTGCAACAAAAACCACCGCCAACAAGACGAATAGAACCCTATCGAACTTTCGTACCAGTTCCATAAAATACATTATACCATATTCAAAATAAAAACTAAAATATAAAAGCTCCCACGAGGTGGAGCTCTTAAAATCTTTCTAGGTGGGAACCAAGCAATCTAGCCAAAACGACTCTACACTCTCCACCCTACTTTTTCTATCATTCCGATAGTCTGCACACTTCCCAGCTCAGGCTTCTTTCAACGTCGGATCAAGTCTGAACCTACCTTCATTTTAGCATAGCCACAATCATTGTCAACCTTGTTTTTTAAAATTCTTTATGGTTTAATATTTTTATCTTTTCATGTATTTTAACAGAGGTATAATCCAAAAAACCGAACACATAAATCTTGACTTTTTATTTCATCTGTGATATAATATAAATATATACCTCCTTTCTTGTTATAAAAAGCTATATATTATATAATATATCTATGAATAGAGTTCCTCTCGCTGAACGTATGCGACCGACTAAACTTTCCGAAGTTCTAGGTCAGGATGATATTATTGGCGACGGTAAAATCTTGACTGAAATTGTTAAAAAAGGTGAACCAGTCAATCTTATTTTTTGGGGCCCTCCTGGGACTGGGAAAACTACCCTCGCTCGTATCTTAGCTAAAGAGTTTAATGCTGACTTTGTCGAAATCTCTGCTGTTACCGCTGGTAAAAAGGACGTTGAAGAAGTCGTCGCTCGTGCAAAAATTAATTGGAATTTAAAAACCCGTACAATCCTATTTGTCGACGAAATTCACCGTTTTAATAAAGCCCAACAAGACGCTTTCCTCCCACATGTCGAATCTGGTCTTATTACTTTAATCGGCGCGACAACTGAAAATCCAAGTTTCGAAGTTATCTCTCCCCTCCTTTCCCGTTCTCGTGTTATTATTGTTAAGCCTCTTGGTAAACCTGCTATTTTAGAAGTATTAAACCGCGCCTGTAAAGCCGAAAAAGCTTCAAAACGCGTTACTAAAGCCGCCCTTGATTTAATTGCAGAACTCTCCGGCGGCGATGCAAGAAGCGCCCTCGGCGATCTTGAACTATCCCTCTCGCTTTCAAACAAAGTCGACGAAAAAGTCGTGATTGAGGCTGCTGGTAAAAAAATGCCTGGCTACGACAAAAAAGGCGACAAACATTATGATACTATCTCCGCTTTTATAAAATCCATGCGCGGCTCCGACGTTGACGCCGCGCTTTATTACCTCGCCCGCATGGTTGAATCTGGAGAGGACCCTAAATTTATCGCTCGTCGTATGGTTATCTTTGCTTCTGAAGATATTGGTCTCGCCGGTAACGGGGCCCTTAGTCTAGCAACCGCCTGTTTTCAGGCCGTCGAACGTGTCGGCATGCCCGAATCCGGACTTATTTTAGCCCATACTTGTATTGCTTTATCTAAATCTAAAAAGAACCGTGATTCTGCTGATGCGTGGTACAAGGCCCTTGATCTTGCCCGGAAAGCCCCAAACGAACCCGTCCCAATCTGGCTTAGGAACGCTCCGACTAAACTTATGAAAGACCTAGGTTTCGGTAAAGGCCAAAAATGGGAATCCGGCTTCCATCTTGATAAAAATTATCTTCCAGACAGTATTAAAAACGAAATAATTTTCAGATCAACTTTCTAATCCTGCCTGGAAATACATTAAGACATATTCCCAACCCCAGGAAAGGTCAAATCCCGAACTTGTATAGCTATTTAACTTAAAATATGGCATTCCATTAGCTAGCTTAGCTGACTTTTCCGCATTCGCTTTAATCTCCTCTAATGGCTCATCATTTTTTACACAGTTTTCGAACTCTTCTGAGAGCCCTACTTCCTTCCCAATCTCTATCCAATAATCCTTTCCTAACTTCGACATACTCGCTACCGCCGACTTACCTGCTGATTTAAAATAATCATTCCATACCGTCGTAACCGCTAAATTATAGTAGTCCCAAAATTTCCCTTGCGACTTCGCACAATACGTCGCAACTGCTGAATATCTTGAGTTAATCGGGTTCGTTTCTCCGTATTCATACAAAAAATCCGATAACCTTACTTCTAACAAAATATCGTTTTCCTCAATATATTTTTGGAATTCTTCTTCATGTTCAACAATTGCATTTTCAAACGCAATACAATACGGACAGACTAAATCTGAATATATTATAAAATAATTCTTCGCCTCTAGATTTCCTATCGTCATTTCTGTATCCCAAACTCTCTCCGCATTTGACGGCTTACTATTCATACTTGCTACAATTGCCGCAATTAAAACTCCGACTATTAAAACTATTCCAACAATTCTAAGCGCCTTTTTCATGCTCCTCCTTTTCTCTTTTTCGCTTAGCTATTTTAGCTAAATATTTTTCATTAATTATTATAACATAGGCTTCCTCTCCCAGTCGCTTTAAAGCTAAAATCGCAACAATAATCGCAAGCCAAGTTACAATCGTAGAAATAGCGCCCGTAACCGCTAGTCCTCCCGTAGAAAATAAAACTCCGATTAGTGGCGTAAGAAGCGTCGTCCCGCAAGTCGGACATCCTGCCCCTAAAGCAATCAAACCCGTAATAATTCCTGCTTTTTCCAAATTCCCTGCATTTTGTTCTTTTTTCTTATTCCATAAAAACACAATCAAACCAATTAAAATGCCTTGTAATATAGATATTGCAAAAATCGGTAACCAATCTAAAAAGACCTGTCCTATCCCAAAAATCGCCAAAAAACTATCCCCAACAATTCTTAGACCATCCGGAAACCCCAAAGCCCCCATTAATTCAAATTTTGAAAATCCCCCCGCAAGCATATTCATCAAAAAACCAAAAAACAAAAAACTCGGTATAAAACCATACCAAAACCGTCGCTCTCTCGTTACGAGCAAAACTCCTCTCGAAGCCAGCACAAACTCATCAACCCACTTCCTCCAATTCATAATAGCCATTATATCATAATGCCAATTCTTTAGTCGAAAATTAAAGCGCTAGTTTATCTGTCTTCCCAGTCTCAAAATCTTTTACTTCTAATTTTTCGCTTTGCGTCTCCACCTCTCCGATTACTACGCCATATCGCGCCAACTTTGCTGCATACGACATCTTATCCCCAAGCTTTCTTTCGGATAATACAACCGTTACCTTATTATTCTTCTCCCTTAATTCATTCGCGACTTTAAACGCATATTCACATTCATTTTCTGAAACCGGAATAACCGCATAATCAATTAATTTTTCTTCTGTTTCTTCTAATAATTCATTCTCATTTAAAACATAGAATAGCCGCGTTAACCCTATTGACCCTCCGACTCCTGGCAATTTTTGTTCTGTAAAATATCCCGCCAAATTTTCATACCGGCCCCCTCCACAAACCGAACCAATCTCTCGATATTGCGGTAAAATAAATTCAAACACCGTTCCTGTATAATAATCTAAACCTCGGATAATTTTCATATCTGCCGAAATTTCATTTTTTAACCCAACCCCTTCTATTAACCCCATTACCCGATCTAGCTCGTCAACCCCCTCATTAAACTCTTTATTATCAATCCCAAGATTAGCCAAATTTTTTATTACGAACGAACGCTCCCCATGTAAATTCATAAACGCAATTATTTTTCTCACATTCTCTTCGTCTAAACCAATTTCCTCTAAATTTAATTTCGTCTTCTCTGGCGAAACTTTTTCCGAATGGTCAATAATACTATATATATCCCGCGCTTTTTCTTCTAATCCTAAACTATTTAGTAGACCCGCTAAAATCTTTCGGTTATTTATCCTCGCTAAAACTGGCGTTTTTAAATTAAATTTCTCAAAAGTTTTAATTAACGTTATAATTACGTCCGCATCATAGGAAATTGCCAAATTTCCTCGTCCAATAATATCAATATCACATTGATAAAACTCTCTAAATCTACCTTTCTGCGCTCTTTCACCTCTAAAATCTAAACCGATTTGCGAAACCTTGAAAGGAAAAATTAAATCATTTTCATGTTCAACTACATATCTCGCAAGCGGAACCGTATGGTCAAACCGCAACGCTTGATCCGCACTTTTCGAATCCTCCGCGGTCTTTATAACTTTATAGATTTGTTTTTCCGTCTCACCGCCCGCTTTTGCTAAAAGAATATCCGTCCGTTCAATCGTTGGTGTTTCTACTTCTAAATATCCGTGTTTTTTATAGACCTCCGCAATTTTTGTTTTTAGATTATTAAAAACTGCCTGTTTCGCAGGTAAAAGTTCCTGCATTCCCGAAATTGGCGAAGTATTTACTTTTTTCATACTTTTAATTATATCACAAGTGTGGTATAATAAACACATTGGTTCTGTAGCTCAGTTGGTAGAGCAGAGGCCTGAAGAGCCTTGTGTCGCTGGTTCAAGTCCAGCCGGAACCACCATTAAAAAATAGCGACTTTATGGGCCGGTAGCTCAGCTGGTTAGAGCACGGGCCTTTTAAGCCCGGTGTCGAGGGTTCGAGCCCCTCCCGGCTCACCATATCGTCGCTTTGCCTCGGGCGGTTAGCTCAGTTGGCTAGAGCGTTTCTTTGACGTAGAAAAGGTCAGAGGTTCGAATCCTCTATCGCCCACCAAAAAATCTCCTCTTTCGAGGAGACTTTTTGTAGGAAATTTATTTCTTCTTTGTATTTTCGGCGATATCGCGTGTGTTGCGCCAAATCATAATAAACATCATTGTCGCTTCATAAATAATCCGAATAATAACTGGACCAAGTACAAGCGTTAATATAAACATCAAGAACCCGTATCCGCCGAGCGCGATAAACGAAAATGAGTAAAGCACAATAAAGATAGTCGCAATATAATAAAATACCTTCAAGATTGGCTCAATCCACATAACTTTAAAGGCAAGAAAATCCTTTAGCCATTTCCAGAACTTCCCCTTTGGCTCAGTTTTCGCTTTCACAAATAAGAAATAAACTAGAATACCGCCAACAATCGCCAAAATCGCCGCGATAATGCTCCAAATACCAAAGCCTTCCAAGCCACTACTGCCATAAGAACTATAGGCATAACTTGGGTTAGTTAATGTTGTATACATTGTATAACTCCTTTATTTACTATACCTTAATTCTAGCATAAAAAATTTAAAATTGTAAAGTAATTTTATCATCATTTTTCTTCTAAAAATGCCCCGCTTTGTCTCGACCACAATTTTTCATATTCTCCGCCTTGAGCCAATAATTTTTTGTGCGTACCTTGTTCTACAATTCTTCCATCATCTAATACTACAATCTCGTCTAGCCCGGCAATCGTAGATAATCTATGGGCAACAACAATAGAAGTTCTTCCCTGCATCAAATTAGATAGAGCCCCCTGTATTAAAGCTTCCGACTCCGAATCTAAAGCCGAAGTCGCTTCGTCTAAAACTAAAATTGGCGCATCTTTTAATATTGCCCGCGCAATTGCAACCCTCTGCCTCTGTCCACCAGACAATTTTACGCCCCGCTCCCCCACCATCGTGTCATATCCATCCGGCAATTCCGTGATAAACTCATCCGCATTAGCAAGCCGCGCCGCCTCATGCACCTCTTCAATCGTAGCCCCCGGCTTCCCGTACGCAATATTCTCAAACACACTCCGATGAAATAGTGATGACTCTTGTGGTACATATGCAATCGCCTCGCGCAAACTCTGTTGCGTCACATCCCGTATATCTTGCCCATCTATATAAATTGCCCCGCCCGTCACATCCGCAAATCTCAATAATAACTTCGTTAATGTTGTCTTACCAGACCCGCTCACCCCTACTAGCCCGACACTCTGCCCCGGCTTAATTTTCAAAGTAAAATCATTAAATAACGCTGTTTTTTGTTCATCATGCTGAAAAGAAATATGCGAAAAATCAATCTCCGCTTGTGATATCTTTAATGGTTTATCCGTTTTATCGTCAATAATATATGGCATGTCTAATATCTCTACCATCTCCTTCGCATTACCAAACGACCGATTTATAGCTCTTAAAATATGGTTAATTGTCCAAACATTAGACAGAAGCGAATTTGATAAAGAATATAAAAATACCATATTTGCTATTGTTAACCCAAACAGATCATGCCCCATTACAATTAATATTAATAATCCAGCAAAAGTTATCATATTTACCACGTTCATCGATAAATTTCGCCCAAACGACACTTTGGCTACATTAAAAGTCGCCTCTTTTGTTCGTTTCGTCGCTCTCTCAAATCTCGTTTCTTCTAATTTTTCCCGCGCATATGATTTTACTGAAAGCTCATTCGTAATTGCATCCGCAAGTTGACCCGTCTGTTTATTATCAGCCTCAGCTAACGCTTCGTCCACATATCGCGTCTTATAATAAGTTAAAATCGCTACTGCCATATAAATTATTGCATATATGGCTAAGATTCCAGCAAATGGGACACATACCATCGCCGTTACTACAATCGAATAGATAACTGTCAGCGCTAAAGGATAAATATCCCAAATAAAATTAGATTTTAAATCAATAAAAGCATTTGGTAATTTATTTGCTTGCGACGTTAAGGAGCCTGAAAATCGATTTGAATGAAATGTCATTGATTGATTTATTACTGCCCTAAATGCAAGTTGTGATAAATATTCTCCACACTTTGCATCTAAAGACCAATCTAACCAATCAATCGCTCGAATTATTGCTAAGTTGTTTACGCCCGCTGATAAAATTGTTAACAATAATATACTCGTATAATTTTGCAACTCAAAATCTCCGCTCGATAGTTTCCCAATAATTTCCGACGTCCCATACGGAACCACTACGTTAGAAATAAAAATCCAAACCGGCACCAAAATTAACGCTAAAATCGTCCGTATTTTGTACCGCATCAGCGCTTTCCAAAAATAATATAGCGTCCGCTTTATATTGCCAAGTTTCTTTTTATTTTTACCCATATATGTTATTATATAATATATATGGGTAAATTAGAAGATATCGTAAGCTTATGTAAGCGTCGTGGTTTTATTTTTCCGGGTAGCGACGTTTACGGCGGAATGTCCGGGACTTGGGACTTTGGGCCCTTAGGTGTTATATTGAAAAAGAAAATCATGGATGAATGGTGGAAGTTTTTTGTTGAAGACCGTGACGAAATTTATGGTATTGATGCCGCTATTATTATGAATCCGAAAACCTGGATTGCTTCTGGACACACTGCTACCTTCGCCGATCCTCTCGTCGAATGTAAAGAATGTAAATCTCGTTTCCGTGCCGATAAAATTGCCGACGGGATTTCTGAATCCGTTACGACCGAAGAATTTTTAAATACTCATACTAAATGTCCAAATTGCGGAAAAGAAAATTGGGGGCCGATTCGTAAATTTAATATGATGTTTATGACCCATGTTGGCGCTGTTTTGCCCGATGATGATAAAGAAACTAGTGAAAAGAATATTGCCTATCTTCGACCCGAAACCGCCCAAGGTATTTTTACGAACTATAAAAATGTTGTTGACACCTTTTATCCAAACTTGCCTTTCGGACTAGCTCAACAAGGTAAGGCTTTCCGCAATGAAATTAGTCCTCGAGACTTTATCCTTCGCGATCGTGAATGTTCCCAAATGGAAATTGAATATTTTGTCGAACCTGAATCTTGGGAAGAAAATTTTGAGAAAATGCGAAAATTACAACATGAATTCCTAGAAAATATTATCGGACTTAAACCCGAAAATATTCACGAACTCGAAGTCGGAGAAGAAGATCGTGCGCATTATTCTAAACGCACTATTGATTTTATGTTTGACTACCCTAACGGCGAAGAAGAATTAATGGGGCTTGCTTATCGTACCGATTTTGATTTAAAAAACATCGAACGCGAATCCGGAAAGTCTATGGAATATCGCGACAAAGTAACAAATAAAACCTTTGTCCCTCACGTCATCGAACCATCCATCGGCGTCGAACGACTCTTCCTTGCTGTTATGGCCACCGCCTTTAGCGAAGACGAGATAAATGACGAAAAACGTATCGTCCTTAAACTCCCCGAAAACTTAGCTCCTTACCGCTTCTGCGTTTCTCCATTACTTAAAAATAAACCCGAGCTAGTAGAAAAAGCTAGAGCCGTCTATAAAAAACTCCGCGAAAAATATGGTAATATAACTTGGGATGATTCCGGAAATATCGGAAAGCGTTATCGAAAACAAGACGAAATCGGTACCCCTAAATGTATCGTTATCGATTTCGAAACCTTAGAAAATGATACGGTTACAATCCGCGACCGCGATACAACTAAGCAAATCCGCAGAGGTATTGCTGAACTATAATCCTTATGTTAATATAATAATATAAAAGGAGAAAAACATAATGGCTAAAAAAGCTAAAAATAATAATTTGATCATCGGCATCTGCGCCGCCGCTGTCCTAATTATAGTTATAATAGTCGCTATAGTTCTGGCAACTAGGGGAGGTAATGGATTTGGCGGGCTCAACGATTCCTATTTTGTCTCAGACGGAACTAAATATGTCTTGACTCTAGATGCAGAAGAAATTGCAACTGAAAGTGAAGAATATTCTCCAATAAAAACCCATATGGTTTATTTCTACTCCGGAGACGAAATTACAGATATGAAAATTTATTATGAATTCGCCAACGAAGAAACTGCAAAATCTGCTCTAAACTATTATAAAGAGTCGCTTGGGAGTGGAGAATATAAAGATATTAGTACTAACGGAAAATATGTCGTTATTACCGCTAACGAATCCGATTACGAAGGCATTACCGCCTCAGACGTCCAGCAACAAATCGAATTCATGGAAATGTTAAAGAACATGGATTATAGTGAAGACGAAGAAGACATTGAAGTCATTGACGCAACTGATGAAGAAGACGAGATCTTAGAAGAAGAATAAAAATACAATTAAAAAAATATCCCCTAAAAGGGGATATTTTTTAAACTTCCTGTTATTTTGAAGCTTCCTTAATTGCCTTCTTCGCCGCATCAATCGTTTCCGAAACTGTATTTTTTGCCTTTTCTACAGCGCCCTCTACACCTTTTTTAATTTTAGCTTCCGGATGAGCCTCTAAATAACGTTCAATTGAAGCTTTAATAATTTTTTTCGCTGATTTAATATCTTCAAACGCTTTAACTTCTGTAGTTCCCGGTTTTTTTAAATCTTTATAATGATTAAAATGATATTCAATCTGCTTCAAAGTTTGCGCCGGCAAATCTTCTAATTTATTATATGCATCTCCATTATTCCGATCATCTTCCGGTACGCAAATAATTTTATCGTCAACTTCCCCACCATCTACGAATCTCATCACCCCTAAAATTTTTGCCTTCATCCAAATTCCCGTTGTTAAAGGCTGATCAGTTATCATTAATACGTCAAGCTCATCACCATCTTCGTCCAAAGTCTGCGGAATAAAACCATAGTTGCACGGTTTTGCAAAAGCCATTGGCTCTACCCGGTCAAGCATAAAACAAGCGTGTTCCCTATCCCATTCAATTTTATGATTTGATCCAGTCGGAATTTCAATCACGACATTAAGTTCACCTTTTTCATAGTCCCCCGGCGTCAAAACTTTATTAAAATCGGCCATAATATCTCCTATTTACTTTTTTATAATTATACCATAAGATTAAAATTTTTCCTTAACTATCTACTTTTGCTACCGCCTTCGCAATCCTTAAACTCAAATTGACCCAATCACTTTCCATTTTTACCCTTCTTATAATATTAAGATCATTTGTTAATATTAACCTTAATACTTTTATTTCGTTCACACCATATTCTCCTTTTTCGTTTTCATAAAAAGCCGCCTCAAAATCATCCCAACTATATCTTTTTTCTTCCTCTAATTTTTTCCCGTTGACATCTCTATATAAGTTTATTTCCTCACCCATCGCTCGCACTAAATTTATTAAAAACCACGCCTCAATTAGCTCTAAATTTCCCCCATTATTTAGTCCTCTTAAACTTTCGTCAACAACTCTAAAATATTCCGGATTATCCGAGCTATCGGCCGCCAGACTGGTTTTTTTCAAAATCATTGCCGCAAGTTCCATCCGACTAAAATCTTTTATAATTTCATTATAACACCGCACCATCTTCGCTCCAGTAAGAACGCCTAGTTCGCCTTTACCTAAATGAATATTAAATTCCGACAAAGTAAACATTTCTATACCCCCCGCTAATTTTGACTTACTTTTTCTAACTCCCTTGGCTATTACTGAAAACTTACCTTTAGGAGTTATTATATTTAAAATCCGATCAGCCTCACCATAATTTGTTCTCCGAAGAACATATCCTAATGTTCGGACATCATTCTCTAGTGTACTCTTTTGCAAATTCATAAATTTCCCGTGGCTCCATAATACTTTTATTTAAAATTCCTACTACACCATAAACCGATAAATCTTTATTTGAAAAATCAAGTGAAGAAATAATCACAACCGGAATTTTTGCTGTATCTTTATATGAAACTAATTCATTCAAAAAAGTAAATCCGTCTGGACCGTCTAATAATATGTCCAAAAAGATTAATTCCGGCAACCCTCCTTCATCTATCGCCCCCATCGCCTCTATTGCGTTTGAAAAAATTTTTACCTCCCTCTTACACGCACGAGCTACACAATCCGCCATTATCTCGTCGTCATCAATTACATAAATCATTAAAATAACCTCATCTGTCTAGAGATCGGCAACTCTACATAAAAACTTGTTCCGTCTCGATGCCTAACTGCTCCGACATTTGCATTCATATATCTAGAAAACCTAGAAGCTATAAATAAACCTAGACCCGAAGACCCCGGACGCATAGCAATCGACATCGGTTTTTTTATCCACCCACGTTTTATTTCTCGCCAAACATCTATCGGTAAACTCGGACCATAATCTCTTACTATAACCTTTACTCTATCCTGAAAATCTTTAACTAATAATTCCGCTCTCGTTTCTTCGCCGGAATAATGCATTGCATTAAGCAAAAAATTATATATAACGCTATATAATAAATCACGATTTGCCGTTACGAGTCGTGCCTTATTTGTATATTTTATATATAAATCACGCTGATTATATTTAAACAAATACTCTAATTCATGTGAAACTGCATCGCAAACCTCCCTAACCGCTACTGGCTCCATTTCGAATAATCCATCATCAAGCCTTCTTATTTTTGTGAGATCATTGACTTGCTTAATTGCTCTTTCCGAAACGCTAATCATTTCCGAACGTATATGTTCCCCTCGTATGTCCATTTCTTCAAAAGATAAAGCTAGTTGCCGAAGCACCGCAAGCGGAGCTTTTAGCTCGTGCGCCGCAACCAAAATCCCATCTACCTCCTCCTCCATGCCATTAATTATAGCACGAAACTAGGCGTTAAATTGAATAGTTTCAAGTAGTTTATCGAAATCGCTTTGGAATAAAACCGAATCCGTTCTTAAAATTGCAGTTTTGTCTCTAATTTTAAAAATTACAATAAAGCCGGACAGTTCCGTATTCGGAATCGTTCCAGTATAACGATTAGCGGTAGTTCCATTTATTGTCATAGTGCTAACACTTAAATTAGAATCTTTTTTATCTATTACTCGCTGATATTCCGCCGCTACTTCCTCAAAACTTTTATCTCGAATCGTTACCCTTAATGCATTAATCGTTGTATTAGAGACCGCGTCGACTTGTCCAGGATTAAGATAAGCCTCGAAATCTCCGCCATTAGAAGCGTCTTTAGCTATATAAACGCTCCAAGTTCTAGGGTACTCAAACGTCAACTGTCCATAATCAGCCGGTCCAGAAAAAGTTTTGTAAGGATATTTTTCTCGCTCTAAGAATTCCGCCTCATCTTTCATTGCCTGCTCGTCTTTCGCTTCCGCTACCGCCACCGCAATTTGCCCATCAACGTCAGTCCTCGCCTCATCATATTGCATAAACATCCAAACAAACAGTCCTATAAATGTCACCGCAATTAAAGACACTATAATTATTACAATCGTCTTTATTAAACCAGCAACATCTTTCTTTGGCTCCATCATCTTCGCAACTTGTTCCGCAGTAAACATTTGCTGAGGTCTTTTTATATTGTCAGTTGCCGTATTTATTGTTTGTACAGGCGGCATTTGTCCATTTTCCATATTTCTATTATATCATACTTATGTTTTTTATAACATTATCTTAATTTTGGTAGGCCCGGCTGGAATCGAACCAGCATTGTATCCTTAGAGGGGATATGTCCTATCCGTTGAACGACGAGCCCAAGCGAGGGAATAAATCTAAAGTTTACTTTAGATTTATTAACGAGCGCCGGGTTCGACGACTTTCAGTCGACGAGCCCACCTCCAGATATTATAACTTATTCTTCCGGTTTTCGCAACTTATAATAAATTGATGGCGCAAAGCGAATTGGCGCCAACGCAACTTGGGCCTTATCTTCCATTTTTACTAATTTACTCGTTCCAAATACCTTTTTTAACCCTTTATTTCTAAAATTTGACACCGATAAAATTTTTTCCGTCTTAAACCCAACTTCTTCAAAGATTTCTTCGACATATTTTGGATGATAGTTATAAAAACCGTCTTTCGAGATCTCTTTATAGTTTGCTACTTTTTTATCAAACGGATTAACGTTAGACTTTCCTACAATAAATCGCGCCATTTTTGGCAAAGTCCGTTTGTTCGCCACCTCAATTACCGCTACACCGCCAGGTCTTAAAACTCGATATAATTCCGCCATTGCTTTCTTTAAATCTTTCAAGTGATGTGTAACTCGAACCATCATCAATCCATCTAATTCTCCATCTTTAAATGGCAACTCATAAATATCTCCCGCCCGCGTTTCAATTTTATCTCCATATATTTCTTTAGCTTGATCAAGTTCAGTTTTTGAGTAATCAAAAAGGATTACTTTATGTGCTCGTTTTAAATACTCTCCCGCCAATCTCCCATATCCTCCACCAATATCCGCGAAACTAGCCATTCGTTTTGGTAACAGTTTTCTAATCGCCATCCGGTCAGCTTGATCTTCATACTCCCGATCAGCATCTTCCCAAAAAATTTTCTTATAATCATATCCATTATAATCTGAAATTACTTTTTCACTCATACTCTCATTATATCATATATTATATTACTCTAGAGATTTCCTCTAATGTCGTTTCGCCTCTTAGAACCGCTAAGACCCCTTTCTGTTCAAGCGTTAACATCCCATTTTTCTTCGCAGCCTCCTCAATTGCTTTAGTATTTATATCTTCTATATCTCCACGAATAAAACCCTGAACATCATCTGAAATAATCAACTGCTCCATAATTACCGTTCGCCCACTATAACCAAACGGCTCCGTTTCTGTTGCTATTGGATCATAAATAAGAGGAGCATTTAAGTCAAAATCTGATAAAATATCCGCCGATACTCCGGCCATCACATCGCGAATATATTTTACTTCCGCTTCCGTCGCCGGCCGCGCCTTCTTTGAGTTAGATAATTTTCGCACTAATCTTTGAGCAACTAGTAATCTGATCGAACTTGCAAAAATTGGGTTTACGCCTATAAGATCAATCATCCTTGCAAAAGCCGCGCTCGTCGAATTTGCATGGAACGAAGATAATACTAAGTGACCCGTAATCGAAGCTTGAATTGCAGTTTTAGCAGTATCTGCATCACGAATTTCTCCAACCATTACTACGTCCGGATCAAGACGAAGCACACTCCGAAGCCCTTCCGCAAACGATCCTCCATCGTTCGTATGAATCGGAATCTGCGAAATCCCCGTAATCCCATATTCAATCGGATCCTCTAGTGTAATAATTTTTCGGTCTGAAGTATTTAGCGCGTTTAGCATCGAATATAAAGTCGTCGATTTACCCGAACCCGTCGGACCAACCATCAATACTAATCCTCTAGGGTGCGAAATCACCTCGTTAATCTCCGCCCGTTCCTCTTTAGATAGTCCGAGTAAATCCAAATTTAAAAGTGATTCATCAAAATTAAACAACCGAAGCACCGCGTCTTGTCCATACATCGTCGGTATCGTCTCAACACGAATATTTAGAAGGTGCGACGCGCCGTCTCGGTGAATATCCATTTGCATATGTCCCGATTGCGGCTTATTCGCTGCCGCCGATACATTCGCCCGCGAACCTAACTCCCCCATTAAAATCCGATATTTATCTTTATCGATATTAGCCACTGGATGTAGTAATCCATCTACCCGCATCCGAATTCGAATTACATCTCGCAAATTCTCAATATGTATATCCGAAGCCCCTAGTTTATCTGCCTGCTCTAAAAGAAAATCAAAAATCCTTTCTGTCGAAACTCCTGCTAAAGTTTTCGAAACTGACGCAATCGTTTCCGAATCCCCCTCACCCGCAATTTTTATATCATCATATTTTATTTCTTTTGGCGGATCATATCGTAACATAAAGACTTTATATGCCGAATTAGAAATTAAAAAGAAATCTGCTCGCTCTCCTTTATCGGTATATTCTTTTCTCATTTTTTCAATGACAGTTCTCGGCGTCTGGCTAGTCACCATGAATTGATAATGGTTTTCGCCACCCCCTCTCTGCAAAGGAATAATAAAGTTCTTATGCATTTCCGAAACATCTAATAGATTTAACGTCAACGGTATCTCATTCTCAAATTCTCTTGTATCTAAATATGGCAGTCCTAGAATCCGCGCCCTTTCCGCAGTTGACCGTTCTTCATTGTCTCGTCGTTTTAATTGAATTTCACTTTCATCCATATTTTTATTATAACATAAGAACTTTGCTATGTTATAATTATCTAAAACATGGTGGATCCAAAAGCCGACAGGACCCATCTACATAACAGGAGGTTTCATGAAAAAGTGTTTTGATTCTGAAAAATACCTAAAAATCCAAAAGAAAAAAATTAATGCTCGAATAAAAATGTTCGATAAACTTTATTTAGAGTTTGGCGGAAAACTAATCGATGACCAACACGCCGCCCGTACTCTACCTGGATTTCTTCCTGATTTAAAAATCAGATTGCTTCAAGAGTTAAAAAACGATGCCGAAGTTATTCTTTGTATTAATGCCGAGGCAATTGAAAAATCAAAAATCCGCGCCGATCATATGATTTCTTATGAAACTGAAGTCCTTCGACTAATCGAATTTCTTCGTTCTAAAGGAATTTATGTTAGTTCGGTAGTTATTACTTTATATAACGGTCAGAAAAAAGCGACTGATTTCGCTAATAAATTAAAAGATTATGATGTTAAAACTTATTTTCATACTTTTACAAAGGGTTATCCTACTGACGTCGATGCAATTGTTTCCGATGAAGGCTACGGTGCTAACCCATATATAGAAACTAGCCGTAAATTAATTGTCGTTTCTGCCCCCGGGCCATGCTCCGGAAAATTAGCTACCGCCCTTTCTCAACTTTATCATGAAAGTAAACGTGGGGTTAACGCCGGCTATGCTAAATTTGAAACTTTTCCAGTTTGGTCCTTACCGCTTAAACATCCTGTTAATATTGCTTACGAAGCCGCTACCGCAGATCTTGGTGATGTAAACATGATTGATCATTTTCATCTAGACAAATATGGTGTTAAGGCAGTAAATTATAACCGCGACCTTGAAACTTTTCCCGTCCTAAAAGAAATTTTAACCCGTATTACTGGTAAAGCTATCTATTATTCCCCTACAGATATGGGAGTTAATGTAATCGGCGAATGTATAACCGATGATAAAGCAGTTCAATCTGCCGCTAAAGATGAAATTATTCGACGTTTCTATCGCGCCCTAGTTGATTTAAAGAAAGGCGCCGTGAATAAAGAAGTTCCTGAGCGTATTAAGCTCCTCATGAACGAACTGGATATTTCCGAAAACGATCGCATCGTCGCTAAGAAAGCCGCCGAAAAACGTAGAATTTCCGGGAACTTACCAAGTGCTTGTATTAAAATCAGAAAAAAATATATTGTTGGTCGTAAAACTGGTTACCTATCTCCAATTTCTAGCACCATGCTAAACACCCTTAAAACTATTAGCCATATTCCTGACGAAGTTGATTTAATTGCTCCAGCTGTCCTAGAACCAATTCTTGAAATTAAAAATAAAACCTCTAACTTTAAAGAAAGTTATCTTAAGTTTGGCGAAGTTTTAATTGCTCTTTCAATTTGCTCTACTACTAACCCAACCGTAAAGAAAGTTCTTGAAAATCTAGATAAGTTAAATGGCGCAGAACTTCACTCTACCCACATGATTGCCGACGATGAAATGATTATTCTTAGTAACCTCGGTATTAATGCTACCTGTGATACTGAAATTGATATCAGCTAATTATTTCGTCAATAATCCCATACTCTAAAGCTTCTTCCGCACTCATCCAATGATCGCGATCCATATCCTTTTCAACTTGTTCTAACTTCTTTCCCGTATTTTTTGCAAAAATTTCTGCTAGTCTCTTTTTTAAGAAAATTCCTTCCCTTAGCATTATCTCTTGGTCCGTAATTTTTCCTTCCGTTCCCGACGAAGGTTGGTGAATCATAATCCGCGCATTCGGCAAACAATATCTCTTACCCTTAGTTCCGCACGACAAAAGCATTGCCCCCATCGACGCTTGAAGCCCAATCCCAATCGTTTCAACATCCGGTTTTATATAATTTATTGTATCGATAATCGCTAAACCATCATAAACTGAACCGCCTGGCGAATTAATATATAATTTAATCGGTTTTTTTGAATCTTCATGCGCTAAATATAATAACTGCGCAATCACTAAATCCGCCGTATGTGAATTTACATCCTCTCCTAAAAATACAATCCGATCGTTTAAGAGCCTTGAATAAATATCATAAGCCCTCTCTCCTTTATTTGTTTCTTCGACTACCGTCGGTACTAAATAATTTTTCATATTACTCCTTTACTAATTTAAGTTTCTTATTTATATATACAAGAGTCGGGATATCCCCCTTCTTTAGTTTTTCCGCAATTATCTCTTCACTAAGTAACGACTCGATATCTTCTTCAATTTTTCTACGTAACGGCCTTGCTCCGTTTTTCGGATCATAACCTTCCTTAATTAAGTAATCCTTTGCTTTTTTATCAACCTTTAATCCGACTCCCTTCGTCGCTAATCTCTTTCTTAATTCATTAATTAAGTTATCAAAAATCTGTTCAACATCTTTTTTCGTTAAAGCATGGAAAACCTCAATATCATCAAGCCGATTAATTAGTTCCGGTCGCATTACTTTTTTCAGCGCTTTCATCGCATAGGCTTTATTTTCCTCGTATTCCTCCGCTAACGCCTTTTTATCTTTTGCGGTTTTCGCCGTAAAGCCGAGCTCCGACTCTCTATACATATCTGCCGAACCTAAATTCGAAGTTAAAATTATAATCGTATTATTAAATTTAATCTTATTTCCTTGGCCATCCGTCAAAATTCCATCTTCTAAAATTTGTAACAATAAATTAAATACGTCCGGATGTGCTTTTTCAATTTCATCGAATAAAATCACCGAATACGGCTTTCGCCTCACCGCTTCTGTTAATTTTCCTCCGTCATCATAACCGATATATCCCGCCGGTGCCCCAACTAATCTTGAGACATTATGTTTCTCACCGAACTCCGACATGTCAATCTTAATCAACGCATTTTCTCCCCCAAACACCTCCCTAGCAATTACTCGCGCAAGTTCTGTTTTTCCTACACCAGTCGGCCCCATAAATAAGAATGAACCAATCGGGCGCCTAGAATCCGTAATCCCGCTCCTTCCTCGCCGAATTGCTTTCGAAACTGCCGAAACTGCTTCATCTTGCCCGATAATAGATTGTTTCAGTTCATCTTCAAGGTTTAAAAGCATCTTCATCTCGCTCCCGTGCACTTTCGATACTGGAATTCCAGTTTTTAAAGATACTGCTGTTGCTAGATTTTCTTCCGTCAATTTTGGATTCTGCGTTTCTTTTACTCCGGCTTTTTCTAGTTTTTTGATTTCCTGTTCTAATTTTGCTAATTCAGTTTTATAATTTGCCGCCTTTTCATATTCTTCCTTCTCCGCCGCTTCTGCAATTTTATTTTCTAAACTAGATTTCTCAATCTTTAATTTCTTATATTTTCCGCCGCCTTTTTTATCCGCCGCTACCTTCGCAATTGCTGAAGCTTCATCAATAATATCAATTACCTTGTCCGGCATAAACCGATCATTAATATATCTCTGCCCCATTGTGATAGCTGTTTCTAAAATACTATCCGGAATTACTACTCCATGATGATTCTCATAATGCTTTTTAATTCCTTTTAAAATTCTTAAAGTAACAGCCGCACTCGGTTCTTCAACCATTACCGTCTGAAAACGCCTAGATAACGCCTTATCTTTTTCGATCGATTTCCGGTATTCATCTAAAGTCGTCGCCCCGATAAGGTTAATCGTATTTCGCGCCAGTGCTGGCTTTAAAATATTTGCCGCATCCATCGAGCCCTCCGATGAGCCCGCCCCGGAAAGTAAATGGATTTCATCAATAAACAACAGTATCGAATCGTCTCCCGTTGCTTCGTCAATTACTCCCTTTATCCTTTCCTCGAATTCCCCCCGAAATTTCGTTCCCGCAACAAGAGAGGATAAGTCAACTTGATAAATATGTTTTCCGATTAAATTCCCTGGCACTTCATTTTTTACAATCCGCGTCGCAAGCCCCTCTACAATCGCCGTCTTACCTACCCCGGCTTCACCAATCAAAACCGGATTAGACTTTGTTCTTCTAGATAAAACCGTTACGACTCGTTCAATCTCATTTTCCCGACCAATTACCGTATCAAGATGCCCCTGTCTAGCTTCTTCAGTCAAATCTTTACCATATCGGCTTAAGAATTTTAACGGAGTTTTCTTCAAATATTTTGCTCTTTCGGCTTTTAATTTTTCATCCTTTGTTTGCTCTTCAACTAAATCTTCGATTTCGTCTAATACTTTTTCCGTGTCAACTTTCAAACCCGTTAAAATTAACGATGCCCTAGAATTCGGCTGCGATAAAAGCGAATATAAAACATGTTCCGTACCAATTACCGAAAGACCCTGTTCCTTCGTATAATTTTGTGCCATTCTTAGCGTCAAAATTACTGCTTCCGACAAAGACATCATCGCCATATCCGATCCCGGAACCTCTACCGCCGTCTTATTTAAAGCCTTTTCAACTTCCTCAGCTGTAACTCCTTCCTCGCGCAACATTTTCGCCCCCGTCGACATATCCATCGCCATAATCCCTAAAAGTAAATGCTCCGTCCCCATATATCCGTTATTATATCTTTTACTATAATAATCTGCCTTCTGCAAAGCAAACTTTGCATTTTCCGACAAACTTCTCATAATTTCACTAAATTCTGCTTGCATAACCTCAGTATAGCAAATTAGCACTCACCCGTCAAGAGTGCTAATTTATCTTATTTTATTATGTTTATCCTATTTTATGCTATAATATATAATAATTAAGTTGAGGTAACTATGTTAAAAATTAAAGGTCAAAAAAAGGACCCGACCGTCCCCCCGATTAGTATATCAGCTTTATTCACTTTGTCCTGCTTAGGGCATAATGACGAAATCGTAATTGACCAAAAAGATAAAACTTTTACTCGTCGCGAATTAAAATACGATCGAAAGATTCTCGCAAAGGCGCTTCTTGAGCTTGGCGTAAAATCTGGCGACATTATTACAATTGCTACCGGTCGACCAATTTACGAAAATATTGCTCTTTTTCTTGCTGCTAATAAAATTGGTGCCGCTGTTGTTTATGTTGACGAAACTACCCCGCGTGCAACATTATTAAGTTATATCGACGATTTTAAGTCCCCCCTAGTAGTTACTAAAATGTGGGCAGAAAATCGAATCAAATCTTTAAAAAAAGACGCTAAGTCCGTAAAAAATGTTATAAATCTCGGCGAAATTTCTGCAATCGAAAATATAAAAGTAGGTAAAGTTCCAATAACTAAAATTGCCGAAAAATATCGTGGACACGTTCCGCATAATATTTTTGCCGCAAAAAAGACTGCTCTCGTTACTTTTACCTCTGGCTCAACCTCCGGTCCAAAACCCCTATCTTTTACAAACGAAGCTCTCGTTGCCGGAGCTATTTATAATAAAACTGCCGCAAAAGTTAAAATGTGGGATAAAAATATCCATTCTTGGATGCAATTTGTTAAATTTAACTACCCTTATGGTCTTTGGGTCTCGACCATGTCGCCAATTTTAGGCGGTGGCAAAGTAATTCTAACCCCCGATATTGACCATACTAATTTCGATTATTATTTTAGTAAAAATCCTGATACGATTTTTGGTGTACCCGCCCTCATTGAACTACTTGAAAAATATCTTTCTCCTGAAATTAAATTAAAAAACTTAAAAATGTTTGCTTCTGGCGGAGAAAGACTAGATCCCGAAGTCGCTGAACGACTCATCAAGCTCTTAAAAGACCATGGCGCTCGCGCGACAATTTGTAATGGTTATGGGCTTGGCGAAGTTTTAGGCTTAATTTCTACTTCGGTTGGTCAAACTTATCATCCGGGCACGGTCGGAAAAATTCCCGCCGGCGTTCATGTCATGATTTTAGACCCCGAAACCGGCGAAGAACTTGGCTTTAATAAAACTGGTGTTGTTTATGTAAACGGGAAGCATATGCTGACCGAATATTATAACCGCCCTGAAATTAATGAAGAAAAATTTATAACAGTTAAAAGACGGCGTTACTTAGCAACTGGCGACATCGCTTCAGTTAGTCCAACCGGTTTCATCACCCTCGTCGGTCGCTCAATCTTCTTTATTAATAATATCCCGGCTAAAGTCTATTATGAATATGTTCGTGGTGCTATTATCCGATCCGATTTAATTAAAACTTGTCATGTTGTTAAAGGACCGGACGAAAAACTTGAAAATGCCGCTTATGCTTTCGTGGTTTTAAAAGACGGCGTTCCAAAAAATAACGAAACTCGTCGCGCTATCGTTAAAACCGCTGCCGAACCTTACCGAGTCGGTCGTGATCGTATCGTTCTTAAACCCTACGAAATTCCTCGTAAAGTTATTTTCCTAGACGAACTCCCGCTAACTAAAGCTGATAAAGTAGATTTCCGAAGACTTGAACGAATGGCTAAAGAGTTAGGCGAAAAATAGTTCTTTATGATATAATTGCATTATTATGATTACGAAAGCTATTATTCCGGTAGCTGGTTGGGGGACAAGAAGACTACCGATTACAAAAATCATCGAAAAGTCTATGCTACCCGTCGGTAATCGCCCTATAGTCGATTACTCCGTCCAGGAACTTATCAAGGCCGGCGTAAAAGATATTTATATGGTTATTTCTAACGTTGAACCTTGTCAAGTTCAAGAATTTTATAAAGATAATCTTGCTTTAAATAAATATTTAATCGATCGCGGAAAAGAAGATCGCCTAAAATTAGCTAAAACTTTACCTGATGATGTAACGATTCATTATACTGTCCAGGATCCCGCCGGAAAATACGGTACCGCCGTTCCGATCGCTATGGTTGTCGAAGAATATAAAATTGATGAACCAGTTTTAGTTTTTATGGGTGATGATTTTATTTGGAACCCAAAAGGCGAATCTGCCGCCGAAGCTCTAATTAAAGCTTCTGGCGAAAATAGCGATTCGGCAATTCTTGGTGTTGAGATTCCTATCGAGAATGTTGAAAAATATGGCGTCCTCTCTGAAAAAAACGGTGATCTCGTCGGCGTTGTCGAAAAACCAAAGCCCGAAAATGCCCCCTCTAATCTTATTAATGTTTCTAAATATATTATGTCGCCTAAACTTCTAAAAGAAATCGTTAAATATGTTAACGAACACGATTTCGGCCCTCTTGACCAAGAATACATGGTCACTGACCCTATTGATAACTTCATTAAAAATGGCGGAATTATCCGTGTCGCTCCAACAAACGGCGAATATCTCGACGGCGGCTCCGTTGAAGGTTGGCTCCACGCTAACAATGTCGTCTGCGGCTAATAAAATTGAATAACTGTAATTCGAAACATTTTGAAATCGCCCGCTAAAAATTACAACAGTCACGGACGAGTATCAGGTACTGTAATACCTGGACGAGTCCGCCTGACCTGTTGTAATTTTTACACGGCGAGATTTCAACGTTGAGAATTGCAGTTATTTGATTTTAATTAACGGCCGACTCCATGTTTCCGGATAGTCATCCTGCCCCAACATCACCGCAATCGTAGCCGCTAAATTCGCCAACCCCGGGTTAGCTATTTCCACCAACATATACCGCGAACGATTTTCCGTATCATCACAAATTATACATGGCACCCGATTTATTGTATGCGAAGTCTTCGGATTTCCTTCTTTATCCAATAACTCTTCCGCGTTCCCATGATCCGCTACTATTATCATCGCCCCACCAAGTTCCGAAACTCGCTTCATAATCCGAGCGAGCGACAAATCGATCGACTCCATCGCTACAATCGTCGCTTCCATATCCGCCGTATGCCCAACCATATCTCCCCCAGGATAGTTAATTCGAACGAATTTATATTTGTCTAGATTTTCTAAAACTATATCTGTAATTTCCGCCGATCGCATCCATGGCCTCGTCTCGAACGGCTCGGTATAAGAATCAATACATATATGTTCCTCGCCCGAAGCTTTTTCATAACTATTACCATTAAAATAATATGTTACATGACCAAATTTAACCGTTTCTGACACGGCAAGCTGAGATATTCCTTGGGAACCTAGAAATTGGTTCAAAGTTTCCATAACATACGTTGGTTCAACTAATCTATGCTCTGGAACATGCGTATCCGCATTATATTCCGTCATCCCAACAAAATAAACGTCGTCCGGCGAATAATTTCCTCGGTTAAAATACGGAAAATCGTAGTATGTAAACGCCATTGCAATCTCAATCGCCCGATCCGCCCGAAAATCAAAATAGATCATCGCGTCGCCTTTTTCTATCTTCCCAACAGGCTTTTCATTCTCATCTACTATGACAAATGCCGGCAAATATTGATCTTGCACCTTTGGATTAATCCTACGTAAAGTATTAATTGCTTCTTCCGCCGAATGAAAATAATAATCTGCCTCCCCATTTACCATCATATCCCAACCTCTTGCTACCATTCCCCAATCATTTTCATACCGATCAGAAACACAAACCATCCTCCCCCCGCCCGAAGCTATTCTAATATCCGCACCAGGAAATCTCCGTGCAAATTCTTCTAATCTCCGGATAAATTTCGGCTCTGATTGCGGTGGCACATCTCGGCCATCAAAAATCGCATGAATTCGCATCTTCCGCACCCCCTCAGAATATGCCTTTTCAATCATTTGTTCTAAGTGTGAAATATGACTATGTACCCCACCGTCAGAAAAAATCCCCGCGAAATGTAGTGTAGCAGGGCTTATCTCTACATTATACCACGGATTATTAGAATTGTCAAGAGTAGAGCCCTTTTCACCCCTGTTATTCTCCTCTAAAACTCTAGTTATTGCGCCCTTCCAAGCTTCCGACGAGAAAACTTCCCCCGTATTAAAAGCTTCTTCTATTCTAGCAATCCCTTGCTTTATTATTCGTCCTGAGCCCATTGTATTATGCCCAACTTCCGAATTACCCATCTGCCCTGGCAAAAGTCCGACAAATTCCCCTGACGCTTCGAGCGCTACATGCGGATATTTCCGTGCTGCCTCGCCTAAAAATGATGTGCGCGCCTTCGAAACTGCGTTTCCGGGCCCATCTGGCGCCAAGCCTACCCCATCCAAGATAGCTAAAACTATCGGCCCATCAAACGATAATTTATCCATAAACACATTATAACATAAAAAATAGCCCCTAAGGGCTATTTTTTATGTTATAGCGAGAATAGGCATAGTACAACGATATTAACTACCGCTATACATGCTACTACTCTAATTCCCCACTTAAACCACGTCGAATAGTCAACTTTCGCAAGCGCTAACCCCGCCATAATTGCACCGCAAGTTGGCGTAATTAGGTTTACAAGACCATTCGCCGCTACAATAGTCATCGCCGCTACGTTCGTACTATAACCAAGCGTTGCTGCCACTGGCGCAATAATTGGCGTCGAAAGCGTCGCAAGACCCGATGAAGAAGGAACAAGTACCGATAATACAATATGTAATATATAGTTTAACGGCACAAATGCCATCTCTGGAAGTGTTGCGAGAAAATCCGAAGCATTATAGATAATGAAATTATCTAATGAGGTTTGAGCCATTAAGACTGATGCTCCTCGTGCAACTGCGATAATTAATACCACCCCAATCATATCGTCCGCTCCATCAATAAACGTATCGATAAATCCATGTTCACCTTGTCTATTAATCAGCGAAATAATAATCGAGGCAATTAAGAACCAAAGCGCAGCTTCATAGAACCACCAACTTCCAAGCGGAGCTCCAGTCAACCATCCCGTCCAAGAATCAAAGAAGGTAATCCCAAAATCTCCCCATGGAATAAACCCGACAATCATTACTATAAATGTCAAAGCAAACACAATCAAAGAAGCGATTTGTTTACCAGTTAGCTTCTCGATTTCATCTTTTCCTTCTAGATATTTTGCATATTTTTTCTCAGCGACTGCCTGCTCGCGTAAGCTGAGGAAAGTCGAGCCTTTATCGCGTTGTACTTTTTTCGCATATTTAACGACAAAGAATGCCGAAATCGCGAGCGTCGTTAACCATAATACTACTGCAATTAAAATAATCGTTCCTTGGTTAAATTCAATCCCTGCGTCTTTCATCGCCGAAACAGCTACCCCAGTCGCAAACGGGTTAATTGTCGAACCAAGTACCCCGGACCCGGCCCCGAGTAGAATTGTCGCTACCCCGACCAATGGATCCATTCCTGCCGCAAACATCGTTGCCGCAATAAGTACATAGAATCCTACGCTTTCTTCAAGGAACCCATATGTTGTACCGAGAATCGAGAAGATAAACATGAGAAGTAATATAAGTAAATACTCTTTCCCGTGCATCTTCTTAACTAGAATTTTAATCCCCGTCTCAAGCGCCTTAGTCTTTGCCATAATTGCGAGAAATCCGCCTAAGACCATCACGAAGATACATACGTCTATCGCGTTTTCGAACCCGAGAATCGGAGCTATAAGAACTTGATAAAGTTTTGCCCCAACAACCCCAGATCCATCAACAATAGTACAACCCTCTTCACCGTAAACTTCTTCACAGGCTTCTAGAGAGTCGTATTCTACCGGTTCCGCGTCTAAAGCAGAAATTACCATTGTATCTTCCGCTTCGCGGTTACTCATTTCCTCATCCGAAATTTCTTCATCAGTAACCATTCTACTTTCAGGTAGATTTTCTCCAGTTACCTCGTCCGAAACTTCTGGTGTGAAAGACTCCTCATTTGGCAATTCATCGAGTTTTTCCGGTTCAACCGGGGCTTCCCCCTGGAGTTCCGCCGGTCCGCCAGTCGGCATTTCCCCTTCCCATTCTCCCGGACCAACTTCAACACTCGGAGCTTCTTCCTCTAAAACCGCTGCGGTATATTTCGCCCTTGGCAAAACATGCGACAAAATGCCGAGAAGTATAATTAAAATCATGATAATCGAGTACGCCGAAAGCATCGCGCGTGCTCGTTTTTTACTACGATTTTTCTTCCTAAACATTTTAAATCCTTTTAACTTTAATATCTTCTTTTATAATTATTTCTTCAATATTTATTTTCATATTTTTCCCTTTTTATTTATATTTTTGTCTCTCAACTAAACTAAACTTTTTTACCTCCCTTACTCCTCCTCTCTGACGAGTGCCATCGTCATACAATGTGTCCCGCCTCGGCCACGCGATAACTCTGAACTTGGTATTTCGATTACTCGAATACCGTGTTTTCTCAAAGCTTCATTAGTTACAAAATTTCTATCATACGCCGTCACTACACCAGGCTTCACGCAGAATAAATTCACCCCATCACTCCATTGTTCACGCTCAGCATCAATCCGCCTACCATTACCACATTTTATTAACTCAACCTTGTCAAGATGTAGATATTTTTCTAACACTTTTTGTAAACTCTGTCGCACTTCAACAATATCAAGTTCACCAGCTCGCCCTTTAGATATCTCATAAATTGTTGAGATATCCATAATCGCGTCTTGTACTGCAAATTTATTTACATCTACTCGCGTCATAACCGTATCTAGATGCATAAAACTTCTTTCGTCTGGAATATCTACTGCTAGTACATATTTAAATGTATTATTTTTATCTTTAAATAAATTCTTAGCAAAGGTTGCAATTGCGTCCGGTTCAGTACGTTGTGAAATCCCAATTGCAATTACCTCTTTTGATAAAACCATAATATCACCGCCCTCAATCGAATATGGCTCTGTACGATCATAGTATAGCTTCACGTCATCATAAAACGGGTGATATTTGAAAACATAATCGATAAACATCGATTCACGGTTGCGTGTCGGCGCCCACATACGATGTAAAGTAGCGCCATGCCCGATTGTAGATAACGGATCCCGCGGACAATAAATATTTGGAATTGGGTCTAAAATCATCTTACCTAAATCGCGCGTAGCATAAAATCCCGACACTTCGCGCAATTTCTTTAATTCTGTAATATCAGTTCCTGCAATACACTTCTTTACCAAATCACGATTATCTTTAAAACTATTTAAAAAATCAAAACAATGTTTTGCTATTTTTGTAGAAGTTACACCCGCCTCCGTAATAAATTGCTCAATAAATTTCCTACGTACAGTCCGACCGCCAGCATCTAAAGCCTCGGCTACTAAATCCGTTACATAAACTACTTCTACACCTTCAGCCCGAAGAGCATTCGCAAAAGCATCGTGTTCTTGTTGAGCAATTTTAAGATATGGTATTTCATCAAACAAGAGTCGATTTAGAGAATTCGGCGTCAAATTTAAGAATTCATCACCAGGACGATGAAGCAATACCTTTTTCACCGGTGCAATTTCACTAAAATTACAAATTGCATTTTTCATTATTTTTCCTTTCTTTTATATAATGTTAAAAATACTACTGCTTTAATTGTATGCATTCGATTTTCCGCCTCGTCGAACACTAACGAACGCTCCGAATTAAATACTTCATCCGTTACTTCCATTTCAGTTAAACCGAATTTTTCATTTACATCTCGCGCTACCGAAGTATTTAAATCATGAAATGACGGCAACGCATGTAAAAATATTGAAGTTGGCTTTGCTAAATTCATTAAGTCCATTGTCACTTGATATGGTTTCAACTGCTCAATTCTTTCACCCCATTTATCTTTATCCTCACCCATCGACAACCATACATCTGCATAAATAGCATCTGCCTTACCTTCTAACTCTTTCAAGTCACTAGTTACAGTAATTGTGCAGCCATTCTTTTCCGCAATTTGTCGACACTCCGCTACTAATTCATCTGCTGGTCTTAATTCTTCTGGACCGCAGGCAATAAAATTTACCCCCATCTTAGCACTCATCGCCATCAAAGAATTCGCTACATTATTTCTCGCATCCCCTACGAATGCCAAAGTTAGCCCCTTTAAATGTCCAAAATATTCTTCAAGCGTCAGAAAATCCGCCAATACCTGCGTAGGATGACATTCATCAGTTAATCCATTCCATACCGGCACACTAGAATATTCTGCTAATTCTTCTACAATCTTTTGATCAAACCCGCGATACTCAATTCCGTCGTAAATTCGCGCAAGTACTCGAGCCGTATCTGCAATCGATTCTTTATGCCCCATCTGCGAACCCGTCGGATCAAGATAGGTCACCCCCATTCCGAGATCATACCCCGCTACCTCAAAACTACATCTCGTCCGAGTTGAAGTTTTTTCGAACAAAATCGCAATATTTTTATCCGGAAATATTTTATGCGCTCGCCCTGCTTTCTTAAATTCTTTAAATTTTTTCGCCGTCGCTAACATATAGCGAAGCTCTTCCTCACTAAAGTCTAGGATTCTTAAAAAATCTTTTCCATAGAAATCCATATGATGCCCTTTCTTGTTATATATTATATATTAAATTTATTTTAAGCACAAGTATTAAATTATTCCGCCTTTTTCTTTAGTTTCGGGAAGGCGGGAGGGAAATAAAACTGGAAAATATGGAGACTAATTAGCCGAGACTACTGGACGAGCCATACAACGGACTGAGGCCCCGTAGCCGCGGCCGTCGCCGTAGGACGGATTGAGGTTGCCACCGGCGTCGAAGTACGCATTCCACGCGAAGCTTTCATGTTCGACGACGGGAGACCAGAAGTAGCCGTCGTACCCGACGCTGTCCAACATACCACCCCAGTCCCCACTAGCGGCGAAGTAGAGTGGACTCGTCCAAAGAGCGTCACCATTTTCAACGCGTTCCTCATTCTGGTCTACTTCATAAGAATAACTTGTAAAGCCATAGTCATCCCATAGTACTTTAAAGGTATCTTCGCTGAATAATTGGTTCTCCCAGTTGTTGTCCCATCCTGATCTCGGCAAGGTCCATCCTGCTGGGCAGATAGATTGTTCTACTAGGGTGCCGTTAGTAGTAAGTTCACTTGTATTTGTATCGTTCATTGCGACTGCGGCCGACCAGTTATAGTAATTTCCTAGATGATAGTGAGCATCGCCAGTCGTAGAAACATAAGTAGAATATGGGTTTAGGCTTTCATCACAAGTTGCTGGAGTTGTATCATAATTGCAACTATTCCAATATGCATCCCAGTCACTATAATCACTTTCCGTTCCATTCCAATATACATCTCCTGGATCATAAGATTCTGGAGTGGTAGTAGAGTATTCCCAAGTCGTAGTACCAGTCGCATAAGTAGAAAGACTTGGTTTCCAGTTTGCGGCAACGTCTGTATCGGCCGGAGTGTAAGTCTTACTAGAGTCAATGTCTAAATCTAAGTTCTGGGTCATCCAAAGATTCCCATCCGCAAGTTTAGCTACATAGTATTCTTTACTGTCACGAAGGTCAGTTAAAGTATATTGTTGGTCTTCCGTCATAGAAGCTAGAATAGTTGTGATGTTAGAAGTAGTAACGTCTTGCATACAGGCGATCGTGGAGATGGTGGTACCGTTCGGCTTACAAACTACTGGCGCTGCAGCGCTAGCCGGGTGGACTAAGGTATAGATTACTTGTCCTGTATAAGTATCCGCTGGTTGAGTTCTAGAAATATAAGTAGCATAAGTAGTAGTAAGCTTAACTCCGCCAGTTACAGCTGTCATATCAGTTCCTGAGTTCTTATGCGCAACTCTTACATATTCATTAGGGACTACGTGATATTGTGAGAAACTAGCATCAGCTCCTCCAGACGTGTTCGGAGCAGAATCTATAGAAAAAGCGTTAGTTCCTGTTGTATCGCCAGAATCTTGTGTTGCAGTAAGTTTCATCGCCCAGTTAGAGACATCGGGATTTCCAGGAGCTGTAGCTAGTCCAGTTTCTATTGTATTATTAGTAGAAGCTCCTACTAGTTTATTACTATTAGTTCCTCCTATTTCATCTCCAGTATATCCTGCCGCATAGATAGCAAAGCCATTAGAGTCATTACAAAAGGCATGAAGGGTAGTAGTACCAATATCAGCTTGGTAGGTTCCATTAGTAATTTCTGCATTATGTGTATTCATTCCTGTACCGCTCATCGTACAAGATACCGGTACTGTAATAGAAACATCATCAATAACGCTGTCGTCAGCAGAAACGTAAGCAGAGCTTAAAATAGCCCCAGTACAAAGTGTTACTGTGACTAATGTTCCTAATACAATATATTCTACGTTCCAATTAACTCTTTTCCTACTAACTAGCTTCTTAGCTAGTAGAGAGAGAGAGAGAGAGAGAG
>JAZUNE010000008.1:0-93410 GCA_045603985.1 Candidatus Nanosyncoccus sp.
TCCCGCGACTAAGATTCCCGTTACTAAGTATTCTATATTGGTCTTTCTTCTCATCTTAGTCCCCTCCCCTAACTAAAATGAAGGTTCCTGCTAAGAGAGAGAGGGGAAATTTTATCGGTTACTAGACTAATCCGCTTCTCACTTCTGATGACCTTCTTCATGCGATTTAATCCTCACTTTGTGTTAATTTTATATGACTATACAAACTTATCATATCATAAGCTTTTTTATTTTGCTAGTGGTTTTTATTTTATTAAATAGGCGATTTTTGCATCACGGCGGGCGTCGTCGTCTTTTTTAGGAAGGTCTTCGCGAGAAGAATAGTCTCTAAAGATTTCTAGGCAGTTTTTTACAGGACCATCATAAATCGGCGGTTTATCGTAGACGCTCCAAAGAATAATACGGTTATCGGGGACGTTTTTAGCGTAGAAATCAAGAGCTTTAGAGGTTGCGCGGATGAATTCTTCTTCGGTTTCTTTAGTATGGCGCCAGGTTCGGCCGGCTAAAAAATGTTCGGTCACAGTAGGGGAAGTTGCAATCATGAGTAATAAACTCGTATAGTTCCCTTTTTCTAGCATCTTAACCAATATTGCTTCGATTTCGGGGTCTAGAAGAGTAACGTCTAAAATAATATCATAGTTAGATTCGATAAGAGTTTTTAGAGTCATAAACATCATGATCGTACTAAATTCGTCGGTCATTTTACGGAGATTTTTATCACCATAGAAATCTTTAATTTCCTGATAGTGAGGGTGATATTCTACAAAACGGCGGGCGGCGATTAAAATCGGCTCGTAGCCGTTTTTCTCGCAGTAGGCTTCGACGGCAGGAAGGATTTGAGTTGTTTTTCCGGAACCGGAAAGCCCGGCGATACGGATTAGCCGTCGGTTTTTTGTCGTAGCAAAAGTAAAATCTTTAATAACTTTCTCTAGTATTTTTGGATATTCCGCAAGGCTGACTTGCCACTCGGGTTTTACTTTCGAAGGCCAATGCGCCTTCATATAAGCGACGACTTTTTCTAATTCTCGATTACCTTCAGGCATTTTTTACTCTTTCTAATTTCAATTTTCTTAATATTTTTAAAAACTTTGTATTCGCCTTCGGCTTGGAGTTCGACGGTAGAGGGTTTTAAAAATTCAAGAACGTCGCCTTCAGTTTCGGTTCCCGGGGTACGGACTAGAATGCTTTTTACCATCAGAACAAAAAGGCGCGGGAAACTTGCAAGACGATCAGTCATACTATGGAATTTTTTCGGAACTCTATAATCATACCCGCCTTTCATGACGCGACACATCGAACGACCATTTACGGCGGCGTAGTCGGAGGTTTTTTTATGCTGTAATTTTCCGTTTAATTTAAAATCAGGGATAAATTGTTTTTTGTGACGATTTTTAAAATACCAAAACATAAGGTAAAAATATGAGCGCCAAGAACTTTTATGGCCTTTTTGGAGTTTTTTACGAGTTCTAGGTTCATCGAAAAGTTCGACGGCTTCGGCGGTCATGCCGATTGTAACGTAGCAAGTTGCGTAACGGAAAAATTTACCGTCGACATAGATTTCCAGCGGATAGTATTTCTCGCTTTTTGCGCTGGACGGGTCCTGCCGCGCATTATCCCCCAAAATTTTTGCTTCGCAAAACATTTTGGGGGTCCCCCTATGCGCGTCACCCGTCCATGTAAAACCGATGATATCTTCTAGCTTCATTGTCCCCAATGTGCGGGCGAGGTCGTTGAAGTTGCCGTAAGGCAGGACCGCGAGGGTGGCGGTTTTGGTCGATTTTAGGATAGCGTTGCTGGAAATGATGCCGGTTGCATCGCCGCCGGCGGAGATTACTAAGTCGTTGTCTTTTATAATTTTAGAAAGTTTTAGAACATTATCGTCTAGGTTTGTCGGAGCGACTTCGTATTTCCCTATCATGTAGCCTTTTAGGGTTCTAACTTTTGATAAAACCTCTCTCTCGACATCGCGGAAGCGAGAGGAACGAGGATTATAGACCACTAATATTCGGCGCATAAAAACCCTAAGAGTCGAAACTCGGTAATAACCAGCGCAAGAAAGTATAGATAACTACGTAAGCAATTAGACCAATTATAATTTCAAACATCCGGCGTTTAGCTTTACGAGTTTTTTCTTCGCTTCCGCCGGCGGTCAAATATTGGATACCGACAATCGTAATACCGACGACGCCGAGAATACCGATACCGATAGTCATGATATCGACAACAAGGGTAAGAATATCTTCGATGCTTTGATTGCAGTTTAAGATAGCACAATCTTCCTCCGATAAACCTTCGGCGGCAAAAACCGGGGTAGTAACGGGAAATACAAGAGAGAAAGCCATAAATATAGCGGTTAATATAGTAATTATTTTCTTCATATTCCTCCTATCTTAAATATTCATGCAATTTTTTAGTATCTTTGTTCTTGCGGAGCTTAGAGAGAGCTTTCGCTTCGATTTGGCGGATACGCTCGCGAGTAACGTCAAACTCAGCGCCAACTTCTTCTAGGGTATGCGGGCGACCGCCACCGATTCCGAACCTTAGACGAATAATTTTTTGTTCACGGTCGGTTAGGGTCGCAATAATTTCGGAAAGTTGTTCTTTTAAAATCTGGTTCGCGGCGGATTCTTCGGGAGAGTCGCGTTCTTCATCTTCAACAAAATCGCCAAGAACAGAGTCTTCATCGTCGCCATCACGACCGACAGAAGCATCGAGGGAAGCGATGTCTTGTTTAATTCGCATTACGTAGTCGATTTTTTCAGGTTCCATATCAAGGGCCTCGGCAATTTCTTCATTAGTCGGTTCGCGGTTTAACTCAGAAGTAAGTTTACGGGAAGTTCTTAAGACTTTGTTAATCGTTTCAACCATATGGACGGGGATACGGATTGTCCGAGCCTGATCGGCGATAGCGCGGGTGATAGCCTGGCGAACCCACCAAGTTGCGTAAGTGGAAAATTTAAAGCCTTTATCCGGATCAAATTTCTCAACAGCTCTTAAGAGACCGGTATTCCCTTCCTGAATTAAGTCAAGAAAATCTAGACCACGGCCGCCGTAACGTTTAGCGATAGAGACGACAAGACGCATGTTTGATTCAACCATTTTGTCTTTCGCTTTTTTATCGCCTTTAACGATTCTTTGAGCAAGGTCAGCTTCTTCTTCGGGGGTCAAAAGCGGGATTTTACCAATTTCTCGTAAATATAATCTTACGGAATCGTCGGCAAAAGCGTCAACATTTTCGGCAGTAATTGCGAGCTCTTCGTCGGAAAGTTCCTCTTCTTTTTCAAGCTCGTCTTTCTCTGGCTCATCAAAATCTAAACTCAAATCTTTTGCGTTCAAAATGTCGTCTTTTTTCAAGTTCATTATTATAAATTATAGTTTAAAAAAATAAATTTGGCAAGGGCGATTACCCGCCGATGCCTTGCAATTTAATAATCTCCTTTAAGATACGTTCATATTCGTCATCATCTTCGTTAAGAGCTTCAAGTTTTTTGTTTAGTTCGTTGATTCTAGCTTTATTTAATTCCCTCTCGTAACGAGCGAGAAGTTCGGAGGCTTCCTTTTCTAAGTCTATATCTTTTGAGACTTCATGTTCGGAATTAAAAATTAATTCAAGTTCAGAAAGCTTAGTTTCATCATCGGGGATGTCGAGCGGAATTTTAGTTCTTGTAATACCGCCAAAGACTTTCAAGGCAAGAAGACTATTCTCGAGTTTTTTAATTTTATCACTTTTTACTTCGGTTTTTGGCTTCTTTTTATAACGAGAGGAGTTCTTTTTCTCAAGCGCTTCTTCAAGGCGCTTCCCCTTTTGTTTTAAAACGTCAACCGAGACGTCGAGCTTTTTTGCGACCTTTTCTTCATATTTAGCACGTTCGACTTCGTCTTTAACATAACTTAAAAGTTTTAGAGCGACGTCGGAATATTTACGTACATCCGGAGCGCGACGAAGATCGAGATTCTCTTCGTATTTCTTTAGAAGCCAGTCGACGGCGGGAACGCGACTATTAACGGCTTCCTGCCAAAGCTTAGGGTCTTTTTGGATTAATTCGTCGGGGTCTTTTGCGCCATGATAATTGGAAATAACCGTAAGGTCGACCCCGAGACTGCCGGCCATCATAATTGCGCGTTCGGTAGCTTTGACCCCGGCCTCGTCGCCATCGTAGGCGAGACGAATATCGCTCGTTAAATTACTAAGCGCTTTGAGATGCTTTTCGGTCATAGCAGTTCCGGAAGTCGCGACGGCTTCTTTAACGCCGGCTTGATGGCTCGAAATAACATCCATGTTCCCTTCTACAATAACAACAAAACCGCTGCGACGAATGGATTCCTTAGCTTGATATAATCCGAAAATAAAACGAGATTTATTGAACAATAAAGTTTCAGGAGTGTTTAAATATTTCGGTTCGCCTTTTCCAATAATACGAGCAGTAAAGCCAATTATATTCCCGGTCGTATCGATAAACGGTATAGTCATACGATTGCGAAAAATATCTCCGCCGAAGCGGTTTAAAAGACCGGCAGAGTCTAATTCGTCTTCGGTAAAGCCCCGTTTTTTAAGGACGTTTACTAAAGCTTTCCCGCTCGCGGGGGCGTAGCCGATTTTAAATTCAGAAACTGTTTTACGATTAAGGTTGCGTTGATAAAAAATGTATTCACAAACCGACTTACTACGAACCAGGCAGGCTTGATAATATTTCGTAGCGAGACTAAGAGCTTCTTTTGCGCGGGCCTTTTTTTTCGAGACGGCGGGATCGCCTCCGCGGTATTTGCTTAAGTCGACACCGGCTTGTACGGCTAATTTTTCTAGAGCCTCTTTAAAGCTAATGCCTTCTACTTCCATGATGAAAGTAAAAATATCTCCGCCTTTATTAGCCGAAAAATCATGCCAAATTCCCTTTTCGGGAGAAACCATAAAACTAGGGGTTTTATCAACACCCCAGGGCGAGCGCCCTTTAAGACTACGTCCGGCGCGTTTTAACTCGACATACTGCCCGACGACATCCTCCACCGCGAGTCGGGATTTAATTTCCTCTTTCGCGTCTTGCATATGTTATAATTATAGCATATGGAAGGGCAAGAATATCTAAATCGGATTTCGGCAGATAACCGACCGATTAAAAAAACAAAGACTAACGGGATTTTTTCGTCAAAATTTTTCATAGTAGGAATGGTTGGGCTTATTGCTTTAATGCTAATAATTATAGTTGGGGCAATTTTAAACGGGGGAAAGGGTGGAGAAAAAAATTTAGCTTTTAAATTAAAACTACATTTTGATAATACTGAGGAAATAATTCAAAAGTACCAACCAATTGTAAAATCTTCAGATCTTAGATCTAGTAGTGCGTCGTTTTATAGTATACTTTCTAATACTAATCGAGACTTAACTGAATATTTAACGGAAAAATATAATTTTAAAGAGAAGAGCGTAGATAAAAATATTACTGAAGAGGCGACTCTAGCAAAAGATGGACTTGAATCGGAGTTATTTGAAGCAAAAATTAACGGAATCCTAGATCGAATTTATGCGCATAAAATGGCGTATGAAATATCCTTATTCACTTCAGAAGAGGCGAAAATTATAAATACTACTAACAATACTAGGCTGAAAGAATTGTTAACTTCATCATATGATAGTTTAGAAAATCTATATGATAAGTTTAAAGATTTTTCAGAAGCCAACTAAAAAGAAAGGAGAGTCATGGCAAAATCTGAAGAGGTGGAAAAGAAAAGTTCTAAGGCTGAAAAGGCAAAAGAGGCTTTAAGAGGGGCGCGAGAAAAAAGTGGGGGGTTTAGAAAAGAGTTTATCGAGTTCATTAACCGGGGTTCAGTCGTAGATCTCGCAGTAGGCGTCGCGGTCGGGGGAGCTTTTACGGCAATTGTTAATTCTTTAGTTAATGATATTATAATGCCGATTGTAGGGTTACTTGCGGGAGGAGTAGATTTTACGAGTCTTGCAATTCGGATTCCGAATTTCTTTGGAACTGGGGATGAAGCGGTAATTGCGTATGGTAATTTTATTCAGAATGTAATTCAGTTCTTAATTATTGCTTGGGTGATTTTCATGATTATTAAGGCGATGAATCGGATAAATCGAAGGAAAGACAGGAAAGCCGAAAGCAAAACAGAAAAAGCTAAATAAATTAGTTTTTACTGGGTTAGGTTGTAGCTTAGTCTTATTAGGTCTTCGATTTCTTGTTCGTTTAGTTGACCGGCGAGGACAATTTCAATGCCACCTTTACCATAATAGCGAGATTCCATAACGGATTCATATTTTTCCTTAAGATTTTCGCTCAGTCTAGGGTCACAACGAACTTCAATCGTATTACGATGTAATACAAGGAAAGTACGACCATCTTTTAAATATAGTTCGCGGTCTTTTTCCTGTTTTGCCGTATATTCGCCAATACCGGTTATTTTAGAAACGTTAAATACCATTTTAGCTCCTCTATACTCCCGTTTATATCATCTAGGGCGCGATGATTTTCTGGTTTTATAAATTTTTTATTCAAAGCATTTTCAAAATAAATTTTCCAAGCGGAGACATCAAGCATACGATAATGAAGGCGTTTATTCAACTCGGGCATTTCTTTCTCGATAAACTTACGGTCTTGGTGAATTGAATTACCGGCAAGGTAGAGTTCTTTCGAACAGTTTTTATCAATGAATTCTAGTAGTTCCCTTTCAACTTTTTTGACCGGTTCTCCGTTTTTATTCTGTTCAATAAGAGCGTCGCGAGATTTTTTATTTTTCTCCCAGAATGGTCCGATCATACGCTCTTTTATTAGTTTATCTGACACTTTTATAACAGCTTCATAGCGCGCGACTTCGTTTAGTTTTATATCGGTCGCAATAACGGCGACTTCAAGAATTTTGTCCTTTTTAGGGTCGAGACCAGTCATCTCTAAGTCTATCCATAGTAATTTTGCTTTTTTCATTACATTTCCTCTGGGATTTCTATCCCTAAAATGTTTAACCCGTGGGTCATGATATCTAAATAAACTTTAACTAACTTGAGACGGAATTGTTCTTCGGGGCTACCGACGACGGGGCAGGCTTCGTAGAAACGGCTGAAAGATTGAGCGAGTTCGTATAGATAGTTCGCGACTTTATGTGGAGCCATCTCTCTCGTTGCTTCTTGCAAAATATCCTTGTATTCAATAATTTTTTTCATCAGTTCTTTTTCTTCCATTCTCGAGCCCACTCTGTCGGTCACCCGCGCAGGAGTGCTTTTTTGTAAAATTTTCTTAGCACGGACGCAGGAATAGAGAAGATACGGGCCGGAATTGCCGGTCATTTTAACGGATTCTTTTGGATCGAAAATAATGTTTCCACCCATTTTGTATTTCAGGAAAGCATATTTAATTGCGGCGAGAACGACTTTCTCGTCGGTAGAATTATACTCGTTCTTTAATTCTTCGCGAACCATATCAAGAACATCGACGGCTTTTAGGAAATTCCCTTTACGAGAAGACATTTTTACGTTCCCCGGTAGTTTTACGAGGCCATGGGTAAGATGGTTTGTTCTTTCTACGAGCTCGGGGGCGTATTGTTCAATAGATTTCAGAACAACTTTCATGTAATCTAATTGTTCAGAGCCAGTAATAACTACGGATTTATCGAAATAATAATCTTCCCATTTTGTAAAAATTAGGCCGACGTCTTTAGTTTCGTAAGTTGGGACGCCCTCTTTATTAATAAAGACTCTTGTATGGAGACCAAACTTTTCGCCGTTAAAGATAACTGCGCCATTTGAATATTCGTAAACCCCTTTTTCTAACTGTTCTTTAACGGTTTTTAAGCCTAAGCCTGCAACTGTAGATTCAGGATAGTATCTATCAAATTTTACACCGATAGAAGCATAAAAGTCCTTAAAGTAATCATAAGATAATTCCCTGCCTCGCCAATAAAGTTTTGCAAGTTCGCTTTCCGGGCGGGTCCTGTCGTCGTCTCCTCCCCCAAAATTTTTGCTTTGCAAAACATTTTGGGGGTCCCCCACCGACGACGTCACCCGCCCGCGTGCCAACCCTTCAGCATTGATGCGATAGATTTCTTTGTTGAGTTTAGTGATTTCTTGGTGGGCCTTTTCGTCATCTTCGTAGAGGGCGGTTCCCTCGACGTAGCATCTTGCAATATCTTCGATGGTGAGTTCGTCTGGCGATTTCTGGCGTAAAACATACATGGTTTTAGCGACGTGGAGGCCGACGTCGCCACCAAAATTAGCTCGAATAACGTTCGCGCCAGCATATTCGAAAAGTTTGCCGATTGAGTCGCCAACAATACTAGTATATAAATGGCCGACGTGGAGAACCTTAAAAGGGTTTGGGTCGGAAAATTCACAAATGACCGTCTTTTTCTTATATTCGTCTGAAGTAAGATCTTCGTTAAAATTATCGATATATTCTTTTAAATAATCATCAGATAAGGTAAAATTCAAAAAACCAGGAGTTGACACGGAAATATCTTTTTCTTCCATTCTCGAGCCCACTCGCCCGCCCGTCTTTACGGGGGGCTCGTTCTGCCGTCGTCGGCTCGACGACGGCGAACATGCTCTCGAATCGGAAGAAAAAGATATTTTCGTCCTAATCTCATCAGCAATCTGTATCGGGGGTTTATGGAGTTCTTTCGCAAGTTTCAAAGGGGCGTTTGAAGAATAGTCGGCATCGATATTCTCGGGCGAAGCAGTAAGTTCGGGGTCAAAATCAAGGCCGTAAAGGCTTTGAATAACTTTTTTAAGTTGAGCCTTAAGATCTTCCATATATAATATATTATAACATTTTTATACAGATAAAGCCCCTAAACGGGGTTGGTGCGGGTACAGGGAGTCGGACCCTGATCTCATCCTTGGGAAGGATACATAATAGCCGCTATACGATACCCGCGACTACTATAATTATATCATACTTCCCCGGTTTCGGAAGAGATTTCGATATATTCGATAATTTTGTCTTCGGAACGAAGAGCGGCCATTTGTTTATCGAATTCAGTAAATGGGACTTTAATGGATACGAAGTTAGCTTCGGTATCGGTTTTACTAACTAGCTTAACAAAATAGTAGCCGTCGCCATTCATAGAAATAAATTTACCACTACTTTGACCCGGTTCTAGTTTCATCGCTTCAGTTGCGCGGCCGCCATCAATATTTTTACTATCGACAAGACCGCCAGTTTCCTCATAGATAATTTCGTCGCCAAGCTGTTCAGCAACATTATAATAATCGTTGCCATTTTCGCTAAGAATTTTCTCAACTTTAGCGGCGATATTATTAGCATTTTTATCAATTTCAGCTTCGACCTCTGCCTTAACTAAAGTTAGATAGAGCATGCGTTTATACTCGCTCTTCGTAAGTCCAAAATTATTTTCAATTATTTTTATAAAACCTTCTTCGCTACGGTCGACACCACCAATTTTAAGATGGCGCTCAAATTCGGAAGTTACCTCTTCGTCGGTCACGGTAATATCTAGTTCCTTTGCGAGTTTTAAGGCATAAGTATAGTCTTCGGATGCAGTAAGGGCAGAGCGTTTATATTCAATTCTTAGTTCTTCGACTGAACTTTGGTCGAATTGACTACCGGATTGGCGTTCGATAGAGGTCATACTACTACGATAAAACATTAAGTAATCAGAAAAGCGAACATTTTCGGAGTCGACGGAAGCGACCGGAAGGGGGACGATTTTTGTAATGCGAAAAAGAAGATCGTCGGTCATACCAAGACGATAAAGCGCAAGCCAACCGCTAATAACAATCATCGCAAGCACAACAACAGAAATTAAAATAGTATTTATAACAATACGATGACGAGTCCATTGGAGAGGATATTTAAATTTACGGCCTTTAGAAAGAACCTCTTCGCGACGTTCTTCAACCTTTTCTTGTTCAGTTTTCTTCTCGTCTTTCTTCTTGAACAGATTCATGATATAATTATTATAACATACTTTGTGGCTTCGTAGCTCAATGGATAGAGCAGTTCCGTCCTAAGGAAAAGGTTGTGCGTTCGACTCGCACCGAAGTCACCATTTTTATTTATTTGTTCCATGTATGCAATATGAGCTGGCGAGTCGCACCTTCGGATCGACTCGCACCTTCGGATCGACTCGCACCGAAGTCACCATTTTTATTTAATTATTTTGAATGCTGTGTTATAATTTATATATAAGAAAAGCCCCTCTAGGAAGAGCTTTTCTGGGTTTGGTCTAACCAGTCTTACTGGTTAGATTTTTTACTTCGGCGGTTTCGCTTAGGAATTATGATACATAGCAGATTAATCTGTATGGTCATTTTATCTCCTTCCTGGCGACCTAGTTTACCTAGAATGCTGTTTAATGGCCACCTCACACACCGCAACCATTATTAGTTGCGAAATGGCCCACTAAATTCCGAAGTCAACCCGAGCGTATTATATACATGCACAAAAAATAATTTCAACCCTAATTGGCAAGAAAATAAGGCATGAGTGTTGTATTCTCTATTATTTTGAGTTTAGTGCTTCTGGTAAAAAGCTATTCCACTCTGCTAAACTGCACCCTGTTTTGATGGCGGGGGAATTTTATATCCCAGCGATTTTTGTTATGGTATAATGGGGTTATGGTAAGGGAGCAGAAAAATAAATTCCTTAGGAAGGTGTTCTCGGCGGAGGGGGTGATTGTACTGCTAATGGTTGTCGCGGTAGTATTAAGTACGATAGGATTAATTAACGGGCTTGAGAGTTATGATTATATCGTAGAGACAAATGCGTTTTTTGCGCCGTTTGAATATTACGACAATCGGGAGATTGTTGGGGTTGATATAGAAATTATTAATCGTGTAGCGGAAAAGTTGGATGCGAGAATTGAAGTAAAAAACGTGGAATTTGATGTAATTATTGATAATGTTGCAAACGGGATAATTGCGGATGCGGGAGTCGCAGGGATAACAATTACGCCGGCGCGGGCGGAAAAGGTAGATTTTAGTATTCCCTATTATACTTCGGTACAATATGTGCTTTTTAAAGCGGAAAATGCACCGGAGATAAAAGATGGGTATGTAGTTTGGGATGCTTTAGCAGGTAAAGTTTTAGGGTCTCAAACCGGAGGAACGGGATACTTGTTTGCTTCAGATGAGGCAGAAGGTGGGGTTCTTGCGGGAACCGGAACGACGGTAAAAGGATTAGATTCGCATCAGTTGGCGGCGGATGCGATTGATGCGCATATTATCGACTATGCGATTGCGGACGAGCTTGCGGCGAAATTTATTGTAGAAAAGAATCCGGGATTAATTGCGTTGCCGCTTTATTATATCGGAGAGGATGGAGCCGAAGATTATCCGGTTGAAGAATCGTATGCAATAGCGGTTAATAAACAAAGACCAGAGCTCCTAGAAGCATTTAATGAGGTTTTAGAAGAAATGTTAGAAGTGGGTGAAGATGGAGAGTCAGAGATGGATAAATTAATATTAAAATATATGGGGTTTAGCGAGGAGGATAAATAATGGAAGGTTTTATAAATAAAATAGTAGAACTTTTTACAACGCCGGAATATATTGATTCCCTTTTGCATGGTTTCTTATTAACGATGCAAATTTCGTTTTTTGCAATTTTAATTGGGCTATTCTTAGGAACAATTATCGCACTAGTTGATACAGCAAAACCATCTAAATTAATGTGGCTACCAAAATTTATTTCTAAAATTTATACGACTGTAATTCGGGGAACGCCGATGGCCTTACAATTATTTATTATGTTCTTCGTAATTTTTGCAATTCGTGGGTTTCCGCAGTTAATTATTGCGATTTTAGCGTTCGGGTTTAATTCCGGAGCTTATACGGCAGAAATAATCCGGAGTGGGATCCAGTCAGTAGATCCGGGCCAAAAAGAAGCAGGAATGGCGCTTGGGTTATCTAATTTTACAATCTTTAAAAAAATTATCGCCCCGCAAGCAATTAAAAATATCATTCCGGCGCTCGGGAACGAAATTATTACGGTAATTAAGGAAACGGCAATTGTTAGCATGGTTGGACTATATGATCTTAATATGGCGGCGAAGGATATTGGGTCGGGACAAAATATGGCAAGTTATATTGTTCCAATGTTTGTCGCGGCGCTATTTTATCTCGCCGTAGTATATTTAATCACGTTTATTATTAAGCAGATCGAAAAAAGATTAAGACGAAGTGAGATGAAGGCTTAAGGAGAGATGATGGAAAATAAAATACTAAGAATTAAAGATTTGAAAAAGAATTTTGGGAAGAATAAGGTGCTTCGAGGGATTGATTTCGAGTTAAATGAAGGAGAAAACGTAGTAGTTTTAGGTCCGTCGGGTTCGGGAAAGTCTACATTCCTTCGCTCAATTAATCGGATGGAAGAACCAACTTCCGGCGAAATATATTTTAAAGATATTCTAATTACAGACAAGAATATCCAAAAGATGCGACAGAATATCGGAATGGTTTTCCAGCATTTTAATTTAATATCAAATTTAACCGTAATGGAAAATTTAACCTTAGCGCCGGTAGTTTTAAAGCTAATGAAGGAGCCGGAGGCGGGAAAAAGGGCGCGAGCGTTTTTAAAACATATTGACCTACTTGATAAATCAAATGCTTACCCGGCGAGTTTATCCGGGGGACAAAAGCAGCGGATTGCGATTATCCGAGCGATGATGATGAACCCGAAAATATTGTTATTTGATGAGCCAACTTCGGCGCTTGACCCGGAGTCAATCGGAGATGTTTTATCATTAATTCGTGAAGTAGCGGATGCGGGGATGACGATAATGATTGTGACGCATGAGATGGGGTTTGCGAAAGAAATTGCGTCTAGAGTAGTTTTTATTGACCAAGGGAAAATTATTGAGGAAGGAACACCGAAAGAATTTTTCGAACATCCAAAAACAGACCGTGTAAAAGAGTTTCTAAATAAGGTATTATAATACTATTTACATAACTTGTATGCGTCGCGGATGATCATTACCTCTTCGTTAGTCGGTTCAACATATACCGGAACCGTAGAATCTTCCGTTGTAATAACCCCGCTAGTAATTTCCTTAAAGCTAGCGATTGCGTCGTTCACCTCGCGATTGACCTTAATCCCGAGCGGTGCTAGCCCGTCGATAATGCTTTCACGAGTTTCCGCGCCGTTTTCTAGCACTCCTGCCGTAAATACGATGGCGTCTACTTCCCCGCCGAGCTCTAGGTAATACTCCGCGATATAGCGATCAATTCGGTCTACATACATATCTAGGGCCAAACGTGCATTTTCGTCTCCCTCAGTAATCGCTTTTTCGACATCGCGATTATCATTAAACCCGCAAACTCCCTTTAAGCCAGCCTCTTTATTCAAAGCGTCGTCGATTTCATCATACTTCATTCCCGCTTCATCGATCATATATTTAATAATCGACGGGTCAATAGAACCGGAACGCGTCCCCATCATTAAGCCATCTAATGGTGTCAATCCCATTGTCGTATCATAACTTTTGCCGTCCTTTACGGCAGTAATACTAGCACCAGACCCGACATGGCAAACAATTAGATTTACTTTTTCTTTACCAAGTTTCTTTTGCATCGCTTCGGTAATATATTTATGACTTGTACCATGAAACCCATATTTTCGCACCCCGTATTTCTCGTACCATTCCATCGGCACTGGATACATATACTGGACCTTCGGAATTGTTTGATGGAAGGCTGTGTCAAATACTGCTACTTGCGTCGCTTCCGGTAAAGCCTTTTGCATCGCCCGAATTCCCGCGATATTACCAGGATGGTGTAATGGCGCAAACTTCGTAAACTCTTTTATGTCTTTCATTACTTCTTCGTCAATTACTACCGACTTTGCGTACTTCTCCCCTCCATGAACCACTCTATGCCCAACCCCACGAATTTCACTAAGCCCTTTTACTGCTCCATAATTTACTAATTCTTCAAGCATAACCTTTACGGCATCGGTATGGTTTTTGATGACTTTCGCAGTTTCAGTTTTTTTGCCTTCATATTTAATAGTATAGAAACTATCTTCTGCACCAATTTTTTCTACATAGCCACTAATAATCGAGATCTCTGCTGGCATATCATAAAGTTGAAACTTTAAAGATGATGAACCGGCATTAACACATAATACTTTCATTTTAACTCCTTTTACAATTATCATTATTATATCATAAAAATAATCTGGCAGATGTTAAAAGTATTTATTCTGTTATAATAAGTATATGGAGGTTTTAGACTTAATTAATGACTTTTTAGAGCATCTCGAAATTGAAGCGGGGCGGAGTAAGAAGACCGTCGATAATTATCGGCTTTATCTTGAAAGGTTTTACGAGATAGCGCTAGGTATTTTAAATAAAGAGTCTTTGAAACCAGATGAGATTACGAAAGAATTATTAAGAAAATATCGGTTAAAGTTAAATCGATACGGGTCGGAGAATGATAAAGAAGACTTAAAAGTAATTACGCAGGCATACCATTTAATTGCATTAAGAGGATTTTTAAAATACCTCGCCCGAAGAGAGATTAAGTCGTTAGACCCGTCTTTAATTGATCTTCCGCGAGTACATCGAAAACAAGTAACGTTTTTACATTTTGACGAAGTTGAAGACATGTTAGAGCAAATTGACCTATCGAACGAGTCGGGACTAAGAGATAGGGCGATCATCGAGTTATTATATTCGGGGGGGCTTCGGGTTTCGGAATTAGTCGGGCTTAACCGAGATTCTATTAATTTAGAGAGACGAGAGTTTATGGTACGCGGGAAAGGTTCGAAAGACCGACCGATTTTTATTAGTAAGTCAGCGGCGGACCGAGTACAAGATTATTTAGATGCGCGAACCGATTCCCTGCCGGCATTATTCTTAAACAACTCGCGAAATTTACAAACAGTAGACACTTCGGGCGATTATCGGCGGATTACGGCGCGATCGGTAGAAAGAATTGTTGAAAAATATGCGAGGCTAGCCGGGATTACGAAGCATGTTTCACCGCACACTCTTCGACATTCGTTCGCAACGGATCTTTTAATGAACGGAGCGGATTTACGTTCGGTCCAATCGATGCTTGGGCATTCGGATATTTCGACCACGCAGATTTATACGCACGTCACAGATGCGCACCTAAAAGAAATTCATGATAAATTCCATTCGGAAACGAAGTAATCTATCCGCCGGATTCTTCTTTTACGATATCTGGGTCGTAAAGACGAATAACGGTAGAGATAGTTGAGGGTTCGTTCGCGTTAGAACCATACCAACAAGTTCGAATATAAAAATCATAGAAAGCGGCGGTTTTAGTTCCGCCAATGTTAGTTGTGCTAGAGTCTTTAACGGCGATAATATAGATACCTTCGGCGCGATAAAATTTATTAAAAGTAGAGGCGTCGGCGATAATTTCGCTTTGATCTTCGCGTTTGTTGCTTGATGTAGTATAGACTAACCTTGGATAGGTTTGAGCTGGAGAAAATTTACTACTATTATCCCGCGCAGAAATATAGACGCTGTTTGCATTCGTAAATGTTCCTAAATTGCGATAATCAATAATAAAGGCGTTATAATTTTTTATTTCGCCAGTCGTATCATTATATAATTCAGAACAAGAAGAAGGAGCGTACTGCAGAAGATTTTCCTCTTCGTCTGTTCCTTTAAGTTCTACGGCATTCTTAGTAATTTTTTCCCAAAGATCCGGGAAACGTTTATCGTCTGAGTTTTTATCAGAAATATAGGCAGATTGGATAAATCTCAAAGCTTCAGCCTCGGCATCGATCTCCTCGCGGGCGAGGGTAGTTTCGAGAGAAGTTTGAGCTCCGGAAGTTCCGCTACTCATTACGGCGACGATTGCGACGGCGACCATAGAGAAGATCCCAACCGCTAAGGTTACTTCAATTAACGTATCGCCTTTTCTTACCATAAGCTTATTATAACATAGTTTGATAAAACTATGTTGACAAAATCTTATTTTTACAATCGGTAAAATCTCGTCGAGATAATTTCAAAAATTTCAGGCAGCCCTCCCGCACGGGACGGACGTGCTTCGGGCTGTGAAATTTTTAAAATTATCCGGCGATTTTACATTTTGTAAAAATAAGATTTCATCAATTAATTCTATCCACCGATGGCGTAGAAGAAAAAGTTGGCGAAGGTTAGCGTGATAATGAAAGCAATAACCATGAAGGGGCCGAAATAGATTTTTGTATGCTTCTTTTTTCGGACGAAGGGGTACATGACGAGGCAAGCAAGGACATTTGCGATAAATAAAGTAATTAAGGCGAGCCAGGGGTCAAAAAGGACAAGACCAATAGCGGTTCCGAGAAGCCAGTCGCCATCGCCAACCCATTTCCCTTTTGAGATGAGGTAAAGAAGAAGGTAGAGTCCACCGAGGATAGCAATAGAAGCGAGGGGCTTCCAAATTAAATCGAGCGTAAAAGAAGAATCAGAAAGAATGAGCCATTCTTTCAGGCATAGTATTATTATAGCACAGATTATAGATATTGTCAAGAATAAGGTTGGGAGCTCGCCGTAGAGCCCGTCATAGATAGCAAGAAAAGCGAGGATAAGGACGAAAATAAGAGTTGTAATAAAAATAGCCCAAATGAGCGGAGTAGCGGTAGATATTTCTATCGTAGCTCCGAGGGCGAGGAAGGCAAGCGCGACGCCGAGTTCAGAAAGAATTTCGGCGAGACCGATTTTCTTTTTGCATTTTCGGCATTTACCGCGAAGAAGAATCCAAGAAATAATCGGGATATTATCGTACCATTTTAATTTATAATTACATTTTAAACAGATAGAGCGGGAACTAAGAGATTTTTTAGTTCCCTTTTCTTCTTTAAGATGAAGGCGGCGAACCTGGCAACAAAGAAATGAGCCAAAGCAAGCACCAAGAATAAATAATAATATCAGGAATAAAACTTTCATATTGTTATTTTAACATAAATAATTTATAATAAAGGTATGAAAAAGGGTGTTTTTAGTTCTAAAAAGGGGTTCACGATTATTGAAGTAGCGTTAGTGCTTGCGATTGGCGGTCTAATATTTATGATGGTATTTATTGCTTTACCGGCCTTACAGAGGACACAGCGAGATACAAGGCGTCGAGACGACGTAATGACTCTTTTAGAAACGGTAAAAAAATACCAAACGAATAATAGAGGGGCGTTACCGACAGGGGGTGGGGTTGTGTCATATAACCCTAGCGCCGGAATTAATGGGACGACTTGGCAACATTTTTACAATGGTTATTTAAAGGAGACTTTTGTAGATCCGGACGGAGAAAATTATGTTCTTGACGTAGTAGAGTGTGGGGCGGGAGCGGACGCGGATTGTACGAATACAGTTGCGACTAACGTTTCCAGCTCTAGTTTTCCCTATACTGTAAGTGGAAAAAAATATGTAATGGTTATAGTAAAACAAGCGACGTGTTATGGAGATAAGGCAATTGGGGCATCAAACCCGAGAAAAATAGCAGTGCTCTATAAGCTCGAAGGAGCTGGGGTGTATTGTAATAATACCTAGCTAGTCTTTAATGCAACGGATTGAGCCACCATAGTTTTTAATAATCGATGTTAAGCCTGGGTTCACGCTGTTTCTACTGAGGCTCATCCTATAAGCACTGTAACTATCATAAGCGGAAAGTGACCAATAAAAGCCCTCTTCCCCACTAGTAGGCGAAGCGTTGCCATTCCAAGCCCCAGACAGGGTGAAGTTGTTAGGGTAAGAGCGCCAGATGTTTGATATATCTGCGTTATTTGCTCCGGTCGAACCGTTGCCACCTAGCTGAATGTCTAAATATGCAAAACTTTGGTCAGTATCGTCGGCATTGTTTCCGCCTATGGGAAGGGACCAACCAGATGGACAGATTGAGGTGGTCGCTCTACCTGAATCCACGGCGGATAATGAGTTGATTGTGGCTGCCCAGTTATAATAGTTGCCATATAGATAGGTTCCTGACTCCGAGGTGAGATTTGAGGTGTTGAGTCTCTTGATAGTCAATGATGAATTTAGCGACCAGGAAGAGATAGCTGCCGGGAGAATACCGGCGGTTTGAGTGTCCTCTGCCGTTAGTGTTGTCTCTGTGTCACTGCCAAGGCGGAGATTTTCGGTCATCCAGCAGTTACCGTCTTTAAGCTTGGCGACCGCATAGGTGTTGTTATCGCGCGAATCAGTTAGAGCAACTGTGTCGCCAGTCGATAAGTTGGAACAACCATTCCATTCCTGAAGACTTCCTACTGAAGCAAGCCAGACGGCATAAAGGGTCATTTCTGGAGTGAGACCGTCGACATAGATAGTTTCGTTCGGCCCATAGATTTTTGCGGTGTCTAAATGATTGAAGGCATCTTGGTCTTCGCTCCAACCCAGGAAACCATAGCCCGAACGTGCATAGTTTGGCGCCAAAAGAGTGGCACTCAAACCGGAAGTGATAATTTGTTGAGTAGACGAAGAATCTGTAGCTCCGTTGGCGTCTAGAGTGATAGCGGCTTCTAGGGGCGCGTTAGCGATAGCTAGGTAGTTTATTGTGGGGCTAACATACGTCCCAGAAGGAGTGTCTGGAGAAAAATGAACCCCATAGTAGACATCTATGTTTTCGCCTGCCAAAGTTGGCTGATAACCAGTATCTTTCAAAAGTATCAAATCTTCTGTGATATTGGGGATTTTTTGCCAAATTATTTCTGAGACATCTGACAATGTGGGTTCGACCGTTGAGAATCCCCAGGAATTCTCTTCTAGAATAGAAGGAGTGTCGGCACTGGTTGCGGGGATGGTATAATCTACATTATCTGCGGTCAATTCGGAACCGGTAGCATAAACAGCTAAAGTGTAGCCGAAGTTGGTGCTCTCTGTAACCATAATCGTATCCTTAATTATAGAATAGGCACTGTTCTCATATATATCTACACTGGACTTACCGCCCGTAGTAGTGACTGAGAGAGTACTAGTGGTTTCGTCGTTTGACGCTGTAGAGGTATTAGTAGCTGCGTTGGCAACATGAAGATTGCCATTTGCTTCTTTAGTAATAACAAAGGAGCTAATCGACGCTATTAAAAATGTAAAAATTATTAGGCTGACTTGGGTTTTACGTCGCGAAAGAAACAATGAAGTTCGAGGGGGTGTTTTTAGGATTTTATGAAATCGATGAAAGCTAAAAGCAACAAGAGATATAATAAGGATGGTAGCAAACGCCATAAGATAAGTTGTGGTAGACGAATTTTCATTGGTCATAGCTCTCTGTCCGGTATCAGGAACAGAAATTACAGTTGTGTCTTCTGTATTTGTTGGAGTAACAGAATCGAGGTTGTGATTTTTGACTTCGATCTCAAATTGGCTCACTTCGTGTTTTCCTTTTAACTTTTTGTGTATGACTTATATACTCTTAGTATAAGCTTTTTTGTAAGTTTGTCAATATTAAAAAATCGCTCTTTTGGAGCGATTTTTTCGATGAAATCTTAATTCTACTGATCGTCGATGCAGTAAGTACCAGCGCCTTCAAGACGATAAAGGACCGCAAAGTGTCGAGTCTGAGACGGGATTACATCCGAATCGCTACAACGCCCACCTGGAACGATATAGACAGCGTGTTGGTCATATGCAGTGCCGCCATTATCTTGAATAGTAAAGCCTGTACCGGCTGCATTCATTGCAAGTTTACTTGTCCCTACAGAACCACCTTCTACAGCGTTCAAAGCCTTGCCACCCCAGTTTGCTGTAATAACCAAGCTATAAGGAGAACCATCTGGATCAGTGAATTCATTAGCTTTATCTTTTTCCGATGAACCAGAGTTCATATAATCACGGACAAAGGCGCAGGCTTCATTGCAGCTAGCAACTTCACCAAAGTTTTCTGCGCCAACCCAAGAAACCGCCGAAGAGCCATCTTTATTCGGTAAGTTATTGTTCGAGGTGCTGTGGTTTGTTTGATACTGAACGAGCGAAGTATCGACACGAGACATGTCGTTACGTCGAGCAGTATCACGTTGTGAGCGCTGGAGCGCTGGAAGAGCTACGAAAACCATGAGGAAGATCAAACCCGCGATGGCGAGAACAAGCACGACCTCGATGATTGTAAAGCCTTGTTTAGAGTTGATATTTTCTTTTGCCATAAATAAATCCTTTCTAAGATTTTTTATCCTTATGCTTATAATAACTTAAAATAAAATAAAAAGCAAGACTTTTTTATGTAGCGACGGAATTTACAAGGGAGTAAATTGGAAGGAGAGTACCGCCGACGACGATGCCAATAAGTCCCGCCATGATAACCATAAGAATAGGCTCGATCATAGTAGAGATGGCGTTAATTTGCTCATCGAGTTCGTTTTCGTAGACTTGGGCGGCTTTTCCGAGCATCTCGTCGATTTTACCGGATTCTTCACCGATGCTAGCCATTTGCGGAACTAAAGGAAGCATATAATTACGGTCTTTAAGGGCTTCGGAAAGAGCTTTTCCTCCTTTAATAATTTCAAGAGACTTAGAATATTCTTCTTCTACGACGACGTTGGAAGTTGCGTCGATGGCGATTTTAATTGAATCAAGCATCGGAACGCCAGTTGCGAGCATCATTTCAGCGGTACGGGCGAAACGTGAAACATAAAGCTTCTTAAAGAGTCCACCGAAAATTGGGACGTGAATTTTAAAGCTATCCATAACGCGACGACCAGCAGGAGTTTTCTTAACCGCATACCAAATTGCTCCGACGATAGCACCAATGACGAGAGCAACTAGCCACCAGAAATTACCAAAGAAATCGGAAATATTTACTAAGAACTGCGTTAACCCAGGCAACTCTTCACCCATATCTTCGTAAAGGTTTTTAACCTGCGGAACAACCATAATCATCATGAAGGCGAGAACGGCAATAATTACAACGAGAATAATTGCGGGATAAACAAGCGCGCCTTTAATTTTAGACATCATGGCGGCATCTTTTTCTTCTTGATCGGCAAGACGTTTTAAGGCTAAGTCTAGAGTACCAGAAGTTTCGCCAGCCTGGATAAGGGCAAGGTAAACGCCATTAAAAACATCTGGGTGTTGAGCAAAAGCTGAATAAAGGCTTTTTCCGGATTCGACGCTAGCGAGAATCTCTTCAGAGATTGACTTCATGGCCTTTGCTTGGGTCTGTCCAATAACAGTTCGGAGGCTAGTCGCAAGCGGAAGGCCGGCGCCAATAAGGGTCGATAACTGACGAGTAAACATAATCCGATCCTTATTTGTAACATGTCCCTTTCCGCCAAAAAGACCAGTTCCCTCTTCAACAACAGATTGAGGAATATAGCCTTGCTCGATAAGGAGACGGCCGGCGGTTTGTTCGTTTTCGGCTTGAATATTTCCCTTAACGATTTTGCCGGTTTCTTTTTCCTTTGCCTTATAGTTAAACCGCTTCATTTTAGCCCTTTACTAACCTATTTAGTTCATTAATGTCAACAGCATACTCGCGAGCGGAATCATAAGTAATTACACCGGTTTGGACAAGCTTAGCTAGAGTTCGATCCATAGTTTGCATACCTTGGTCGGCGCCGGTTTGAATAGCGGTATCGAGTTGATGAGTCTTTCCGTCACGAATAAGAGCACGAACAGCAGAGTTTGCAATCATAATTTCAGCGGCAACGACACGCCCGCCACCGACGGCTGGAACGAGACGTTGAGCACAAATCGCCATAAGCATGTTCGAAAGTTGAGTACGAACTTGGGGCTGTTGATGTGATGGGAAAACATCAACCATACGATCGATAGACTGGGCAGCAGAGTTCGTATGAAGGGTTGCAAAAACGAGATGCCCGGTTTCTGCAATAGTAATAGCGGCTTGGATAGTTTCAAGATCGCGCATTTCGCCGATTAAAACTACGTCAGGGTCTTCACGAAGAACAGAGCGAAGGGCGGCGGCAAAGCTAAAGGTGTCATAATGGACCTCGCGCTGGGCGATAACAGCACGCTCGGATTTATGGGTAAACTCGATTGGATCTTCGATGGTAATAATATGGACAGATTTTTCACGGTTAATTTTATCAATCAAGGCGGCGAGGGTTGTAGATTTACCAGAGCCAGTAGGGCCAGTAACAAGAACAAGGCCGCGGGGATATTCCGCAAAAGTCTCAACGATAGCTGGCATTCCGAGATCGTTAATATTCTTAATTTTGTTCGGAATTAAACGAAAAGCAGCAGCAAGCTTTCCACGTTCATGGAAGGCATTGACACGAAAACGAGCAATGTCGCCAAAGGCAAAGGAATAATCAAATTCCTTATCTTTCATAAGAATCTTTTGTTGTTCTTCATCTAAAGTTGCAAAAATTAAATTACGGATAATATCTTCGCCGAGAGGGTTAAAGCCCGCGATTGGAGTCAAAACACCATCAACGCGCAAAATCGGCGGAAGGCCGTATTGAATATGTAAATCAGAAGCATTACGACGAATACATTCTTCGAGTAAATTTTCAATTTTTGGTATGTTTGCTTGCATGTTACTCTCCATAATATTTATTATACCATAAGCGTTAAGACAAATCGCTCGCCACTCGGTTTACCTCCTCAATTGATGTAATTCCTGACAAAGCTTTCAAAATACCGTCTTGGCGCATAGTTACGGTTCCCTTCGTTTTCGCAAGACGCATAATTTCGTTTGCGGTAGCATGAGAAATAATCATTTTTTGGATATCTTCGTCGACATCGATAGTTTCGTAGAGACCAGCGCGCCCAGAATAGCCGCCAGGGGTTTCTTTAGAGTTCATACCATGAGCTAGCATATAAAAGTCACTATTTTTTACCGGTAAGCCAGGATAGCCGAGGTCTTCGCTAACTTTAGCTACTTCTTCTTTATCTTTCGGAAGTAAATCGCCAAGGATAGTATTAATCTCTTCAGTTTCCATTTCGGAAGATTTATACATTTCGCGTTTTTCAGTAATACGGCGGACGAGACGTTGACCAATAACGACATTTAAAGTCGAAGCAAGAAGAAAGGGTTCGATGCCCATATCGAGAAGACGAGGTAAAATACCAGCAGCAGAGTTAGTATGGAGGGTACTAAAGACTAAGTGCCCAGTTAGGGCGGCCTGAACAGCAAGCCCAGCAGTTTCGGAGTCACGAATCTCCCCAACCATGACTACATCAGGGTCTTGGCGGAGAATAGATCTTAGACCGGAGGCGAAAGTTAGACCTGCATCAACGTTAACTTGGATTTGGTTAATGCCGTCCATTTTATATTCGACCGGATCTTCTAGAGTTACGATGTTGATTTCTTCGGATTTAATTTGTTGAATCAAGGCATAGAGGGTCGTAGACTTACCAGAACCAGTAGGGCCGGAAGTTAAAATCATTCCATTAGGTTTTTTAATGCCGGCAAGAACCGAACGCAGGGCGCGCCCGGTCATGCCCATTTTTTCGATTTCCATAGAGACGCCTTTTTTATCAAGAAGACGAATGACAACTTGTTCTCCCCAGGTAACCGGAGAGATTGCAATACGAAGATCAATTTCTTGATCGTCTACGAGAACTGTAAATTGGCCGTCTTGAGGGATACGATGTTCATCAATTTTCAAGTTCGATAAAATTTTAATGCGGGAAACAAGGGCGGGAGCGACGGTTTTTGGGAGTTCCATTATTTTTCGAAGAACACCATCTATTCGGCAACGGATGATTAAAGAGTTCTCGAGCGGTTCAATATGAATATCGGAAGCTTTCGTTTTTGCGGCGTAGCTAAGAATTGTCGTTAAGGCTTTTGAAATTGGCGAATCCTGGACAATGGTTTTAACATTAGATTGTTGTTCAGCGGCAGCTTCTTCACCAGTTTCACGAACGGCTTCTTTAACTCCGGAAAAATCTCCGTGATATTGCTCAAGCATTTCCCTAATGCCACGTTCAGAAGACATCCAGACTCGAATAGGTTGGTTAATAAGATTTGAAAGATAGTCGGCAGATTGGACATTAGTAACATCTACCATGGCGATGTTTAACATGCTGTCTTTTTCGCCAAGAGGAACAGCTAAAACGCGTTCAGAGGCATCGCCAGGAATTTTTGCTAGGATATCTTGATCAATAGTAATATTTTTTAGCTCGACATAAGGGACACCAATAATCGCTGCGGTAGCGCGTGCAACCATGTCATTACTGATGATTTTTCGATTAATAAGTTCCGTTAAAGCGGATTTATTTTCATTATCAGCTTCTCCCTTAATCTGGTAAACTAAGTTCCTATTTGCTAGACCCTCGCTAACGAGCAGGCTGATGATACGCTCCTCAGCTTCCTTAGTAAGAAGGGCCATTAGCTATTCTCCTCTATGCTCTCAGAATTCTCCCCGTTTTCAGTATTCTCAGTATTTTCAGTATCCAAGCATTCGCCATAGGCATCGTATTCATCACATTCACCAACGTAGACCTCAACGGTAGGATTAAGAGCTTTATAATTAAAGACTTCGATGTCTGGGGCTGTCACGTCGGCGGTAACTTCGGTTTCGATAGTTTTAAAAGAAAAGTCTTCGATTGGGCCGAGGAAAAGATTGCAAATAAAGTAAGAAATTAACACGCCAGCAACGGCGGCAGCGATAGAAGTAGCTAAATCAGTCTTCATATTTTATTTTCCCTCCGCTTTTATAGTTTTTGTAGTTTCAGTAATTGAAGATTCATCCATATAGTAAGCTGTAGCCTGGGCTTGGAGAACTAAGGTATCATCACCCCCCCATTCTATGGTCGCACGTTCAATATTAAATTCACGGATTGAGCGTTCAATGTTGTTTAATACGGTCATTGTAGTAGCGGTATTAGCTTCTACAGAAAGGCTTAAAGACATATTATTTAAATTAGTGCCCAAGGTAGAGGTAGCGGTTGATCCGCTTGGGCTCAAAGATTCAGGTTCCCAACCAGATACGATAAATAATTTGTTCAAGCTAGCAAGAAGGGCTTCTTCGTTCTTAAAGGCGGGGAGTGCATCGGGAATAACGCGCAAGGCCGAGCAGCTTCTAATTAGTCGACTTGCAGCTAAGAGTTCCTCGCTGCCTTTAGCATCATCGTAGATTTTATCAAGTTCTTTATAAGTATAATTTTTCCCGGTCGAAGGGTTAATACAGCTTGTATTATCTTCTTTTGGAACAGAATTTAGGGCTTCGTTTGCGGCAAGATTTTCAAGAACGTTTGCACGAAGAGTACCGGGGATTTCGGAAACTTCGATACTGTCGGGGTCACATTTTTGTAGTTCGTCATCGCTATATACACTACCCTTAGGACTTTTACAGATTCCGATTGATTTAATAACGTTTGAATAAGCGGCGATAGCTTCTTCTTCAGCCATGATAATTTTAGTGTTAAAAGAAATGTGCTGGATAAAGTTTACGGTCAGCGAGATAGCGGCACCAAGAAAGATTGAGGCACCTAATACAGAAAGTAACATGTATTGTTGAGCTTCTGAGATTTTAGCACGTTTACCAATTGCGACTTCTTTTGCCATTTTTAGTTCCCTCCATTCGTATTACATGCGGTATCGTTTTCCGCACAATCTGCGGCGCGTTCGCCAAACATAGCTTGGATTTGGACATAAGAGTCAGTTACGTTGTAGCGTCCGGTCGGCGGAATTGCGAGAACATGATGATTAGCGAAAGAATAGACTTCCGGGCTAAAGGTAATTGTAGCGGAGAAGCGAAGGACTAGTTCATCCGAAGCGCCCCGTCCGTTAGAGGAATCGGAAATTTTAATTCCGTCAGAACCGTCTGGGACAAGTAAACAATTTTCGTTGTTCTCAATCCACTTTGGATTAGCGGAGTTTTGGCTATTGTCGCCACTATAGGTAATACAAGAACTTTCGAAATGTTCAACGTTTGAAATCTCGCCACTCAAGCTCATATAAGGTTGTCCTGTAATCTCTTTCTCTTTATACCATTCGCTGTATTGAGGGGTTCGCCAAATACGAACGACTTGTTTGCCCTCATAATCTTCTAGAGCGTAAGAACTAAAACTAGAATTAGAGTTATTAGAATTAGTGCTAGAGTCTATATCAGAATCAGAGTCGGTTGACGTATTATTATCAGCGGACGGGTTGCATCCCTCTTCATTGATAGTCCAAAACGCATAAATGCCTCTAGAGCCGTCTCTAAAGATTGCCCCGTCTGCGCCAGACTCAATAATACAATAAGCTGGGATAGTATCACCATTTTTATCAACGTAGTTTCCATAATCATAACGCATGTATTGCATACTCTTTTTGAAGGAATCGAGAACGTTGTAGTCAATATAGGGCTCTTTGCCGGCATTCGCCTGGGCGTCGAAAGTGAAAGTTGGTTGGTCTCCGGATAGGTTTACATTAAGCTCGGAAATTGTAATAGTATCCGCTCCGGTCGGGATAATTGCGGATAAAATACCGAAAGTACGAGAAAGAACCTGTTTATTACTACTTAAAGTAGAAAGATTACCGAGTTGATCTTTAATAGTAAGAAAATCGTTTAAATCACTATAGGAGTTTAATTTTGCTGATAAATTATCGAGGGTGTTCTTTTTGCCTTCTAGAGCGAGTTGTTGTCCGCCCATAATTAAGCCAAAAACTACAGTAACTCCGACGCTAACAGAGGCTACTACGATACAGAGGAAAAAGATAAAATTCCTCATTTTCAAAGCTTTAATCATTTCTCCTTTAATATCTGGGACAAGGTTAATTTCGCGAGCCATTAGTCGTTACTCCTTTCCGATAATCCAATCACTACGGCAAATTCATTAGCAACACTAAGAAGGGTTCGCTGTTGTTCCGCGGTTGTGCGGACAAGCTGCCATGGATTGCCCTTCATTGTAGGGACATTAGTCTTCGCTTCGATATACTCGGAGAAAAGCGGGATTACGCCAGCATATCCAGATAGAACAATACCACCAACTTTACCATTAATGTATTTAGTCTGGAAGAAGCGGACAGATTTAGCTAGTTCTGAAGAATAGTTATCGAGGTGAGTTCCGAGAATCTTAAAGACTTGACCTTCGACCTGATTCTTATCGAGGCCGAATTTAAGAATAAATTGGCGAGCTTGGTCTTCCCTAACATTAAGACCATTTGCGACAGCTTTTACTAAAACTTCAAAACCTCCAGGGATAGAGCGGACTAGGCGAGGTTGATTCTTAAAGGTAATAACAAGGTCGGTAGATTTTTCACCAAAATCAACTATCATAGTCGCATCAATAGCTCCAGGAGGAGTAAGGGCGCGGGCCATGGCTAGAGGCTCGGGCTCCATCGCGATAATATTAAAACCAGTTTTTTCAATAGTTTCCATTGTTGATTCAGCATAATCTTTTGCGACGGACGAAACTAGAATTTCTGTTTTAGCCGGATCGTTCGGGCTAGGGCCGAGTACGACGTAGTCAGCCTTAGCGTCGCTCATTGCCATTGGAACGTATTTATCCATTTCATACTTAAAAGATTTAGCGAGCTCTTTTTCAGGGAGAGTTTCGGTCTCTACAATTGAAGTGAAGGTTTTACTCGCGGGGAGTCCGAGAGCAAGATTTTTAGTTTTAATACCGGCTTGTCCTACGGCGCCCATAATAGCTTCGCCTAATCTCTTTTTACCGAGATCAGAAGAATCTTGAGTAAGTCTTTGTTCAATAGGGACGTATGCGTAATGCTGGAGGGCCCAACCTCGTTGACCACTACCAGAAAGTTGTACGATTCGCATCGAATTTGTCCCAATATCTAGGGAGAAGAAATCGCCCACGCCATGCAATAAGTTCATATATATAATTATAAGCGGTTTAGGAAAATTGTCAACAAAAAACTTTGGGTTAAACTAATCGTTTGTTAGTTTAAGCCAGTAGAATCTTTCTAAGTTACCGTGTTTACCTTGTAGTGTATTGTCGCGTTTTTTGATAATAATAAAGCCATTGTTTTTTAACCAGAGTTCAAAGTTTTTAATTATTTCACGACGAATTTTTTCGTTTTTTACAATTCCCTTATTTAACTGCTCAGGCTTAGCTTCAAATTGAGGCTTAAACATAACTAAGAAGTCCGCGGTTTTTAATTTTTGAACATATTTTAGAACTGGTTTTAAACTTAAAAATGAAACATCCGCAACGACTACGTCTATAGCATATGCAATAGCCTCTAGTTTAAAATCGAAGATGTCGGTTTTTTCATGAAGTTCGATGCGAGGGTCGAAGCGGAGGGGTTTTTCCATTTGGTTAGTTCCCTTTTCGACGGCGATAACTTTTTTAGCGCCGGAGTCAAGGGCATATTTTGTAAAGCCGCCGGTTGAAGAGCCGATATCGAGAACGGTTTTATTTTTAAAGTCAAAATTAAAAGTTTGTGCGGCATCCGCAAGCTTAGTATAACCACGAGTAAATGACGGGTCCTGTCCTTCGTATTCCGCCCGGAGCAACTCAGAGCGAAGGGCTTGACTCTTATGCTCCGCTCGGGGGCGCGTCCGGCCGGCCCGTCGCCACGGGCGGCCGGCGCCTCCTCTCGCGCTGCCGCGCTCCGAACCCCCCTTCGCCGAAGCATAAGAGTCGCCCCTACCCATATTATTTACGCCGTTCGCGGTAGGCATAATCTGAAGTATCGACAGAAATTACATCGCCTTCTTTAATGAACGCGGGAACTTTAATGACGACGCCGGTTTCTAGAGTCGCATCTTTCATGACGGACGTCGAAGTATCGCCTTTGACGGCGTTTTCGGTATAGGTTACCGTTAGCCAAAGATTTTTCGGAAGAACGAGGTTAATTGGGGTTCCGTTATAGAATTGAATCTCCATCTTGTCGCCGTCTTTCATAAAATCTTTAGAGTCGCCAACCATATCAGCATTCAACTCATATTGCTCAAAAGATTCAGGGTCCATAAAATAGAACTTCTCATCATCTTTATAGAGATATTGGACTTTTCGTGTTGTTACTTCAGCGGGCTCGATTTTTTCTTGACCTTTAAAAGTTTTTGGGAGAAGAGCGCCGGTTATAAGATTCTTAACTTTTACGTTCACAATAGAGCCACCACGACCCATAACTTTTTGGGAGTATTCTACCACCTTATACGGTTGGCCGTCTAAAGTGATTAAGGTATTTTTCTTTAGATCTGTTGGTCCGTACATAATTCTCCTTTTAGTTAGCTACAAATGGCAATAATGCTAGATGCCTAGCGCGCTTAACTGCGACAGCAAGTTGGCGCTGTTGCTTTGCGGAAAGACCGGTTTTTGCAATCGGTTCGATTCGACCGTAACTATCGATATAGCGTTGCAAAGTTTTTACATCGCGATAATCGAAATAGAAATTCGGATCATTTTTATATTTTTTCATAGTTTCCTTCCTTCGTTTTAAATATTTTTAGAATGGGACATCGCTAAGATCGATTTCCCCTTCAGGAATATCGTCCGGAACATCGTTAGAAGCGGACGAAGAATCGCTTGAGCTAGAATTATCAAAGTTATTAGAATAGGAATTGCCGCCGTCGCGATTTGCTGAGCCGGTAAAATTAAAGTCTTCGACAACGATTTCGACGCGAGAACGTTTTCCGCCGGTAGTTTTATCTTCCCAGCTACGCTGGTCAAGACGGCCGGAGACGAGAACGCCGGAACCTTTTTTAGCGTATTGGTTAATCATTTCGCCGAGTTTACCCCAAGCGGAACAATCGATAAATGAGACGTCTTCTTTTTGTTCCCCGCTAGCGTCGCGATAGACGCGGTTAACTGCGACCGAGAAGCTACAGACCGACGCGCCGTTCGGGGTTGTCCGGAGCTCCGGGTCACGAGTTAAGTTACCGGTAATGATTGCTTTACTAAATCCACGCATAAATTATTCTCCTTTTTCTTCGGTTACTACTTTTTCTTCTTCTAAGGCTTCGTTTTTGTCTTGAGTCGCTTCTTTAACACGGCGTCCATCGGCGCGAACGAGCAAGTAGCGTAAAGTCTCGTCGGTAATGTTAAGGACGCTACTAATTTTCGCCGGGGCTTCAGCCGGAAGCTTAACGTCGAAATAATAGTAGAGAGCGAACTCTTCCCCTTTAACGGAATAAGCGAGGCGCCTTTTGCCTTCGTTTTCCTCTTTTTCGATTTTGCCACCAGCAGATTCGATAATTTTCTTTACCTTATCTACGGCTGGATCTAGATTCATCTCGAGATCGGGATGAAATAAGACTGTTAATTCGTAGTCTTTCATAGGTACTCCTTTGGTTAAAGTAGATGCTACTCTTTATCGGTACATCTACTGAGCTAATATTGTAGTTTAATTATAACACAGAGAGTGAAATTCTACAAGAGGGTAGGATTAAAAGTTATGGATTGGGGTAAGCAATAGCATAAAAATTAATGATATTAGTGTATTCGCCGGAGGGTTGGGTCGGGGAGGCTTTAGCACCAATTTTAAATTGGACAGAACTATTAGTAGCAGAATCTTCATCAATTAATATGACGCCGGTTTCGCCATAATCATTATTATCCAGCGGGAGGCCGGCGTAGCCAACAGCGGTATTCCCTACATTTCCACTAACCCAAGTTATTCCACTATCAGCAGAGTAAGAATAGCCCCAGTAATCATCAGGGATATTCAATAAGTTATTCACTATTCCCGCGGTAGTAGCGAGGTTAGTAAAGTGATATTGACTATTTTCGGTATGAGTAAGGTTAGTATTAGTCGAAGAGGTACCGGCGGTAGCAACGAGATAGTAGCCGCTAACTGTATTACTAGATACTGAGACGGTAATAATATTACTGTCTGATGAAGTGCCTGGGATGAGGTTTGAAATAATAAGGCCTCCGCCGGACAAGGAAATAGAGAGAGATGGGTTAAAAGTAAAATTAATATTAGTAGCGGTTTGGTAGCTTAAGGCAGAAATATTATTTCCATGAAAAAAGCCTAAAGTTATAAAAGCTAGGCTTAAAACTATGATTTTAGATTTTAAGATTATGTTTTTTCTGCCCCCTGTTAAATGACAGGTTATGTTTTTTAAAATTTGAGTTATGTTTTCTTGAAAACGTTTAGGCCGCATATTACCTCTTTAAACTTTATTTTATTGCGGTACTGTTTTCTATTTTTAATGTTACATAAAAATGGCACCGCGAGAAGTACAATAACTGCTGATTGTTAATTGGACCTCACGGTGTCGTTTTTTATGTGCGACAAGTTATTGTATTTTTATTTTATAACGGGAAAAGAATAAAGGCAAGCGGTTTTATTTTTCGCTCACTGCGTTAGCGCATCGACTCGCTTCGCGAGTCGTCCAGCGTCGCGCGTTCGGAAAAACAAACACGAGTGTTTGTTTTTCGCTCACTGCGCTAGCTGGTCGAATTCTTCCATAGAAGAGATGAGGAGGTCGCGGGGTTTGTTGCCGTTTTGAGGACCGATGACGCCGATTTCTTCAAACCAGATAGCAAGACCAGAAACGAAGCCGTGGCCTTTACCGAGGTAAGTCTGAAGCATGGCGGTAGAAAATTTACCTTTCGATAAACTAATTTCGACGGCTTTTCGAACGACTGGGTCGTTTGGATCGTAACGACGGCCGAGATCGCCAATACTGCCGCCCATAGAAGGACCCATACCTTTAATCGCAACGGTCTGGGCGATAACTTCGTTGTTGTATTCGGGAGGGCGTTGGGACCTTAGAAAATCGGTGACTTTATTAATATCGTCATCAGAAGCCCAAGCGCCTTGGATGCGGCGAGGTTTGCCCATCATTTCAGTTGTTAGAAGTAACATATCGCCTTTACCGAGAAGTTTTTCAGCGCCGCCTTGGTCGAGCATGATTTGGGAGTCGATACGTGAGCCGACCGCGAAGGCAATACGACCGGGGATATTTGCCTTAATAAGGCCGGTGATAACTTTAACTTCGGGACGCTGAGTCGCGAGGACGAGATGGATACCGGCGGCGCGACCCTTTTGAGCGATACGGACTATGAGCATTTCAAGGTCTTTTCCAGCCATCATCATAAGGTCGGCCATTTCGTCAATTACAACGACGATGTATGGCATCTTCCCTTCTTTTTCGGGATCATCGGATTTCGCCATTTTAGCGTTATAGTCGGCGATGTTTTTAACTTTCTCCTCGGCCATAAGAGAATAGCGACGCTCCATTTCACCGACTGCCCATTTCATTGCCGAGAGAGCCTTTTCGGTACTAGTTATGATTGGAGTTAGAAGATGCGGGATGTCGTTATATTGAGCCATTTCGACCTGTTTCGGGTCGACAATGATAAGTTTCATATCAGAAGGAGCGTTACGATAGAGGAGCGAGGTAATAAGAGTATTTGTCATAACGGATTTACCAGAACCGGTAGTACCAGCGATTAGAAGATGCGGCATTTTAGCAAGATTTGTAACGACGGCGCGACCGGAAATATCCTTCCCTACGGCAAAAGTAAGCGGGTCGGAGGATTTTTTCCAGTCGTTAGACTCGAGGACAGAACGCAAACGAACATCGGCGGAGCGAGCATTCGGGATTTCGACACCGACGGAACGAGTCCCGGGGATTGGAGCTTCGATACGAATTTTATCAACGGCGAGATTAAGCGCGAGCTCTTTATCGCGGGCGAGAATTTTACTTAAATTAACGCCGGCAGGCGGGCGCATAGTATATTGCGTTACGCGGGGACCGACGTTCGCGCCTTCCATTTCAACCTCAATACCAAATTCGGCGAGGGTTGATTTAATAATGTAGGCGTTTTGTTGAATATTACCGGCGTCGGCGGGAGATTGTTTCTTCTCGAGGAGATCAGTTGAAGGCATTTTCCAGTCAGGGTCGGAGATAGCAACAAGGGCTTTTTCTTCTTTAACGGGTTCGGCAGACGTTTTAGCAGGGGTCTTATGTAGGAGGCGAGAATTCGACTCGGTAGCAGTTTCGGTCGAGCCAAGGCCGGAATTAACTTTGATTTCGAGTTGGCCAAGTTTTCTACCTTTTTTCGAATTTTCGGAATCTTGGTCAAGTTTTTTACCCGACTTGACTAAATTTTTAGTTCCCTTGAAGAAGGTGAGTGGAGAAATTTGAAGAATGAAAGCAGTAGTAATAAAGATTAGGATAATATAAATAAAAATAACGACGCCTTGATTTAAAACATTAGTCATTAGGGAGTTTAACCAAGAGCCGAGGTAGCCGCCGTTTTTCCAGATTGCGGCGATACCAGAAATCCAGACAATCATAAGGAGGCTCGCGATATAAACGGGGGCCGCGACGCGATTATCTTCGGAGCGAAAGATTTTTACGGCTAAATAGACAAGGAGGGCCGGGATAAAATAAGCCCCAAAGCCGATAATACTGAGGAAAAATTTATGGACTTCGTTTAAAATTGTACCGCCCTGACCAAACCAAGTAATGACAAAGAAAAGCGCAAGTGTAATCATTAAAACGGCGGTAATTTGGCGCCAGAAACCGCCGGGAAGTTCGTGTTCAACAGGGGCTTCTTTACGAGCGTTTTTACGGGATTTTTTTGAACGGGTAGATTTGCGTCTTTTAGTAGCCATATTATATTATATAGCACAAGTTCTAGGTAAGCGCAAGAAATAAGAGAGACGAGGCCTATAATTTAAAGGCTAAATAGATAGGTGTGAAATTTTTCCAGTATTTCATATGAAAAAGGTGTGAAAGAGGTATGAAAATTTCATAGGTTTATAGAGGTAAAAATATTAGAATATTGTTTTTAATTTATCCGAGGCGTAATAATGTGTTACTTGGTCAACGGTCTCAACTTTAACGAGGTTGAGTCTTTTAAGTTTCTTAAGATCGGAATATGCTGTACGTCTAGTAATGCTATTTAGCATGCTATAGGATTTTGCCGAGGTGTAGTTTTTGCCGTCATTTAGTAGATGGTGAAGGGCTGAAACTTGACGGCTATTTAGAGAAGGATATTTTGCAGTAATTTTAGAAATAATGCTCTCGCTTTCCTCGGTTTTTTGTTCTATATATTCTTTAAATTTTTCGATAGCTTTAAGAATAGTTTTTAGGTGAAAATCTAAGAAATAAGAAAAATCATAGTTATCTTGTTCGGAGTAGACGTAAGCGTAGGTATATTTTTTAGGGGAGCGTTTAAGAAGGGTAGAAACTGGAAGATAAGCCATAGCCCAATAATTATGCCTAAACAAATACCAATAAAAAACCGCGCGAGCTAACCGACCATTCCCATCTGGGAATGGATGAAGATATCCAATCCAAAAATGGAGCTGAATGGCCTTGATGACTGGGTGGACAAATTTTTCGTTATTATTAGCATATGATACGAGACGTTCTAGCTCTTTAGCGACGAACGTAGCAGAGGGGGGAGTATGGGCGATTTTATCATCGTAGCTAACAACAATATTATCGGAATCGCGCCTGAAGTTCCCCGGAGTAAATTCAGGACTAAGGGTTTTATAAACTAGTTCGGATTGAAGTTCGCGGAGCATAGAAATAGAGAGAGGTTCGTCTTTATATTTCTGTTCAATTTGTTGCATAACTAGGTAATTATTAAGAATCATCTGGTCGCTTTTATTGCGTGGCTTGATATTCTCGGCGATCATTTTTTTAGCATAGCGACTAGAGGTATCTGCTCCTTCTAGCTGGCTAGAAGAAATTGACTCTTCAACGATACCGCGGACGAGGTATTTTTGGCGCTGGGACTCGACGACTCGGGAAGGCTCGCCAGACAATAGAAGTCCGCCAGCGTGCATATCAATATCTCTAAGGGCCTCGTCTATATAATTCATGCGGTGATAAGAAAAGAAGATTCCTTGTTCCGTTTTAATCGGGGTAGGCTTAGACGTAAGCTGACGTAATTGATGAGCAAGCGCCCACGATTCGGTTGGGGTAAAACCAGGGATAGGTTCAAAATATTTAGCTTTATCCCAGAAAATATATTTCGTTTCAGAAGTATCGTTAAGATATTTTTCTGCGGTGAGAGGATTAGCTAAATACCGTTCAAAAAGAGCCGGCAAGTCTACATTTTTAATATCATGGGGATGCTTAAGTTTAATCGGTTCTTGTAGTAGTTCTTGATTATCCATATCGTTGTCTATTATAACGCAAGGTATGAAAAAAGTCAATAGTTTCATATGAAATTGTTATAATTTTTCATATGAAAAAGGTATGAAAGGGTTATGAAAATTTCATAGGTAGAAAATATGCTTTTTGGATAATTTTGTGGTATAATAATAGTACGTTAGGCTGTCGCCAAGTGGTAAGGCAACGGGTTTTGGTCCCGTCATTCGCAGGTTCGAATCCTGCCAGCCTAGCCATTTTTTGTTTCAAGCTTGCATATAATGTATAAATACGATAAAATTGAAGCATAAGAAAAGCTCCTCTAGAAAGAGCTTTTCGTGGTTGGTTCTAACTAGGTTTGCACCTAGTTAGATTTTTTACTTCGGCGGTTTCGCTTAGGAATTATGATACATAACAGATTAATCTGTAAGGTCATTTTATCTCCTTCCTGGCAACCTGGACGCCTAGAATACTGTTTAATGGTCACCTCACACATCACAAACATTGTCGTTTGTGAATTGGCCCACCAAACTCCGAAGCCAACCCGGGCATATTATATACATATCAAAAAAATAATTTCAACTATAAAAATAAAAACTTTTAACATGAGTGTTTTATTCTCTATAATTTAAAGTTCACTGCTTTTGGTAAAATCTTATTGTGCTGTGGTTTTTATCGTTGGGATAATATGGACGCTGGTGTATAATGGGAATATGATTAGAATTATTTGTGGGGGGAAGAAAAATTCGGGGGCGATTCTAGAGTTAATTTCGGAATATGAAAAGCGGCTTCGGAAACCGTTTGAGGTTTCATGGGAATTCTATGATGAAGAGAAATTGACGAAAAAGTTAGAGAGCTGGCCATTTACGGGACAAGAGTACGTAATTTGTTGCGATGAACGTGGTGAAAATATATCATCAGACGAATATTCACAGAGGTTAGAAAAGGTGTTTTTTGACGGGCGGGAGGTAGTAATTTTGATTGGGGGAGCATATGGAGTTTCGGCGGAAGTACGGAGGAAGGCGGATTTTGTATGGAGCTTTTCAAAATTAGTTTTTCCGCACCAGTTATTCCGGTTAATGGTAGTAGAACAAATATATCGGGCGCAAGAAATTAGTCGAGGAGGAAAATATCACCACGAATAAATATTCATTTTGTGATATAATTAAGGGATGAAAATATTAGGGATTGAGACGAGTTGTGATGAAACGGCGGCGGCCATTGTAGAGGACGGGGTACGGATTTTGTCGAACGTAGTAGTTTCGCAGATTGATATTTTTAAAGAATATGGGGGAGTAATCCCGGAGGTAGCGGCGAGGAGCCACCTAGAAGCGATTTTACCGGTCGTAAATAAGGCGCTTTCTGATGCGGAGTGTACCTGGGACGATATTGATGCGATTGCGGTAACGCATGCGCCGGGGTTACTCGGTTCTCTTCTTATCGGGACGTTAACGGCAAGAACTTTAGCGATTTTACACAATAAACCTTTATATGCGGTTCATCATCTGAAATCACATGTGTATGCGAATTGGCTCGCGCCGGTTAAAGAAGATTTTTTATCTACTCTCCCATCTTTCCCTTTGCTTGCGCTGGTGATTTCAGGGGGACATACGCAGATTTTGTATATGAAGGGACATAATCAGTTTGAAATAATCGGGACGACGAGGGATGATGCGGTTGGGGAATGTTTTGATAAGGTTGCGAAAATTCTAGGGCTTCCCTATCCGGGAGGACCAAGCATTGTTGCTGTGGCCAAGGGAGAAGTTTTTTCATCCACTCTCGAGCCCACTCGCCCGCCCGTCTTTACGGGGGGCTCGTTCTGCCGTCGTCGGGTCGACGACCGCGGAAATGCTCTCGAGTCGGATGGAAAAACTTCTCCTGTTGGCAATCCGAAGCGATACCGGTTCCCACATCCGAAAGTCGAGGGGTTAGACTTCTCGTTTTCGGGGCTAAAGACGGCAGTTTTACGAGCGGTGCAAAAAGAGGTAGGGGTACCGATTTCGTATCCGTCGCATAAATTAGCAGAGTTGCTTAATTCAGGACAGGTAGCGGATTTTGCGGCATCGTTCCAGAAGACAGCGGTAGATATTTTAGTAGAAAAATTGCAGGTGGCATTAGAAATGTATCCGGATGTAAAGTCTGTAGTTGTTGCCGGAGGAGTATCCGCAAATGAAGAATTACGGGGGAGATTTGAAATTGCTTTTTCTTCAGCTGGACTTGAAGATTCAAATCATTTTATGCTTCAGAAAAAGCAATTTCCAAATCTCCCTGTATTTTTCCCTGCGCCGTCATTGTCGGGGGATAATGGGGCGATGGTTGCGGCGGCATGTTATTACGAAGTCCAGTCAGGAGTAAAACCGACTGATCCATATACCTTGAATATTTATCCAAGGATTTCGATTGAAGACTAGGACTAGGCCAATAGTTTTGCTTGAGGGAGCTGATTCGCAAGCTTTTTGTCGAAAGTAAATAGAGGTTCGCGATGTTTTAGCTCGGCTTCGGCAGAGAGGGCGCAATCTGCCCAGGATAATTTTGGATAGGTTCGATAATAAGATAAGGCTATAGCGACCATTTCGTGATCATATTCGAGAACATCACTATATCGGGTAAGAAAAAAATTTAACAAGTCTACGACTTCCTCGCGAGGTATTTCTTCCGCTATTTCTAGAACATAAATACATTCAAGGATAGCCTGGCTAGAGAGATAGTGCGTTGTATTCGGGGTTCTTAAGAATTTAGCGGCGGTTTTTCTTTGTTCCGGTACGTCGCCAAGAATACAGCGAAGGATAATGTTTGTATCGATAGAATCAGTCGCCATTAGTTTTTCCTTTTGCTACTTTTTTAATAGAGAGCTCGAACAACTCATCGGCGGATTTACCGGCTAATTTTTGAATATTTTGTTTAGTTTTTTTACTCTTAATAGCGTCTAGTTTATTAAAAAATTCTTCATCGCTCAATTCTCGCTCTATAATAGCGGAGTGTTTAGAGAAATTAACCGTTACCCTATCACCTAGTTTTAAACCAAGCGCTTTACGGGCGTTTTTATTTAATAGAATTAGTCCGTTTTGATTAATAGTAGTAGTATACATAGCGTCTCCTTACCATTGATTTTAGCATAGACCAATGGAAAAGTCAATAACAATTGGAAATATTATAATAGTTGGTAATATTAATTAGAACTGGAGTTTTTGAATCAGTTTTTCAGAGAGACGGCGAAGAAAGAGCCGAAGGAAGGTGAAAATAAGAAAGCCGGCAAGGATAATAAAGCCCATAATAAGAAGGCCATTTTTTGTTAGAAAAGTGAATTCGAAAAATTCGCGAGTAAAGGGGATAAAGAAGGTGGCGGCCATAATGCCGATAATAGTAAGAAGAAGGGTAGCGCGGAGTTTGTTAAGCGGTCTAGAGACCCAATAGATAAGAAACAGGTCAATAGTAAAAGCGACGAAGACCGAGGTAGTAGTAAGCTCAAAACGAGAGAAATCTTGGAAATGGGAGATAACTGAGAGGGCGAGCATACAGAGAGAAACCGTAAGGCCAATTGGGAAGGAATATTCGATGATATTTTTTGTAAAGCGGTTTTTGATGCGCTCGGTATTATGTTCTAGGGCTAAAATAAGGCCAGGGAAACCGATACAGGTAAAGTTAAGAAGGCTCATCTCGATCGGGCTGAAAGGGTAACTAAAAGGAAGGATGACGAAAATGACGGCGAGAATAGAAGCGTAGATAGTTTTAGCGAGAAAGAGGGCGGTAGAACGTTCAAGGTTGTTAATAGATTGGCGACCTTCGTCGATAATGCTCGGGACGGATTCAAAATCGGAATTTAAGAGGACGAGTTTAGCGGAACGGCGGGCGGCGTCGGAGCCGTCACCGATAGCGATGGAGACATCGGCTTCCTTCATAGCTAAAATATCGTTTACGCCATCGCCAGTCATAGCGACGGTTCTTCCCTGTTTTTTTAAGGCTTTTATGAGTTGTTTCTTTTGGGCCGGGGTAACGCGAGTAAAAATAGAGTAATTTTTAACCAATTTATCGTAATTTAGGTTTTTTTCGATAGAGAGATCAACCCCGCTTAAGTCTTTTACGCCGACGGTTTCGGCGATTTCGGTAACGGCGGAGAGGTCGTCGCCAGAGATAATTTTTACGTTGATGTCGTTATTATAGAAATAGTTAATAATGTCTTTAGCGTCGGGGCGGATTTCGTCCTCGAGGCGGATAATACCCAGTAATTTGCAAGGAGCTAAAATATCTTCTTCGGGCTGTCTTTCCATCTTGACGACCGCGAGGGTACGGTAGCCGGCGGAAGCGGTTTTGACCTGTTTAATGATATTTTTATCGTCCGTGATGAATTCAATGGCACCGAGGAGGTAGGTGGCGGATTTTGTTTTAAAACCGGAATATTTACGGTCGGAGGAGAAATTGATGACTTCGGTAATACCTTCTATTTCTTTAAATTTGGCCCTTCCTAGGAATTTTCGTTTTAAAGCGGTTATGGTAGCGTTTTCGGAAGTTTGATGGCTTAAAATCGACGCTAGGGCGGTTAGAAACGATTTTTCGGCGAGGGAGGGGTCTTTAGAGACGTTTTTTAGAGTATCCTCTTTCGGAAGGATAAAATCATGCACCGCCATTTTCCCAGTAGTTAGAGTTCCAGTCTTATCTAATGCAATTGTATCAACACGAGCGAGAGTTTCGATCGAATAGAGATCTTGGACGAGGACTTTTTTACGGGAGAGGCGGATAGTAGCAAGAGCGAGGACGCTAGAGGTTAAGAGAATAAGCCCTTCGGGGATCATATTTATAAGAGCAGCGACGGTACTCGTTACGGCAACAGTTGTATCGCTTTCGGTGCGGAATCTTGACCAAAGAAGAAGGAGACCAATAGGAATAAGAGCGTAGGAAATATATCTAACGATGTCGTTCATTAATTTGAAAAGCTTAGAGTCGGCGGTTTTAATTGTATGAGCTTCGGTTTCGAGTTTATTAACAAAATTATCTTCTCCAACGTTCTCAACGAGAGCTTTAGCGGTACCAGAAACAACAAAAGAGCCAGAGATAAGTTTATCACCTTTGTCTTTCGGAATATTGTCTTGTTCCCCGGTTACAAAGGATTCATTAACTTCAATAGTGCCGGACTCTATGACGCTGTCATACATGATTTGATCACCAAGACTAAGAACTAGGAGGTCACCTTTTTTTACTTCATCGGGGGGAATTTGGTAGGGTTTACCGTCTCTTACTATCGTAGGACGTTGCTCGGCGAGAAGTTTAAGTTTATCAATAATTCTTTTTGCGCGGAGCTCATTAATAATACTAATTAGAGTGTTTGCGATAGCGATAAAAATAAAGAGCATGTTTTTATAACTACCGACGAAGGCAACCATAAGAGCGAGAATGAGGTTAACGAAGTTAAAGAGAGTAAAGGTATTTTTCGCGATAATTTTCCAAGTAGAATTATTATTCATAGGGAAATTATAGCACGAAAAGAAGTATTTTATTTTTACTCGCGGGAAGGGGGGCGCCTTATTCTATGCTCGCCTTTATGCGTTTCCTTCGCTTAGGTTCAGAAGTGTTTTTTCCCAGAGATAGAAATCTGGGGAGAACTCCTAAAAACGGAAAGAAAACAAGGACAGAGCTAGTCCCCTCTACCGCACGCACCTAATAGAGTGCCCATAATACTTATAGGATTGAGATGTACCTACGTTCATACTAGAACTACGTATGTACAGAACATACGAATAATCAGAATCACTTGCAGTAGACGACCAATAATTCCCATTCGAGCCACGTCCGTACGCCGACGAGCCATAGAAGAAACCAGAGTAGACAAGGTTATTCGGGAAGCTGCGCCAAACCTTAGAGGCCTTAGAACTCTGCGTAGCAGCATTGATCGTCGTTAAGGTATGGAGGTAAAAGAAACCTTTGGAAGTAGCACCATTATTGGAGCTACTACCATAAGGTAGTCGCCAGCCAGTTGGGCAAAGAGAGGTACCGGCAGTATCAGAATCGGAATAACTATACATGGAGGTAGTATTAGCCATAGCAGCAGCCCAGGAGTAATAGTTACCATAAGCGTACCATTGATAATATATAGTATTGCCTGTGCCATTATAGCTAGTAGTAAGATTTCTGTTAGTATTGTTAGTGTTAAGTTGGGGGAGAGTGTATTTTGTATAAGTATTACCATCAGCGTTAGGATAGGTGGTGGTGTCAGCGCCGTAGACATCGTTGCTAGTATCGGAGCCCCAAGTAGCGTTAACATTAGCTGGAAGTTTGGTAAAGTTACCACCAATACCCTGAGAATCAGAAGCAATAGTGGTAGCAGTAACACTATTGTCTAGGCGGAGGTTTTCTATCATCCAACAATTACCATCAATAAGTTTAGCAATGGCGTAGGTATTACCATCACGCGAATCCGTCAGGGCGGATACGCTAGCCAAGGTAGCATTCATTTTATTATTTGTACTATCATAGGTTGCGGCAGTAAGGTTGGAACAGACAGAGCTAGCATTCTGCATAGTCCCAGCCGAAGCTACCCAGACCGGATAAAGAATCATACCGTTAGCAGATAAGTCACCTGTTGTAATTGTTTCGTTCGGACCGTAGATAGTAGAGCTATTTGTTGCAATAAAGTCAGTAGACCAACCAGCAAAGCCGTAATTAGAGCGAGAATAGTTAGGAGCAATTAATTCTGCTGTTCCGGATGTAATACCGGTCTGCACCCCAGCCGTTTCTGAAGTAGAAATCTTAGTTTCACTAATTGAATCCATAGAGCCTATAATATCACTTGCATTAGGAGCATAGCAGATAGAATTGGCTGAACAGTCACTAGCTCTAAGCGGACCAAGCGGAGCTGCTGCCGAGGCAGGATGGACTAATGTATACTTTACTTTCCCTTCATAAGTATCAGCAACTTGAGTCTGGGAGATATAGGCAGCATAAGTAGTTTCTAGTTTAGAGCCAAGTATTGTATCAGTAGCCGAAGAGCCAGTAGAAGCATGGTATTCAGCTACTTTAGTATATTCAGTAGGGACACTGTGGTAGTTATTAAAGTTATTAGTAATAGTTAAGTTATTTGGAATGTATGATGTACTTGTATCCGTAACTTTAGTTAGTTTCATAGACCAAGAAGAAGTAGTGTCCCCACTAGTATAAACTGCTGTATTAATCGTTTGTCCAGTAGATTGACCGATTAAAGTATTAATTCCTTCTGTATTATTAGTATAACCTATCGCATAAATAGAAAAGCCATTGTAATCATTACAATAAGTAGTTAGAGTAGTTTTACCTATCCCATTTTCATAGTCACTACCCGTTGTTGCGGAATAAGTACCATTCATGAGGGTTGCAGTATGGGCAGTATTTACTACACCATTCATCGTACAAGCTACTGGGACGGTAACATTGACTTCGTCTACTACAGTATCATTAGTATCAGCACTAACTTTAATTGAGCTTAAAATAGTCCCGAGAACTAACGTTCCCGCGACTAAGATTCCCGTTACTAAGTATTCTATATTGGTCTTTCTTCTCATCTTAGTCCCCTCCCCTAACTAAAATGAAGGTTCCTGCTAAGAGAGAGAGGGGAAATTTTATCGGTTACTAGACCGATTCGCTTCTCACTTCTGATGACCTTTTTCATGAAATATTGATCCTCACTTATAATTTTTTATATTACTAGATAAGTTTATTATAACATAATCGTTTTAAAAATGTCCATTATTTAGTGACGCTTTAGGTTTGAGAGGAGGTCGTGTAGATAATAAAAAGGGCGGTTTACAGGAAGTTCGTAAGCGCCGAGAAGCTCAATGACACGACCGGTTTCTTCGGAGGTAAAGCCCTTCTTAAAATCGTAGATGCCGTAGTCTTTCGAGTTTTTATCAGGGAGGCCGTTAATACCGTAAAAATTATAACGTTCGTATTTATGATCGATAGCGTACTTTATCATGTGCCATTGGATAAGGTATTGAGCGTTATAGTCTTTCATATATTTTTCATCGGAGCCGGAGAAGAGATAAATCACCTCGTTACCGTATAACATGAACATAGCGGCAGATAGAGGAAGACAACTTGAAGTAGTATTCCGAAACGTGCTCGGTGCACCATCGCCATTTTCAACTTCTGCTAGGAGAAATTTTACTTCATCTCTGTTGTTAAAGAGGTCGTACATTTTTTCGTAATAAGAGAGGGGTTTGTCGGTAAAATTACGGCGGTGACTTGTAGATTCGGTGATTTGTTTAAAAATGCCTAGCTCTTCCCTTTTTAGTTCGCGAATTTTAACGCCCATTTTCTCGGCTTTTCTGATATGATTTCTAGTATTTCGCTTCATTTCGGCGAAAATTTGTTCGGCGGAGCGGTTTTTTAGCTCTAAAGCGAAGGAGTATTGCGGTTCGTCGGAATGGGGAAGTTTTTTGAAGCCGAGAGAAACGAGATTTTTTATAGCTTTTTTATGATTAAAACCTTTTTCCTTCGGCAAACCGTCGCGATCACGTTCGATTAGCTCGTAATAGGGTTCAATATGAAGAAGATAGCCGTTATGAGACTTAATATAAGCTTTTAAATTTTTAAAGAAAAAATTAACGAGGCTCGTATTTTCGTAGTCAATCAGGGGTCCGCCGGGGCAATAAAAGGTCGATTTACCAAGAAACGTAGGTTTCGCGACAATCATGGCGGCGGCAACTAGCTTGTGTACCCAAGCTGAAGACCCGTCTTCAGCTTCGGCGACACCGAGATAGTAGGCGGTCCAGCCGTTTTCCTCGCGTAATTTTGCGATTTCGGGGGTTTGGTAGAACGATTTATAGGAGTTTTTATCGGCGAATTTACGAAAGTCTTCCGGTTCTAGCGTAACAAATTTCATATTCTTATTATAACTTATTTTCTTAAAATGCGATTAAACTGGCGGAGGATTTTATAGAGATGGTATTTCCAGGGGTTAAGAACGAGGTCGTGCGTTCCGGCATAAGCTACTTCTTTTCCCGTAAAAGTCTTTTTAAAATTAGTAAAGCCGGCCCAAGGGTGTGAAGCGGGAGCGTCTTCAGGGGCGATACCCCAGAAATCGAAAGCTTTTAAACCTTTTTCTTTCGCATCTAGAATAAGTTTTATAGTTAAAATGCCGGTAGCGTGAAGCTTTTTCCCTAGTTCAGATTGGGCGCCCTGAAGATTATAGCGAGTCTTTTTGTCGTCAAAGACGAGACCGGCAGCGACTATCTCTGAAAGGTATTTAACTAGATATAGGGTCGCGAAGGGTTGTTTCAGCTCAGTTTTAAGATATTTCTCGGAAAAAGTGTTGATTCCCTTCTCTTTAGCAAGGGTTTTTTGTAAATCTAGTAGATAATGAATGTCCTCGGGGTTATGACTAGTAGTAATTTTGAGGCCGTTTTTTTCAGCATTTTTATAATAACGGAGAAGGCGGGAGGGGAGTTTAGCTTTTAATTCCTCGTCGCTCCCTGTTAAATCAAGAACCCAAGTTTCCTTCGGATTAAGATCTTTTGTTTTTTCCGCATCAAGAGAGCTCGGGAAAGCTGAATCTTTAGGCTCAATCCGAATAAAAAAAACTTTCTTCTCTTTTGCGAGGGGTTTTAACCTTTTTAAGGCATTTTCAAAACCTTTTCGGTCTTCGTAGACTGGGCCATAAGGAAGGTAAAGATAGTTCCCTAATGGAGTAGTTTTTAAAATCGCGAGATATTGATATCCGCTTCCCTCTTCAAAAAAACTCACCTCTCCTAGGTTGTCTTGAAGTTTTTGCCATTCCTTAGATTGCGTAATCGGTACGTTCATTTCTCTAATTATACCATATTCCCATGTGGAATTTTTTGACAGCATAAGCTTTTCATTTTTTTATGCAAAATTTACCGTCCTATTTTTAGTCGGTTGCTAAAAACTGAGTTTTTCCCTGTTTTAGCATGCTAAGATCTTACTTCTATTAAACTCGGACAGATGCTAAAACTTTCACGTTCTCCCAACTCCGGCTAACCCGCCGTAGTTGTTGGTTCTATTTTAGCGTAGGCTTTTTTGCTTGTCAAGTGCGGTTGCTAGACCGAATGGTTGCTAGGCATAAGGGAATTAATAATAATTCGGTTACGGTTTTTGTGGATAAGTATGCTACAATTAGGCCATGGCTTATATACGGAAATTTAAGACGACTTCTGGTGCAACTGGGGTACAGGTATGTTATAAAGAGGGAAACCGAGTAGTAAAAACTGTACATGTTGGTTCGGCGTCGTCTCCTAAGGCTTTAACGAAGCTTCTTCGGGAGGCGCAGGGAATTATTGACGGAGAAAAGGGAAGACCTCTATTTAATTTAGATAAATTTAACAAATAAAAAAGGCTGTCCTAAGGACAGCCTTTACTCGATCAATTTATTACCTTTTTTAAGGTATCGAGGGAACATGCATATTCCCGTAAATAAGAGTAGATCCCTTGATTTTTTTGCCGGCTTTATCGACGACAGCATTGTCGCGGACTTCGGCGCAGCCGCAGATTTTCGTATCGCGAACCTTGGCGTTACCGGAGATTTTAGCCTCGTCGTAGACTAAGGCATAGCCGCCGACCCAAGCGTTATCGGAAACTTTAGCGTCCCCGAATACGATAGCGGTATCATCAACCCAGGCTTCGCCGAAATGAGAAAGATTGTCTTCCTTCTCGATATAACCGCCGAGATCGCCGATACGAATTTCAGAGATAATTCTCCTGCCACGGACCCATTTGATGACTTTAAAACTCCGAAGGGAGCGGATGCGATGGACGACAACTGTGCGACCGTCAGAATCTCGATCCTCAATGGTCATATCGGTTAACTCGTATTTCTTCGTATACTGCCTTTTCATTTTTATCCCTCCTTAAAAAAATGCATGGATAGGCTTAACGTAAGATGACGGTTTACCAACTTTGAATCTTTCGGGGGTAAAGGGGCTCTTATTGACAACTTGTTTTGTAATAAAAAGATGCGAGTAAAAAAATAAAGGTGCGGAGACTAGGGCTCTTGTTTAAATTATGGCATACTTTTTAAAAAATAGCAAGGTTTTAGGGGTATAAAAGTGCCCGGACACAAGGTCCGGGCGGGTGCAATGGGGGTAAGGAGGGTTTACTCGGAAAAGCGAATGGTTCCTTTACGGTTTGCGGCATTGTAGTAGGCAACAAACCGGTAGGTGCTAGCATCGGAATCCGAACCGAACCCGTCGATACGAGTAAGGCTTGCGCGACAATGTCCATAGACATTAAACGAGTTGCCGGTACCATTCTCATGTTCGAGACGAGTAATGCGCGTTTTCCCCATATAGGCAGGGATATAGGCGCACTTAGGGTCGTCTCGAGGGGCGCTGTAGCCAAGCGCGACGATAAAATGAACGTCGACGTTAGCATTTTTATCGTACGCATATTTAAATGCGTCGATAAGCCGGTCGCGGCTAGGGCCGTCCTCAATATTATACAGCTTCTCTTTGGTATTCATACGAACACCTCCTTTTAAGATTTCCGCTCTGTATACACAGGCAGATGCGAGTTATCCTCCCATTGGGACAACTTAGCTTTATTATAGCACTAATTATAAATTTTGTCAAGAATCAGGGGTTGTTTTGGGATTATTTTTTGTTTTGGGATTTTTTCTTAAGGGATTTGAAGAAATTTCGATGGGCGCGGAAACCGTATTGACCGGTAATAGGGTCTCTAAACGGGATTTGTTTTAGTGGCATAAGGGTAAGAGTCATATAGGCGCCGAAGAAGATGAAAAGACCTATGCCGGAAAGATAAGTCGCCCAGTAGGGAATAGAAGGTTGATTGATGATGGCGGCGAAAGTCAGTTGGGCGAAGATAATGGCGATAAGGAAAGTTATAATATCAATAAAGAGAATAGGTTTTTTACTAATTCTAGTATAAGAGTAAAAAACAAAGGGGATAAAGAAGATAAGAATAAGGAGGCTGGCGAGTTTAGCGGTAAAATAATTGGGATTTACACCATAGATGAAGCCGTCTATGAGGCTCCAGAGTAAAGTAGGGGTGATGGCGATTTTGATGTGTTCCCAGGTAGATTCGTTGACGGCGGTAAAGAGGCCGAGGATTTTGTTTTCGTTACTTAGATCATAGAGGAAATGAGCAAGATTGCCGAAGGCGAAGATGACGATAATACTTATGGTAGTAAATAGGGTTTGGTCCATAGTCTTATTGAATTATCTCCAGTTGCTGTTTGAGATGGGAGATGAGAGATTGTTTTTCTTTGATTTGATCCTCGGTTTCTTTGACAAGATGGACAGGAGCTTTATTAACGTAGTTAGGATTCGTCATACGGAGATTAAGGTTATCTAGTTCGCGGCCAACAGAGAGGATTTTTTCGGTAAGGGCATCCTTGTATTCTTCCACTGTTTCAGCAGGGACGTCGAGATAAAGTTCATGATTCGCGAGGGCTATTCTTAGGCCTCTAGGAGAACCGCTAAGGCTATTAATAGTCGGAACCTTAGTTAGAGTCTTAATTAGGAGCTGGTTATCGTTCACGAGGCTATCGTTATCGTATAAGAGGCCGTATTTTTTACTATTATTGGCGCCTGGGAGGCTCGCTAAGGTGCCTCTGACTTCGGAAACGATAATTCTTATGTTTTCAAAGTTTTCGGCTGAAATAGGGTCATATTGCAGTTTTGCAGGCCATTTAGCGGTAACGATAAAGCCGTTTGTCCAAGAAAGGTTCTGCCAAATTACTTCAGTAACGAAGGGGGCAAAGGGATGAAGGGCGATAAGAAGGGTTTCGAGAGTCTGTTTTAAGAGGGGAGTGTTTTTATAAATTTTCTGCGACTCGAGGAACCAGTCGGCATATTTGTCCCAGATAGTCTGATACAAAACTTCTACAGCTTCGGCGAAACGGTAATTTTTCATGTCATGTTCGACCTGTTCTAAACAGTTATTAATCTCGCGGCAGATCCAGTCTTCGCCCATGTTGAGGGTAGTGTAAGAATTAGAGACAGCATTTCGCAACGTGCTCGGCTCGCCATCGTCAAAGGCGGGGGTCCTGTCCGACATACCTTTTCGGGGGTGGACTTTCTCGTCCTCGACGTCATACGCTGGACCGCCGGCAGAACCGCCCGCTTCGCAGGCGAACCTGTCGGGGTCGTCAGGAATATACGTCTCGGAACTCGAAAATCCATAAATACCCCCGAGAAAGGTATTGTCGGCCACCCCCGCTTTACCGCCCCCATCGACGATGGATTGGACGAGGCGGGAGATGTTCCAGAGTTTGTTGCAGAGGTTACGACCGGAAATTACGGAGTTTTCGGAGAAGGCTTGATTCATGCCGGCGGAACGACCACGGAGAATACCGAGGCGGAAGGCGTCGGAACCGTACTTAGTTACGAGATCCATTGGGTTAATAACGTTGCCTTTAGATTTAGACATCTTTTTGCCGTGTTCATCAAGGACGAGGCCGTGAAGGCAAACTTCTTTGAACGGGACTTCGCCGGTTACGTAAAGTCCCATCATAATCATCCGAGCGACCCAAGCGAAAAGAATGTCGGCGCCAGTTTCCATGACATTTAATGGATAATAAGGGTTAAAGTTTTCTTCGGTCCAGTTTGTGCAGACAATTGGCCAATGGCTACTTGAGAACCAGGTATCAAAAGTATCTTCATCGCGGACATATTTTACGCCGGCTTTTTCGATTTCTTTTAAATTTGTTCGACGATCAAAAATCCAGTCGGGCTCGTCGGTAGCAGAGTCGTCAATTTTCCTAAACATCGGAATAGCGATACCCCAAGGGATTTGGCGGGAAATATTCCAATCTTTTAAGCCTTTTAGATAATTAATTAAAACTTTTTTCTTATTTTCGGGGTGGAATTTAATTTCGTTATTTCCAAGATGCTCAATAGCGGTTTTTGCGAGTTTTTCAACATCAATAAACCATTGTTCCTTAAGCATCGGCTCGAGAACAGTACCACATTTATAACAGTGAGCGACAGAGTGTTCTATTTTTCTCTCTCCTTTTAGGAGGCCCTGGTCTTTTAAGTCTTTAAGGGCCTGTTTGCGACATTCTTCGGTAGTAAGACCAACATATTTCTCAGGAACATTAATCATTTTACCGTCTTCAGAGATGACCTGAATGCGTTCAAGGCCGTGGCGCTCGCCGACTTCGAAATCGTCGAAGTCGTGTGCAGGGGTAATTTTTACAGCGCCGGTGCCAAATTCGGGGTCGGCGTGTTCATCTGCGATAATCGGGATTTCACGGTCGGTTAAGGGAAGATGGACGGTTTTACCGATTTTATCTTTATATCTCTTATCTTCTGGATTTACAGCGACTGCTACGTCTCCAAAAAGCGTTTCGGGGCGAGTGGTCGACACAATAATATCGTCATACGCAATGTCCCAGAGAGTACCTTTTTCGTCTTTGTGCTCAACCTCAATATCGGCGAAGGCGGTTCTATGCTTCGGACAGAAATTGACAAGTTTTTCGCCTCTATAAATTAGGCCGTCGTTCCACATTTTTTCGAAAGTCGTATAGACGCGATCGATAACGTTCTCGTCTAGGGTAAAGGTTAAGTCATCCCAAGAGCAGGAAGCGCCGAGAGCACGAAGTTGAAGCTCCATGTTACCGCGTTGTTCAGCGACAAAATTCCAGACTCTTGCATAAAGTTCATCACGAGAGTATTCAAAACGAGTATGCCCTTGTTTTTCGAGTTCTTTTTCATAGACGACCCAAGTTTCAAAGCCAGCGTGATCAGCGCCGGGAATGTACCAGCTCGATGTGCCTTTAAGGCGGTAATAGCGGATAAGAGAATCTTCGAGAGCTACGGTTAAACCGTGGCCAATGTGAAGGTTACCGTTAGCGTTCGGCGGAGGCATGACGATTGAAAATGTGTTTTTAACTCCTTCTCGGTCATCAGTACCATCACCGTCGTCGTCGACGGGTTTCGTCGTAATCTTAGGATCAAAAACGCCGGCGGCTTCCCAGGCGGCATAGATATCAGATTCGTATTGGTTTGGTTCGTAGCTCGGCGCAAATTTCATTTTAGTCTTCCTCTTATTCTATTTATAATTATAACATGTTTTGAAGATATAAGGTAAGAAGAAAAATAAAAATGGGGCGACTCACGCGAGAGTCGCCCTTGAAAAAATATGGAGGCTTACAAAGTCTATAGATGGTAGCTGATTTAGGTATTAGTTCGTGTCTTTTTATTATTCGTTAAGGAGACAACGAATAGATTGACCGAAGTTCCTGTGCTGAATAAAATACATTGGGTAGGCATCTGATGAGTTAAGGTTTAGACAATTAGCGTAACAAAATCCGTCGGCGCTAGATGACCAATAGCAACCAATAATATTTCGGCTGTCGTGGAAGATAGTCGTTGGACGACGATTATATTCCGCCATGTTTTCTGGCCAGACAATTCCGCTAAGGCTAAGATTAAGCACAGAGCAAATTTCTTTTGTAGCTCTGTAACTTTGATTGATCGTCTTCCATTCGCTTATGGTTGGTAGGCGCCAGCCGGCAGGTTTTAGGATGTCGTGCTCAAGTTTTATTGCTTCGCCCCAGGTAAAACATTCCTTTTTACGTCCTCTCTCATCAAGAATATAAAAGTTTTCCGGTGCAAGAACGAGACCGGATTTAGTCTTGGTTGCGTTCTCTTTCCATGCGGAGAAGTCGGGGTATATTTTTGATTCCTTTTCAAGGTTTGTCCCCATAATTGTAAAATCACCTCCATTTTAAGTTGCTCCCACATTCTTTAATAATAACATATTTTATTAAAAAAGTAAAGTATGTCAGATTTTATACTCGAGTTTTTTGCGGAGTTCTTCGAACTCTTCGTGTATCATTTTAACTTCGCGGCCCTGGAACCAGGTTTCGTCGTAGGGTTCGAGGTGGACGTGGGCGTGAGGGACGTCGGTTCCGACGACTTTCCAGAGAGTACGAACGCCGAAAATTTTTTCGAGGTGTTTTGATAATTTTTTAACGGTTTTCATAAGAGCGTCGTAATCTTCATCCTCGAGGTCGTAGATTTTATCGACTTCTTTTTTCGGGACGACGAGGGTATGACCCTTTGTTTCGGGATGGATGTCGAGAAAAGCGATAGTCTTATCGTCTTCGTAAATTTTATAACAGGGAATCTCACCATTAATAATTTTAGTAAAAACACTACTCATTTTTTGCCCTTTTTATGATGGAGGATTCGATAATAAATCTCGGTAAAGATGAAGGCAAATGCAAGCGCACCAATTACGTCAATAGGAGAGTGCATATCGGAAGCTACGCGACCGATACAGGTTAACGACAATAAAACAACCATGATAAGTTCAAGAATTATACGAACGGCTTTTGACTTTACATATTTTGGGAGCTCCATAGTAGCAAGGAAGAAAATCGTTGCAACAACCATGACGTGAGTAGAGGGGAAACTGGGCTCGCCGGAACCATTCGGGCGAGTAGCTAGAGGGGGAAGAATTTTATCAAAGAGAAGATAAGTTATTAGCATTAAGACCAGAGGCAAAGGCATCCAAAGAAGGGCCTTATCAACCTTCTTAAGAGATTTTCTAGTAATTAATTGATAAATGCCGATAAATATAAAAACAGCAAGCACGGCAAAGCTTGTATAAAGAATAATGTCAGTTATTTGATCCCAATTCATGTTTTCATTATAACATAAAAAAATAAACAATAGCAAAATAAAAAATAAGGCTCTCGGCCTTGTTTTTTATTTGGTATGCCCGACAGGATTTGAACCTACGACCTTTTGCTCCGCAAGCAAACGCTCTATCCAGCTGAGCTACGGGCACACACGTTTTATTGGGGCGTATTGTAACCTTTAGGGTTACTCGACGCAAATGTGGATGTTTTTACGCATCCACCTAGAAATTAAATGAGCATCACTTTTAGAAGTGACGCTATTATTATAACATATTTTAAAGATTTGTGTGGTAATTTTAGAGATTTTGTGATAGAATTATTCATGGAAGCGTGGCCGAGTGGTTGAAGGCGCACGACTCGAAATCGTGTGGGCGGGTTGACTGTCTCGGAGGTTCGAATCCTCTCGCTTCCGCCAGGAAACAAAATAAGAGAGCAAGCTCTCTTCTTTTGTTTCTGAAGGGAGCACTGAGGATGAACATCCTCCCGCTTTCACTACGGCTCCAGAGGCCGTTTTTAGGTCCTATTAACACACCTGATGGGAACACCTATTGCCTTAGATCCAGAAACGCCTGGGTCCACATAATCGCCCTGAAACATAGATTTTGAGATATCTAAAAAGTATGCCCATCTATTGTCGCTTGAGGTGGACGCCCAGTATCTCCCGCTAGAGCCTCGCTTATCCATTGACGCCGAAGAAAAACTACCAGCATAAATGAAATTATTTGGGAACCTACGAAAAGCCTTGGTTGCGTTATCGCCATCATTGTTTTTTGTGCTTGGGCCGTAATAATTGCTGCCGCTAGTTATGGAACTTTCCGGTTCATTACCGTCCATTATTGCTTTGCCTAAAATATAGAAATCTGCCGTGGTATTCACGGTGGTCTGTCCGCCAGTCGGCAAATGCCAACCAGCCGGACAAAGTGAGGTTCCGATCACATTTTGGTTATTGGTTTCATTATAAGTTAAGTCAGCGATAGCGGCATGCCAAGTATAATAGTTACCATAGCTATACCATTGATAATAAGAATCGCTTCCGTTTCCATTGTAGCTTGCGGTAAGTTCTCGGTTAATATTATTGTCGTTATAACGAGGCATGCGAAAACCCGGATATCCGGTAGCTCCGATATCTATGCTAGCAGTGCCAGACGGAGTATTAGAGTAATAGAGAGAATTAGCTATTATAGTATCAGTAGCATTTGTTGTTGCTGTGAAATTAGCATTTTCAGAATCAGCTAGACCTCCGAAGTTACCATAAATTGCACTAGCTCCATAACCTTCTGCGAGAGCTTGTTTTTCGGCAGTCCTAGTATTTTCAGCTTCTAGTCTTAAGTTTTCTATCATCCAGCATTTGCCGTCCGCTAATCTAGCTACAGCGTAAGTATTACCATCCCTTTGATCTGTCAGAGCAGTTACGCTATTAAGAGTAGTAGTAGAGCCGGAAGCGACGGTTAGGTCTGAGCAGCCACCCCAGTCCTGAATAGTGCCAACTGAAGCGACCCAAACTGGATAAAGAATTAGACCATTAGTAGAAACATCTGCGTCTCCAGTTCCAGAAGTGCTAATTGTGATAGTTTGGTTTGGTCCATAAATCACACTAGAGCTAGTCGCGGCAAAATCAGTAGACCAACCGGCGAAGCCGTAACCACTACGGGAATAGTTGGGAGCAACCAAGGTAGGATTAGCATTGCTGGCCGTACTTTGCGCTCCGGCGGTAGAAGAGGCATCGACAACCCCAAGTGAACTCATAGACCCTACTATATCATTTGCGTTGGGAACATAACAAATTTTATTAGCTGGACAATTTGACGTCGCAAGAGGAACTGCTGGTGGGCTTACCGAAGCTGGATGGACCAGAGTGAATTTCACCTTCCCTTCATACGTATCCGCAGCCTGAGTAGAGGAGATGTAAGCGGCATAAGTGGTGGTGAGGATGCTTCCTTCGGCATTAGTTCCTATATCGGTAATGGAGTTTTTGTAAGCTACTCTAGTATATTCTTCCGGTATTTCAGCATAGTTACTATAGTCTATGTCTCCGGATAGTTTTTCTGTGTCTGATGTGCTGCCAGCAATAATAGGGGCATAAGTTCCAGAAGTAGCAGTTAGTTTCATGGACCATTTTGATGTAGTATCCCCAGCAGTATAGATACCAGTAGGAATAGTGAGATTAGTGATATTACCTACTAGGTTAGTCGCGCCATATTCTTCACCAGTATAGCCTATAGCATAGATAGAGAAACCGTTATTATCATTACAATAAGCTTTAATAGTAGTGGTACCTATACCATTAGTGTAATCTACTCCACTTGTAGTATCTGAATAGTTAGCTGAATAAATACCATTGGGTATAGTAGCGGTATGTGAGTCATTACCCGTACTAGAAAGAGAACAAGAAACCGGGACAGTGATGGAGATGTCGTCTACAGTAGAATCGTCAGCATTAACTTTGATGGAGCTAAGGATAGCTCCGGAGACTAGAGTCATGGCTATCAGACCGCCAAGAATTAAATAGTCTTTATTTATCTTCTCACTCCTCTCCATATATAACCTTTCTTATATTTATGTCTTATTATTTTATAAATTTTATTGAGCTTACTTATTATGGTTATAGTATATCATAGATCTTTTTGTTTTACTAGTTGTTTTGCCTAGACCCCAGCTTAAAAGCCAAGACTCCATAACAAAAAAACAAAGCCCAGGCTAACACTAAACATCTGCAACATAAGTGATACCTGACAGAACCGTAACTGAGATTAATCATAGACCTAGAAAAAACATTAGCTGAATTAGTCCTCGGAAAAACGCCCCAAACTTATATTTTAGTGATTGATAAAACACAATTCGAAGTAGAATTCAGTATGGTGCCAATATGATAGATTTTAGCGAGTTATCGGAGGTATTCTGTCTCTATTTAAAAAGTGTGGTATAATAAAAACATTATGGTAGCAAGGGAAAGAACTAATAAGTCCAAAAATAAAAAAGGTGGGTTAAAGAGTAGTTCGCAAAAAATAAAGGCTAAGCTTCTAAAGTCTTATTATGGAAACCCGATAAAGGACATGAAATTGATTGCGATTACTGGTACGACTGGGAAGACGGCGGTTGCACATTATGTACACGAGATTCTAAAGGCATCGGGGGAGCAAGTTGCAGTTTTAGCATCAGATCAACCTTTTAAGATCGGTATGTTGCATAAATTTTTAAGTGATGCGTGGAAGGCGGGGGCAAACTATGTAATCGTGACGGTTCCGGCTGAAGGACTACGCGATAATGTATTTTATGGTTTGCCGGTAACGGTAGCGGCGATGACGAATTTCGTAACGGCGGGGCTAAATAATATGGAGCCGGAAGAATATTTAGAAAACGAAAAAACGCTGTTTGATATGAAACCGAAAATTGTAGTTTTAAATCATGATGATAAAAATTATGATACTTTTGCGGAGTTTAAGGGAGAAGATAGGACATTGACTTTTGGTCAAACTAGTTCGGACGTAAAAATCTTGAATTCAAAGCTTTATCCGAAGGGAACAGAGGCGACTTTTTCGGTAAAGTCCGAAATTATTTCGGTAGCAACTTTCGTACCGGGAGAAACGGCAGTATCATATATGGCTTGTGCGACAGCGATAGCTGAGAGTTTAAAGATTCCGACTGATGATATTATTAATGGGATTGCTGAATACGCGCCAGAATCTCTTTAGCAACTTTTAAATCTTCAAATTCATGCGGGCCATCGGCGCGAAGGATGGTTTTTTCGTGCCCTTTACCGAGGATTAATACAATGTCGCCTTTTTTAGCTTTTCTTAAAGCGAGTTCGATTGCTTTTTTACGGTCTAGCTCTTTGAATAAATTTTTTTCGAGAATCTTTCCAGCTTTTTCGGCGCCTTCTATAAAGCCTTTTGCGATAATTTCGGGGTCTTCATCACGAGAGTCGTCTTCGGTTATGATAACGATGTCAGAATTTTTGGCTAAAATTTCGCCACGAATTGGACGGGTAGAGGGGTCGCGACGACCGGCACCGCCGTGGACGGAAATAATTTTTCCGCTAATTTTAGGCAAGGAAGCGAAAACTTTCTCGAGGGCGTCGGGAGCGTGAGCGTAGTCGACGATAACGGTAAAGGGTTGACCCTCATCAACAATATTCATACGGCCCTCAACAGAGAGAAGGGTTTTAATTCCATATTCAATCTCGGTTTTCGAAAGACCGAGCTTTTTCCCAACTAGGGCGGCGGCAAGAGAATTATAGACATTAAACTCGCCCGGAATTTTAGTTTCAATTTTTATATCACCAAGTGAATATTTTACACCGTCTACGCTAAGTTTTATGTTTTCTGCACGATTTTCGCCGTTTTTTATGCCGTATGTGATATAATTTTTAGCGAGCTTTTTATAGTATTTTGTTGCGGGGTCGTCAGCGTTTAAGATACTAAACTTTGCCTTTTTAAATAATTTGCCTTTTGCGTTACGATATTTTTCTAAAGTTTTATGGTAATCAAGATGTTCATGAGTTAAATTTGTAAAGACAGCGATTTCGAAGGGGATATTTAAAGTCCGGAACTCAGCGAGAGCGTGGGAGGTAACTTCGAGGACGAGAAACTCGGCGCCAGCATCGGCGATTTTTTTAATACGTTTATTAAGGGTTAGAGCGTCAACGGTCGTCATGTGATTTAGCTCAGGTTTTAGTTTATCAATTCCATAAGCGACGGTTGTCATTAAACCGGTTTTATGGCCAGCGGAATTTAACATGTGCCAAATCATAAAACAGGTAGTTGTTTTACCATTGGTTCCGGTAACACCAATAACGCGAAGTTTTTTTGCAGGGTGATGATATTTTACGCCAGCAATAACTGCCTGGGCGTAGTGATAGGGAAGAACGGCTTGATTATAAAAAGGTAGTTTCTCTAAAAATTGCTTCATAGGTTAATTATAGCACGCGCTTATTTTTAGCGGTAATGTTTCAGGGATTCAATTGGGTCTCTACTAGCGGCCTTAAGAGCGGGATAGATACCGAAGATAATCCCCACAACTAAAGTTGTAAAGAAGGTAATGGCGAGAATTTCCCAACTAATAAACGGGGCAAACGGAGTAATAATAGAAAGCAAAAAGGCTAGGATATAACCGAGAAAGAGACCAAAAATGCCGCCGAGAAGAGAAAGAATAAGAGCTTCAAAAAGGAATTGCATTAAAATATTCCGGCTAGAAGCCCCGACAGCTTTTCTAATACCGATTTCATGCGTACGTTCAGCGACTGAAACAAGCATAATGTTCATTACGCCAATTCCGCCAACAACAAGAGAGATCGCTGCAACAGTAGTTAGCATACCGGAAATAATAGTAAAGAGGGAGCTAGCTGGATGAGTAATATTATCACCATAAGCGACGGAAAAATTCTTATCACCCATTTTTTTCTCAGTTAGGGTTTTATCAATTTCCTCAGAAATAGTAGCGAGACTATCGGTATTAGAAGCTTTGATGTTAATTTGTTGAATTTGGGTTGAACCGGTAAGTTTATTAAGACTATTGATGTCCATAATTAAAGCTTTGTCAAAATCGACATTGTTAAAATTAATGGATTGGTTAACCTCGTCAATTACCCCTACGACCATGAATTTTTCCCCCATAATATCAACAGTTTTTCCTACTGTACTATTAATTGTATTAAAGAGAGCAAGTGAAAGAGTGTGCCCAAGGACGACGGAATTTTCAGAATTATTTTCGTTGAAGAAGGAGCCGTATTTTAGGGTTAGAGGTTCAATAGCGATAAAATCAGTCGTTGTTCCGAGGATCGGAATAGCAGAAAGACTATTTTTTTCAGAGTTGATTAGGTTTGTTGAAATTGCGATTGGGGAGGCGGCGGAAACTCCCTCGATTTCTTTAATCGCCGAAATATCAGAGAGGGAAAGGCTAGATTGCTCAAAAGTGTTCGAAGAAGTTAGCTCTCCAATAATGTCGGTCAAAGTGTCTTTCGTAGACATTGGTCGGACGACTATTAAGTCGGTTCCGATATTATTAATTTCGTTTTTAATAAGGTTAGAAATACTACCCATAAGGGAAAGAATTAAAACAATGCTAGCGACACCGATAGCGATGCCGAGACAGGTTAAAAATGATCTTCCGCGGTTTTCTTTAATAGCGGTTTTAGCGAGTTTAAAATGTGTTTTAATAAGCGAAGCCATTAGTGTTTTCTCCGAGATTTTTTACGTTTTTTAGTTTTCTTTTTCTTATCATTAAGAATAATAACTGGTTCGGATTTTTTCTTCTTAATCTTAACATTGATTGGCTGAGGGAGGTTTTGGTCCGCTACGGTTTTTACATCAGTATCGATTTTTCCATCTAACATATTAATTACACGGGTAGCATAGATTGTTAGAGCGGGATTATGGGTTACCATAATAATAGTATTACCTTCTTTATGAATGGCTTTTAATTCTTCCATAACGGTATGCGAAGCGCGAGAGTCAAGATTACCGGTCGGTTCGTCGGCTAAAATAATTTCGGGATTTCCGACGATGGCGCGAGCGATAGCGACACGTTGTTGCTGGCCGCCGGAAAGCTGATAAGGTAAATAATATTCACGTTCACTAAGATTAAATCGCTTCAACGCGGAAGAAGCATTTTTAAGACGCGCGGTTTTAGAATACCCGGTATAAACTAAGGGAAGAGCAACATTTTCAATAATCGGTAAATCTTCGATAAGGTTAAAATTCTGGAAAATAAAACCAATTTTCTTCGCCCGAAGGCGAGCCTGACGGCGAGAGGAAATACTAGCAACGTTTTCACCATTTAAAACATAGTCGCCTCTAGTTGCGCGGTCTAATAAACCGATTATGTTTAGGAGGGTTGTTTTTCCGCAGCCAGAAGGACCCATAATCATAATGAATTCGCCGCGCTTAATTGTTAAATCAAAGTCTTTAAGAGCAAAAGATTCAGTGTCGCCGTAGCCATACCGTTTAGTTAATCCTTTTAATTCGATAATTGTGTTGTTTTCGCTCACCTTTTACTCCATTAGTTTATCTTTGGACGGGGCCTGCCGGACCTTTTCCTCCCCCAAAATTGAAACAATTTTGGGGGTCCCCCTCCAGGTCCGTCACCCGTCCATGTTAATCTATGCAATGGCGGAAAGGACAAGATTCGAACTTGCGGTGCAATTGCTCACACACACGCTTTCCAAGCGTGCGCCTTAAACCACTCGGCCACCTTTCCGTCTAAAATATATTATATCACACATTGACGGGTCCTGTCGCCGATTATCCCCCAAAATTTTTGCTTCGCAAAACATTTTGGGGGTCACCCTATCGGCGCCACCCGTCAATATCTAAAATTACTAGATTTTCGATATGTGGCGTGTGAGGGAAGAAGTTGAAAGTTTTAACGTCTTCGATTTTATAATTCTCGAGTAAAAGTTTTACGTCGCGGGCCTGAGTTGCGGGGTTACAGGATAAATAAATTATTTTCTTCGGTTTAACTTCCTTTAGTCTATTAATTAATTTTTTGTTGCAACCGGCGCGAGGAGGATCTAAAATTACGGTTTGGTCAGGTTCAATACAATCTAAGGCTTCTTCTGATTTTGAAAGAATGGGTTGAATTTTAGAAAAAGGATATTTCTCTAAAATATTCCCATTTCTAACTCTTCTCGAATCCGTTCGCCCTCCTGTCTTTACAGGGGGCTCACTCTGCCGGCGACAGCTTGTCGCCGGCGAACATATTCTCGAAGCGTTCGAAATGGAAATATTATTACTTAATTCACTAAAAGCAAATTTATCACATTCAACAAGAGTAAGATTTTTGTCTCGAGCGACAGAGAGGCCGATAGTTCCGACGCCGGAGTAAAGGTCAAGAACATTTTCGGTTTTTATATATTTTTTAATTTCTTTTAGAGCCATTTCGTAGACTGGAAGGTTGATTTGAAAAAAGCCGTTAGGAGAATAGGAATAGGAAAGACCTAAAATTTTATCGGTAAGATTCTTAAAAACTGGGTGAGGCTTTTTATTTTCATATAGTCCACCAGAAACTTCGCCTAGCTGATTACAGCGCAATAGAAGAGACTGATATTTTCGGGCTTCTTCCTGACGATTGTTAAGATCATTAATGATTTTTGTAGCAGTTTGAAAGATTTCTGGACGTTCAAGGGAAGATTTTTTGATTGGAATTTTACGGTGAGAACCGCGAGAGTGAAAAGCGAGCTCAATTTTTTCTTTTTCGTGGTTCCAATAAAGGGAATATTCCATTTTATTACGATAAAAATAATCTTTATTATCGGTATAGATTTCCGGCGTATTAATATTAATTTTATGTTCACGAAAGAGCTCAACAACTAAAGATTGTTTTAGCTTTAACTCATATTTATAATCAATAATTTGCCATGGAGAAGTAGAGAGAAAACATTCGTCTTTCGGATCAACGCGAAACTTAGAGGGATTTTCAATTTTAGTAGCGATTGCTTCTAGGTAATGGGGTTTTTTCTTTGTAACTTTATATTTTAATACATTCTCTCCCGGTAAGGCATTCCAAAAAAATATTTTCCGGCCATCTTCTAATGTCCCTAATCCATATCCACCAGGAATGATTTTTTCTACCCTAATCATATAGGGGTATTATATCATAATTAATAATCAATTTTCTCAACACTAGTAATAATAACTTGGTTATTTTTGAAATTTTTAACGAGGCATTTTCGGCGGGTTTCATCTAATTCTGAAAAAACGTCATCTAATAAAATAACTGGTTTTTTATTTAATTTTTTATAGATTAAATCAGCTTCAATAAATTTTAAGGCAAGAATGATTGAACGGGTTTCTCCCCGGGAGGCAGAGCCGTCTGCAATTTTATGATTAAATTTAAAAATATAATCATCGCGATGAATACCAAAAGTAGTATGCCCTAAATAATGGTCTTTTTCAAAACTTTGTTCTAAATATTTTAAATAACTGTTACTATTTTTATTTTCAGCCTCGGTTTTATAAATAATCTCTACTTCGTCTTTATTTTCAGCAATAGAGCGGTAAATTTTAGTTAATTGGTTATTAAAATCTTGGATAAAATTTTTACGCATATTATATAAATCGGTTCCATATTTAGAGAGAATAATATCCCAAGAAAAGAGAGCTTCTTTTTTTAGAAAATCATTTTTCAAGAGCTCGTTACGTTGTTTTAGGGCTTTCTCATATTTAGATAAACTAGTAGCATAATTTTCGTTAAATTGGCTAAAAATACGGTCAAAATAATCACGACGACGACTAGGGGCGTGACTAATCAAATTTAAATCAGAAGGAAGAAAAAGGACGACGGGGTATTTATTTTTTTTCGGGAGACGTTTCGTTTTTTTATCTAAAATATGAAAATTTTTAGTTTTTCCATCATAGGTAGCAATATTTTTCTCGCCGTTTATATATTCTAGTTCAATACGATAAAAATCTGTTTCGTGTTTTATAATTTCTGAGTCGGTAGCCCGAAAACTTTTACCTCGCATAAGAATATAAATAGCTTCAAGAACCGAAGTCTTACCACTACCGTTTTCACCAATAATAAGAGAGGTTTCATCTTCGCAATTTAAGAAGTAGTCGGAATGGTTACGAAAATTAGTAAGTTTTAGGGATTTTATAATCATTATGAGTTAAGTGGCATTATTATATGGATATATTTATTACTTTTACTGTTTTTTAATAGAATTGGGGCGATACGATCAGAAAAATTAAATTCGATATTTTTTTCATCAAGAGAGTTTAAGGCGTCTAAGAGGAATCTAGAGTTAAGATTAACTTTTCCTTCATTATCTACTTTAGCTTCAATTTCAGAGTCATTCTCACCAAATTCATTAGCGATAGATTTAACCGAAAAGATATTTGGGGTTTTTGTTTCACAAATAATAGAACCGCCGACCGAGCGAGAAAAAAGGGCAGCAAGCTTCGTAACCCTTACTAACTCTTCGCGGTCAACTGTAGTTTTAATTTTACAATCCTTAGGAATAAGTTTTTGGTAATCTGGGAAACTAGCGTCGATTAGTTTAGAAATAATCTCGACTTCCCCTAGCCTAAAACGAACAAGGTCATCATTAAAAGAAATTTCTACTTCCTCAACATCATCCGAGATAGAACGAAGGACTTCTTGGAGCGAGTTAGAGGGAACGATAGCTTTTACTTCGCTTTCGATTTTATCAATAATCTTTTTTTCAGCTAGACGATAACCATCTGTAGCTGCGATAGCAAGAGTATTATTTATAGTATTAAAATAAACTCCGGTTAAGGCTGGTCTAGTTAAATCGTTAGAACTTGCGATAATTACTTGGCCAATACTAGTTTTAAATTCATCAACACCGATTTTATAAATAACGGCTTTTTTCTCATCTATTTCCGGGAGTTCAGGGAAATCATCCGCTAAAACTCCGTTGATAGTAGAGGAATACTTACCGGCTTTTATAGTTATTTTGTTATCTTTTGAAGAAATTTCGATAGTTTCACCTTTAGGTAAATTAGAAACGAATTCAGCTAGAAGTTTAGCTGGGACGGTAATTACACCATCTTCGGAACTAAAGACGGGAAGAAAATCAACGATTGCCATATCGAGATTAGTAGTTACTAAGGATACTTTTTTATTATCTACTCTTATTAAAACGTTATTTAAAATAGGAAGAGTAACTTTACCAATAGCGATACGACTAACATTATTTAGGGCTTTACTTAATTTTTCTTGTGTAACTTTAATTTTCATAAATTTTCCTTTCTTTCTATTATTTAAATATTAAGTAGTTGTTATAGTAGGGGTTGTGGAATAGTGGATAAATTAGCTTAGTCACAGATAAAAAGAGGCTGTTTAAAAGTTGGTGAATAAAAATGTAAAAACTAGTGAATAAAGGATTTTTTACACAGGATTCTAAAAAGACATAAAATTTTACACGACTTTTTAAACTATTTTTACGCTGAGTTTTCCAAGTATTTTTACACATATTTTCCACAAAGTGAATAAAATTATTATTAGCCATAAATTTTCTCCTTAATTTCTTCAATTTGGTCGCGGAGAATAAAATTTAACTTTAAATCTTTTTCAATCTTTTTAATACCATGCATGACGGTTGTATGGTCTTTTACACCAACTTCAGCGGCAATTTTATTAGTACTTAAATTTAATTCTTTAGAGAGAATAAACATGGCAACTTGGCGAGCGGTTTTTATATTTGCGACGCGGGATTTTCCACACATTTCTTTAATAGATAAATTATAATATTTAGCAACTTTTTCAGTAATTTGTTTCGGAGAGGTAGGGCGGAGTTTAGAGGTTTTATTGACAGAAACTGAGCCATTTTCAATAAGTTCGAGGGGGGTTAGACCGCGAACCTCGGACATTAAGAGAATAGTAGAAAACTCTCCTTCAAGGTCACGGATATTAGTATTAACGTTTTCGGCGATATATTCGATAGCTTCGGGTTCAATTTCGGCGCCCATAAGTTCGGCTTTGGCGCGGAGGATAGCACATTTATCTTCGAATTTAGGGAGTTGAAGATCGAACGCTCCAGCCCAAGTTAACCGAGAAGCGAGACGTTCATCAACGGATTTAATTTGGCTAGGTAAACGATCACTTGTTATGATAATTTGTTTATTGAGTTGGTATAAATCATTAAAAATATTAAAGAATTCTTCTTGAGACTTTTCTTTACCGACGATAAACTGGAAATCATCAATAATTAGACAGTCAAGTTTACGGAATTTGAGGTTAAATTCTTTACCTTTGCCGAGTTTTACAGCGTCAATGAAGTCGGAATAAAAATGGGAAATTGGGGTATAGAAGATTTTTAAGTCAGGGTTCTTTTTTAAAAGTTCATTACCGATAGCTTGGACGAGATGGGTTTTACCGAGCCCAGGGCCACCATAAAGAAAGAAGGGATTATAACGAGAGCCGGGATTATCAATAATACTACGAGCGGCGGAAACGGCAAGATCGTTATTAGAACCAACGACGAAATTATCTAAACTATATTTACTATTAAGACCAGTTTCGTAGTCGTTTTTTTCTTTAGTAATATTTTTAACAGTTTTAAGATGATTTTTAAATATAGAGTTATCTTTAGTAATTTCACGGGAGCGAACTTTTGGCTTTGTATTAGTTTGGACTTCGAAATCAATAGTTTTTACGTCTATATTATTATTTTTCAAGGCGGTAGTAATAATATCTAAATAACGGTTACGGAGTTGTTTAACATAAAAAGAGTTTTTTACTCCGATTTTTATATTACCATCATCATTAGATAGAATGGAAGTGTCTTGAAACCAAGTAGAAAAATTAGCTGCGGAAATTTGTTGCTCGATTTCAGCAAGTGCGTTCTTCCAAACGTCGTACATTATACCTCCTTTTAAAGGATATTATAGCACGGATTTAAAAGTTTTCCACAGGTTTTAAAGCGGAAAAATATGTTTTAATAAGAAAAAGGAGAAAAAGAGTAAAGTTTTCCACATTTTTAAGGTAACTTCTTAGTAATGGTGGAAAACTTCTTGAAAATTGTGGAAAAATAAGGTATACTATACAAAGAATTTGAAATAAATTAAAGTTTAAGGAATAATATATGCCAAAAAGAACATATCAGCCACATAAAAAGCAACGTAAGGTTGAACATGGATTTATGAAAAGAAATGCGACTAAAAACGGACGAAAGGTTTTAGCGCGACGTCGATTAAAAGGACGGGCGAGGCTAAGTGCTTAATAAGAAGTATCGATTTCATTCGCGTGGTGGGGTTAGATATGTGTATCAAAACGGGAAGACGGTTCGAAGTCCGAAAATGTCTTTAGTTTTTGCGCCAAATACGCGAGGGTTTACAAGGGTAGCTGTAGTAGTATCAAAGAAGGTAGAAAAGTCGGCGGTAGGGAGAAATCGGATTCGGCGAAGAGTATATGAAGCGATTCGTTTAAATATGGATAAGGTTCCAAAAAAAATGGATTATGTTTTTGTAGTTTATTCGAAAGAGGTAATGACGATGTCCTTTTCTAAGATAGAAAAAATTTTAGGAAAATTAGTTGAAGAGAGTAAGGTGTGTTATAATAAAGAGAATGGATAGGAAGAGTGTTAGAAAGTATATTTATTGGGGGCTGTTTATCTTATTTGTAATAGGCTCGATTATAACTGGCGGACCTTTTAATTTAATTGATGTAATTATTGTACGGCCGATCGTTAATATATTGTTTGTAATATTTAATTTAGTACATGATTTTGGGTTTGCGATAATTATCTTTACGGTGATTGTAAAACTTTGTATGTGGCCGTTAATGAGGAGACAACTTAATCAAACTAAGTTAATGCGGAAACTACAACCCGAGCTAGCGCAGATTAAGAAAAATTGTCAGGGAAATAAGCAGTTAGAGTCTTTACAGACGATGGATCTTTATAAACGGTATAATGTAAAGCCGTTTGCGTCGATCTTAACGCTTATAATACAACTTCCGATATTTATTGCGATTTTTTCGGCGATTAAAGTAATTGCGACGCCGATGCCGACGGATAATTTAATGAATAGAGCTTATAGTATTGTTGCTTATGAAGGGTCGGAAATTCGGGCGTTAGAAGAAAAGCAAGAAGTTTATTTAGCGGATTTAGTGAACGAAGAAATTCCGGCGGAAGAGAAAGCCGAATACGATTTTCATCCGCAGTTATTCGGGGGGATTCGGCTTGATGTAAAGGCGAGTGATGTGATGATGGGGAAGTTTTCTTGGAGCGCCTTATTTATTTTAATTTGTGCAATAATGGCGTCAGTAGTTCAATACTGGGCGATAAAGCAACAAATGCCGTCAGGAAAATCGGAAAAGAAAAAGAAGTTTCGGGATTTAATTAAAGAGGCAAAAGACGGAAAAGAATTAGATGAGTCGGATATTTCATCGATGACAAGTAATCAAATGTCGTCGATGATGCCGATAATGATGTTTATTATAATGTTTAATTTAAACGGGGCGTTAGCGTTTTATTATTTCTTAAGTAATATAATAACCGTAATTCAACAGAGGATTGTTTTAAGTGGGGTAAATAGAGAAATTGATGATATGACTGATAAGGTCGTATTAAAAGAGCTTAAAAAAATACAAGAGGCCGAAGTGGTCGAAAATAAAAAAACAGGAACAAAAATAACTCGTATCTCCGCGAAAGATATTAAAAAGAAAAGGAGATAAAATATGAATAAAGATGAATCTATCCGGTTCGCGGCGCGATACCTTGAGGATTTACTGAGTTTTTTTGGAATAAACGTAGCGGTTTATTCAACAATTGATGATGAGGTAATCCAATTATCAGTTCCGTCAACATCGCTTAATTCACTACTAATTGGGCGAAATGCGGATAATTTACGAGCTTTACAACACATTGTATCGATGGCGTTAGTTTCTAAGGAAGCGGAAATTACGAGAGTAAATGTAGATGTAGCTAATTATAAACGACAAAGAGCAGATAGGATTGCGGAAAAGGCAGAGGGGTGGATTAATAAAGTACGGCAGACTGGTGAATCGATGGAAATTAATTTAAATGCGGCGGATAGAAGAGTTGTACATAAATTAGCGGGGGATTATTCGGATATTGAGACACATTCGGAAGGGGAAGGAAGAGAGAGGAAGTTGATAATTAGTAAAGTAGAAACTAATTAAAAAAATAGCTTAAAATATACGCCGTATAAAAATTACAACAGGTCAGGCGGACTCACTCAGAAATTACAGTTCCTTCGTTCGTCCGTGACTGTTGTAATTTTTATCGGGCAATTTCAGAAATGCCAAAAAATATTTAATTAGTTTTCTGTTAGAATTTCTTCTTCTACTTCTTCTATTTCCGGTTCGGGTTCGGTGTAGTTAGTGATTTGTTCGGAAATGTATTCTTGGATGCGGGTATAATAGTTAGCACCGCCGACTGGTAGGACATAAGAGATGCCATTGATAGTTCCGGTTGTCATTAGTGCTTCGGGTTCGATGAGTGAAAGTTGGCGCATGTTATTAAAATCGAAATTCCAAGTAAGATGGGCGAGAGTTTTCATTTCTTCAAGCGAGAGATTAGTGCGGAGATTGTCGCCGAGAGTAGAGGCAAGGCTTATAATATCGGTAAGATTAAGGTCTTTCTCAAAAATTTTATCTTTAATACCGATGAGAATTTTTTGTTGAGAAGCGCCGCGTGAAAAATCGCCGCTAGTAGTTCCGTGACGAGCACGGGCAAGACCGAGCGCTTCGGCACCATTAATAGTATATTCAATACCAGGTTCAAAAACGGCGCCGGTATAATAATAATCATAGATACCTTCATCTAGAGTAATATTAATTCCGCCAAGAGTATCAACGATTTGAATAAGCGAACCCCAGTTAAGATGGGCGTAATATTGAAAATCTATTCCGAGGATAGAGCTAACTTCAGCCATAAGAGCTTCGGCGCCAGCCTGTTCGTCTTCGCCATACATATTATTACACCAATAAACTTCATTAATTTTTCCGGTAGTGGTACAAGTAGGAGAAGACTTAAGATCGCGAGGGAGGCTTAACATAGCAAGGTCGCCGGTTTCTTGGTTTAGGCTAAGAATCATAATAGAATCGGTTAATTGAGCGCCGTCATGGACCCCATTTCCTTCTTCGCCTTCCATATTATAGCCACTAGTTCCGAAAGCGAGAATGTTAGTACGGCCGTTTTCGTCGGTTTTTAGAGGTTCATAGGTAGGTTCGACGAAAGTTAATAGATCTAAGATATTACCTTGTCCCCCAGTAATTTTAGCAATAATGTCGTTTCCCCAAAAGACGACCCAGGCAATCAGGCCGATAAAAATTAAAACAATGACCAAGATAATGCTAGTAATAATTTTACGTTTTTTAGACACGGGCTTTTTCTCTTTTTTCTTAGATTTTTTAGAAATATTAATAGGTTCTTCAGCGGCTTTTAATTCGCCACTTTCCTCGTCGAAATTAAAGGCTTGGACCGGCTTTAAAAAGTCTTCGGTAATATTGACTTTAGGTTGAGAAGAGGGTTCTAAAGGTTTTTGAGCGGGCTTTTGAGCTGTTTTAGGGGTTTTTTTAGGGACTGATTTTTTAGAAGTTTTATGTACTACTTTTTTAGAGGTTGACGATTTAGAGGTCGCGGTTTTAGGGCGACGCATAACTAGGCCATCAATTGATTTATTTTTATCCATTGTTTATAATTATAACATATGGCGATTAAGTTAACAAAAAAACAATTAGCGGTCTTGAATTATTTGGAGGATTTTACAGAGGAAAATGGGTATTCGCCTTCGTATCGGGAAATTATGGCAGGGCTAGGTTTATCTTCGGTTTCGGCGGTAGCGGAACATATTGATAATTTAGTTTCGAAGGGGGTTTTAAAGAAAGTACCGGGGGCGGCAAGATCTTTGGAGGTCTTAAATTATAAACATGAGGAGACGGTAGAGCTTTTTAAGGTAAAGATGATGAACTGTACGGATGAGGAGAGAAAAGTTTTAGAGAAGGCTGGGGAGATATTAGATTTAGATTTAGGGTAAATAAGGGGGATTATGATAAAATGTAGTTATGACTAAGAAAAAATGGTCGCTAGTTTTTGTGCTTGTAGTTTTGGTGTGGATAGGGTTGATGGGGTGGTTTTTGAAACTAGATTTAGAAAATAAAGCACATAAGGAAACATTAGTTAAATATCCAGATAGAGGGATACCGAGGATAGAGATTAACTTAAACGAAATAAGTTTAGAAGAAGTAAAAAATGGGCCAAAAGAAACAAAGTATGAAGACAATGAATTAATAGTATATGACGGAAGAGAAATCGAAAGTTATAATGGGGTAGAAATAAAGGGAAGAGGAAATACAACGTGGGTGCAGGGAAAAAAGCCGTATCAAATTAAATTTAAAAATAAAGTTAATTTATTTGAGCTTGGGGAAGCGAAGAAGTGGGTTTTGCTTGCGAATTATTATGATGCTAGTTTGATAAGAAATGATATAGCGATGTTGATTGCGGAGATGTTAGAGATGGAATATAATGCGCGTGGAGAATTTGTAGAACTTTATTTTAACGGAGAATATGAGGGGTTATATTATTTATTAAAAAAGATTGAAATATCAAAGGGGTCGGTTGATTTAAGAGAAAAAGACGGAGTATTATTTGAAATAGACACTTTGCATAAATATGAAGAAGAATGTTATACGAGTTATTTAGGAGATTGTTTAGTTTTAAAAGATATAGTAGATAATGAAGAAGAAAATGAACAACTAGCGGTAGAAAATTTTTTAGAAGATTTTAATAAACTTGAAATAGCAGTGGAAAAAGGTAATTATGAGGAAGTTGTTAAGTTAATAGATGTAGATTCTTTTGTAAAATATTTTTTAGTAAATGAGTTTACAGTAAATCCGGATGCATATGCGTCGAGTTTTTATTTATATAGGGATGGGGCGGACGATAAAATTAATGCGGGGCCAGTATGGGATTTTGATCTTGCATTAGGAAACCGAGCGTGGGTTTGGGGAGTGGATGAAAACTTTTTCTCTCCGAATATTAGTATGGTAAGAAAGAGAGAAGTGTTTGGGCAAGATGGGCTTGAAGAAGATTTAAATACTTCTAAATTATTTTACTATTTAATGGAAATACCGGAATTTAAGGATGAAGTAAAGCGAGTTTTTCAAGAAAAAATGTCAGGGAGAGGAGATGAATTTAAAATAAGAATACGACAGAGATTAAATGAGATAGATGAGGCGGCGAAATTTAATGATGAAAAGTGGGAGGTAGAGGGCTTTAGATCGGAGGTTATTGAGCTAATGGAATGGGTTACGGAAAGATATGAGTTTTTCGAAAAAACATATGGTGAAAAGGAGTTAGAGAGGGAGGATAATTTAATCTTGTAAATAAGTTTACAAAGAGCTTTAAAATGGTTATAATTAAATTAGGAGTATTATGATCTATGGTACAGAGAAGAAGACGAAAAAGTAAGAAATGGATTTATTGGTTATTGTTTTTTGTGTTGCTTATAGTTGCGGGTGTAGTATGTTATTTTGTATGGAATGAATATTTTAATGATACGGAAAAAGGAGGGGTAAAAGAAGATGCGGTAGTTGAGGAAGTTGATGTGGAGGGAGATGATAAAGAGGAGTCGGAAGTTGTTGAAGAGGAAAAGGAAGAGGAAATAATAGAAAAAGAAAAAGTAATTCAATACGAGGGGGATGACCCAAATGAAGCGGAAGAGTTGACTGGGGTAGTAACATACGCGGGGGTTTCGGGGAGTAATTTAATTATAAGGGTAAACATAGACCAATTTTTAAACGGGGGGAATTGTGAGTTGAATTTATTAAGAAATGGGCAAGTTATATATGGTGATACGGCGTCTGTGATTGGTTCGGCGGCGACGGCAACGTGTGAAGGATTTAATGTACCGGTCGCGGAGGTCGGTAACGGGGGAGTAGAAATTGTAATCAAGATTAGCTCGGAAGGTAGAGGCGGAACGATAAGAGGGGAAGCTAATATATGAAATATGGGGAGATGAGCGGAAACGGGTTGAATACTCGAAGAAGAGATAAGAGGGTTTGGTTTGTTGTTTTAGGGATGTTTATTGCGGTATTTTTGTTTACGTTTTTAGCACAGAGGTTTAAAGACGATGAAGAAGTAGATGCGGCGAGTTTAGCGAATTTTGATCCGGGGTATATTATTTCGGACTATCAGATGGGGCGATATGACTCGATGAGCGAGGCGAAAATACAGGCGTTTTTAACTTCGAAAAATGCTTGTACGAATACGGACTACAATTATTATTTGAGGTTATCTGCTAATACGAATTATACTTGGCATTTTGAGAACGGGCATTTTATTTGTTTATCAGAAGAGAGATTTGGGGATAATGATAATGAGATTGGGTTTCAGTATGGGGAGACGGCGGCACATATTATATGGCAGGCGGCACAGGATTATCAGATTAACCCTCAGGTATTAATTGTTTTACTACAGAAAGAAACGGGATTGATTACGGATTCGATTCCGAACAATGGGGATTATCGGAAGGCAACGGGGTATGGATGCCCAGACACAGCGGCGTGCTCGTCGAAATATTATGGGTTTAAGAATCAGGTTCGGAATGCGGCGGCGATGTTTAGGACGGTTTTAGATGGAGGTTGGACGAACTATCCGTTAGGAGAAAACTATGTGCAATATAATCCGTCGGCGGCTTGCGGGGGGACGGTAGTAAATATCAGGTCGCTCGCGACGAGTGCGCTTTACCGGTACACGCCATATCAGCCAAACACTTCGGCGCTTGCGGCGGGGTATGGATATGGGAATTCTTGCTCGGCGTATGGGAATAGGAATTTTTATTTGTATTTTGAGGATTGGTTCTCTGGGATAACTATGGAGGCGAGCTATGTAAGTTTGGATTCGCCAAGATATTTTGAATTAATAAACGAGACGGAAAGAATAAACCCTTATACTGGAGAAACGATAGATATTTTACCGGCGGGAATAGTCAGAAAATATGATTCAAAAATAAAAATGGCATCAGGAGAATGGTGTTTAAGAACAGAATATAGTACGACTAATAATTCGGATGCGTGTATACGGCTAGCAGATTTGAAAGAGATTGAATTAAAATATGAGAATATAGATGAGAAAAGAATCATTATGCCTGAGGCACAAAAAATTTCAATGAGAAACGGTAGAGAGATGATGAATTTTTCGGAATATCTAATAAGACATTTTACAAAAAAGACAGAGTTCCTTGGAACTACTTATTATATAACAGAGTTTGACGATAAAAATAACGGGGCAGAATATGGAATTCCGGAAGAATATTTACTTAATTCATACGAGGATTTTAGTATGGCGGAAGAATATATCTTGAGAGACGATGTAGATCGCGTAAACCCGTTTACAAAAGAAGTATATGATAGGTTAGAGAAAGGTAGAATTATTAAGTTTGCCGCAGAGATTGAGGTTGAGGGTAAGAAATATTATCAGACTGAATATAATAATAAGAACAATATGAACGTTGCAATTTTGGTAGATAATTTAGTAAGTCTTGATGATTATGATTATGAACCATTTGTAAAACCAAGGGAGATGGTTTTGGTTGCGACGGTAGATAGGATAAATCCGTTTACTGGCGAGATTTATGATACTTTAGAAAAGGGGCGGGTTATAAAGTTTGCAAGTAAAATATATATAAATGGGGTTTGGTATTATAGAACTGAGCATAATACTTTAAATAATATTAATGCTGCCTTGCCGGCATGGATGGTAAGAGAGAGATAAATCAGGGATTTTTAAATTTACGTTTAATGGCATGAGCGAGGGATTTTGCGGAGGCTTTAATGCCGAGAGGTTGGGGTGGAGTATTAATTTGATTTTGAAGGTTAGAGAGTTGATTTTTTAGATTGGAAAGTTGGCTCTGAGTTTCTTCTAATAGCCAGGTGTCAAAAGAGGCATCAAGAAAGAATTGGATTAGTTTAGGGTTTTTCAGTAATTCCTCGGGGGTTTTATTATTTAGATAAGAGTTTTTAGAGTCGTAGCTAGTAAAATCTGTGCAGGTTTTTTCAAGTTGTTTGCGAAGAGCTAGGTATGTTTTAGGGTTTTTAGGAGGCTGATCTAGGTTGAAAATAGAAGGATTTTTAATATATTCCGTAGGGGTTACATGATTAGTTAGGTCGATTAAACCTTTGTAACGTTTTGGGTCACGACCGGAGAGGGCGAGAACAGGGGTATTAAAAGCAAGACAAGGTAGCATGGTATGGAGTCTGGTAGTGACGACGGCATGAGCAGATTGGTATAAATAAAGCCAAAGTTCGGCTAAGAGGAATCGAGTTTCGCGATCCAAGGTTTTTTTACGATTTGTATCTAGGCGCAAAATTGGTTTAGAAGTATTTTTATGCATAACTTCATAGACTTTGTCTGGAACGTCTACTGCAAGAATATATTTTTGTTTTTCTACTTGAGGATCAGGGTTAAGAGTTAAGGTTATACAGCCGGAGAAATAAGATTTAATTTGGTTTTTTTCTAATAGATCAAGAGTTGGATAATTACGGGCGCCAACAGGACTAAATTTATTTAGAAAGGTTTTACTTTTCGGAGAAATGAAGGCTTTAGCGGGTTCGCCATTTAAGGCGTCTTGTTCGATATGCATGGCTATAAGTAGAGGTTTTATATTAGGGTTTTGAGGAGGCCAATTTTCAGGATGGTGAGTATACCAACCGTTCATAATAAGTTTAATAGTTTCATCGGAAGATGTTTTTGTATTATTAATATTGTCACGATCAAAATAATAATCGATCTTAGGAAGAAATCTTCTAGCAGCAATAGATTGGACTTCGTCACCGATATTTTCGGTTTTATATTCAAATAAGCCATATTTTTGCTCTTTTTTCATAAAACAATTATAGCATTTATTTTATGATAAAATTAAGATATGAAGTCTATAGCGTGGATTTGTGTTGATTTTAGGTCGGGGAGTGGCGGGCATAGGACGATTTTCCAAAATATAAATTATCTGGCAAAAAATGGATATAAATGTGATTTATATATAGACGGTACTTCGGAGACATCTGAAGAGGTAAAAGAAAGAATACAAAGAGATTATTTTGAAATAAATGCAAACATATATTCGGGAAAGGAGTTGAAGAAAAAATACGATATAGTATTTGCTACTTACTTTAATACTGCGAGATATGTTAACGAGTTAGATGTAAAATATAAGCTGTATTTCATTCAAGACTATGAGCCGTGGTTCTTCCCGATGGGGGAGAATTATTTAATTGCGCGAGAGTCTTATAAATGTAGTCTTAATGGTGTTTCAATTGGAAAATGGTTGGCAAATAGAATTAGCTCAGAATTTGGAATGAAAATGGAATATTTTAGTTTTTGTGCTGACCTTAATAATTATAAGGTAGATAAGAATATAAAAAAGGAAAATGCAATTTGTTTTGTTTATCAGCCTGACAAACCAAGGCGATGTGCGGATATGGGCCTTAAGGCGCTTCAAATTATAAAAAAAGAAAGACCGGATGTAAAGATATATTTGTATGGGTCACAAAAGATGGTACCGTTTAACATTGAGGCGGAGCATTTAGGAATGTTGAATGTAGAGGAATGTAATAGACTGTATAATAAATGTAAAGTTGGGGTCTGTATGTCCTCGTCTAATCCTTCAAGAATTCCGTTTGAGATGATGGCGGCAGGATTGCCGGTAGTTGATTTATATTTAGAAAATAACGTATACGATTTACCTGACGAAGGGTGTCTTTTAGCGGAACCGTCGGCTGAATCTATTGCGGCTGCAGTTTTAAAAATAATTGGCGACGAAGAGTTACAAAAAAGAATGTCTGAAGGGGGAGCTGAATATATGCTAGATTATCCTTTAGAAAAGGGATTCGAGGAGTTTAAAAAAGCGGTAGAGAGTTATTGTTTCGAAAAGAAAGAAAAAAGGGAAAAAACAATAAAAAAGATTTATAAGCGTAATCCGATAGTTTGGAAAGGGGATGAGATTGAAGTCGGACCGAGGGTATATTTTAGGAGCGAAGAAGATATAAAAATGGAAAAATTAGAGTTAGAAAATCGGAAAAAAGAAGAGGAGTGGAGAAAAAATTTAACGGTTGCACAAAGGGTTTTCTTGAAGATTCGGTATATTTTACGAGGCTATTAAAGCATATGATATAATTGTAAGGATGAAGAGTACAACTGAAAATAGGCTGACAATCGTATCAAAAAACATTTGGCGAGGTACAAAATCTTTATGGAAAAAATATCATTTTATAGTGCCAAAGGAAATTTGGATAAAAGAAATAAAATATTTATGGGGAATCATAGCGAATCGTTCACCGCTAATGGATCCTATGGATGTAACGAAGTATAATTTATGGTTAGATGAAAATAAAAGTGAAATAAAATATAAAAAATTAAAATATAATCCGTTAATATCGGTTTTAATCCCGGTGTATAATGTAGAGGCAAAATATTTGCGCGAATGCATTAATTCAATATTAGGACAGAGTTATAAAAATTTTGAGATTTGTATTGTAGATGATGCATCAACAAAAAAAGAAACCCAAGAGGCTTTAAAGGAATATGAAAAAAATGAAAAAATAAAGATAAAATATAGGAAACAGAATGGACATATTTCGCGTGCTACTAATGATGCTTTGGAAATGGCAGAGGGGGAGTTTATAGCTTTAGTAGATAATGACGATGTTTTAGCTAAAGATGCGTTATATAAGGTAGTAGAGGTTTTAAATCAGGATAGGAAAGTTGATTTGGTATATTCTGATGAGGATAAATTAAATAAGCATGAGACGAGGTGTTATCCATATTTTAAGCCGGACTGGTCGCCGGACACGTTGCTTAGTTTAAATTATATCTGCCATCTAGCGGTAATAAGGACTAAATTGGTACGTGAGATAGGCGGTTTTACGGTAGGGCTAGAGGGGGCGCAAGACCATGATTTATTGTTAAGGATAACTGAGAAAACAAATAAAATTCACCATATACCTGAAATTTTATATCATTGGAGAATGATCGAGGGATCAACGGCGGCGGATTTAGAAAATAAGGATTATGCAAGTGATAAGGGGAAGAAGGCAATTGAGGCAGCATTAAAACGAAGAGGATTGAAGGCGGAAGTAAAAAAGGACTTAGTTTCTACATATTATAGAGTGTTTTATAAATTGTCTAAGGAACCGAGGGTGTCAATTATTATTCCTACAAAAGATTTAGCTGGTACTACAGAAGCATGTCTTAAATCAATTTATGAAAAAACTACATATAAAAATTTTGAAGTTATAGTAGTAGACAATCGAAGCGAAGAGAAGGAGACTTTTAGGTTGTTTGATAATTATAAAAAGAAATATAAAAATTTTCGGGTAGTAGAGGCAGATACGGAGTTTAATTATTCAAAAATAAATAATATGGCCGTAAAGCAGGCAGAGGGGGAAGTAATTATTCTATTAAATAATGATACTAAAATAATTACTCCGGATTGGATTGGTATAATGGTTGGATATGCAGTGCAGCCGCATATTGGGGCAGTTGGAGCAAAATTATTGTATCCAGATGATACTATACAACATGTTGGAGTTGTGTTAGGTATGGGCGGGGTAGCTGGACATACACATCTTGGTGAAAAAAGAGATGCTGTAGGAATGTATGGACGTACGAGAGTCCCTTACGATGTTGGGGCGGTAACGGCGGCTTGTCTTTGTATAGAGAAAAAGAAGTTTGAACAGGTTGGCGGTTTAGAAGAGGGATTAAAAGTAGCATTTAATGATATTGATTTAAACATAAAATTATTAGAAAAGGGATATTATAATGTAGTTTTACCGATGGTTGAAATCTATCATTATGAATCTAAATCTAGAGGAACAGATTTGGCGCCTGGTAAGCGAGAGCGTTTTCAAGCAGAAGTGGAGTTTATGCAAGAGAAGTGGGGTAAAAAATTGTTACAAGATAAATGTTATAATCCAAATTATTCTTTAGATGGGGCATTTATGTTAGATAGAAAGAAAAAAGAATGAAAAAGATAGTATATTTGGTGGAAGACGAAAAATCTTCACAGTTTAGATATAGGGTAGAAAATGTAATAGGGGCGTTGGGGGAGAGCGGGGAATGGAAAGGGGAATGGTGTTTGAAAAAAGAGATATTGGGGATTGATTTGGGTGAAGTAGATATATTAGTTATTTCGAGGCAGACAGCGAAAGACGGGGCGGTTTTAAAATTAATTCGGTGGGCGCATGAAAGAGGAGTAAAAGTATTATTTGATTTAGATGATTTGATTTTTGATTATAAGGATTTATGTTTAGTAGTTAGGTCGGTTGGAGAAAAAAGTTGGTTATATTGGATGGGCTATATTTGGGGAATTAGGCGAATTGCGAAAAAAGTAGACGGATTTTTATGTACGAATGAATTTTTAGCAGGAAAATTAAAACGAAGTTTTAAAAAGCCGGTAAAAATAATTCCTAATTCATTAAATCAAGAACAGGTAGAAAAATCGGAGACAATTATTAGAGAAAAGAAAACAAGTAAGAATTTCGCGATTGGATATTTCTCGGGATCGCCAACACATGAAAATGATTTTAGAGTAGTAGAACCTGAATTAATAAAATTTATGGAGACCTATAATGACGTTATATTGAAGGTAGTTGGGGACATGAAGTTTTCACAAGAAATGAATAAATGGATAAAGCTAGGGCGGGTAAAAGTAAGAAAAAAAGTAGATTACTTAAAGTTACAAAAACTAATAGCGGAAGTAGATGTAAATATTGCGCCGCTAGTAATTAATGATTTTACAAATTGTAAAAGCGAATTAAAGTTTTTCGAGGCGGGGGTAGTAGAGACGACGACGATTGCATCGCCGGCATATGCGTTTAAAAAAGCTATTAAAGATGGTGAAAATGGGTTTCTGGCACGACCGGGGGAATGGTATGGTAAGTTAGAATATTTATATAAACATCCGGAAGAAAATCAGAAAATTGCAAAACGAGCGCGGGAGTACGCGTTAAGGCATTATTATGGGAAGGAATTTTTAAGAGAAGCAGAGGAGGCGTATGACTATTTCGGAAAGTAAAAAAGTATCGGTAATTGTGCCAAATTATAATTATGAAAAATATATTGAAAAAAGAATAGACTCAATTATAAAACAAACTTATCCGATTTATGAGCTAATTGTTTTAGATGATGCTTCGACGGACGGGAGCGTTGAAATAATTGAACGAAAATTAGCGGAGGTTCAAGAGGAATATCCAGAAATTCAAATAAAGTTTTTACGAAATGAAAGAAATTCAGGGAAGACGATGGCACAATGGAGAAAGGGATTTGAGGAGGCAAGTGGGAATTTTGTGTGGATTGCGGAAGCAGATGATTTAAGTTCGAGGCGGTTTTTAGAGGAGACAATGAAAGGATTTTCTGATCCAGAAGTAGTTTTATCGTATACGGAATCGATGATTATAAATAGTAAGGGTCTAATAATTGCGCCGAATTTTAGATGGTCGAGAGATAAAGAAAAGACGGGGCATTATAAGAAGAGTTATGTAAAAAACGGAGTAAGAGAAATAGAGGAAATTATGGCGATTCGATGCACAATACCGAATGTCTCGGCAGTAGTGTTTCGAAAGACTGAGAGAGTTCCGTATTTAAACTATCTAGAAGAGGCGTTGAGGTTCTCTCAAGTAGGAGATTGGTACTTTTATACAAGAGTTTTAAATCATGGGAATATTAGTTATAACCACAAGGCCTTAAATAAGTTTAGGGTGCATAAAGATAGTAAAACCGGGGAGTCAAAAAAAGGCGAGAGACATTATCAGGAGGTATTAGAGATACATAAGATGTTTGCGGTAAAATATAATATAGTTGAAAAGGTAGCAAGGAGAATGAAGCTAGAGGAGATGCGAGTACGAGAGAAACATGGTATAATTGAATAAAATAATTGGAGTTATTTATGAAAGGAATTATACTCGCGGGGGGATCAGGGACGAGGTTATATCCATTGACGCTAGGGACAAGCAAACAGATGTTGCCGGTTTATGATAAACCGATGATTTATTATCCGCTTTCAACATTAATGTTAGCAGGGATAAGAGATATTTTGATTATTTCGACGCCAGATGATATGCCGAATTTTCAGAGGCTTTTAGGAGACGGGAAGGCGATGGGACTAGATCTATATTATACGGTACAGCCGTCGCCGGACGGATTAGCGCAGGCATTTATTCTTGGAGAAGATTTTATTGGAGATGATGCATGTGCGATGGTGCTTGGGGATAATATATTTTATGGGTCTGGCTTTTCAAACATGCTAAAAGAGTCGGTGGCGAATGCTGAGGATAATGGAAGAGCGACGGTGTTTGGCTATCATGTAAATGACCCGGAAAGATTTGGGGTTGTAGAGTTTGATAAAGATTGGAAAGCGATTTCGATTGAAGAGAAGCCGAAGGTACCGAAAAGTAATTATGCGGTAACTGGGCTTTATTTCTATCCGGCGGGAGTTTCGGAAAAAGCAAAGAGGGTAAAACCGTCGGACCGAGGGGAGCTAGAAATCACTACTTTAAACGAAATGTATCTAAAAGAAGGATTTTTAGATGTACAACTTCTAGGGCGAGGGTCAGCATGGCTTGATACGGGGACGATGGAGTCGCTTGCGGATGCGTCGGATTTCGTACGGGTGATTCAAAAACGACAGGGCATCCAAATTGCGGCGCCGGAAGAGGTAGCATATAAAAATGGCTGGATTACGAAAGAAGAACTTTTAAAGTCAGCAGAGAAATATAAAAAGTCATCGTATGGCCAGTATTTATTTAAGGTTGCGGAAGGGAAGATGAAAGATTAATGGGAAAATTTAAGTTTAATAAAACTAAAATAGATGATGTATATGTAATTGAGCCGGAAGTATTTGGAGACGAACGGGGGTATTTCATGGAAACTTATTCAGAGACGGATTTTAGGAATGCGGGATTAAATTATAAATTTGTGCAAGACAACCAATCGTCTTCTCGACGAGGAGTTCTTAGAGGACTTCATTTTCAAAAGGAGCATCCACAGGCGAAGTTAGTACGAGTTTTATCCGGAGAGGTGTTTGATGTAGCGGTAGACCTAAGAGAGGGTTCGCCAACTTACGGGGAATGGGTAGGTGAATTATTATCTGCTAAGAATAAAAAACAGTTAATGATACCGCGGGGGTTTGCACACGGATTTTTAGTAGTTTCAGATATGGCGGAGTTTGCTTATAAATGTGATGATTTTTATCATCCAGAAGATGAAGGGGGAGTAATGTATAATTCTTGTGGAATTGAGTGGCCGGAGATTGAGGGCGAGTTAGTTTTATCGGAAAAAGATTTAAAGCATCCACGTTTTGAAGAATTAGAATTTAAATTTAATTTATAGGAGGTCTATGGAGAAAAAAACAATTATCGTAACAGGAGGGGCGGGGTTTATCGGTTCAAACTTTGTTTATTATATGTTAAAAAAATATCCTAATTATAGGATAGTATGTTTAGATGCGTTAACGTATGCGGGAAATTTATCGACTTTAAAGAAAGCGATGGAAAATCCGAATTTTCGGTTTGTAAAAGCGGATATTAGGGACGCGGAAGCAATAGATAATTTATTTACAGAAGAAAAACCGGATATTGTAGTTAACTTTGCGGCGGAGAGTCATGTCGATCGATCAATTCTAGATCCGCAGGCGTTTTTAATGACGAATGTTATAGGACCGCAAGTTTTGATGGATGCGTGTCGGAATCATAATGTTTCTAGGTATCATCAAGTATCGACAGACGAAGTTTACGGAGATTTGCCGTTAGATAGGCCGGATCTATTCTTTACTGAGGAAACTAATTTACACGCTTCGTCGCCATATTCGGCGTCAAAGGCGTCGGCAGATTTAGTAACATTAGCATACTATCGAACGTATGGGCTACCGATTTCGATTTCTAGATGTTCTAACAATTATGGGCCGTATCATTTTCCAGAAAAGTTGATTCCTTTAATGATTATTAATGCTCTTAATGATAAAAAATTGCCGGTTTATGGGGATGGTAAAAATGTGAGAGATTGGCTATATGTAGAAGATCATTGTAAGGCGATTGATATGATTATTCATGCGGATTGTATCGGGGAAGTTTATAATGTCGGGGGGCATAATGAGATGGCAAATATTGATATTGTGAAGTTGATTCTAAAGGAATTAGGAAAGCCGGAGTCGCTAATTGAGTTTGTGGAAGATAGAAAAGGACATGATAGACGGTATGCGATAGATCCGACAAAGATTAAGATGCAGCTCGGCTGGGAGCCGGAAACGAAATTTGAAAATGGAATTGTAAAAACGATAAAGTGGTATTTAGACCATAAGGATTGGTGGGAGGAGATAATTTCGGGCGAGTATCAGAATTACTATAAAAAGATGTACGAGGGAAAGTAAAATGAAGGTATTAGTAACGGGGACGAGCGGGCAACTTGGATTTGATGTAATGGAAGAACTCTTAAGGCGGGGGTATGAGGGGATTGGCGCGGATAGGAGCGAAACGGAGGCGGAATTTTCGCATGTAGTTTTAGATATTACGGATCAAGAAAAAGTTTTTGAGGTAATTTCTAAAGTTAATCCGGATGCGATTATCCATTGTGCGGCATGGACGAATGTAGACGGTGCGGAAGATCCGAAAAATTTGAAAGCAGTAAGGGCGGTTAATGTCGAAGGGACGCGAAATTTAGCGGAAGCTTGTAAAAAAGTAGATGCAAAGTTTGTTTACATATCGACCGATTATGTGTTTGATGGCTCGGGGGAACGACCGTGGGAGCCGGATGACAAAAATTATGCACCGATTAATGTTTACGGGCAGTCGAAATTAGATGGAGAGCTTGAAGTTTCAAAGATTCTCGATAAATATTTTATTGTAAGAATTGCGTGGGTGTTTGGGCGAAACGGAAAAAACTTTATAAAGACGATGATTGAGTTAGGGAAGAAACTTGATAAAATTAGCGTAGTTGATGATCAGATTGGGACGCCAACATATACGGTAGATTTAGCACGACTGCTTGTTGATATGATCGAAACTGATAAATATGGATATTATCACGCGACGAACGATGGGGGATATATAAGTTGGGCAGAGTTTGCGGAAGAGATTTTTCGGCAGGCAGGGATGTCGACGAAAGTAGAGCATGTTTCGACGGAAGAATATGAAAAAATTGCGGGAAAGACGGTAGCGAAACGGCCGTTTAATTCGAGGCTTTTAAAAACTAAGTTGGTTGAAAATGGATTTAGACCGTTGCCGGAGTGGAAAGACGCAGTAAGAAGATTTTTAGCAAATTAGTTTTTTGGTTTTTTATGTTTTAAAATTGAGATTTCCTGGATAAGTTTAGTGATTTGGGTTTGTTGATGACTGATAATAATAGTAAGAAAAAAACTAAGAATAATTAATAGCCCGATGATAATAAGAAAAATGAAATTAGAAAGGGTTTCAAACCCAAGCCAACTAGCAAGAGAAGCAATTGGTCCAGGGAAAATAGCAATTATGAGAAAAACGACGGGGAGGAGTAACCACGCTACAGAACTTTTGATAGAAATAGTGTTTCTTTTTAGTGAAAAAATAATAAGAAATAATAGTAAAATAGCGGCAATTGACATTTCAATTTGAATTTTAGTCATGTTTCCCCTTTCCTAAGCTTAAAATTAAAATAGACAAAAACACGTTAATAGCAGCATAGATGCTTTTCCAAGAATGGATACTTGATTTTCCGGCAAGACGCTTGTTCATTTTGACTGGAACTTCTTTAATTTTAATAGAGCCAGTTTTTAATAGTTCGTAGTTTGAAATTGGTTCAGGATATTCAAGAGGATAGCTGTTCGCGAATTTTTTAATAATTTTACGATTTGCAGCACGGAAGCCGGAAGTTGGATCGTAGATACGTTTGTCGGAAAATAGCTTAATCGTTCCAGATAAAAAGCGTATGCCGAGACGACGAATTTTAGAAGAGCGTTGATTTTTAGATTTTTTATCAATAAAACAAGAGCCAATAGTAAGATCGGCCTCATTATTTTTTATCGGTTCAATTAATTTTTCAATATAGTTAATATCGTGTTGTCCGTCGGCGTCGAATTGGATAGCAATATCATAACCCATCTCGTAGGCGTATTTATAGCCAGTCTGGACAGCGCCACCAATACCAAGATTTGATAATAACTCGATAGAGTTAAAATGATTTTTTTGAATAATTTCGCCAGTTGAATCATTTGAGCCGTCGTTGATAATAATATAGTCGTATTTAGCGTCAATAATAGCATCAATAGTTTTTTTGATCGATTCTTGTTCGTTGTATGCCGGGACGATTAGAATTATTTTTTGATTGCTCATTATTATTTTAATTATAACATGGGTGGAGAAAAAATCTAAGAGATGTTTATCTCCAAGGCTTTTTTAATTACATCGTCCATATCATAATATTTATACTCAGCTAGTCTACCGCCAAAAATCACATTGGCCTCTTTAGCGGCTAGGTCGTGATAGGCGGCAGCTAATTTATTATTTGTATCATTATTAATAGTATAGTATTTTTCGGCGCCTTTTTGATAAGGTGCTGGATATTCGTAAGTAATGATTGTTTGTGGTTGGGTTCCGAATTCGAAATGTTTATGTTCAATAACTCTAGTATATTTTACATCGAGTCCAGTATAATTAACGACGGCGCAACCTTGATAGTTTGATTCGTTTAGGGTTTTAGTTTTAAATTCAAGAGAGCGCCATTCAAGCTCACCAAGTTGATAATCAAAATACTCATCTAGAGGTCCAGTATAAACAATATGGCTAGCTATGGATTGGTATTTTTGGCGGTCTTTGAAAAAATCAGTATTTAAGAGTACTTTAATGCCAGAGAGCATATTTTCGACTAGTTTAGTATAGCCACCAATAGGGATACCTTGATATTTGTCATCAAAATAGTTGTTATCATAAATAAGGCGAACTGGGAGACGTTTGATAATAAAGGCGGGGAGTTCAGTGCATGGGCGTCCCCACTGTTTTTCGGTATAACCTTTTATAAGTTTTTCATAAATAGTTCGACCGACTAGACTAATAGCCTGTTCCTCTAAGTTAGTAGGGGCGTGAGTAATTTCTAGACGTTCTGACTCAATATGTTTCATGGCGTCGGTTGGAGTAATAACATCTTCCCAAATTTGTGTGAAAGTATTCATATTGAAGGGGAGATTATAAATTTTACCATCAATTTTTGCAATGGGAGAATTAGTGAAGCGATTAAATTTAGCAAATTGATTTACGTATTGCCAAACATCATCATAATCTGTATGAAAAATATGGGCGCCATATTTATGCACGTTGATACCATTCTTTAACTCAGTGTATACGTTACCGGCGATGTGATCTCGTTTATCAATAACTAAGACGGTTTTACCTGCACGATGAGCACGTTCGGCGATAGTTGCTCCAAATAAGCCGGCGCCAACGATTAGATAATCATATTTTTCTACCATTTAATGTCCACTCCAAATTTATTTATCATTGTAGTATAGGTAGCAAGGAATAAACGGAATAGGTGTAAATCATAAAATTTTTTAACTATATAAAGTTTACTGTTTGAGCCCTGGTTATTTTTTATATATTTTAGGCTAATATATTTATTGTGGCGCCAGTTGGGAAAGTTTTGGTTAAGAAAGTTGGTATTAGATTTAAGGAGTTTAGAAAAATCGGCGTTTTTGTTTGCGTAGAGGCGATACATTAATGAAATGCCGAGATGAAGAAAAGCGTTGGCGTCTATATAATCAATATAATCTTGATTTTTTGTAGAGGCATAAATATCTCGAATTTCTTTCATCGCTGCATAGGTTTTAGGAATGACTTTTGGCTCGATCGTGTTGATGATTGAATCTTTGCGGACCATATAGCGGTTTAAACTATCTGAAATAAAAGTAATTTTATGTGCATTCACATAAATTAGTTGGAGAAACATCATATCGTCTAGGACCGGGGGGATGTTTTTAAGTTCAGCCATGTTTTTTAATAGTTCGGCTTTATAGATTTTATTCCAAGGAGCGCCATTAAGTTCGAGTAGAAGTCCGGGGTTGTTTTTAATTATGATATTATTATGTTTAGGTTTACACATTTCGCGAGAATATACTTTACCGGTTTCTAAGTCGATACGATCAAATCCGCAGACAGCGATATCGGCATCATTTTTTTTAGTGGCTTTATAAAGTTTTTCGGCGAAATCAGTTGTAACATAATCATCGCTATCGACAAAACCAATAAATTCGCCACGAGCTTTTTTTATACCGTCTTTACGGCCGCGCCAGACTCCCTCGTTTTTTTTATCAATGATGACGATTTTTTCGCCATACTTTTTTTGATAATCTTTAAGAATTTTAAGGCAGTTATCGGGAGACCCGTCGTTAATACAGATTGCTTCAATATCTTTAAGAGTTTGATTCATAAGCGAATCTAGGCACCTAGGTAAATATTCCTCGACATTATAGCAAGGAATGATAAAACTAACTTTTACCTTCGTTTTAGTTTTCATTAAAATATTCCTCTATTTTAAGCTATTATAACATAGTTTCTAATTTATATGTGTGTACAGAGTAGAATAGAAAAAGCATTAAGGTTAAGAAATATTATAAAGAAGTAGAGGTATATATTTGGAATAAGACTATTGGGATGTGTAGAGGAGGATATTTTACGTCGATAAGGAGCGGAGGAAGGTGAGAAAAGCGGAGCGGTAATTAAAATAGGCAAAAAGTAGCGAGTTTGGACTCCTTCTATGTTTATAGATCCGACTTCGGTCCATTGAATATAGAGGGCAGAAAAGATAAGTATGGTAGTTATAGTTGTTGCGGATAGCGTAGTAAGGCGGAAAGAAGTTGGGATTTTTGCTTGTTTAGGATCAGAACGTTCATCTATACATAGAATAATAAAGACGATTAACACTCCTATAATATAAAAATTGTTAATATGCACATTTAGCCACTCTAGTGCGCCAAATCGCTGAAGATAAATAAAGGGGGTATCTAGAATATTGCGGATTAATATTGCTATATATTTTATAGGGTTTGATAATATGAATGAGACTTGACCCCCAGTATCTGCTCCGTTACCGGGTTCAGTAACGATGGATAACATGGACCATAGTATAAATATAATAATGGTTATGAAAAAGATTGATGACAACGATAATATTTTTCGCTTTTTATTTTTAAAGCATTTTGTCGGTATGAAGAAAAGAAGAAGGCAGAGGGGGAAATAGACGGGCTTTACGGCTATAAGAGATATATTTAATAAGGTTAAAATTAAATAATGAATAGGTTTAAAATTAAATTTAGTATTATACATAGAAAATAATGTAAATGTAATTATAGCTATCGCCATGCAAAAGATCATACCATCATAGGATATAGATATGAATGTTTGCATTGTTAAGGGAAGACAAGCGATAAAAAATAGAGTCTTTTTAAGTATAGGTATATATTTAATGCAAAAGTAAGTAATTATTATACAGGAGGCTAGTCCGCAAAGTCTAGCTAGATAAAGGATGACGATAAATGGGAGATGAAGGACGCGCCCTAATAGAGTACCTATTACTTGGGGTAAGTAGTCGATAGGGTTACTACCTATAGTATTATGAAATACATATTCGTCTGAGGGTTGTTCAGATATGAGACTAGCGAGTTTTTCATAAGCATTTTCATCATAATTACTCCCAAAATTTGCAATGTTTTGCGGGAGAAAACTGCCGCTAGTTTCGTTTTGGGTTTCTGTTAATATGTTTCCTTGAGATATACTATAGACTCTCCATATATGAGCAGGCTCGTCTGGGGCTCTACCCATAGGGATTGCAAAGGTGTATATTAGACCGAGGGCAGAACCGACGACGAGGAAAATATTTTCAATTTTCCAATTTTTACGCCTTACATAAAAGATAAAAACACAGAGAAGAATGTTAACAATAATTAAGAATAGAAAGATGAGGACAAAACGTTTACTGGAGAAGTTGATATTTTCGTTGAAGCAGGCCATGGCAAAAAAAGCGCAGTTGAGAAGAAAAAATATGAATAGAAAAAATATTATTTTATAATTTTTTTGAAAAAATCTTTTAAATTTAGCTCCAAAGTTTTTTGTAGGCGTTGGCGACTTTTTCTGGCTCGTCATCGAGTTTAATTTTCCCTTTCTCTATTAATATAGCGCGAGTACAATATTTAGTTATATTTTCCATTGAATGTGTTACGAGGATAACGGTTTGATGATCTTTAATAGAAGCAAAATAATCATTGCATTTTTGTTGGAAAGCGGCGTCGCCGACGGCGAGAACTTCGTCAAGGAGAAGAATATCGCCTTTAGCGCGGATCGCAATAGAGAAGGCGAGACGGACTTGCATACCGGAACTGTAATTTTTTAACTTTTGGTCCATAAATTCTCGAAGCTCGGCAAAATCGACGATTTCGTCGTACATTTCGTCCATTTCTTTATTGGAAAAACCGAGTAAAGCGCCATTTAAATAAATATTTTCGCGGCCGGTTAAATCAGGGTTAAAACCAACGCCGAGTTCGATGAATGGGATTAAGTTTCCATTAATTTCAACAGAACCTTTTTCGGGAAAATAAATTTTAGCCAAGGTTTTTAAGAGGGTAGATTTTCCAGAACCGTTGCGGCCGACAATTCCGACAAATTCGCCGCGGTGGACATCAAAACTAATCCCGTTTAGGACTTTTTGTTCTTTGTATCCTTTAATTCCTTTAAGACGGTTAAAAATAGCTTGTTTAAGCCCCCAAGCGCGTTCGGTCGGGAGTTTGAAGCTCTTATGAAGATTTTTTACAGAAATAACAACATCATTTTCCATTTAAATCTCCTCTGCAAATTTTTTAGATTTTTTACGGAAATACCAGGATCCCCAAATAAGGGTAATAACGACTAAAACAATGGGGATAAACTTAAGGAAGGGATTTCCAATGAAACTCCAAGTAGTAACCGCTTCGTTTGTAATAAGTAAATAGCGAATATCTTGGATACATTGAGCAATAGGGTTTAAGAGAATGATTTTAGCGGCAAGAGGGCTAGCGGCCGCGACCATAGTAATAGGATAAATAATAGGAACAGCATAAAAGAGTGCTTGAATACAAACGTCCCAAATTGAAGTAACGTCGCGGTATTTGACGTTAATAGCACCAAGCAAGAAAGAGATTCCAAGGGCGAGAGTATAAAGTTCAAACGCTACAAACGGGACGATGAGCCAAGTCCAACTCGGAGTAACTCCGTTGATAAGGGCGAAAATAATGATAACAATAAAATTAATAAAAAGATTAATTACGGCAGTTAAAGTAGAGGAAACGACGATAATATATTTCGGGAAACAAAGTTTACGGATAAGTTCTCCACGAGTAATGATAGCTTGGATACCCTGATTTGTACATTCGGTAAAAAAGCTCCAAAGAGTAGTACCGGTTAATAGGTAAACTGGATAATGGGGAATGTCGCTACCAAATTTTAGAAGCTTAGCAAAAACTATATATAATATAGCAAACATCATGAGCGGGCGAAGAAGGGCCCAAAGATAACCTAAGATAGAACCTTGGTATCTTAATTTAAAATCAGTTTTCGTTAGTTCTGTCAAGAGAACGCGATTGCCCTTATACAGGAAATTTGGGATTGCCATGTATATTATTCTAACATATTATTGGTTTTTTATGAAGGTGAGGGTATCACGGAGGGCGTCTTCGATAGAAAGATTAGCTTGCCAATTTAGCTCTTTTTTAGCTTTTGCGGGATTTGCATAAAACATAGGTAAATCGCCGGGGCGGCGGTGAGCAAAGCTATATGGTAATGGTTTTTGAGAGACTTTTTCAAACAATTTAACCATTTCTAATACGGATGTGGGGTGGCCGGTCCCGAGATTATAAGCGTTAAAACCAGGCTTTAGATTTTTAATGGCGGAAATATGTCCTTTAGCAATATCAATGACGTGGATATAATCGCGAAGGCAAGTTCCGTCTGGGGTGTCATAGTCATCGCCATAAATATTTAATTTAGGGAGTTCGTGGGTTGCAACTTTTATAATGTATGGCATGAGGTTATTTGGAATACCGTTAGGATTTTCACCTATTAAGCCGGAAGGATGGTTGCCGATGGGGTTAAAATAACGGAGGGAGATAATTTTGAACTCTGGATCTAAAGTGGTAAGATCTTTCAAAATTTCTTCTATCATAAATTTTGTTTTACCATAAGGACTAGAAATATTTTGGCCGGTGGGTAGTTTTTCAGTGTATTCTGATACACCGGGATTTCCATAGACAGTTGCGGAGGAGGAAAAAATAAAATTTTTAACATTATAGCTTTGCATTGCTGTTAGGAGGTTTATGGCACTGGTTACGTTATTTGTATAATAGAGAAGGGGTTTTTCAACCGATTCGGAGACGGCTTTAAGACCTGCAAAATGCATGACGAGATCGTAAGCATTATCTTTAAAGAGTTGATTCAATTTTTCTTTATCTAATAGGTCGATTTGATGGAATATTGGCTTAACGTTAGTGATTTGTTTAATTTTATCTAATATTTCAATTTTACTATTTGATAAATTATCAATAATTTCTACGTGGTACCCTTTATTTAATAGTTCGATGACGGTATGAGAGCCGATGTATCCGGTTCCGCCGGTGATTAAAATTTTCATGATTCCTCCGCTGTCTTTTGAATTTTTTTAGATTTGCCAAAAACAAATTTGTCGTAAAAGAGAAAATTTAGAATCATAGAGACGATAGAGGCGAGGACAAAGGCGCCGGTTGTAAGAACAAAGTCGTAGGCAAAAGGGAGATGAAGAGCGGAAGTAATATTATAGGCGAATTCGTAGAGAGGGGTAAGGAGGCTAAAAAGCTGGGTAATCCAGGGGCCGATCGCAACGGCTAGAAGAGCGTTCCAGATTAAAAATCGAATAATGGAACGTTTGGTAACACTACGTTCTTTCCATGTAATTTTAGAATGAAGGATATAGGCGAGAATTGTAGTAGCGCTAGTCGCGATAAAAGTAGACAGCCAAATAAGGTCATTATTATTAATAATAATATTAGCAAGGATAGCATAAAACCCGTAATTAAAGAGGGTAAGAGCAATACCGACAAAGAGAAAGCGGGTAGCGTGTTTGCTAGTTTTGACGTCTTTAGTAGGAGTCGTTTTTTTGTTGTCAGTCGGTTTATTTTCGGGTTTTTCCATATTAGTTATTATACCATACTAAATATGGACAAAAGTTGACTTTTTTGGTATAATATATAGGTTTAAAGCGAAGAAGGATATGAGCGAAGAGGATAAGAAAATTGAGAAAATAGAGGGGGAGATTTTTGGTAATGATAACGTAATTCGGGTAAGAGGAGCGAGGCAAAATAATTTAGCTAATCTAGATGTTGATATTCCGAGAGATAAATTAGTGATTATTACGGGTTTATCGGGGTCGGGGAAGTCGTCTTTAGCGTTTGATACGATCTATGCAGAAGGACAAAGACGATATGTTGAGTCGCTTTCTTCTTACGCACGGATGTTCCTCGGGATTATGGATAAGCCGGACGTAGATTCGATTACGGGACTTAGTCCGGCGATTTCGATTGATCAAAAATCTACTTCGCGAAATCCGCGTTCTACGGTGGCGACGGTGACGGAAGTTTATGATTACTTACGGCTTTTGTTTGCAAGGGTAGGAGTACCGCATTGTCCAATTTGTCACAAAGAAGTTTCGAGGCGGTCGACGGAAGATATCGTTGAGGAAGTAATGAAGTTACCGTTAGGGTCGAAATTAATGCTTCTCGCGCCGATTGTATCTTCGAAAAAAGGCGAGTTTTTGCACATTTCGGAGCAGTATTTAGCAAAAGGGTTTTCGAGAGTTAGGGTAGATGGAATTATTTATGCGCTTGATGAATTTCCGGAACTGAATAAAAATGAGAGGCATGATATTGAAATTGTTGTTGATCGGTTTGTTTTAAATCCAGAGATGCGGGCGAGAATTAGCGGGTCGATTGAGCAAGCATTAGAGATGGGGCAAGGGATTATCCAAATTTTGAAAATTAATGATAATTCGGTAGCGGTAGGCGAGATGCGAGTAACTTCGGATAATACGGAAGTTTTAACTTATTCGCAAAGATATGCTTGTCCAGACCATCCGGATGAGTTAATTCCGGAACTAACTCCTCGGCTATTTAGTTTTAACGCGCCGGAAGGAGCTTGTCCTACTTGTATGGGGCTTGGGAGTAGGATGGAAATTGATCCGTCGCTCGTATTTAATAATAATTTGACAATTGCGGAAGGGGGAATCCGACCGTTTAATCGGGTTGGGCAGGATTCGTGGTGGCTGAAGAGATTAATGCAGGTAGGAGTTAAACACGGTTTTAATGTTTATACGCCGATTGGAGAACTTTCTGAAGAAATACGGCATTTAATTTTATACGGAACTGGGGATGAAAAATATGAAATGAAGATTTCGGGCTCGGGGCGGTTTGCGGATGGAACGGTTTATGAAACAACTTATGAGGGGGTAATTCCGACTTTAGAGCGACGATATAATGATCCGAAGATAAGCGAGTTTATGAAGCACGATATTGAAAGATTTATGCGAGTACATAAATGTCAAGAGTGTAATGGGGCGAGGTTAAAGCCGGCGGTACTTGCGGTAACGATAAATGATTTAAATATCGTAGATATGTGTAATTTAGATGTTGATGCGACGCTTGAGGTTTTGTCGCAAGATTTAGGGTTTTCAGAAGCGGAAGAGTTAATTGCTGGGCCGATTTTGAAAGAAATTAAGGCGAGAGTCGGGTTTATGAAAGATGTTGGGTTAGGGTATTTAGAACTCGGGCGGGCGGCGAATACTTTGTCGGGGGGAGAGGCGCAGAGAATTCGGCTTGCGACGCAAATTGGGTCGGGACTCCGGGGAGTTTTATATGTTCTCGATGAGCCGTCGATTGGGTTACACCAGAGAGATAATGATAAGTTAATTGCGACGTTGAAACATCTTCGCGACCTTAAAAATACGGTTTTGGTTGTTGAGCATGATGAAGATACAATGCGGGATGCGGATTATATTATTGATATTGGGCCGGGGGCGGGGCTTAACGGAGGGCGATTGGTCGCGGCGGGAACGCCGGAAGAAATTATGGCGAATCCGAACTCCTTAACGGGTCGATATTTGTCGGGAGAGATGACAATTCCGGTACCAAAGAAGCGAAGAAAGATTCGGAAAGGGCGAGAGTTAGTTGTTGTTGGGGCGCGGGAAAATAATTTAAAGAATATTAATGTTCATTTTCCTTTAGGAGTTATGACGGTAGTTTCGGGAGTTTCAGGGAGTGGGAAGTCAACATTAGTGAATTCGATTTTAGCAAATGAATTATTAGCGCGGTTGCATCGAGCGCAGACAGTTTCGGGAACGCATGAGAGGATTGACGGAATTGAAAACTTAAATAAAGTAATTGTTATTGACCAGTCGCCGATTGGGCGGACGCCGAGATCGAATCCGGCAACTTATACCGGAGTTTTTACGGCGATACGGGAGTTGTTTGCTTCTCAGCCAGAGGCGGAGGTACGAGGCTATAAAGCGGGGAGATTTTCATTTAATGTAAAAGGGGGAAGGTGCGAGAATTGTCAGGGAGATGGGGTAAATAAAATTGAGATGCACTTTTTGCCGGATGTTTATGTGACTTGTCCGAAGTGCCATGGGCGGAGATATAATGCGGAGGCTTTAGAAATAAAATATAAAGGGAAAGATATTTCTGAAGTATTAAATATGACGATTGATGAAGCGGTAGAGTTTTTTGGGTCGATCCCGTCAATTGTAGGGAAGCTAAAGACAATACAGGAAGTCGGTTTAGGATATATTAGGTTAGGACAGCCGGCAACAACGTTCTCGGGGGGCGAGGCGCAAAGAATTAAACTTGCGACGGAATTATCTCGGCGTTCAACGGGCCGGACATTATATATTTTAGATGAACCGACAACGGGGTTACATACGGATGATGTTAAGAGGCTACTCGGGATTTTAGGGCGGTTAGTTGATGGGGGGAATTCGGTTATTATTATTGAACATAATTTACATGTAATTAAGAGCGCTGATTGGGTAATTGATATGGGGCCGGAAGGAGGACTTAAGGGGGGTAAGGTTTGCGCAGAAGGAACGCCGGAGGAGTTAGCGCGGAATGCGAAGACGCCGACGGGAGAGTATTTACGGAAATATTTATAATGGCTTGGAAAAACGATCAAGTAGATAAAGATGATACAAACAAAATACTTAGGCTAGCTAAGAGCGTTTTGAATATTGAGGGGGATTTTGTGGAGATGGGGTGTTATAAGGGGGATACGTCGTTATTGTTAGCGGAGGTTTTATGGGGATATAATAGGGGGTTAATGGTGGAAAAATCGGTGGAAAAGGTTGGGGACAAGGCGGGGAAAAAGAGTGGAAAAGATGGGGAAAAGAGGGGTGGTGGAAAAAGTGGAAAACGGTTGTGGATTTATGATTCGTTTGAAGGATTACCGGAGAAAAGTAGATTTGATGAGTCGGTTTTAGGAGAGAATTTTAAGGGCGGGGAGTTATTTGTAACAAAGCGAGAAGTTAAGGAGAGGTTTTTACGGGCGGGATTACCGGTTCCTGTCATTAAGAAAGGATGGTTTTCAGAATTAGAGGCTTCGGATTTGCCAGAAAAAATTGCGTTTGCTTTTTTAGATGGGGATTTTTATGAGTCGATTAGGGATTCTTTAAAGTTAGTCGGACCTAAAATGAGTGATGAGGGAGTTTTGGTGGTACATGATTATACAAATCCGGCGTTGCCTGGGGTTAGGAGGGCGGTAGATGAGTGGGAGGGGTTTAACGGTGTAACGGTAGTTAAGCTGTAATTATTTAAATTTTGAGCTTTTTAATATTTTTTATTCTTCGATTCAATTTTTTTTAATATATGTTGACGAACTTCTTCGGTTGTAGTTTTTCCGAGTTCAATATCTTGTAAAGCTTTTATGTCTTGTTCGTCTAATTCCATATCTTCGAGAGCAAAGGTAGCTTTTACTTCTTCAATGCGCTCGTTTGCAGAAATAGGATAAGCGTCAGCACGGGCAGAAAAAATCATGTCGTAATTGTATACCATTGTAATACAGGAGTTAAGGGTGTGTAGATTTATTAAGGGTGGGGTTGATTTTTCTTGATAGGGGTGATATAGTGCTGGCTAGCGGGGTCGCAATTTTAGAGTTGAACGCGGAGAGAAAGGAGGTTGGAGTGAAAAGAGATTTTGAAATTTCTTTGCTGTTTGGTCTGATTAAGATCAAAAAATCTTCTTCCGGCACACGGAAGAAGAACTAACAACTTCTGAATAAATTCTATCGCGTTACGCTAAATTAGTCAAGACCTTTTTGGGTCTAAAGCGCCCGAGAGGGTAGCGACTCCGCTTTTTTGTTTGAAGCTCTTATTACATAGTTTGTTTAAAAAAAGTTGATTTTTTGGAAAAGGTTATGGTAAAATGTGTATATGAGTGAAGGTCAAAAGGGTGAGAGCTTGAGTGAGAATTTTTCGAATAGTTTTCAGAGTCCGGTAATTTCTTCGGGGGAGGGGGATA
>JAZUNE010000009.1:0-10378 GCA_045603985.1 Candidatus Nanosyncoccus sp.
TAGTGAGCCTCTCTCCGCCCGCGAACCTGAGAGTGGTTCGTGGTTTCTATGCTCACTAACTCCCAAAGCACAACCCGAGCCGCATTATATATACTCGGATACTAAAAGTCAACCATAAAAACATAGTTTTTTAAGCATAAACATGATAAATAATGGAATTAAAAGATAAATCTGTAGCGCATTCGGTAACCCTGAAAAGAACATTAAACTCACACCATATGCTACCATTAAAGCTAAAATTAACCCCGCTCCTTTATTTTTTATCACTACTTTTAAAATAAGAATTATCGTCAATATAAACAAACTAATCCCAACTAATCCAGTTTCTAAAAGTAGCGAAATATACTCATTTTGTATTATTTCTTTCGGCGCTGGCGATAATTTATTTTCATATAGTGCTCGCCCCGCTCCCCCTAACCCTACTCCGAATAAAACCGTTTTTAGATCTTTTTTCCAAATTTCAAGAGCTGAATCATTTAACCTTATCCTTGCGTTGGTCGATTCCTCAACGTACCCATCAAACACCGCCCCGACCTTAGACTTTTCCTCAAAGTTTTCCACAGGTTTTTCCACAACCTCAAAACTCTCGTTTTCCTCTTTTTCCTCTGTAAATTCCCCTTTTTCCCTTGTATCAATCACTCCTAACGACAAATGATTTAGAACTTTCGCTACTCCGCTAAAATAAGTGTCGTTCGTCGGGCTAACTTCCGCCATTATTCCTTGTAAGTTTAATGTAAATAGAAACGATAATATTATAACCGTCCATAATGTCACTACTGCTCGAAAACACTTAGCTCGGAACCGTAAGCTCGGCCGAACGGCCTTGAGTGTGTCCCGAGCCAAGTGTTTTGAGCAACAAGCAACTGACATAAAAATCATCGCAACTATAAACGCATAAATTGCCCCCCTTGAAAACGTCAAAAACAACGTCGCGGATATGATAATAAAACAGAGCAATAGAAAATTAGAACCTAAAAAACGCGAACCGGCGTAATTTTTACAACGGTCACGGAACGAGTCAAGGAACTGCAATTTCTTGCGAGTTCCGCCTGATCCGTTGTAAAAATTATCACCGCGTGAGCGTTCAAGTTCTGATTTTCTATTGCTCTGCTTTATTATATATATCCACGCACTGATTATTGCTGGCGCAAGAAGCAAATTTCCCATAAATTGCGGTTCTATCGCAAACCCATTCGGATGCGGAAACCCAAACATCCGATAGACACACCCATCGCACATTAACGAATATTCTTGAGAAACTCCATTTAAATCTAAAATACATTGTAAAAAGCACCACCCACATATTACGAGGGAAGACGAAAGTAGCCATTTCAAAAACTTCTTCCGAAATTCTTCATCAAACAACTCCCGAAATTGATACATCCCATAAATAGCAAAATATATCAGCCACAAAATCCCTACTGTAAGAAACCCTCGTAAACTATTCAGCGACCATAAAACCGAAACAGTTAAATAAATAGGGAATAATAACCATATCCATTTCCCCTTTAGCCCCCGAAATAAAATCTTCTCCCGAATCATCATAATAAATACTAAAATATCAAACAAAACTAACCAAATCAGAGGCAACGAAAGCTCAAAATTCATCGACTCATCCGCCCCGAAACTAATAATCGGATAATACGAAAAGAACAAAGTCAACGGAAGCATTAAGATGAAAAGTTTAAATAACTTTTTGAAACATAAAAAGTCTGAGCCGGAGGTGTTTTTTACAACAATCGCGGACGCGTGAGGGAACTGTAATTTCCGAGCAAGTCCGCCCGACTTGTTGTAAAAAACACGACCGCGCGAAGACTCCAGTTTCAAAAAGTTATTTAAACTTTTATCACCGCGTGAGCGTTCGAGTCCTAATTTCTTATTTAAGTTTCTCATTGATAAATTTTTCCATTTCTTTATCAAATCTTTTTACATCAAACTTCTCTACACTTTTCGTTATCTTTTTTCGATTAAATTTAATTTTTTCAAACTTCAAAATCGCCTCCGCTAATGACTTCGCTGTTTGTTCTGAAAATAATATCCCGTTTTTCCCGTCTTCAATATAATCTAGTGCTCCCCCTTTTCCATAAGCTATAACCGGACACCCGCTAGCTAGCGCTTCAACCGGCGCAATTCCAAACGGCTCTAGGCTAGGGAAGAGGTAACCCTTCGCTCCCGCTAAGTATTTCGCTAATTCCCTTTTTTTCATCATTGGTAAAAACTCAATTAACTTCGTTCCCTTCGCTAATTTCTCTAACTTTTTATGTTCCGGCCCTTCCCCAACTACTAACAACCTCCTCTGCGTCATCAAACACGCCTTAACTGCTAAATCAATCCGCTTCCAATTCACCTGCCGACTAGTTGTTACATAATAAGCAACTGGAGATGACGACTCTCGTGGCATGCTAAACATACTGACTTCTACCGGCGGATGAATTATAATCGCATCTCTTTTGTAATATTTAGCGATTAACTCCTTTGAATATTCCGAAATCGTTATGAAAAAATCTGGTCTCTTCGCCGCTCTTTTATCTGCCCATCTTAACGGCCGAACCATTATCCTAAAAAATAACCTTACAATCGGATTTAAAGCTCCGAACCCCGGATTTTTAACATAATCCTTATACATTTGCCAATAATATTGCGTTGGTACATGACAATAACAAATATGTACCCCGTTCGGTACTTTTATTGCCTTTGCTTCCGCTCCCGTTACCGAAATTACTAAATCATATTCTGATAAATCTAAATGCGAAAAATAACTCTGTCTTAAAGGCCCTAAAATTCGCCTCATCTTCGTCGGAAATTTTTGTAACCATCCCGTCCTAACATCCGCTTTTTTAAACCAATCAATTCCCTCTGGATCATATTTTGAAGTATAAATTGGCGCCTTTGGATAAAGCCGATGTAATTCTAATAAAACTTTCTCTGCTCCCCCGACGTTCGTCAACCAATCACAAACTAGCGCTACTTTCATTTCGCCCCATCTCCTCTTAATACTACCGCAATCGTCTTAAAGAAAATCGAAAGATCTAACATTAAAGACCAATTTCTTACATAATATATATCAAGCGCTCTTCTTTCTTCAAACGAAATATTTCTTCTTCCCGAAACTTGCGCAAATCCCGTTAATCCCGACTTGACCATTAAAATCAACGACCTATCTCCATAATCTCTTAATTCTCCCGGGAGTAACGCCCTCGGCCCGATTAATGAAATGTCGCCTTTTAATATGTTAAATAACTGCGGAAGCTCATCTATCGAAGTTCGCCGGATAAATTTTCCAATTTTCGTTATTCTTGGATCATCTTTTAAATAGTCTCCGTTCGCCCGATATTTTTTAATTAATTCCGGTTTCCCCATTAAAGAAAACGCCTTTTCCGCCGGCATTCCGCTATATTCCGGTTTCATCGACCGAAACTTATAACATTTAAATTTCCGGTTATACTGCGTTAATCTTTCGTCCGCATAAATCGGCGAATGTCTAAAATCCGAAAATTTTAAAACTATCCAAGTAATTATCATTGGAATTATAGTAACAATAATCGCAGTCAAACTAAAAATTATATCAAAAGCTCGTTTCAGAAAAGCATACCCTCCCGAAAGCGGCGTTGCCATAATCATTACCGCCGGCGTATTTCCTATAAGCTCTAGCTCTCCAAAATGTGAGGAAAGCGCCGTTTCTGAAGGGACAAAATAATACTCTAAATGCCGAAGCACAGTTTGTTTATAAACATATTCGGTAGATTTTTCATCCGTTTGAAAAACTACGTCCGGTTTTACCTTTCGTAAAGCATCTTTAAGCGACGAGTATTGTCGTTTTTTTAAATCCTTCGGAATATACCTCTGTCCCGCTACTATTCCTGCTAACTTATACCCCGATTCCGGCGTAGACGCGATATAATTCGCTAAATACTCCGTATTTTTTGAGTTACCAATAATAATCGCCCTCTTCGCTCCATAATCACTTTTAAAAATTTGCCTCATCAAGAATCTTAAAATAATTCTCTCTGCTAGTAAAAATATAAACGAAAAGACCATCGCGAGAAGTGCCATAATTCTTACCGGGAAGATATTTTCACCAGTAAAAAAATCGTAAACTATTAGAGCCGCTACAGATAAAATCCCCGCTAAAATTAACCTTCCCCGCTCCGGCAACCGCGACTTCCCAAGAAAAACTGATTTCTTATATAAACCTAGTGCCGCTATAATAATTAACATTACCGGTACTAAAAAAACTACCGTTAAAGTAAAATCTAGAAGTTGTGATTCAAACGTAAACGGTCGCGGATCAACATATACTCTTACAAAATAAGCCATCGCAAAAGATAATATCAATGCCGCCGCATCTCCAATAACTAAGCAAAACCTTAAAATAAAATCGGACTTCTTCCGCATACCTAAATTATAACATGAAATAACTCTCTAAACATATTTTTACAATCGGTAAAAATATGTTTAGAGAGTTATTTCACCGCTACCAATTTATTTAAAAACAAGTCCCCGCCTCCGAAAAGATGTTTTTTGCTATTCCACTGTTACAGATTTAGCCAAATTCCTCGGCTGATCTACATTATAACCTTTTTCAGTTGTCATATAGTATGCAAAAAGCTGCGAAATTAGATTCATTAAAATTGGCGCAAAAATCTCTATTTTATCGCTAATTCTTAAAATGTTTTCTACCGGTAAATCAAACTCACGCGCATTTGTTACAACAATCATCTGTCCTCCCCTTGCTAAAACTTCTTGCACGTTCGAAACTACCTTTTCATATAATTCCCCCTTCGGAACTAAAGCAAATTCAAAAAACCGCTCATCAACTAAAGCTAATGGCCCATGCTTTAACTCCCCAAACGCATAGGCATTCGCATCTACATATGAAATTTCCTTTAGTTTTAAAGCTCCTTCCATCGCCGCCGGATAAGCCGTATCCCGCCCTAGATATATCGCATGCTCATAATTTTTATATTTCCCTGCGATTTTCTTAACTAAATCTATATTATCTTCTAATACATTACGGATTACTTCTGGCATCTTCGCAATTTCCTCAGCATATGGCCTTAAAATCGAATTTTTAACCCCCTTCGCCTGCGCTATTGTAAGCCCGAATAGAACCATTGCTATCGCTTGCGAAGTAAATGCCTTTGTTGACGCTACTGAAATTTCCGGCCCAACGTGTACGTAAGTTCCGCCGTCAACTTCCCGCGCAATTGTCGATCCAACTGAATTTATAATTCCGATCGTCTTCGTTCCCTTTTTCTTTATCTCACGAAGACAGGCTAACGTGTCCGCCGTCTCGCCAGATTGCGAAACAATTAACGCTACCGAATTTTCTGGAATATATGCCTGGCGATACCTATATTCTGAAGCGATTACTGTTTCTACTGTTATTTCTGGTGTAAATTGTTCAATATAATATCCCGCAATAAGCCCCGCATGATATGCTGTTCCACAGCCTACGATTATTAAATGTTTTATTTTTCTAAGTTCCGCTTCCGTTAGACCCGGTCCCCCGAGCCTTACCGTTCCGTCTTCAATATTTACTCTTCCTCTTAATGTTTCCATTAACGATTCCGGTTGCTCCATAATTTCTTTTAAGAGAAAATGTTCGTAGCCTCCCTTTTGAATTGCTGAAAGGTTTGTCTCAATCTCTTCTACTTTTGCCGAAACCGGCTCTGCATCTAGAGTTTTAATCTCAATGCTATTTCTCGTAACTCTCGCAACTTCTCCGTCATTTAAATAAACTGCTTGTTTTGTATGCCCAACTAACGCCGAAGCATCGCTCGCAATTAAAGTTTCATCATGCCCTACTCCTATAACGAGCGGCGAACCGTTTCTAGCTACAACTATTTCCTCCGGTGATTCCATCGAAACTACCGCTATCCCATAAGTCCCTTTTACAAGTTTTAGCGCTTGTACTACTGCGTTTGATAATGGATATTTTCCGTCTTTATAAAATGAATTAATTAAAACTGCTAAAACTTCCGAATCCGTTTCAGACTTAAACTCATAATCCGGAAACTCTTTTTTGATTTCTTTATAATTTTCAATAATTCCGTTATGAACTAAAAAGATTTTTCCCGCTTGATGTGGATGTGCATTTATCTCACTCGGCTCGCCATGCGTCGCCCATCTCGTATGCCCAATTCCAATTTTATCATTACGTTTATTCTTCGCTAACTTCTCTTCAAGATTTTTAATTTTTCCCTTCGCCCGAATTAAAGTCGCCTCGCCCTCTTCATTTAATGTTACAATTCCCGCTGAATCATATCCCCGATATTCTAACCGTTTTAAACCCGAAATTAAAAAATTTTGTGCATTCTTTTCCCCTACATATCCCACAATCCCACACATCCTAATTTCCTCCAGTTATCTACCAACATTATACCATACATGAGGAATACTAAAATCTTAGAAAGTAGAAGTAGCGGAAGAAATGAAGTTTTTGGTATAATTAAATTAGGAGGCTTAATGAAAATTGAATATTTGGGACATGCGTGTTTTAGACTAGATGATGAGCTAGTAATCGATCCATATAAAGACGGTTCGGTACCAGGTTTAAAACCGTTACGAACATCCGGCATGAAAGTAATCTGTACACATGGGCATGCAGATCATAGCGGAGTAGAATGCGTAAAAATTATGAACGGTGAATGTGAGTTTGAAATTCAAGAAGTACCAAGCTGGCATGATGACCGTGAAGGAGCTTTGCGCGGACCGAATACAATTTTTGTAATCACTAAAAATGGTGAAAAATTAGTACACTTAGGGGATTTAGGGCACTTTCCGAATGATGAACAACTGAATGCGATTTCGAATGCAGATTATCTACTGATCCCGGTAGGAGGATATTATACAATTGACGCAAAAACGGCGATAAAAATTTGCGAAGCAATAAATCCAAAACAAATTATCCCAATGCATTATCGAACGACTACTTCCGGATATCCAGAACTCGCAACGGTGGATGAATTTCTAAAATTAGCAAGAGAGCGAGGACTTTCCGATAAAGTAAAATACCTTAATTAATATATGCATAAATGGTTCTACGAAACCCCAAACGAATTTGACAACATTATTTTAACTAGCAATGGTGTAGACCTAACCGGGCTCTGGTTTGAAAATTCAAAAGACGCTAAAAAACATATTGTTAATTACAGGATTAAAAATTTACCAATTTTTAAGGAAACCTGTAAATGGCTAGATATTTATTTTAGTGGTAAAATCCCAAGTTTTACACCAAAATATAAAATAACCCATATAACTCCATTCCGCCAAAAAGTGCAAGAAATCATGTTAGAAATTCCCTACGGTAAAACTATTTCTTATGGCGAAATCGCTGAGCGAATCGCTAAAAAGCATAATATCCCGAAAATGTCTGCCCGCGCCGTTGGCTCTGCAGTCGGTTGGAATCCAATTTGCCTGATTATTCCCTGTCACCGAGTAGTAGGAACAAATAAGAATTTTACTGGCTACAGTGGAGGAATAAAAAATAAAATCACCCTCTTAAAACTCGAAGGCATTGATTTAAGTAATTATATAATGCCTAAGTCCCCAAACTCAAAAAAATGCCCCTAGAGGCACAAAATCTCATTTAGTGAGGGGCAAGTTGATGCCGTGCGAGTTCTGAGGTATACATATACAGGCAAAGAGATAGGGATGTCGCTTCGCTCCATTCAAACTTTTAAGATAATACAGCTTTATTAGAGTCGTAAAGGCTTAAAACAATGACAATGGAGAAAATAAAAGAAATACAATGTCAATGATATAATAGTAAATAGAATATTGGACAATTATATCTTTAAAAAGGAGACCTTTATGGCATTACAACTAACTAATGAATGGGATAAAGTATTCCCCAAAAGCGACAAAGTAAACCACAGAAAGGTTTCTTTCAAAAACCATTTCGGAATTGAAATAGCGGCAGATTTATATGAGCCAAAAGAAAGAAACGGCAAGTTACCAGCAATTGCTATTTCTGGGCCATACGGCGCAGTTAAAGAACAGTCATCTGGACTATATGCACAGACTCTGGCAGAACGTGGCTTTTTAACCTTAGCTTTTGATCCGTCATTTACCGGCGAATCTGGTGGCGAAACACGCTACATGACTTCCCCAGATTTAAATGTAGAAGATTTTCAGGCCGCTATAGATTATCTGTCTAATCTAGGTGAAGCGGATTCAAACAAATTAGCTATTATTGGTATCTGTGGTTGGGGTGGTATGGCGCTTCAGGCCGCTTGTCTTGAAACTCGCATCAAGGCCGTTATTTCTAGCACAATGTATGACATGACGCGCGTAGCTGGAAACGGCTACTTTGATGCAGACAATAATAAAGAAGCACGCAAGAATGCTCGTATCGCCCTGAATAATCAACGCACTGAAGATTATAAGAATGGCGAATATAAGCTCGCTGGCGGTGTTGTCGATCCAGTCCCGGACGACGCCCCACAGTTCTTAAAAGATTACCACGCATATTACAAAACACCGCGTGGTTACCATAAACGTAGTCTTAATTCTAACGACGGTTGGGCTATTCAGACTAACGGTTCCCTTGCAAATACGCGCATTCTAACTTACGCTAATGAAATTGACATGCCAGTTTTGATTATTCACGGCGAGAAAGCACATTCGCGCTACAATAGCGAGGCTACGTTCGATAAAATTACCGGAGAAATGAAAACTAATGGCGTAACTCCAGAACCATATACCGGCGTCTATCCGCTTGGAAGCACTAAAGTCGGCAATAAAGAACTCTATATCGTAGAGGGAGCTTCGCATGTAGACCTATACGATAATCTAGACAAAATTCCGTTCGATAAAATTGAAAGCTTCCTAAAATCAAGTTTCAAAGCCTAGATTAATAAAAAGAAGGGACTTATAAATGTCTGATAATAAAACAATTCGAGAACAACTAGAAGCTTATATCGAAAAGAAGTATAAGCTTCATGAAGAGCAACTTCCTTTTAACCATGAAGATTACGCGGTATTTAGACAACCGAGCGGCAAATGGTTTGCCGTCTTCTTCGTAAAGCCATATAGCGAGTTTGGACTTGGTGGAGATAAAACTGTAGATGTCGTGAGCTTTAAGATTCGCGATCATGAACTAACTGAAACACTTTATGAGCAACCTGGATATATTAAAGGCTACCCGAATACCGGCTGGGGGTGGGTTTCCGCTTTACTAGACGGTACGGTACCATTTGAAGACCTATGCCGCTGGCTAGACGAGAGTTATGAGGCGACGCTCCATGAGCCAGGTAATATGAATGTACCGTTAGAAAAGCGAAAATAAAAGAAATACAATGTCAATGGTAGACTTGCACCCGATGATATAATTAAAGTAGTAAACAAGGACTTATTTATGCCAAGACCACGCAACAAACAGGACTTATTAAAGGCTGGCGAAGAATACTACGCCAAGCTGATTGAAATGGCTGATTCAATGAGCGAGAAAGAAATGAACACCGAATTCGATTTCTCCGGCGATCCATCGAAGAAAGAACGCCACTGGGGACGCGACAAGAATCTACGCGATATTTGGGTACACTTATACGAATGGCACCGCATGTTACTAGAATTTGTAGATACAAATCTGAATAAAGGCGGTAACGCTCCATTCTTACCAGAACCATACACTTGGAAGACTTATGGCGATATGAATGTCGAATACTGGAAGAAGCATCAAAAGACTTCGCTCGAAGATGCTAGAAAGATGTTTGAGAAATCCCACAAAGACGTCATGAAGTTAGCCGAAAGCCTGAGCGAAGAGCAATTATTCACCAAAGGCATGTATCCTTGGGTTGGTGGCTCCGTGCTTGGCTCATATTTCGTTAGTTGTCTATCTTCTCACTACGACTGGGCAATGAAGAAACTCAAGGCTCATAAAAAGAACTGCGCATAATATCGCCCTTAAGGCGCACCTCTAACCGAAAAGAGGTATCATGGCAAAACGCCACCCATTCAAGAAAACAAAACCCGGCGAGGGGCGAGAAGACTACCTTATTCAGCTTTGCATGGTTGTGGACTGGTGTATTGACTACCCCGAATACACAGCTAAGATCAAGGTTATACCTAAGAAAGACTACCCGATACTAATGCCGTGCGAATTCTGAGGTATACATATACAGGCAAAGGGATGGGGACGCGTCCCAAGTGGCGTTCGAACTTTTAAGAAAATATAGCTTTATTGAAGCCGTAGAGGCTTAAAACAATGACAATGAAGAAAATAAAAGAAATACAATGTCAATGAAACAAAAAGCCGACCACACTAAGTAGCCGGCTTTATTGTTTACTTTACCTGAGTGCCATTCACGTAAAGTTTATAACCATTTGTATGGATATTGCTGTTTGTCGTATCGGCATTTGTGAGCGATTTAAC
>JAZUNE010000010.1:0-91767 GCA_045603985.1 Candidatus Nanosyncoccus sp.
TGATGATAATGGCGAGACTGGAGCGAAGCTTATAGAAACTGAGAATGCTTCGGATAGCAGGAACATTAAATTTAAGATCGGGGCTAAAGCTTCTTCATCACAACTAGCCGGAGAGTATACCAATGTAGTTAACTTTTATGCCGTAACGAATCCAACTCCGCCGTTTCTATACGAAACAATCGCCGCAATGAGTAAGGGTAAACAAACTGTTCTAGACCTTCAGGCTACAATTACTACCCCTACTTCTACTAATCCAGCTGAAGATACTTCTAATTCTGGTGTTTTTGAATATAATCCTAGTGTCTTTGGTATAGCCTCCGATGCGAGTAATGATTATACAATTTACTATTATCGCGGGATTCTAGAAACCTCGCCTAGTACTTATGGTTCTAATGGTTCGGCTAATGCTTATCCGAACTATGTTATCCTTGATGCAGATGGGAATAGGACTACTACCGATACTTGTTGGCGCATAGTTAGGACAACTGGCTCGGGTGGAGTAAAGATGATTTATAACGGGACTTGGACTGGCTCTACTTGCGCGAATTCTCAAACTAGTGCACAGGTTACAACGCCAGCCTTCGCAGCTAAAGGTTCCTCCGCTCAATCTACTTATTGGTACCGTAATATCCATTATGTCGGCTATACTTATAATAATAGTGCAACCGATTCAACAACTTCTACTTCTGTAGATACTGTATTCGGAAGTGACGCTGATCCGTCTTTAAATAATACTCGTTCTAATATTAAAACCTATATAGAAGATACCTGGTATGCGAATAATATGACTGCTTTTACGAATATGCTAGAATCTAGCGCAGGATATTGTAACGATAGAACGGCTTACTCAGATCAAACAACCTCAACCGCTCTTACTACTATTGTTCCTTATAAAACCTCTTCCGCGACTATGTATTTCGGCGCTTATGGTAGAAATCTGAATTCCGCTAAAACCCCGAGCCTTAATTGTCCTCGCAACACTGTAGATTTATACCGCTATGTAGCAAATAGTAATGGTTTATCTAACGAATTAAAATATCCAGTCGCTCTTTTAACCGCAGATGAAGCAAGTCTTGCCGGTTCTGGTAGTTCTACGGCAACGAATGGTTCAACCTATAACGCTCATTCCTATCTCCACTCTGGAACGCACTTCTGGTTGCTCTCGCCGTTCGTCCGGGGCTCGACGGGCGTAGCGTTCGTGTTTCGCCTGGACCCGGACGGATACTTGTACAATGTCGGCGTGAGCGGCGGGAGCGGGGTGCGTCCGGCCATTTCTCTCAAACCTGGAACAATCATCACCGGCGGGAATGGTACCGCAAAGAACCCCTGGACGGTTGAATAATATAAAACTAACACAAGCATGTTATAGAGGTTGAAATTTTTACTGAGGTGTGCTAGGGTAACCCATAATACTTAATAAAGGAATTTTATGGAAGAAAAAAATGAGATAAAACACTTTAGTATTTGGATGCCGCTAAAAGAAAAGATTCATTATGCTAGCCGTGAGTGGAAGTTTCGCGAAAGAGAGATTTGGTGGATGGCTATTGGTGAAAATGTTGGTACGGAGATAAATGGGAAGGGTAATAATTTCTTGAGACCAATCCTAATTATACGGAAATATGGTCCAGGTGGTTTCTTCGGAGTGCCACTTTCATCACAAAAACATAAGGGGATGTGGTATACGAATTTTAAGTTAAAAGATAGTGAACAATGCGCGCTTTTATCGCAGGCAGGATCTTTCTGTTCGTATAGGCTCTATGGTTATATTGGGAGAGTTTTGAAAAATGACTTTGAGGAGATAATTAGCGAATTGGAGAGGCTGCTCCTTAAAAAATAATATTCCCCAGACTTTTCAGCTGGGGTGTCGCGGCGATTAACCGATCTTTTCTTTATTGTAGCAAAAGGGGGTGGTAAAGTCAAGAAGAATGTGATATAATGGGGATAAGAGTTTCGGCTGGTTTGTGACTGCTGTAAGCAAACCGGCAAATAGTGAACGCTAAATATGGGGTTTTATGGCGTTTTTTAGCTAAACAAACGCTATATATAGCGTGGAAAAATTCACTATATATTATATATAAGTTTAAAAGAGGAAATTTTAATGCCAACTATTAATCAGTTGATTAGAAAACCGCGCAAAAAAGCGGTAAAAAAGTCAAAATCTCCGGCGCTAGGTTCTATTGTAAATACCTTAAAGACGAAGCGCTACGAGAAGGCTGCGCCTTTAAAACGAGGTGTATGTATTAAAGTTACAACTAAGACGCCGAAGAAACCGAACTCGGCGATGCGGAAAGTTGCCCGCGTTCGTCTAACGAACGGACAAGAAGTTTGGGCTTATATCGGCGGAGAAGGCCATAACCTTCAGGAACACGCAGTCGTTTTAGTCCGCGGGGGTAGGGTTCCGGATCTTCCGGGTGTCCGCTATCACGTCGTTCGTGGAACTCTAGATTTACAAGGGGTTCAAGGTCGAAAGCAAGGTCGTTCGAAATACGGCGCAAAGAAGGAGGGTAAGTAATTATGCCTAGGAAAACTACTAAATCCTTAGAACGAAAAGTTTCGCCGGATCGAAAATACCAATCAATCTTAGTACAAAGATTAATTAATAAATCGATGCTAAACGGAAAAAAGCAGGTCGCTGAACGAGCGGTTTATTCCGCAATCGAAGGCGCGGCGAAGAAATTAAAATCCGAAAATCCGGTCGAGGTATTAGAAAAAGCAATTGCAAACATCTCGCCAGATTTTGAAGTTAAATCGCGCCGGGTCGGCGGAGCAAACTATCAAATCCCGTTCCCGATTTCGGGGCACCGACAGCTACACTTCGCGTTTTCGTGGTTAGTTCAATCGGCGAGAGCGCGAAAAGGTATGCCGTATGCGAGACGATTAGAGGCGGAAATTGTTGACGCCTATAACGAAGCCGGAGCGGCGTTTAAGAAGAAAGAAGATACGCACCGCATGGCTGAAGCTAACCGAGCTTTTGCACATTTTGCGCGCTAACGCTTCGCTTTGAACTCTTTTCCGGAGGAAAAGAGTTCAGCAGAAAAGGCCAGCAAGAAAACTGAGTTAGAAGTGAATTCCAACTCAGTTTTTGACTATAACCAAATAATTCCGTTGGAATTATTTGGTATTTGAGTTGTATTTTTTATATGGGTATTTTTTAATGTTTCGAAATTATATTTATTTTCTCTTTTTCGTGTGCTATAATTAGCATAAGTAGAATTAGGAGGTAAAAAATGGTAAAGGTAGCGATTAACGGCTTTGGGAGAATCGGCCGAAATGCGCTCAAAATATTATTAGAACGACGCGACGCACAGGTAGTTGCGATTAACGATATTACGGATGCGAAGACTTTAGCGCACCTTCTAAAACATGATTCGTCTTATGGAACTTATGATAAAAAAGTTTCCTTTACGGAAAACTCAATTATCGTTAATTCGCGGGAAATTCCGGTTTATGCGGAAAAAGAGCCGGCGAAGTTGCCTTGGAAAGAACTTGGGGTAGATATTGTAATTGAGTCGACTGGATTCTTTACAAAACCGGAAGATGCGAGAGCGCATATTACAGCGGGAGCGAAGAAAGTAATAATTTCAGCGCCGGCGAAAGGCGAAGGCGCGAAGACGGTCGTTCTCGGAGTAAACGAAGAAATCGTCGAGGCGGACGACGAGATTATTTCAAACGCTTCTTGTACGACTAACTGTATTGCGCCGATTATGAAAGTTCTAGAAGACGAATTTGGAATCGAGAAGGCGATGATGACGACAGTTCATTCTTATACCGGGTCGCAAAGAATCTTAGATGCACCTGCGAAAGATTTACGCGAAGCCCGTTCAGCGGCAGTCAATATCGTTCCGACTTCGACCGGAGCTTCGAAAGCGGCAGCTTTGACAATCCCGAGTCTAGCGGGAAAGTTTAACGGTCTTTCGGTCCGTGTCCCGACGCCGGTAGTTTCTTTGTCCGACATTACAGCAATCTTAAAACGCGAGACGACAAAGGAAGAGCTGGTTAACTTCTTTAAAAAAGTTGCAAAAGAACCTTACTTTGAGGGAATTCTCGGGGTAACCGAGGAAGAATTAGTTTCTACCGACTTTATTGGCGACCCACATTCATGTATCGTAGATTTACCGTTAATTGATGTCGTCGGGGGGAATATGATTAAGGTTGTAGCTTGGTATGATAATGAATGGGGATATTCAAACCGTCTAGTTGAACTTACAGTCGATTTCGGGAAGGGAAATTAATGAAAATATTCATCGGAGCGGATTATCGAGGGTTTGAAAAAAAACAATCCATCCTACGGTTTTTAGCTGAGAAAGATTATGAAGTAGTCGACGAGGGGGCGTACGAATATTCCGAGGGAGACGATTTTAACGACCCGGCAATTGCGGTTGCGAAGGCGGTAAGAGAAGAGCTCGGCTCAAGAGGAATTTTAATTTGCGATTCGGCGCACGGCGTAACGATACAAGCTAACCGCTTTAAGGGAGTTCGGGCGGCACATTGCGAAAATCCCGAATCGGTGAAACTAGCTCGAGAACACGATGACGCGAATATTTTATGCTTATCTGCGCATTCGATGAATGATGAAACAATGCGCGAGATTATTTCAGTCTTTCTCGAAACAAATTTTAATAATTTAGAACGCCGAGTAAGGCGTATTAACCGTCTAGACGAAAGGGAAGATTATGATTAGAACAGTATCAATCGTACCGGCAATTTTAACCGATAATAAAAAAGATTACCGGGAGCAGGTAGAAAAAATTAATGTTTTTACGAGAAGAGTACAAATCGACGTCTCGGACGGGACTTTTGCGCCGACTGAAACGCTTGACGTAACGAATATTTGGTGGCCGAAGAACTGGGAAGCGGATTTGCATTTAATGGTTGCGCGACCGTCTGAACATCTAGACACTATACTTAAATTAAGCCCGTCGCTATGTATTTTACATGCCGAGGCGAGCGAAGATTTAATGCCGGCTTTTAGTACTTTAAAAGAAGCCGGAATTAGAACGGGGCTAGCGCTTCTTCCGTCGACGTTCCCCGGAGACGTAAAACAATATATCGACGTAGTTGACCATGTTTTAATCTTTGCGGGGCAAATCGGAGTCCAAGGTTCGCCAGCAGATTTAATGCAAATGGAAAAAATTCCATTAGTTCGAAATATGAAACCGGAGTTAGAGATTGCTTGGGACGGGGGAGCAAATATGACGAACGTGCGAGCGCTTGCGCATGCTGACCTTGATGTAATAAATGTTGGGGCGGCGATTATAACGGCGCCGGACCCAGTAGCAGCCTTCCAGGAGCTAGTCGCAGAAATTGATAAAAATGGAGTAGTTTTATAATGGCTAGAATCGTTTCGCTCGGGAGCGCATTGCAGGATATTTACTTAGTAGACCATGACGACCTTGTAGCTACCTCAATCGGAGAGTCGGCAATTTTCGGAAAAGTTTTAGTTGGCTCGAAAGTAGATATCGACCGGATTTCTTACGAAGTCGGAGGCGGGGGGATTAATTCTTCGATTACTTTTGCAAGACACGGGCACGAAACGATTTTTCTAGGTAATATTTCGCGCGATCCGGCTGGGGCTGCAATTATTAAAGCCTTAGACCGCGAAGGCGTAGATAATAGTTATGTAAATTTTTTGGAAAGAAAAACGACTGGAACGTCTATTATTCTTCTAGATTCAAAAAGCGGAGAAAGAACAATTTTAACTTGTCGCGGAGCGAGCGAACAATTCGGGAACTTTTCCGAAAAAGATTTAGACTTAATTCAGCCGGATTGGTTATATGTCACTACTTTAAGAGGAGACATGGAAACCTTAAAACGATTCTTTAAACACGCGAAAGACAACGGAATTAAAATCATGTTTAACCCGGGTGTAAAAGAATTAGAAAATAAAAAAGAATTAGTCGCGTTACTAAAATATGTAGATATTTTAAATGTTAATAAAGCTGAAGCGGGGAAAATTGTTCCGGGAGTTGTTCTGACTGAACTACTTTATCATTTAAATAGTTATGTTGAGACCGTAATTATTACTGACGGACCGATGGGCGGAATTGCGGGAAATGGATCGGAAGTTTACCGGTTCGGAATTTATGAAGATAAAAAGGTTAAGGACGCAACTGGAGCGGGAGACGCCTTCGGGTCGGGGTTCTTAGCGCACCTTGCCGATAAAAAATCTTTTAAAGCGTCTCTTGTTTTCGCCTCGGCTAATTCTACTGCTGTAGTTTCTAAATTAGGAGCTAACCGGGGGATTTTGACTGGCGATGAGGTCCTACATTTAATGCCAATTCAAAAATTATAAAGGAGAGATATGTTAAAAACAGAAGAAGAATTATTACATAAGTTGTCTATTGCTGACCTTGAGCGGGCGAACGCCTATGCGAAGGATCTCGGGAGAGGTCTTCAAATCGTAAGGTCGTTTCCGCAAGGCGTAACGATTTTTGGATCGGCGAGGCTACCGCAAGATAATAAGTATTGTAAGATGGCTTTCGAGCTAGGCCAGATGCTTGCAAAAAATGGACACGCCGTAGTGACTGGCGGGGGGCCGGGAATCATGGAGGCAGCATCACACGGTGCTTATGAAATCGGAGGACGGACGATTGGCTTAAATATTACGTTAAAACATGAACAATTCCCGAATCCATATTTAACCGATTGTTTAACTTTTGAATATTTTTTCGCAAGGAAGGTATCGCTTGCGATGGCGGCAAAGGTGTTTGTTTTCTTTCCGGGAGGATTTGGGACAATGGATGAAATTTCAGAAATTTTGTGTTTGATGCAGGAAGGGAAAATGCCAAAGATGCCGGTTTTCTTAATGGGATCGGAATATTGGAAAGGGTTTGATAAGATGATTGGTAAGATGATTGCAATGAAGCTAATTACCGCTTCGGATACGAAAATTTTCAAAATTACAGATAAACCTAGCGAGGTCGTAAAGGCAGCAAATAAAATCGGACATCCAAAAATTTCCGAAAACTTTTATGACGGGTTCCGTGAAGCTAGCGCGCTTGCGGATGATTAATAACTTTTTTCTAAACCTAAACGTGAATTAGCTTCGGCAATACGAATAAGTTCGTTATACTTTGCAATCCGTTCGGAGCGAGAAAGGGAGCCGGTTTTAATTTGTCCAGTTCCGAGACCGACGGCAAGATGCGCGATGGAAACGTCTTCGGTTTCGCCGGAGCGATGCGACATAACGGTTTTATAGCCGGCTTTTTTAGCCAACAGAACTGTATCGATAGTTTCGGACAGGGTTCCGATTTGGTTAGGCTTAATAAGGATTGCATTAGCAACTTTTTCTTTAATACCGCGCTCTAAAAGCTCAACGTTTGTTACAAATAGGTCGTCGCCGACTAATTGAACTCGGCCTCCTAATCGCTCGGTCATAATTTTCCAGTTTGCCCAATCATTTTCAGCTAAACCGTCTTCGATTGATATTACTGGATAATTATCAATAATCCAAGTATACCAATTGATCATATCGTCGGCGGTTTTCCAATCGCCGTTAGTTTTTAGGATATAATGGTCTACATCGTAAAATTCACTCGCAGCAATATCCATCGCAATCGCAATATCTTCGCCAAATTTATAACCAGTTTTTTCGACGGCATATTTAATACATTCTAGCGGTTCATTATTTCCGTCGCGTACTTTCGGCGCGTAGCCGCCTTCGTCACCAACGGTAGTCGGATAATCTCTTTCCTTTAAAACATCTTTTAAAGCATGAAAAGCTTCGGCGCCCATTCTAACAGCTTCGCTTATATTTCCAGCGCCTTTTGGAATAATCATGTATTCCTGAAAATCGGTTGCCCAGGAAGCATGCTCCCCGCCATTCATGACATTCATCATTGGCATCGGAATCGACATCTCATCACCAGTTCCGGCAAGCTCGGCAACATATTCATAAAATGGCATTTTTCTAGCTCGAGCGTTTGCTTTAGCGTTTGCTAAAGAAACCGCGAGGATAGCGTTTGCTCCGAGATTAGACTTATTTTTAGTTCCGTCTAACTCTAACATAATCTGGTCGACATAACGAGGATCAGCGGAATTATCAACTAAGACGTCTCGAATTTTAGAATTAACATTCCAAACAGCTTTTAAAACACCTTTACCTCCGTAGCATTTTTTATCTCCATCTCGAAGTTCCAAGGCTTCGCCAGAACCGGTTGAAGCGCCGGAAGGAACAATTGCGCGTCCGAAACCGCCATTTTCAAGAAAAACTTCGGCTTCTACGGTCGGGTTGCCTCTAGAATCTAAAACTTGCCTTGCTTTAACGTTTTTAATTACAAAATTATCCATATTTTTATTATAGCATGTTATAATAAACATAAGAATTAATTAAAATTAAGGAGTTTTTTATGAACGATAATCCGGGGGAGACACCAAATCCTCTCAATCCTAATCAAGAACCAGTCGCTACGCCTCAGCCGGAACAACCGACAAATGTTAGCCCGGCGAGTAATGTACTGCAGGCTGAACCATCTAGCCAGCCTACTCAGGTTGAAGCCTCAGTACAGCCGGCTACGGGAGGAGTAGTAGAGTCGCTAGACCCGACCGGTAGGACTATGGAAACGGCTCCGGGAGCTGAAGTTCCGCAGAAAAAGAAAAAGACTGGTTTAATTGTCGGAATTGTTATTGCAGTGGTTGTTTTAATTGGTGGCATAGTTGCGTTGATTTTAGTATTAATGAACATGAGTAAAACGGATGCAGTAGCGCAGGCGATGAACAAGTTGATGAGTGGAAATGCGCCTAGTAATGTTGCGATAGACGGAACGATAGACATATTGCCTAACGACGCTAACTCGCCAATTTCTAGAGTAAGTATTACGCTCGACTCGGATATGATTGTAAGCTCAAATATTAATACCTCTACTGCGGTAGTTACAATAGCTACAGCTAATGACGAGAGTTACTCTGTTGAGTTCGATGAAGTTTACGCCTCGAGTGGTGATTTATACTTTAAAATCGACGGAGCGAGTGCGCTTCTTAGCAATCCGGATTTTCTAGAATTATTAAGCGGCGGATTTACATCGACTGATATTGATTGTATGGCTGGAGAAGAAGACTGTATAGTTTTAGAAACTGATAATTTAATAGAAATTGAAGATACTGAGATCGATGTTGAGGACGAGATATTAGATTATACTTTGATTGGTGACGGTCTTTCGGGGATTATTGAATTAATCGACGGTGAATGGATTAGGATTTCGACGGAAGAAATGGGACTTTTGTCTGATGGTATAGTTTCAGAAAGTGAGTTTAGTTGCGTATCGAATCTAGTCAATGACATTAATAAAAATAGTAATAGCGCGGCTGAATTATATAATAAATATCCATTCTTTACTTCAACTAATGAAAATCTAGTAGTTTCGAGTAAGAATGACCCAATTTATAAACTTGAAATTGATGCAGAAAATTTTGCCAATTTTGTTAACGCAATGAATAATTCAAGCTTATCGGAAGATCTTTATGCTTGTCTAAATTGGGATAATAACGTTTCGATCACGACAGAAGATGCAGAGGAAATGATAAATGAGTTACCAGCGATGTATGTCGAGATTGATGCAAATTATAATTTCACTCGGCTATATACTAAGACCGAAACCGAAGAAGGAGCGGAAGTTATAATCGACTTGTCGTTTACTTACCCAGCCAACGTCAATGTTCCTGAACCGCTTGAATATGTAGATTTCTCGGAAGTTATTCAAGAAATTATGCAGAGTATGTTCGACTTAGAAAGTTTCGAAGTTGAAGAAACACCAGTAGAAATAAGCGAATAATAGAGGTAAGCCATAAACTTGACTTTTTAGCGTAAGTGTGATATAATTAAAAGATGAACGAGGCGTTGAAACAAAAACTAAATAAACTCCCGGCTCTCCCGGGAGTTTATTTTCATAAAAATGCTGAGGGTGAGATAATTTATGTCGGAAAAGCGGCGGTTTTAAAAAATCGAGTAAGGCAATATTTTCAAAAGTCGCACAAAGATGTAAAAACTGAGGCTTTAGTTAAGGAAATTTTTGATACGGATTGGATTGTTGTTGATACAGAAATAGACGCATTATTTTTAGAGAGTGAGATGATTAAACGGTATATGCCAAAATGGAATATTTTACTTCGGGATGACAAGACCGTATCGTACGTTCGGATTACTATGAACGAAGAGATACCTTATATTTCGTTTACGCGAAATCCGGTAGATGATAGGGCAACATATATTGGCCCGTTCTATGGAAAATCTTCTGTTGAGAAAGCGGTACGGATTTTACGGCATGTCTTTCCATATTATATTAAGCCATATACGGGGAAAAAAACACTCGACACGGACTTAGGATTAACGCCGGGTATAGAAGTAGGGAAGGCTACGGCGAAAGATTATAAACGAAATCTAAGAAAGTTAATACGCTATCTAGAAGGCGACAGAGAGAAGCTATTACATGATTTAGAGAAGACTATGCACGATGAAGCTTCGAAGGGAAATTATGAGCTAGCAGCAGAAGCGAGAGACCAATTATTCGGGCTACGCGAGTTAAAGAAAAAAATCGTTTTTTCAGATAAGGAATTTTTAAACATTTCTTCGGACCAAGCTTTAAGACAATTACAAGATTTACTAGGTCTAGAAAAGCCACCGCGACGTATAGAGGGGTATGATATTTCGCATCAAGCGGGAGAAAATGTAGTTGGAAGTATGGTTGTCTTTATTAACGGGGCTTCGGCGCGGAATGAATACCGAAAATTTAAAATTCGGTCTTCAAAAAATGACGATTTAAAAAGTTTAAGTGAGATGATTACGAGGCGGCTAAAACATAAAGAATGGGACTTCCCGGATTTAATTATTTTAGATGGGGGGGTAGGACAAGTTAATGCAATTTTACCGCTTGTAGAGCCTTTAGGGATTCCGATTATCGGACGCGACAAGTCGGGCGATCATACTAGGAATGCGAGAGTGAGGCTAGTAATTCCGAATTCGCCTAGTCACAACTGTTTGGAATTACCGCCCAGCTCACACATTGCACGGCTAATCGCGCGGATTGACGAAGAGGCGCATCGGTTTGCAATTACTTACCATTCTTTACTCAAACGAAAAAGTATGCTAAAATAATTTATACAGGAGTTATTCATGCAAATAGGAAGTTTTCTAGAAGTTTTGACATTTATTTCGGCAATACTAACAATACTGTTAATTTTATTACAGCAACGCGGAGCGTCGCTCGGGGCTGGGTTCGGAAGTTCCGGCGAGTTATATACGACTAGACGTGGCTTAGAAAAATCATTATTTATCACAACTATTGTTTTTGCGGTAATCTTTGTTTTATCAATTTTAGGTTTATTATTAATTCCATCATAACATGAAAAAATCACTAAAAAAGCGTGGGCAAAAATTCGTCAAGAGATTCTCTCGGGCTTCAGTAAGGGCTAGTGAGGAAGGAAAAGAACATATAAAAGAGAATTTGATTGGCCGTTTTTCACATATCCTTAATATCCGGTTATTGATTCTTGAGTGGGGATTACTCGTAACAGCTTTAATATTGCTCGCGATAACGCAGGCGTTTTGGTTTGGGGATTCCTATGCGGAAAGTGATTTTACAGAGGGGGGGAATTATACTGAGGCGACGATTGGCGAAGTAGATTCTTTAAATCCGCTTTTTGCGACTACTAGTAGCGAAAAGGTTTTGAGCCGGCTACTATTTGCAACAATTTCGACAATTGATTATTCTGGACATCCGGGGATTGGTCTAGCTGAATCGATTTTACCGAGTGAAAATGGAAAAGTTTGGACTGTTAAACTTCGCGAGGGATTAAAATGGTCTGATGGTGAGCTGATTACGAATGAAGATGTAATTTTTACGGTTAATTTAATTAAAAATCCAGTCATAAATTCAATCTATGATTCGAACCTAGCGAATGTTAAAGTATCAGAAAATGAGGAAGGGAAAATCGTTTTTACTTTACCGAACCCGTATGCGGATTTTATTGCAGCGCTAAATATACCAGTCTTGCCGAAACACATATTAGAAAACTCTGACCCTAAAACTTTGATTGAAAATAACTTCTCTAAATCTCCAACAACTTCAGGCGCCTTTACTTTAAATGCAATTCAAACCGGCGTAACTGATACGGGAGAAGTTTATTATCTTTCTTCAAACCCATATTATTATAAGGGGGAGCCATTACTTAATAGTTTTGCGGTACATACTTATAAAGACGAGGAGTCGGTAATTAGGGCAGTTAACTCCGGTTCGGTTACGGCGACAGCAGAAATCTCCGGTTCAGAGGTTGATAAGATTACAGCGGGGCAGTTTTACTATAAAAATTCAAGTTTAAACTCAGGGGCATTTATATTTTTTAATACTATAAACGGAGCGACTAAAAACGAAGAATTAAGGGTAGCAATTCGTAGGGGAATTGATTTAGAAAGAATTAGAAAAGCAGCGCCAGATACCCTATCGCTAGATTATCCTCTAACCTCATCGCAAATTAAACTAGAAAAATATCCGGAGATTCCGGAGCGGGACTTAGAGGCTGCTCGAGCTAAGATTGCGGAAATTGCTGGGGAAAGTACTATTAATATTAAGATTGCGACGGTCAATTCCGGTTATTTACCGGAGGTGACAAACGTAGTTGCAGAGGAGTTAGAAAATCTAGGGCTAGCGGTTGATGTTTCTGTTTATGATGAAAATCAGGAATTTTTAACTAATATAATTTCAAAACGTAATTATGATATTTTAGTTTATGAAATCGAGCTTGGGGCAGACCCGGATCTTTTACCATATTATCATTCATCTCAGGCAACGTCTTCGGGGCTTAATTTGTCGAATTACCGAAATACGCTCGTAGATGACTTATTATTAGGGGCTCGGGATACTTTAGATGAAACATTAAGGGCAAGGAAGTATGAAACTTTCCTTGAGTATTGGGTCAACGAAGTTCCGGCGATTGGGCTATACCGTCCTAATTTAACTTATTTTTACAATCGGAACGTAAGAACTTATGGAAATAACGTAAGATTAGTTACAACGCTAGATAGATTTTCCGACGTTGAATCTTGGGCGGTAATAAAAACTACGAAAAATAAGACGCCGTAAAGAATTAAAAATAATGCCCTTTGGGCATTGTTTTTAGTTCTGGTGCGCCTGACTAGACTCGAACTAGCACAGCCGTAAATGTGGCCACTACCACCTCAAGGTAGCGTGTCTACCAATTCCACCACAGGCGCGTAATATTATTATACCATATAATTTATTTTTTGCGGGTTTTTAATTAAAATGCTTTAAGCTATGATATAATAAAATAAACAAAGGAGGTAAATGAAGAAAAATATTTTAAGGATTTTAACGTTTGTTCTACTTAGTTCTATGTGTTTAGGCTTAGTAGCTCCGGTTAATATTTATGCCGACGAAGAAAACACTAATACTGGAACGAGTATTAGTCTGTCTCCGGTTAGCAAAGTTCTTCAAATCTCTTCCAATTCAACTTATGAGGATCATTTTACCGTAAGTAATGATGGCGATACTGAAATGGAGATTGAAGTATACGCGGCACCATATTCCTATGTTTATTCTGAAAGTGAAGATGCCTATAAACTAGGGTTTAATAATGATAATAATTATACTCAAATTGTGCGCTGGATTACATTTAAAGATTTAGGGGGAAACTATGTAAAAAATCCGACCTTTACAATTAACCCAAAGGAATCTATAGATATTTATTATAAAATTTCTACTCCGGACGATATCCCGGCTGGAGGACAATACGCAGTACTCTTCGCGCATACATTAACTAGCGTGGTATCGTCGAGCGGGATTAGAACAGAAGCAAGCCCGGGGTTAGTAGTTTACGGGCGTTCGACCGAAGGGGAATCAATTATATCGGCTGAGATTTCTAGTTTAGAGCTTAATCAAACTAAAACTGAAAATGATGTAGTTAAAAATTTAATTAACGCCTCGGCGAAAGTTAAAAATAGCGGGAACGTCGATTTTAATGCTTCTGGAGTTTTAAAAGTAGAGGGAATTCTAGGAGGAGCTTCCTATACTACGCCTACTAATGCGGGGCGAGTTTCGGTAATTCCGGACGCAGAACTCGTCGTATCAGATACTTGGGACGAAACACCAGCGTTTGGAATTTTCAAAGTGACTTGGACCGTAACGGCTGGGGGGGAGACTGAGGTTGTGGAAAAAATAATATTTATTAACCCAATGCCATTCTTTATTATTACCATAATCCTATTGACAATTATTATTGTTTGGGTTACAATTTTTATTAGGAGACGTAAAGAGCGTCGTTCTAGATTTACAGTTTAGAGCGACTCCTAGGCGAGTAGGAAATTCTTTACTTAACCAAAATAAACATTAAACATAAACAAGAGTGCAGAGTATGAATAGAACACACAAAAAATTTTTAGGGTTTCTTGGCCTATTCTTAGTAATTGCGACGACAATTTTTGCGGCGTTTTTACCCGGGCCGGCAACCTCAGCAACATCATCCGTTACGGATACTATAGTAGTAAGAGTAGTTGGCGCGGTGCCGAGAGTTGATTTTATAGACGCCGAAATGGGAAAAATCTATACAACACCAAATCAATCTTTTAGTTTTTCATACGAAAACATTGCTACCGCTACGGTTACTATACGTTATACTGACGTAAACGGGGTTACGCATACTTACCCGCTAAATGCTGATCCATATGACTTAGATTATGGCGTCGGTGATATGAATTTTAGTTTAAATTTGGCTGAACGATATGGTTATGGTGATTATATAATAACAGTGGCTGGAGACGGTACGAGTGGAGCTGATGAAGATTCAATTTCGTTTTCTTATTATCCAGTTTATGGCGAAGCGACAGAAAATGAAGATGGGAATATTAATCTAGGCCTAGAATACGATCCTGATGACGAAACTGGAAGTGGAGATGGGGAAGTAGCTAATATCATAGTAAAAGTTTATGACGAAGAAGGTAATCTAGTTACACCGTTATCCCCAGTTACTGTAACCCCGCCGACGACTTCGATTGAATTACCGTTTTCTGACTATGACCTACCTTCGGGGACTTATACAATAGAAATTACCGCGTATGACCGAGATGGAAACGAACTATATAAAGCTTATTTGACATACGTAATTTATGAATCTAAGACGATACCTGTACCGGATACTGGGGAATTATTTAAGAATCTTAATATTTCGCGCGTAGATTATTTAATTACTGGTTTAATAATATTTTCCTTAGTCGGGGTAGGTGGAGCAATCTTTATAAATAAACGAAGTAAGAGAACGACAAAACGACGACGCTAACATAACTTATTCTGCACTAAAAAATTGGGCGCCACCTACTGCGAGGGGCGCCCAATTGATTTTAACTATTATTCAGTAACACCGAGCTCAATGCGCTTAAATTGGCGGACTGTAATATTCTCGCCGGTCTTAGCAATAGCTTCCTTAATGAATTGTTCAACGGTTTTAGAATCGTCTAAAATGTATGGTTGATTCATTAAAACCTTATCCGAGAAAGCTTTTTTAACTTGACCCTCAAGAATTTTTTCTTTCATATTTTCGGGGCCTTTAAAGTTTTCTTCGAGTTCTTTAATTTTAGCCTCTTTCGCTTCTTTCGGAATATCTTCTTCCGAAACATAGAGCGGAGCCATTGAAGCGATTTGCATAGCAATTTGGTGTGCTAAAGTTTTAAACTCGTCGGTCTTCGCGACGAAGCTTGTTTCACAGTTAACCTCGACAATTGCACCGAGACGACCGTCGTGGATATAAGCTTCGATAAGACCTTCGCGAGTCTCGCGATCGCCACGTTTTTCGGCTTTTGTTAAACCTTTTTTACGCATTGCCTCAAGAGCCTTATCGAAATCGCCGTCGGCTTCGACGAGCGCCTTTTTAGCGTCGGTTAAACCGGCTCCCGAAAGCTCCTTTAATTTTTTAATTTGTTCAACTGAAATTTCAGCCATAGTTTTTGCCTCCTTAAATTTAATTTACGCAATTTATTTCTTACCTTCTTTAATAGCTTCGATAAAATATCCGAGAATGAGCTTAGTCGCCTTAATCGAATCATCATTCCCAGGAATAATGTAGTCGATATTAGTCGGATCAACGTTCGTATCAGCAATAGCGAAAACTGGAATTTTAAGAGTATTCGCTTCCTTAATCGCGTTTTCGTCTTCGTTAGCGTCGGCTACAATAAGAGCTGCCGGCTGTTCGGTCATTTCCTTAATCCCGCCATAGCGTTCATTTAATAAATCAATCTCTTCTTGGAATCTTTGGACCTCAAGCTTAGAATAACGATTTTCGAGCTCGCCCGAAGCCATTCTACGCTCTAAATCTTTTAGTTTTTTAATTTGACGATTAACGGTCTCAACGTTCGTCAGAGTACCACCGACCCAGCGGACCGTAACGTACGGCATATCAACTGACTCAGCAAGTTCTTTTACGGCGTCTTTCATTTGTTTTTTAGTACCAACGAAAAGAACTTTTTTACCGCTCTTTACAATCTCGGTAATTTTCGGAAGAGCAGCTTCAAGCCCTTCGACGGTTTTTTCTAGGTTGATGATGTGCGCGCCCTGGCGCTTGCTATGGATATACGGGGCCATCTTTGGATGCCACCGGCTCGTTTTATGCCCAAAATGAGCACCGCTTTCGAGCAAAGCTTTCATATCGACGTTTACGGTCATATATGATTTCCTTTCTCTTTGTTCCGGAATTCAATAAACAGGAAATCCTCCCAGAACTGTTTCATTAAAATAATATATACTTTTATTATATCACACCTGATAAAAGAAGTAAAGCATGTCTGGTTGTACTTCGGGCACGGAGTCGCGCCCGCCCGTCGTTACGGGGGGCGCACTCCTTCCGCCTCGGTCGTAACCTCCGGCAGATCCCTCAGCTACAACCAGACATGCTTTACTTTTTTTAGTATATCTGGTACAATTAGTATTAATTATGAGTAAAAAAGAGTTACATCCTAAAGATTATCGCGACGTTGTTTTTTCGGACGAAGCGGCTGGCTTTTCGTTTTTAACTAAGTCCACGGCGAAGAGCGAGGAGACTATTAAGTGGGAAGATGGAAACGAATATCCGCTAGTTAAGGTACAGATTTCTTCAGCTTCACATCCGTTCTTTACGGGCGAAGAAAAGATTATTGATACTGAAGGCCGGGTTGATCGCTTTAAAGCACGCGCTGAAAAAGCTGCAAAGATGAAGAAGGCGCTCGAAAATAAAGCGAAAAAAATCGCAAAAGAAGCTAAAAAGAAGTTAGAAAAAAGCGAATAACAAAAAATTTGACCTATTGTAGGTCAAATTTTTTATTGGTATAATATAGATATAATAAAGGAGTTTTTATGTTTGATACAAAAGAAGACCGAAAAAAAATGGAGGGAACGGTCGAAAGATTTAAGGATGAGATGAAAAAAGTCCGAACGGGACGAGCGCATCCGGACATGCTATCTAATATAAAAGTAGAAGTTTATGGTCAATATATGCCGTTAAACCAGACCGCGAATATTACGGCGGCGGACGCGACGCTTCTTGTTATAACTCCTTTTGATCCAGCAAACATTCAGGCGATTGCTTCGGCGATTCGGGCGGATCAGTCCTTAGGTCTAAACCCGGCGGATGATGGAAGGGTAATTAGAGTACCAATTCCGCCTCTTACGGAAGAGCGCCGTAAGGAAATTGTAAAAAGTGCTTCAGCGAAAGTAGAAGAAGCAAAGGTTGCGATTCGAAATATTCGCGAAGATGCGAGAAAGGCAATCAAGATTGCTACGGAGATGAGTGAAGATGTAAAAAAGCGAGCAGAGAAGGAGGTTGATGAGCTTACAAAAGAATTTAGCGATAAAGTTGACGCGGAGTTTAAGTCTAAGTCAGAAGAGATAATGAAATTATGATTACGCATCTAGGGGTTATAGCGGATGGGAATAGAAGGTGGGCGAAAGAAAAAGGTCTGCCTTCGATTGAGGGTCATAAAAAGGGTCTTGAGGCAATTGAAAAATTAGTAAACGGTGCAAGTGAGGTAGGAATAAAATATATTACTTTTTATGTTTTCAGCACCGAGAACTGGGGCCGAAGTGAGGCAGAAGTTTCTTATATTATGAAGCTAGCGGAGACGCGAATTTTGAAATATGCTGAAAAGATGAAGGCTAAAAATGGGCGATTAGTAGTTTTAGGCTCAAAAAAGAAAATTTCGCCGAAGCTTTTAAGTATTATTGAAAAAGCCGAAAAGTTGACTGAAGAGTGCGACGGGATTACAGTCGGGTTTTGTTTTAATTATGGCGGAGAAGTAGAAATTGCGGATGCGGCGACGATTGCCTCATTAGAAGGCGAAATTACGCCGGAAACAATCCGAAAACATCTTTATCATCCAGAAATCCCGGACGTCGATATGGTAGTAAGGACCTCGGGGGAAGAAAGAATTTCAGGTTTTATGCTTTGGCGGGCGTCTTATGCGGAATTTATGTTTATTAAAAAATACTTTCCAGAGATGGCCGAAAATGACATTAAAGAAATTTTAAAAGAATACGAAAAGCGTAATCGAAGATTCGGAAAATAATGCTATAATAGTTTTATGGATATATTTTTAGGAGTGATTGTTGGCTTAATCGTTTTAATGCTCCTTGTAACGGCGCATGAATTTGGTCATTTTCTAGCGGCGCGAAGAAATGGAGTTAATGTCTTAGAGTTCGGAATTGGTTTCCCGCCGAGAGCTGTAGCTTGGATAAAGGACCCTAAAACTGGAAAATGGCGGAAACTACCGAAAAATGAATGGGAAAAAGGGAAAATTAATAAGGTAGTTTATTCTGATGGTGAAAAGAGTTTAGCTCAAAAGGGAATGATTTTTAGTTTAAATTGGTTACCGATTGGGGGATTTTGCCAAATGGACGGGGAATCGGCGGCAGATAGCAGAGTTGGAACCTTTGGAGCGGCAAACTTTTGGAAAAAGACAAAAATATTATTTGCTGGCGTAGCGATGAACTGGCTAGTAGCCTTCATAATTTTTACAGTACTAGCTTGGACTGGGATGCCAGAGTTTCTAGATAATCAGTTTAAGGTAGAATCCGATACGCGAACAGATTTTATTCCGGTACAAATTACGACAGTAGCGGAAGGGTCGCCGGCGGACGAAGCGGGGCTAAAGTCGGGGGATTATATTCTAGCAGTTAATGGGGTGGAAGTAAAATATGCGAGCGAAATTACAGACATTAATTCTAGTCATGCCGGAGAAGAAATTCCATATTTAATTCGGCGAAAATATTATGGTTATCAAAATTGTGCTTGCCCAGCATGCGTCGAGTGTGAATGTGAGTGTGAAAGAGATGAAGAAGTAAAAGTAAAATTAAATCCGGTAGATTCGGAATACCTACTTGGCGTAACAATGGAAACTTCACAATCAAAGTCATATTCAACTTGGTCAGCACCGATAGTTGGAGTTGGACTAACTTTACAGTTAACTGGCGAAACTTTTAAAGGCGTAGGAATAATGGTCTGGAATTTAATCTCCGGAGTCGGCTCACAATTTAGCTTTGACGCTTCGGTAAGAGAAAATGGTCAGGAAGCAATCTCGTCGGTCGGAGATTCGGTTTCGGGTCCGGTTGGGATTATCGGAATTTTATTCCCCGCATTTACTTCGGCCGGTCCAGAGAATTTAGCCTTTCTCGCGGCGCTAATATCGGTATCGCTCGCCTGTATGAATGTTTTACCAATTCCAGCACTTGATGGAGGAAGATGGTTTTTAATTGCGATTTATAAACTTCGTAAAAAAGAATTAACTAAGGCGGTTGAGGAGAGAATTGTATCTAGAGCGATGTTAGTACTCTTAGCTTTAATAGCGATTGTAACAATCTTAGATATAGTAAGGATAGTTACTTAATGGCAAAAAATGAAGGAAAAGTAAAATTAAAGCAAGCGCGTAATAAATTACCGCAAAAACGGGGGTGGAAGCTGTTTTTTACTATCTTAGGAATGTTGATTTGGGTTAGTGCAGCGGTAATCGCCTCGCAGTTTATTGTCGGATATTTGATGGTTCTTTTACTCGGAGCGGAGACTTTTTCTAAGCCAGTTCCGACGGCGATTTACTCAGCGTTATCATATGTAATCGCAATGTTCTTAATTATTTACATACCTTCTCGAACGACGGTTAAAGTAAAAATAGAAAACGAAGCTTCTAATAAAGATTTAGAAACGGAAGAAGATAAAAATGAGATTAGTCGCGAATCTTTAGGCTTACGGGGTTTACCGACTTGGACGGATATTGGATTAGCGCCAATCGGTTTAATTGTTTCATTATTATTAGCAGCTGGATTAGTCGCCTTATTTAATTTATTCCCTTGGTTTAACGCAGAAGAAGCTCAGTCGCTGAATTTTAGTATTTATACTTCGGGACTGGGTCGCGTAATTGCTTTCTTGACTTTAATAGTAGTAGCCCCGATAGCGGAAGAAATTATTTTTCGTGGGTGGCTATATGGGAAATTAAGAGAAAAAACATCTGGAGCAATGGCTAATATCGCTTCAATCATAATATCGTCACTTTTAGTGTCGTTACTGTTTGGGCTAGTTCATTTACAGTGGAATGTTGGGATAACAGTATTTGCGATGTCGCTTGTAATGTGTAGCTTACGCGAGATTACTGGAACAATTTATGCGGGGATATTAGTCCACATGTTGAAAAATGGGATTGCGTTCTATCTATTATATATACTAGGTATGGTATAATAATTTCATGAGATTTACGAAGACTTTTATAAAAACTTTAAGGGAAGCGCCAAAAGACGAAACGGCGAAAAATGGAATCCTTTTAATTCGGGCTGGGTATATACATAAGGAAATGGCGGGAGTGTATGATTATCTACCGTTGGGGTTAAGAGTAATTGAAAATATTAAGACGATTATTCGCGAAGAATTAAATAAACTAGGATGCGAGGAGGTGTCGCTAACTGCTTTGCAGAATCCGGAGCCATGGGAAAAAACTGGACGATTTTCTGATCAGGAAGTAGATATCTGGTTTAAAACTGAATTGTCTAACGGCGGAGTTTTAGGTTTAGCGCCGACCCACGAAGAACCGATTACAAACTTAATGAAAACTTATATTACTAGTTATAAGGATTTACCTATATATGCCTATCAATTCCAGACGAAATTTAGGAATGAGCTACGTGCTAAATCCGGGATCTTACGGGGCCGAGAGTTTTTAATGAAAGATTTATATAGTTTTCATGCCTCAGAAGAAGACTTAGATCGTTTTTATGCAGAAGTAGAAGAAGCTTATCAGCGGATTTTTAAGCGACTTGGAATTGGTGAATTTACCTACGAGACTTTTGCGAGCGGAGGAATTTTCTCAAAATATTCGCATGAGTTCCAAACTCTCCTTCCGGTAGGCGAAGATACAATTTATTATAATGAGGATAAATCGGTAGTTTTGAATAAAGAAGTTTATTCGGAAGAAGTTTTGGCTGATTTGGGGGCAAGTGGGGAAAAATTTACTGAGGCGAACGGGGCGGAAGTAGGAAATATCTTTAAATTAAAGTTTAAATATTCAGAGCCTTTAGGATTAAAATATATCGACGAAAAAAATGAGCAAAAAACAGTTTATATGGGTTGTTATGGGATTGGCGTGTCGAGACTGATGGGGGTAATTGCGGAAAAGTTTGCGGATGAGAAAGGGCTAGTTTGGCCGGAGACGGTAGCGCCTTATAAATATCATCTGATTGGAATTGGCGAGAATGGGTTAAAAGAAGCGGAGAGATTTTATGTTGGTAGGGAGGAGAATATTTTATTCGACGACCGCGATAAGAGGCCGGGAGAAAAGTTTGCGGATGCGGATCTGATGGGGCTACCGTTTAGAATCGTAATTTCTGATAAAACTTTAGCGGAAGGTTCTGCCGAAATAACCGATAGGCGAACCGGAGAAAGTTGGAAAGTAGAGTTAGAAAGATTATTTAGAGAATTCTAATCTTTTTAATTAGAGATCTTTTATAAATAGGGTTGACGTAAGTAGTATTTTAGTGTAAACTAGGGTTTGTCTTAGTTTGGAGTTTGTGATTATGATTAAAAAAAGTATTAATTTGACTTCCGAAGGGAAGAAAGAATTAGAAAGAGAATTAGACGAGTTAATTAAAGATCGTCCGGCGATTACGGAGCGGATTGCGACGGCGCGGGCGTTTGGAGATTTATCGGAAAATGAAGAGTACTCGTCGGCGCGGAATGAACAGAAAATCGCCGAGGGGCGGATTTTAGAAATTCAAGAAATTTTAAAGAATGCAAAAATTATCCGGGGCGGGAAAAGGACAAAGATTGATCTTGGGGCGGTTGTTTCGCTTGATATGGGCGGAAAAGAAGTCGAATATACCTTAGTTGGGCCGACTGAAGCAAATCCGCTTGAGGGGAAAATTTCAAATGAGTCGCCGATTGGGAAAGCTTTGCTTGGACGGAAGGCTGGTGAAGAGTTCGAATTCAATAGTAAAAAAGTAAAAATCAAAGAAATAAAATAATTTTAAACATAAGAATAGTTTATTTATTTGCGGTTCGTTACGCGCAAAGAAAATTTTTCTAAATTTTTTAACGGAAATTTTTGCGTCTCACGCCGGATGTGGGTCTCGCTGCAAAAATTTCCTAAAATTCAGAAAAATTTTCTTTGGCTTACTCAATGCAAATAAATAAACTATTTTTTATGTTATAATATATCTTATGATACTTGATGACTATAGAAATGAGAGACTTCGGAAATTAGAAGAAATTCGGGCGAAGGGGATTGAGCCGTATCCTTCAAAATCTGAGCGTAATACAAAAATTAGCGAAATTTTGAATCATTTTGATGAGAAACAGGGGCAGGAAGTTGTTGTAGCGGGACGAATCGTCGCAATTCGGTCGTTCGGAAAATTAGTCTTTATTAAACTTCGCGATTATACCGGAGAAGTACAGATTTTTATGAAATTCCAAAAAGATTCGGAGCATACCTCTTCCGAGGACCGTAAGCTCGGCCGAACGGCCTCGAGTGTGTCCGAGGAAGATGGTATGCACCGAGATCTTTTTGGAGTTAAAGACATAAAGCTTCTCGATGTAGGTGATTTTATCGAGGCTAGGGGAACTGTCGGAAAGTCGCAGACTGGCGAAATTTCTGTATTTACTGACTATGTGAGGTTGCTCACAAAGAGTTTAAGGCCATTGCCAGAGAAATTTACGAATAAAGAAGAGCGGTACCGCCGACGCTACGTGGATATGAATGTTAACCCGGAAGTGCGCGAGCGGTTAGTAAGGCGGTCGAAATTCTGGCAGGCGACGCGAGATTTTATGAACTCTCATGGATTTATTGAAATTAATATTCCGGTCTTAGAGCATACGACTGGGGGTGCTGATGCAAAGCCTTTTGTGACGCACATGAATGCGTTGGATGAAGATTTTTACCTTCGAATTTCGCATGAATTGCCATTAAAGAGACTACTTGGAGGGGGGTTTGAGAAGGTCTATGACATTGGCCCGAGATTTAGAAACGAGGGAGTAGATGATGAGCATTTGCCGGAGCATATTGCGTTTGAGGCTTATGCGGCATACGAAAATTATGAAGACGGAATGAAATTTTATGAAGAGATGATGAAATATGTTTGCATGAAGACTTGGGGGACGTTAAAATTTAAGGTTGGGGGATTTGAAATCGATTTAGAGGGAGAATGGCCGAGATATAAATATGCAGATTTACTTCGCGAAAAGTTTGATGTAGACGTATTTAATCCGGATCGGGGGCAGTTAATCCAGATTTTGCTTGAAAATTGGGAGTCTAAAGATTTGAAACGAGAAGATTTTGTAAGAAAATTAGAAAATACAACTACGCCACACTTAATTGACGATGTTTGGAAGCTGATTCGGAAGACTTCGGCGGGACCGTATTGGGTAATTGAGGAGCCTTTGTCTTTATCGCCTTTAGCTAAAAAATCGGCGAATAATCCGCTCGTAACGGAACGGTTCCACCCGGTAATTGCTGGAACGGAAATGGGGAATGGTTTTTCGGAATTAAACGATCCTTTAGATCAGCTTGAAAGATTTAAGGAACAACAGGCAGCGCGTGATGCTGGTGATGAAGAGGCACAGATGCTTGATATGGATTTTGTTGAGATGCTAGAGTACGGAATGCCGCCGGCGTGTGGGTGGGGGAATTCGGAACGAAACTTTTGGCTACTTGAGGGGGTATCGGGAAGAGAAGCGGTACCATTTCCGACAATGAAAAGTAAAGAGGATTAAAATTCGATAACTTTGGTGCGGGATTTTTGACCGCGAGTAATTTTGATAGTGGTTTTTGGGGTTTTGAAGTGTTTGGCGAGGAGTTTAATGAGAGCATCATTAGCTTCGCCATCGTGGGGTTTAGCACGAAGATAAATAGTAAGTTCGTTCGGGGCAGTCTCGATAATTTTTTCCTGAGAAGAATTTGGTTTAACAAAAACAAGATATTTTGCCATATCTTTTTATTATATCACACTTACGTTAAAAAGTCAAATTAATTTCACAAAAAATATCCATAAACTATTTGCATATTTTAAAGACAAGCTTTATAATAGAATGTAGAGTAAAGTTACGTGGAGTGAGAGAGTGCGAGGAGTAAACTATTTAGGGTTGGCAAAAAATCGATTTTTTGCTGTCTTATTAGTAGCCTTAGCGGGACTACTTTCTTTCGTCTACTCAGATTTTACATATGGAATTGCAAAAGAAAGTTCGCTTTCATTGACCGTTAATGACGGATCATTATCTATAAATATGCTACCTTCAGCGGAGGGAAATTTTGAAAAATCTGGGGATGCTACTATTTCTATAAATACAGATAATTTTACGGGGTATTCTTTGTTTATTAGGGCGGGAGGCGATTCAACAAGTTTAGTAAATAGCAATGATGATGAGATTGAGTCGATTAGTACGGCAATAAACGAATCAACGTTTTCAACGAGTACGGCCTATAATAATAAGTGGGGTTATAAACCGAGTCAATATGTTACTACCGTAAACAGTATAAACAGTACGGTATTAAATACGGATTATTTACCAGCGCCTTCTACCGAAGGGAGTCTTTTAGCCGTGACAAGCGCGGCTAATAGTACAAACGACACCTACACTTTTTCTTTTGGGGCGAAGGTGGATATGAGTTTGCCGGCGGGGACGTATGAGTATACTTATGTTTTAACTGCGGTAGCAAATTCGATTGTATATAATATAACTTATGATGATAATACGACTGAGACTGTTACGAGTATGCCTTCGCCGAATCCGCAAGCATTAGAAATTGATGGTGGGACGCCAGCGGCAGAGAGTTATAGTGCCCTAAGCAATGCGGTGCCGGTGATGACAACTGATGACATGTCATTTGGAGGGTGGTGTAATGTTACCACGACGATTGATTCGACAACGGGGAATTATGTGTGTTCTGGTACGACTTATCAAGCTGGTGATAATTACCCGATTGATCAGACAGTAGACGGTACAAATATTACACTTTATGCAATATGGCTAGGGGATCCGTTCCCGACAGTGTGGAGCCAAATGGGGAAGTGTGTGTTTAATAATGGGACTATTAGCGGTTCGGAATGTCAAGATTACGTAAATGATGATTTTATTGATACCGGTATAGCGCTTTACAGTAATGATAATTATTCATTGGATTATGAAGTCCATTTTACAATCGATACATATAACCCAAACAGCCAGCCAAGTTCTCAATCAACTATCTTTAACGATAAATTATCTGAAGCCGTAACCGACTCGCCGTATGGCGGGAAATCTCCGGGTATTATTGTGCGTCGTAACGGTGGCAAGCCGATTGAAATCAAATCAACTTATGGTGCGCCGAACGACAGTTATATGATTAAATACGTCGACAAGAGCCCGGTGGCGACGGCTTATAACGGTACGGATGTCCGGATTTTTAGAATTGATGGCGTTATCTATACCAGTATAGATAACGGTCCCTTAGTGTTTCTCCAAGATTATACGACTTTCAACCAACAATTCGGACTTTCAGCTTGGTTTGGCGCTTATCCGGATACTAACGTAAACTGCACTGAAAACTGTACAGCAGCAATGCGCTACTTTACGGGCGAATTAAGTAATATGTATATCAAGCTCGGCGATGTGCCAACGAACAACATTTTTGATATAACCTTTAACGCAAATGGCGGTACTCCGAGTACTACGGCTTATAAAATCATCAATGGTAATGCATTAGGAGAATTGCCAGAAGTGACTAAAAGTGGATGGCTGTTTGAGGGTTGGTATACGGGACAGAACGATGGGCAAATCATTTCGTCAGCAACAATACCAACCGTCAATAATACGACCTACTGGGCACACTGGAAATTATCGGTGACGAATGCGCAAATTACTAATACCGATGTGCATTTGTCGGTTAGTGATACGGAAACTATTACAATTACCAATGCATCAGATATCGAACCTTATACTTTAACTTCGAGCGATTCGTCTGTGGCTACAGTGGACTCATCTGGCGTAATTACGGCGGTCGATAGTGGTACGGCCACAATTACGATGACTGGTACATTGTCCGGCAATACGCGGACAATTAGTGTCGCAGTCGGAAGCTTGATTAGCGTGGATTTTGACTCACAAGGTGGTACGCCGTCTACATATCAACAATCCGTAGCCAACGGTGGTTCATTTGGCTCACTGCCTAGTCCGATTAAACCTGGTTATTCGCTCGAAGGTTGGTATACTGGTACAGGTGGTACTGGTACCAAACTTACTACCTCTACGGTATTTGACGCCAATACGCCGACCCAGTACTATGCTAATTGGGAAGAAGCGGTTTATGTTTGTAAAATTGCCGCCTCGCTCCATACTGAAACTTGCACCCAAACTGGCAGTAACGGTTGTCGTGGGGCTGGATATGCTACTAATGCAAATATTACTTATGGCACACTCGTTTCTTCTTCTACGATGACGGCTGGTGATGCTTACAACTGCGACATTAATTACGATGGCGCCTTCGATGAGGACACCGAAAGGTTTTATTATTTTGGCACTGAAAATGGTAATGCTAAGTTTGTCTATTACAAAAATTTGAGCACTGATAATCCTACCTACGATAATGCCATCGGCTATCTTCCAACTTCTTCCGATCCTAGTTGGGATAATCCTAATCTGACGACCTTTACGGGAGACTATAATAATACCGTTGCGCGCTTCATGACTTATCCAGAAGCACTTGCGCTATGCGATAATAATACTGCTAATCTTGGCACTAATGGGCTATGTCTTTACTTATTAGAGAAATCAGCCTTCGCTAATACTACAATAAATGACGGGATTTGGCTCGAAGCACAATCAGATGGTTATAAGAATAGGATTCAGACGAGTTCTCGCAACCTGCATCATAATAAAACTACGACCAACAATGAAGTAAGACCAACTATTGAGGTGTCGGTTGAGTATGTCGAGCCATATACGGCGCCGGCCGTAACCTATGAAATTACCTTTAATCCACATAATGAAACCGCTACTTGGAGCGAAACAATTAATGCTGGTGATGACTTAACTGATGTGTATCCAGCGACCAATCCTACCTACACTGACCACATCTTCCAAGGTTGGTATACGGCAATAAGTGGTGGAACTTTGGTAACTACTCAGACAATTCCAGATGGCAATTGGACTTATCATGCGCAGTGGAAAGGCACAGTAGCATTGGCGAATATCACTAATACAAGTATCACGGTAGAAGAAAATACTACGGCTACGATTAATGTAACCAATTCTGCCGATATTGAATCTTATACGTTTAGCTCTAACGATACGTCTATTGCGACAGTTGATTCTTCTACTGGTGTGGTAACCGGCGTGACAGAAGGAACAACTACGATTACGATGACAGGGGCAACTTCTGGCGCAACTAGGACGATAAATGTAACTGTAGCTGATTTGCTACCAGTAACACAAGCAATTATTTCTAACAATGATTTAACTTTGTCGGAAGGTGATCAAATTACGATTGTTGTCAGTAACGCATCTGAGCTTGAACCCTATACATTTAGTTCTAATGATACCAGCATTGCTACAGTCGATGCAAATACGGGTGTAATTACGGGAGTTGGGGCGGGGACGACTAATATCGTAATGACTGGCACGAACTCTGGACTAACGAAGAGTTTAGAAGTAGAGGTAACGACGGTGGTGACAAAATGGACAGTAACTTTTAATGCTAATGGTGGCACTACGCCGAATCCGTCAGCTTCGTATCAAATCGACGATGGCGATGCGGTGGGTAGTTTACCGACTACGACGCGAGCTAATTATCGATTCTTCGGTTGGTATAAGGATGATGGTACCTTCTATGAAGAAGTATATCCGGAAGAAATCATAGAAAACGATGTGACTTTCTATGCGAGATGGATAGAAGATACTGCGAGCTTCCCGATTGTATTCTCAGAAATAAACGCTTGCACCTTTGGTGGTGATGGTGTAAATATTACTGGTACATACTGTACTCAGCCCAAAGATAAATCTTATGTCGATTCGGCAGTTTCGCTTTATACGGCAGCAAATTATGACCTAGACTACGAAATTGGTTTCACGATTGTCAACTATGACTTTGACAGTATATCACAAATGACCTTAGTAGCAGAAAAATATGAGAATACCGCCGCTAAATGGCCAGGTCTAGCAGTACGGAGATCGAATAGCACAAATTACATGGAGTTTACTCATAGTATGGGTGGAACGAAAACCTCAAATACAAGCACTCTTGCTTCTACTATTCACCATGTAAAGGTAATTAGGGAAAGTGGCGTGATTAAGTTTAGTATCAATGATGGCTCCTTTACTACGCTTCAAAATATAAGTGCGTTGACAGAACAAGATTTTGATTATTCGGTGTGGTTTGGCGCTTCGGCAACAGAAAGTAAAACACCACAAAGAGGCTTTATCGGCACTTTGACTGATATGTATGTTAAATTAAGCGTTCCAGCTGACTCTAATTCGGATGGCGGTAGCCTTACAAACTCGAGCAATAGCTCGCAAAATTCTGATACAGAAAATTTGAGTCAAAGTAATTCCGAGAGTAGCGAGTTAGAAAATAATAGTTATAGTGCTCCGCTTGGGGTGTCGGAATCGTCTGATGAGTCTAGTAATGTTACTCCATCATATAATGGAGAGCTGGCGCTTGTCGTTGCAGCTGCTGTAGTTTCTGGGGCGGCGGTATCGTATGCTCTTACTAAAGAACTTGATGATAAAGATAGTTAGGGGAACGCTGCTGTGATATAATCTTAAGCATGGGTAAGTTTAAGTTAGTATCAAAGTTTAAGCCAACAGGGGACCAGCCGGGTGCGATTCGGCAACTTGTTGACGGGTTAAACTCGGGTATTCATGAACAAACTTTACTCGGCGTAACGGGTTCGGGAAAAACTTTTACGATGGCAAATATTATAGAAGAAGTACAAAGGCCGACGCTGATTTTAGCGCATAATAAAACTTTAGCGGCGCAACTTTATTCCGAAATGCGAGAGTTTTTTCCGGAAAATGAGGTACATTACTTTGTTTCGTATTTTGATTATTATCAGCCGGAGGCGTATATCGCGTCGACGGATACATATATTGAATAGGATGCGGCGATTAACGACGAGATTGATCGACTTCGGCACGGAGCAACGGAAGCGCTTTTAACGCGGCGAGATGTTATTGTCGTTGCGTCGGTATCATGTATTTATGGTATCGGTTCGCCAGAGAATTATTTAGAAATGTCATTTGAAATTTCTAAAAATAGTAATATTAATCAATTAGATTTTATTAGAAAACTAGTAAATATACAATATCATCGGAACGATTTGGCGTTTGAGCGGGGGAATTTTCGGGTAATGGGGGATACGATTGACCTTTATCCCGCGAACGGAGAATATGCATATAGATTTGAGTTCGGGTTTGACTCGCTCGAAGAGGTTAAAATTATCGATCCGCTAACGTTTGACGTTCGGGAGAAGCCGGAGTCGGTTCATATTTTTCCGAATACGCATTACGCAACGCCGATGAACCAGCTCGAAAAGGCACTCGTTACGATTCGGGCGGAATATGAAGAGCGGTTGAAATATTTTGAAAAACATCAGAAATACCTAGAGGCGCAAAGGCTTAGTCAGCGCACGAAATATGACTTAGAGATGTTAAAAGAAACTGGGTTTGTTAAGGGGATTGAAAATTATTCTAGACATCTAGACGGAAGAAAACCCGGCGAACCGCCGTCGACGCTTCTCGACTTTTTCCCGGAGGATTGGCTCTTAATTGTCGATGAGTCGCATATGACCTTGCCACAAGTGCGCGGAATGTATAACGGCGACCATGCGCGAAAGTTAGCGCTAGTTGATTATGGGTTTCGGTTACCAAGCGCGCTTGATAACCGGCCGTTAACTTACGGTGAATTTCAAAAACATATTGACCAGGCAATCTACGTTTCAGCGACGCCGGGGGAATATGAACTCGAGGTTTCGCCGAAGCCGGCGGAGCAGGTAATTCGTCCGACGGGACTTTTAGACCCGGAAATAGAAGTAAGGGGCTCGGAGGGGCAAATTGATGATTTGATGGAAGAAATTGACCGGCGAATTGCAAAAGGACAGAGAACGTTAATTACGACGCTAACGAAGCGGATGGCGGAAGATTTAACTGATCATCTAAAAGAGCGGGGCGTGAAAACGGCTTATATTCATTCGGATATCGATACTTTAGAGCGGGGAGATATTTTACGGGATCTTCGCGAGGGGGTTTATGACGTTTTAGTCGGGATAAATCTACTAAGGGAAGGGCTAGATTTACCGGAAGTTTCGCTAGTTGCGATTTTAGACGCGGATAAGGAAGGGTTCCTGAGGAGTGAGTCGGCCTTAATTCAAACAATCGGGCGGGCGGCTAGGCATGAAGAGGGGAAGGTGATAATGTATGCGAATTTTATTACGGAGAGTATGGAAAGAGCGATTTCGGAAACGAATCGGCGACGCGAGATACAAAAGGAATATAACGAAAAACACGGGATTACGCCTCATTCGGTACAAAAAGAAATTAGTAAGGGGCTACGCGCAATTATCCCGGAGAAGGAAAAGGAAAATAAACTAGATATTAAACGAATTCCAAAGGACGAACTACCGAAACTAATTAAGCAACTTTCGTCCGAAATGCAACTCGCGGCCGCGAATCTTGAATTTGAACGAGCGGCTAGCCTTCGAGACGAAATACAGAGGATTAAGGATTTTATAGACGGGAAGAAATAGAAGAGGTTAGCAAATCGTTGGTAGTAGGAACTTTAGCTTTCGCTTCTCAACAAAAAAGAGGGCCTACTCCTGTTTAGTTTAAAGTTCGGTCGCTCTCTTTGTTAGGTTAAGCAGTTGATTCAATTCAGTATCTTATACTTAACCTCTTATTTGTTATTATACTCTGATTTTATTTTATGTCAACTAGCTGTCCGTTCTTAGTAAAAATTTTTAAGCGCTTAATTCTAGAGCGCTCTTTTTTAATAAATTCTTTTGCTCTAGAAATACCTTGATTGTCGGTTAATTTTGATCGCGTTAGGTCTAAAATAACGTTTTCAGACTGCGAATCTGCTTCTCGTAGATTATTTTGGATTGTATGTTTACTTCCACCTGTAGGAGACTTTAATTCCCAACGGACATTTGTTTTTAGAACATATAAATCTGGTGTCTTGCTTTGATACCGGCGCATAAAAACAATGTCGCTCTTAAAAAATTGAGCTACAGCTTCAGCGATTTTCTTCTCGTGGGGACGAGGTGCAGAGTTTTTAGTATCTTCAACGTGGACTATGTATTTTTTCATGTCATTCACTCTAGCATACAGAAGCAATAAATTCAACTCTTACTAGAAGCTTATGCTATTAGAGTATAATATGTATATTTTTTAAGTCGCGGGGAGGGGACTGAAATTACCTTGGTTTTTCCATCCAGGGGAGAAGGAACTCCTAAAACGGGAAGAAACTAAAACTTGAACTGTACCCCAAGTAGCAGACACTCCGTAGGGTTGGACCATTAGCAAAATAGGGGTAGAAAAAATCTCTATGCTCAAGCAGTTTCGTAGTGATTAGTATTATATTTAGTCGTTTCATATTTAGTTATTATTCTGGTTTTTATTGTCACCCTTTGGTAGTGGATATACTCCAGTTATGCAGTAATCGTAGTATTCAGTTGGAGCCAGTTTAGCTAAGTCCCATTGGTAACGATGGTGATTATAATAATTCATATATTCCATAATTATTTGGGTTACTTGCGGAAAAAGTCTTACATTTTACGATTCTATCTTCTATTTCATCTTTCATGTGACCAAAGAAGCTTTCCTGAGGTGCATTATCCCAACAGGTAGCTTTTCTGGACATGGAACGAATAAGCTTGGAGTCTTCCATCAATTCATTAAACTTCTTTGCTTTGTAATGAATACCTTGGTCACTATGGACTAGGGTGTCTTTAGTTAGAGTCTTACCATGGATGAGAACTAGTTGTCTGAAGGTATTTAAGACAAATTGTTCTTTGAGGTTTTGGCTTATCTGGTATGATAATATTTCTTTAGTAAAAGCATCTTTAACGGTAGATAAATAGCAAACTTGATGATTGGCATAGAATAGATAGGTGATATCAGTCAGGAGCACTCTCCTTGGTCCAAACTCACGAAATCTGCGGTCTAGAACATTTGGTGGCGTTTTCTCTAGCATGTTTTCCCTAAGTGCTATTCTATATGGGTTTGGACGACGAATAGGACAAGTTAATCCATATTTCTTCATAAGCCTCCTAATCTTCTTTAAATTCATGATTACTGGTTCATTAAAATGAAGGAGTGCCATTTGAATGCCTCTGGCACCTTTAGTGTAGCCATGCATTCTGTAAGCAATAAGTATAAGTTCAAAATCCTTACGATCTCGCTCTTCTAATCTTATGCGATTTTCTTCTTCTTTTACCCATTTATAATAACCACTCCTAGATACTCCAGCAGTATCACATAACCAGACAATATTGGGGCATGCAGTATTAGTACGCTTAGCGACCGTTAGAAGTTCATGGATGATGGCGAACTTTTGATGCTTTGGGAGCTCTTGTGGGGAGTTTCCTTGAGATAATCGTGAGCGAAAATTTTTTTTAGAAAGTCTGTTTCTTTTTCTAGGTATTGTATCTGTTGCTGGAGTTTACCAATCATATGAATGATATCTGCATTGGTTTGAAGCTGAGTGTGTACACTACCTTTTTGACCACGATATGGGTTCTTGCCTTCTAGGGATAGTTGTTCGCGACCAGGAAAAGCATTCTTTACTTGGCTATAATAAGTTCTAAGAGTAGATATTCTAGTTTCGCCAAGGACTTTAGGATCTATACCTTGTTCACGAAGAATTTCTGTGGATGAGCGTCCCTTGGCATATTCGCGACAGAAATAATTCTTAAATGTTTGTGTATAGTGAACTTGCCGAGGTGTAACTTTAATAATATTTGGGTTCTTGCTTAATACGCTAACCTGTTCTTCTGTGAGATAACTTTGTATTCCACGATAGGCTTTAGGCTTTTTCTTAGTCATTTTATTCTCCTGCAATAAACTTACCGCCATTATAATTAATAGTGATAAGTTCACCAAGCATAAGCAAGTTCTAAATGTCTACTTTTAATAGTACACCGTACAGAAGCTACTGTCCACTTTTTGGGGTACAGTTGAAAATTGGTGTCTACTTTTAAGGGGACAGTTCATGCTAGCTACCAGCCACACATCGCAAGGAGCTACCGACGAGGCGACTGCTGGCGTTCGCTGGGTTGATAGTAGAGGTATTCCCGCCGAGGTTGGGCATGACGTCGTTATTACCGCGAGTAGAAGACCACCAGTAGCCGCTGCTACCCTGATTGACCGCTGAGCCACTGAGGAAGTTGCCTGAGAGAGGTAGATGAAGAGCGGAGCGATAATTCGCATAGGCAATAGCGTCACTAGTTGAACTGGTGGAGCCATAGATAGCATTGGCTAGAGCAGAGAATTCACCAGAAGTGTCGCCAGTAGGCATCCTCCAACCAGCTGGGCAGATGCTTTCTGTGGCATTGCCAGATGATGTACCAGCGTTTGTACCGTTACCGTAGCAGTAAGAGCCTGCACTAGCAGCACAGTAGTTATAGTAGCCACCTACTTTATACCCACCAGCTGTACTAGTAGCATCAGTTGGGACTACATACTTATTAGTTATATTTACCAATGGAGCAGAGTAGCTGAGGCTAGAGGTCCAGTTGGAAACTGCGGCTGTAGCGTATTGGCCATTTGCATCTGTGTTTGGGTCACGAGTAGGGTTACCTTTGAGATATGGCAAACCAGTGCTGGCGTTAGTGTTATCAGAAGAGAGGTTACTTAGAATGGTGCTGTCAGTAAGGTCTAATGCTAGGTTATCCAACATCCAGAGTTTACCGTCCGCTAGTTTAGCAACACAATAGGTTTCGTTGTCACGGTTGTCTTTGATTTGGTAAGTAGTATTTGTAGTGAGGGCAGATAAGACGTTAGCTCTATTATCGTTGGTAATGTCTTGCATGTAAGTAATACCAGAAGCAGCCGTAGAGATCATCGGTGAAGTAGGGCAACTAGAGTATGGGAGTTTGCTCCAATACGCATACAGGTTCATGGTCCCATTAGCGGTAGCTGATGTACTTGGGCTAGCTGAGAGGGTAGCTCCTGCTGCATAGCTTGTCCCATCACAATCATAATAGCCAGCTGTGTTAGTAGTACACCAACCGGCAAATTGGTAACCGCTAGGAGCAGTATAGCCATTTTCTGCTAAGATTTGAGATTCAAAGTTGTAAAGTCCTGTGACGGTACTATTTGTCATAGTGCCGCTACCACCATTAGCTAGATAGTTAATTGTATAAGTCCCTGCTACCATAGTATTAGGATGCACTAGTACATATTTTACTTTACCTTCATAAGTATCGGCGAGCTGGGTTCCGGCGATATAGGCTCCGTAAGTTGCGGTTATTTTCGAGCCTTCGGCGCTAACTCCAGCGTCGGTTGCAGATTCACGTTTCGCGACCATTGTAAAGGTATCCGGGATTACATGATAAGAAGAGGAGTCGAAACTATTTTGAACAACCGGAGCATAGGTTCCGGAGACGGAGTTAATTTGCATTGCCCAGTTAGAGGCATTTCCCGAAGTAGAGGTTCCGGTAGTAATTGTCTCACCAGTATTATTTCCGACTAGAGTCGTCGTTCCGTAAGTATCGCCGGTATAGCCAATCGCATAAATAGCATAACCTCCACTATCGTTACAAGAAGCTTTAATTGTTGTTTGGCCAATTCCGTTTACACCGCCGGCATTCCCAAGACCCCGAACAGTTCCGGGCTCAATAGTCGCGGTATGGGCGGAATCTACTGTAGCGGAAAGCGTACAGGCGAGAGAGACCGTAACCGAAGCGTTCTTAGTTTCCGAACAGGAAACGACGCCGGTAGAAGAATCGGTCGTACAGACTGCGCTAACAGAAGAACTAGACAAAACTAGACCTAAAACAATCATTAAAAGAAGGAGGCTAGACGCTCCAGTATAAATTACTTTATCTAGAAGATGGTTATGTTTCACTCTCATTTTGTTCCTTCACTTTTCCTAATATAATTTAAGCACAAAAATCATAGTTTTACAATAGAAAAACATAATCGGAATTTTAACAGAGAAAGAAAAAATCATAATAAGAAGATTTAAAATCATAATAAGAGAATTTTATGCTATAATTTAAGTATGAGCGCGGTGGGTATTGCTGTTATTGAAAAAATTCGGAGACGTATTAGAGCGTGCGACTTTCTAGTCGTCGCGCAGTTATATTTACAGGATAATTTTTTATTAGGAAGAGAGCTCACCCCCGAAGATATTAAACCACGACTTTTAGGGCATTGGGGGACTTGCCACGGGATTAACGTCGCTTATGCGAATTTTAAAAATACATACGAGGAAGATCCTAATTATAGTTTTATTCTCGGACCGGGGCACGGATTTCCGGCGCTAAATGCGAATTTATGGTTAGACGGGGAATTAGAAAAAGTAGACCCTAGAGCGACGAGAGATAAAAAGGGACTAGAATATCTTTGTCGAAGTTTTTCTTGGCCGGACGGATTTCCGAGTCATGCGAGCCCTTTAACGCCCGGAGTAATTACCGAGGGCGGGGAGCTCGGGTATGCTGTTGCGAACGCTTATGGTTTAAGCTTAGGGCATCCAGAGAAGACTACGGTCGTTTTAATTGGGGACGGGGAATTAGAAACTGCGACGGCGATCGGCTCTTTAAACTTACGGAGTTTACTCGCTGGAGCGAAAAATGGAAAAGTTTTGCCGGTTTTACATCTTAACGGATATAAAATTTCCGCACCATCAATTTATGCACGAAAATCAGAAAGAGAGTTAAGCGAGCTTATTCGCGGGTTCGGATTTACGCCGGTAACTATTAACGGTGACAATACGGAAAAGTTTCAGGAAGTATTATTAAATAAGGTCGAATCGCCTTTTTATATTATGAAAACGGAGAAGGGATACGGCGGGCCGAACCGATTCCATAAGTCGCATCAAATTCCGTTAAAAAATCCGCGGACTAATCCGGAGGAGTTAAAGACGCTCGAAAAGTGGCTTGAAAGTTACCGCCCGCAGGAGCTGTTCGAGGAGGGAGTAATATAATGTTTTCGTCGGCAGAAAAAATCGGAAAGCTTTTAGCCGAGGAGTTTAAGAAAGACCTGACGTTTTATTTCTTCTCGCCGGACGAGACGACGTCGAATCGGTTTGAGGAGATTTTTAAAGTAGAGAAAAGGGCTTGGGGGGATTTAGAAAAGGAAACTTGGGACTTACCGGAAGGCGAAAACGGGCGGATTATCGAGATACTATCGGAGAATGTTCTATTCTCGGTTATGACGGGACACCTTATGAACGGCGAGAAGGCGATGATGGGAAGTTATGAGGCGTTTTATCCGATTATAACGGCGCAAATTTTACAACAGATGAAATTTATTAAGCAATCGCGGGGCGTTGTTTGGCGAAAACCGATTCCGGCGGTAAACTTACTTTCGACTTCTGTATGTTGGAGACAAGATCATAACGGCTTCACGCACCAATCTCCGGCTTTAATTTCGACTCTACTTTCAGTCCCGTCCAATCTCGCAAACTGTATTTTCCCGATTGACGACGTTGCGGCGGAAGAGAGTTATCGTTTTATGATAAATTCGGAGAATGTTGTAAATCTTACAACGTTCGACAAAAACGAGCGGCCGAGGTATATTAACTCGGAGCACGCGAACTTTGAATTTAAAAACGGTGGAGCGTCGATTTACGAATTCATTTCCGACGATAGCCCAGATTTTGTCTTTACTGCGTGCGGAGATATTGTTGCGAGCGAGACGATCGAGGCGATTAAGATTCTAAAAGAAGATTTACCCGATATTAAGATTCGATTCGTTTACATTAACTCGTTATCTTACCGCGGAATTGGGACGACGAAAAATAAGTTATCGAAAGAAAAATTTTTAGAGTTATTTACGGCCGATAAACCGATTTTAGCGAATTTTCACGGTTATCCAGAAACCTTAGAGAATATTTTAGAAAACTATACAAAGAGGCGGAGATTAAGGGTACACGGGTTTAACGAGGAGGGTTCGACGACAACGCCGTTTGAGATGCTAAGAAGAAATATGGCTTCGAGGTATGATTTAGCAACTGATATTGCGAAGGTTTTAGGGCGGGCGGATTTAGTTAGAAAATATCAAGAAGCTTTGCAAAAGAATCATGAATATGCGATACAATATGGCGAAGATTTGATAAAATAATCTCGCCGGCGGGTTTTGTCGCCAATGTGGTATAATGTTTTTGTCATGGAATTATTTATATTGTGTATTGTATTAGCTATTTTAGCGGAGACAACTTTTTTAACGGTGCGGAAATATCGGCCGATGCGGAGCGGAGGGAGGAAAATTTATGTTGATACGTCGGCGTTAATTGATGGGCGAATTTTAAATGTTGCGCGAACTGGATTTATTGACGGAGATTTTATAATTTTAAAAAGCGTTCTTTTAGAATTACAGTTACTCGCGGACGGGAAAGATTCGGAAAAACGAAGTCGGGCGAGAGCCGGATTAGAAGTAGCGGCCGAGTTAGAGCGGGTAATAAATATAGATGTGGAAATTATTGACGATGAAAATGAAAATAAAAAAGTAGATGAGATACTTTTAAAAACCGCAAAGGAAAATAAGGGAGTTATCTTAACTTTAGATTATAACCTTATTAAAGTTGCCGAAGCGGAAAAAATTGAAACGTTAAATATAAATGATCTTGCACTCGCGGTAAGGAATGAATTTTTACCCGGCGAGAAAATAAAATTAAAAATCGTCGAAAAGGGGTCGAATCGCGGTCAGGGCGTCGGCCATCTCCAAGACGGGACGATGGTAGTAGTTGACCGGGCTTCTAATAAAATCGGCAAAATTGTAACGGTAGAATTTATAAAGTTCCACGAAACTTCTGCGGGCAAAATGATTTTTGCCCGCATAGCCCGAAAATAATTCTCTTTAAGGCCTATCCTCTTCGTCACCGGACGTAGAAGAGTTATGGGTAAGGGTCGCTTCTTCCGAAACGGTATAGCCGGCGGTATCGGTTATTGTAAGTTTAATTGAAGATTCCGTTCCTTTTAGAGTATAGCCGCTCACTACGCCATTACTCCCGAGCGAAATTCCGCTTTGCTCAACGCCGTTTACGTAAAGAGTATAACTAGCAATATCGTAGGTTCCTTTCTTAATAGTAGCAATAATCTTATCACCACTAGTCGAAAGAGCAAGGCGGGGCGGTTCATAGTCGCATGGGTCGCTAGCTTCGCGATTGTAGGGTTCCGGAACATTATAAACGTCATTACCAGTCATCGGGTCAGTAACCTTCGTTACCTCAACCTCAATTTTATATTCTTCGGCAGTACATTCGGAAGCTAACAAATGATTATAACGGTTAAAGATCATCGTTTCTTTCGCAACGCCGGAATTTTTCTCTTTATTAAACCAGCTTGGCCAAATATCGGTTTTCCCATTAACGGTTAAAGTTTGGATTCCGGCGGGTTTAGCAGGCTGATCCCCGGAACTCCATTTTCCATCCGGTTCGTAAACTTCTTTGTGAACGCGTTCCATGTATGTACCGACGATATTTCTCGGGACGTCGTTGGCGTTTGAAGAAAGGCCGGCGCCGTCATGGTTACCATTCCAAACAAAGGTAGAAACGGCGGTAGAATAACTTTCAATAAGGGAGTCTTTAGTAACGGCAGAGTTAGTTGTAGTTGTCGTACCGGTTTTAGTAGCAGTCCAAACGCCAGGGACTACATAACCAAAGCTTTGCGAACCGCCAGGAGCGTAAATCCCGAAGCGAGCGCTACCGTCGCTTAGAATATTAGAAACCATATAGGCTACTTGTTCATCGACTACGCGGGTCGCTTCTGAATCGGTCCAAGATTCAACAACTTCTCCAGAAGAATTTTTAACTTCTAGAACATAAGTTAAATCTTTATAGGAACCACCGCGAGCGAGCGAAGCATAGGCATTAGCATGTTCGACCATCCGAACTCCACAGCCCGAGCCAATCGCGATAGAAAGACCATAGCCTTCACGACCTTCACAATAAGACTTATCGCCAAGAGCATGGGCAACTTCAAGAGAGTTATCAATCCCGTTAATATAAAGGGCTTTTACGGCAGCGATGTTAAGAGAATGGCCGAGTGAAAAACGAATTGTCACATTACCATAAAATTGACCAGTAGCGTTTGTAAGAGAACAACTACCGGAATAGCCGGCGCAGTAAAGCTTGTTAATATTTTCGTCTTTTAGGATCGAGCCAGGACCGTAATTAATCCCTTCGCGTTGCATAAATAACGGGGCATAATCGAGGATTGGCTTAATTGAAGAGCCTGGCTCAATAAGGGAATCAGTAGTAACGTTAAGTTCACCATAGGTAGGATTAAAGAAATCTGCGGAACCGACCATAGCGATGACTTGAGAAGTCTCGACGTCAACTGAGACGAGCGCGGCGTTATCACTTCTATTTTTATAACTATAATTATCCATACCGTAAGCAACGGCCTCTTCGGCAATTTTTTGAGCACGGTAATCTAGGCTTGTTGTAATAGTCCAGCCTCCGGCGCGCATAGTTTGGATACCATATTTTTCTTCAAGCTGAGAACGGACCTCGAGAACAAAATGCGGAGCTAGAGCATCGGCGTATTGACTAGACTCGGGTTTAATCGTATCGAGAATAGCAACTTCTTTAGCCTCATTCGCTTCTTCATTAGAAATATAGCCCATCGAGACCATATCATCTAGAACTTTATGTTGTCTTTCGACTAGCATTTCATTCCCGTAAGGGTTATATGGATTAAGAACGCCGGGGTTATTCGGAATAGCGGCAAGAAGAGCGGATTCGGCTAAAGTTAAGTCTTTTGCAGACTTACCGAAATAAGTCTGGGCGGCAGATTCAACCCCGTTACGGCGACCGCCATAAGGAGATTGGTTAAGATACATGGTGATGATTTGGTCCTTAGAATACATGCGTTCTAGCTCAATAGCTAAGATTAACTCTTTTATTTTCCTCGTCAAACCACCACGGTTAGCACTAGCGGCCTCGTCGGAAAAGTAAACTTGTTTAATAAGTTGTTGGGTTAAGGTCGAGCCACCCTGAACGCCTTTACCGGTTACCGTAGAAAGCGTCGCGCGGATAAGGGCGCCAAAATCTACGCCCATGTGATTATAGAAATTTTTATCCTCGATTGCGACGGTTGCTTGATACATATATGGAGAAATATCTTCCGCGTCAACTACAAGTCGATAATCTTCGTTTCCGGTATCTTTCCATAATACTACGCCATTACGATCTAGATAAGTATTGACGGTCTCGGAAATTGTCATTTCATCTAAGCGAATTTCGTCGAGGTCTTTTTTATAGTAAAGGAAAAGTCCGCCGATAAAGATAACTAAAATAAGAAAACAGGCGGCAATAAATTTAAGAATTGCCTTTTGGCCTCGCCAAGAGAACCACCATTTAAAGACCCGCTTAGGATGCAAACGAGCAAAAAATCTCTTTACCGGTTCTTTTGGGAGTTTTGCTAACTCTTCAGCGCGACGCCTAGCATTAGCTTCCTTTTTTGCTTTATGTTTATAACTTAAACTAGAATAAAGATTAAGATTACTTTTCGCAGTTTTCTTAGTTTTTTTAGAGGATTTTGTCGTTTTCTTATCTTTAGACGGCAAAATTACCTCGGATTTCTTTTTAGCCATATATTTATTATACACTAAAATGCATAAAAACAATATTTTGTTTTTATGTGATATATTATATATATGAGGAGATTTAAATTCCGGTCGGTTGTTGCGCTTGCAAATATAAAATTGTCAGTTAAGTCGGCAGCGATTGTTTTAGCTTCTTCGACCCTAGTTTCGGCTTTACTCGGTTTGTTCCGCGACCGCCTTTTAAATTCATATTATTTAGGGACATATCCAACTGGGATTGACGCTTATACGGCTGCTTTTACAATTCCAGATTTTATGTTTTTTATTTTAACTTCTGGGGCGCTGTCGGTATCGTTTATTCCAGTTTTTAATCAAAGATTAGCTTCGGGAAATAAAAAATCAGCCTGGGAACTGTCTTCTAGTTTAATAAATCTATTTGCGATCTTAACTTTTATAACTAGTATCTTAATCATGATTTTTGCAGACCCTTTAATTCGTTATATTGTTAGTCCGGGGTTAGACGAGTCGGGAATGGTGCTTGCAATAAATATGACAAGAGTAATTGCGATTAACCCATTTCTTTTTAGTATCGCCACCGTAATTACTTCAATTCAACAAGCGGTTGGACGGTTTGTTTTTTATGCTTTTGCGCCCGCTATATATAATATAGGCATTATTATCGGAATTACTTGCTTTACAAACGGAATAAATTTGTTTGGGGTACAAATTTTCGAAGGGGGAATCATGGGGGTAGCGCTAGGAGTTATTCTTGGAGCAGTAATGCAATTAATAGTATCGTTAATTGGGTTATTTGGGCTCGGAATGGATTATGAATTTAAAATCTACCGAAAAAATCAGGGCTTTCGTTCAATTCTTAAATTACTTCCGGCGCGCTCTTTAGACCAGGGAATTGATTATGTGAATGGAATTGTAAATACTAATCTTTCGTCGAGAATGAGAGCGGGCGCGGTACGGTCGTTTAATCAGGCTTCGGCCCTACATCAAATGCCGGTAAACTTAATCGGGGTTGCAATTTCAACTGCATTTTTCCCGAAACTAACCGAAGAATTAGGAAGTGGGGACAAACATGAATTCAATAACACTTTCCGACAAGCGCTTCGAACGATTACTTGGATTGCGTTACCGGTATCGGTAATAGCTTTTTTTGCAAGAGGTTATGTGACGAGTTTTATTTCGAACATCGGAAATAATGATAGTAACGGGACGATTGCTTCCGTACTCGGAACTTTATGTATCGCAATTTTCGCGCGGTCAATTTTCCATATTGCTTCGCGCGGATTTTATGCTTATCAAGACACAAAGACTCCTTTTGTCGTTTCGATTTTTGCAATTGGGTTAACAATAATCTTATCGATTTGGTTTTATTTACTCGGTTGGGGGGTAGATGGTTTAGGGCTTGCGCAATCTATTGGGGCGGTAGTTGAGATAATCATATTACTATTTATTTTAAACAGAAGATCGCGAAGAGAACTTCTCGATAGGGCATTTTGGCGAGCCGTTTCTAGGATGATTTTTGCGACGGCGATTACTGGATGTGTAGCTTTTTCGATGACTAAATTTATTCCTTTAATGGCGACTGATAATTCTCTAGTTATAACTATCCCTAAATTCTTAGTTATCTCGGCGATTTCGGTTGCCTCCTATTTAGTCGCAAGTTATTTCTTAGATTTAAAAGAAGCAAAGCCAATTTTTAGATATATTAAAAAAATCCTCTTTAGAAACGCTAAATAAGTGATATAATTAAAGATATGAAAATAAAACGCGAGGATATTCTACATTTGGCTGGGTTGTCGGATTTTTCTTTGTCAGAAAAAGAAATTAATTCTCTTGGTAAGGATTTAGGCGATATTATAAAATATATTTCACAATTAGACGAATTAGACACTTCTAACTTAGAGCCGACTTATCAGGTTTTTGAGATGGAAAATGTTTGGCGAGATGACGAAATTTTAGCTCAAGACGCGAACCGCGAACAACTACTCGCTTTAACAAAAGAAGAAAAAGATAATCAGATAAAGGTACCGAAAGTATTATGAAAATAGCAAACAAAAAAGTTACTGCGGAGAGATTAGTAAAAGACGCTTTAGAGAAGGCAAAGCATTTTTCGGACTATAATATTTTTATGTTCTTAAACGAAGAGGGGGCGATTAAGAAAGCGCGGGAAATTGATCGAAAAATTGCGAAAGGAGAAAAAGTTGGGCGTCTCGCGGGAGTGCCTTACGCTTTAAAAGACAATTTTCTTTCGCCGGAGGGAGAGACGACGGCTTCGGCGCGGGTTTTGACTGGATTTAAATCTCCGATTACGGCGACGGCGGTAGAAAAATTAGAAGCTGAGGGGGCGATTATGATTGGGCGGACGAATATGGACGCTTTCGCGCATGGTTCATCAACGGAAAATTCTTACTTTGGACCGACTTTAAACGCTTTTGACAAAGAACGAGTTGCGGGAGGTTCTTCGGGGGGCTCGGCGGTCGCGGTAGCGCTCGACATTGTTGAATTTGCGACCGGAACAGATACCGGAGGCTCAATTCGCCAGCCGGCATCATTTAATGGAGTTTATGGCTTTAAGCCGACTTATGGAACGATTTCTAGGTATGGGGTTGTTGCGATGGCGTCGTCAACTGATTGTGTCGGATTCTTTACGAAAACGCCGGAAGATATGAATTTACTTATGACGATTACATCGGGGCAAGATCCGAAAGACTTGACAACGTTGCCGAATTATTATAATGGTAAGGCGGGGGTCCTGGCAGCCACCCCTGCCATTGGCATTATTAAAGATTTTGATAATGAGTCGGTCGATAAAGAGATTCGGAAAGCGTTGCATGATAAATGTGAGACGCTGAAGGCGAAGGGGCATGAGATTGTTGAGCTTGAGATGCCAGCTTTGAAGTATGCGCTAGCGGCATATTATATTATTGTACCGGCAGAAGTTGCAAGTAATTTATCGCGATATGACGGAGTAAGATACGGATTTCGCTCAGAAAAAGCAAAAGATTTAGAGTCTTTATATTTAGAAACAAGAAGTGAAGGATTTATGCCGGAGAATAAACGAAGAATTATGATTGGCAACTTCGTATTGTCGTCTGGATTTTATGATGCGTATTTCTTAAAGGCAGCGAAGGCGCGAACAATGATTGTAAAGGAATACGAGGAAGCGTTTTCTAAAGTTGATTTTATTTTATCGCCGGTATCGCCAAATCCAGCGTTTAAACTCGGCGAGAAAGTTAATGATCCGGTTGCGATGTATTTAGAAGATGTTATGAGCGTTTCATTAAACTTAGCTGGAATACCGGGATTAGCGATTCCGGCGGGGAAAACGAGGGAGGGGCTCCCGATAGGGTTACAATTAGTTGGTCCGAGACGAAGTGATAAAAGATTAATTGAATTTAGTAAGGAGCTAAAATAATGAATGGTGGAGTAATAACTTTTATCGTAGCAATTTTAATAGTTGCAGTTTTAATCTTCGTAGCGATTTTATTAACTGGAAAAAGAGGATATCATTTTAACGTCGAGGCTTATCAGTCGCGATTTCTAGAAATTGAAAATAAGCTAAAGCCGAACAACCCAGCAAGTTTCCAAGTAGCAATTATAAACGGGGACAAACTTTTAGATAAGGCGATGATTGAGATGGGGGTTTCCGGGAAGACGATGGGGGACCGGCTGAAAAAAGTCGGGGGTCGTTTTACTAATCTTAATGCGGTTTGGCGAGCACACAAACTTCGGAATGCAATTGCGCATGAAACTGATTTAGAAATTAGTTATAAACAGGCGTCTAATGCGCTCGCGATTTATAAACAAGCTTTAAAGGATCTAGGAGCTATATGAAATATATCCCGACAATTGGAATTGAATGTCATGTACAGTTACGAACAAAAACTAAGCTGTTTTCTGAAGTAGATAATGACGCGAGAGGGAAGGAGCCGAATTCCTGCGTTTCACCGGTAGATTATGCCTTACCTGGCATGCTTCCGAGACTAAATGGGGAAGCGATTCGGTATGCGATTCGGGCGGGACGAGCGATGAATTGCGAAATTAACCCTTATTCGCGTTTTGACCGAAAGCATTATTTCTATCCAGATTCGCCAAAAGGCTACCAAATCACGCAATTTTATCATCCGATTATCGGAGAGGGGTATGTTGATTTGCCATCGGGGACGCGGGTTCGGATTGAACACGCTCATCTAGAAGGCGATGCGGGGAAATTAACACATTTTGATTCATATTCTCTAGTTGACCTAAATAGGGTCGATACGCCGTTGATTGAAATTGTATCAATGCCCGATATTCATTCGGCGAAGGATGCGCATGATTATTGTAAGGAGCTTTGGCGACTGATGTGTTTTGCGGAGGTGACTCATGGCGATTTATATAACGGAAATATGCGATTTGATGTTAATACTTCGCTAGCGCCGGAAGGGGCCTCTAAACTCGGGACGCGAACCGAGGTGAAGAATTTAAACTCATTTAAGTCGGTTGAGCGAGCGGTAGAATACGAAATAAATCGACAGACAAAATTACTCGAAGCCGGTGAAAAGGTTATACAAGAGACTCGGGGATGGAATGATGCGACTGGGAAAACGACTACGCAGAGATCAAAAGAAGTAGCGGCGGATTATCGTTATATGCCGGAACCGGATTTGCCGCCGATTAATTTATCTTCAGAATTCATTGCTGAGGAGTCGGCTAAGTTGCCTCTTATGCCGACGGATTACCGTGAAAGGTTTAAAGATATAATTGCTGAAGATATTTTAGAAATATTACTTGATTATCCAATGTTGATGAAAAAGCTTAATGATTTAGCACAACCGAAATGCGATTTCTCGGGGACGGGGTCGTGCCCGCCCGTCGTTACGGGGGGCACGCCCCTCGCCGCCTCGGTCGTAACCTCCGGAGCGCCCCGAGAAACGCATTTCCGGTTGCGTCAAATCTCTAATCTATTCGCGTCGGTATTGCTGGCCGAGGAAAAGTCTGCTGAATATTTGAATGACTTGCCGAGCGCGAAAGATTTAGCGGAGCTTGCTGAGATGAATGAGAAGAAAGAGTTGTCGTCGACAGCGACGAAGGAAGTATTTCTTAGATTGTTTGATCCGCAAATGAAGGGGCGGGAAGTTAAACAAATTGCAAAAGAGTTAGGATTAGTGCAAGAAAATGATCTCGGGGCGCTAGAAAAAATTGTCGATATAGTACTTTCTAAACCGGAGACAAAAAAGGCACAAGAAGACTTTAGGGCGGGTTCTTTGAAAGTGCTTGGATTTTTAGTTGGGCAGGTGATGAAAGAATCGCATGGTAAGGCTAATCCTTCAACAGTACAAGAGATTTTAAAGAGAAAATTAGCCTAATTTAGCGTTAGAAGTATTGACTTTTTTAGTAAAGTATGATATAATGTAATCATTGGGTGTGTTTGCGACCTAAAGACTACATTAAGGAGGGTGCCAAAAAATGGCAGAAAACGCAAAGAACATTAAGGTTGATAAATCCGGTTATAGCTTCGGCGGTAACTGGAGAGAAAAGGACAAGTGGTCCAGTGCGGCTACTGGGTATTTCGATGTTATCAACACGAAGTACACGAACATCGGTGAAAGCGATACGAGAATCGAAAAAGCCGTTGAGGCTCTAGTCGAAGACATTTACGACTATAATGACCATCCGGAGATTACTGCGTTGCTGAAGCCGGCGATGGGGATAATCCATCTGGTCCGCGTTGCGGAAGTGAAAGAAGTCCTCCGCACCTATGGTCGGAACGATATCATCTATGTGCCGCTCCAGCGGTACGAAGAATGGCCGTCGGCCATTAGGATTTCGCCGGAATTTGGTCTGGTCGAAGCCGGAGCGGGAATGCCGATCTGCGAATTCCTGCGCTGGTACAAGGGCGGAGACAAGATTCCGTCTTCTGTGCTCGAAGAGTGGGTCGGAGTGCCGCGCCAGGCAATCTCCAGCGTCTACTGGGTGCTGGTTGACTTCATCCGCGCTGACATCATCCAGATGCATCGCACTGCCAAAGAAACCAAGTAACCTTAAACCTTGCCCCGGGAAATATGTCTCGGGGTATTTTTTAGTTTCAAAATTTATTTTTTATGATATAATGGGTAAAAGTTGTCTTTTTGAGTGTGGAACTCTTAGACAAAAATAATAAATAATAAAGGAGCATATGGCTGAAGTTAAGGATTTGGCTAAGTTGCGAAATATCGGGATTATCGCCCATATTGACGCAGGAAAAACGACGACCTCAGAGGCGATTCTTTACCGTACGGGGTTAAAACATAAAATTGATTTAGTTAAAGGCGGGACGGGGGGTGCTGAAACCGACTGGATGGAACAGGAAAAGGAGCGGGGAATTACGATTACGTCGGCGGCGGTAACGGTTTATTGGAAAAATCATCAAATTAACATTATCGATACTCCGGGGCATATTGACTTTACGGCGGAAGTTGAGCGATCTTTAAGAGTTCTTGACGGCGCGGTTGTTGTATTTGATGGTAAAATGGGGGTCGAGGCGCAATCTGAAACAGTTTGGCGCCAAGCGACGAAATATGGGATTCCGCGGATTTGTTTTGTAAATAAGATTAACCAAATTGGTGGCGATTTTTACAAGTCGCTTGATTCGATTCATAAACGTTTGTCGAAAAATGCAGTGGCGATTCACTTGCCGATTGGGTTTGAGAAAGATATTTGCGGCGTAGTAGACCTCGTCGATATGAAGGCTTATACTTATAAGGATTATGCAGATCATGAACTTACGGTTGGTGAAATCCCGGCGGATATGGTTGAGAAGGCGAAAAATGCTCGTTCGATGTTAATCGAAGAAGCAGTACAAGCCGATGAAGAGTTGATGAATAAATTCTTCGAAGAAGGTGAAGATGCAATTACGGTTGACGAACTTAAGGCGGCGCTTCGTAAAAGAGTGCTTGATGGTGATTTCTTCTTAGTCACCGGAGGAGATGGACGCGGAGTAATTGTTGAAAAAGTGCTCGATTTAATGACTGATTATTTACCGTCGCCGCTTGACCGGGATCAAGGACAGACCGTCGGAACCGATCCGAAGACGGGTGACCAGATTGTACGCAAGGCGGATGATTCCGAACCTTTGACGGCTCTAGCATTTAAAATTGCGACTGATCCGTTTGTCGGAAAGCTAATCTTTATCCGGGTTTATGCTGGTAAATTAAAGTCGGGTGATACGGTCCTTAACGCGTCGACTGGCGATAAGGAACGGATTGGGCGTTTAGTTCGGATGCATGCGAACGATCGAAAAGATATTAGTGAAATCGGCGCGGGCGATATCGCGGCGGTTGTCGGACTTAAGAACTGTACGACCGGAACAACTTTATGTTCTCCGGCACACCCGATTCTGCTCGAGTCGATTGAGTTCCCGGATCCGCCGGTCTCGATTGCAGTTGAACCGAAAACGAAGGCTGATCAGGAAAAAATGGGGATTGGACTTTCAAAGATGGCCGAAGAAGATCCGACTTTTAAGGTTCATACTGATGAAGAAACGGGGCAGACGATTATCTCGGGTATGGGAGAGCTTCATCTTGAGATTATTATCGACCGGTTAAAGCGCGAACATAATGTCGAGGCTAATACCGGGGCGCCGCAAGTCGCATATCGTGAAACGATTCGTGGAACCGCCGAAGCGCAGGGTAAGCATATTAAACAATCCGGGGGTCGCGGTCAATATGGTGATGTTTGGATTAAATTTGAGCCAAATGAAGCGGGTAAGGGCTTCGAGTTTATTGATATGATTAAAGGTGGCGTTGTTCCACAAGAATATCGTAAGCCGGTTCAGAAAGGGGTCGAGGATACGCTTGCCGGAGGGGTTATCGCAGGTTATCCGGTAGTAGATGTAAAAGCGACTTTATATGACGGTTCATATCATGATGTTGACTCTTCGGAGCTCGCCTTTACCCTCGCAGGCGCTCTCGCGACGCGCGAAGGTATTAAAAAGGCTAATCCGGTCTTGCTCGAACCAGTAATGAAAATGGAGATTACTACGCCGGAAGAGTTCATGGGCGATGTAATCGGCGATATTAACTCAAGGCGGGGACGAATTGATGAAATGGAAGATTTGAACGGCGGAGCTAAGCTAATTAAGGCGTTTTGTCCACTTGCAAATCTATTCGGTTATACTGGTGATCTTCGCGGTATGACTCAGGGTCGCGCGGCTTCTTCGATGGAACTGTTTGCTTATGAGGAAGTTCCGCCGAACGTAGCTCAGGAAATTATTGAGAAGAGAAATTCGAAATAATTGCTAGTTCTTAAAAGTCAAGGTTCTCATCAGGTTTACCTTGACTTTTTTGATTATGTGTGTTATAATATTGGTGTTAGGTATATTTTGCCTTGGAACGTTAAGATTACTAAGCCCATACCCCTAGAAAGGATGAAAAAATGATAAAAAAATATGAATTGACTAGGGAAACAAAGGAAATATTAAGAGCGGGGAAAGTTACCACCCTATATAGAATTAAGGCGTTAAAGACATTTGAATGTCAGGGTTGTGTGATAGAAGAAGGAGATATTGGCGGATGGATTGAAAAAGAGTCTAATCTTAGCCACTATGGCCCTGCCTGGGTACACGGGGACGCAGAAGTTTCTAATAGAGCTCGAGTCTTTGGCGGGGCTTTAGTTTATGACAACGCTAAGATATATGGACGAGCAAAAATTTATGGTAATGCAAGAATTTACGAGGATGCAAGGGTTTGTGGTAGGGCTTTAGTTTATGGTAAAGCTAGAGTTTATGGGCAAGCAAAAGTTTACGGTAATGCTATGATTTATGGTAATGTGAGAATCTGTGGGCAAAGTAAGATCCATAAAAAAGATATCGTTCACGGCGATCTCCAAATAGAAAGAAAACCGTAGAAATTTAAAGACCACGCGGAGGCGTGGTCTTTTTCTATTGGAAATGGTTACCTTCTGTCTCTTCTAGCGGCCTGTTCGGCTGTATCGGCCAGATTATAAAAAAGTGCGGTTAGGATAACAAATACTATCAAAACTGCCATCCAGATAAGGACGACTACCCATAGCGGAGTCGCTATTACCTTACAGGCCGACAGAATGGACATAACTAATCCTGCCCAAAATGATAGCAACGCCAATCCAGTCGTAATTACGGATACCGTGTACAAAAATCTGTACCTCAAGGTTTTCATCTCCTTTCTAAAGTACGAATATACCTTTTATTATAGCATATTTTGCTAGAAAAGTAAAGAACAAGGGAATATACAACAAAAAAACGCGTTATTTTACGAATTTTACTCTTTACAAGTTGATAAAAATAGTCTAAAATAGTAAGGTAGAGATTTGGAGCTGGTTTTTTATTAGCGCTCCAGACGTAATAATATTAAAAAGGAGAATGAATGGCAAATTTTGACCGTTCCAAGCCACATATTAATGTTGGCACCATGGGTCACGTCGACCATGGTAAAACCACTTTAACAGCTGCGATTACAAGCGTCCTCGCGAAGAGACTTCCTTCGGACGTGAATAAACCAGTTGCTTATGATCAAATTGATAATGCGCCTGAGGAAAAGGCTCGTGGTATTACGATCGCGACTTCGCATCAGGAGTATGAATCTGAAAAGCGTCACTATGCGCACGTTGATATGCCAGGGCACGCTGATTACATCAAAAACATGATTACTGGGGCTGCGCAGGTTGATGGGGCGATCCTCGTCGTTGCGGCGAATGATGGTCCTTTACCTCAAACCCGCGAGCACGTACTTCTCGCTCACCAGGTTAACGTACCGAAGATTATTGTCTTCTTAAACAAGATGGATCTCGCGGATCCGGAGCTTGTTGAACTCGTTGAAATGGACGTTCGCGACCTTCTTAACAAATATGGTTTCGATGGCGACAATGCACCTATCATTAAGGGTTCTGCAACAAAAGCTCTTGAAGGCGATAAAGAAAATGAAGACGCTATTATGGAACTTGTCACAGCGATGGATGAATACTTCGATATTCCGGAGCACGATCTTGACAAACCGTTCCTAATGCCGATTGAGGATGTCTTCTCGATCAAAGGCCGTGGTACTGTTGCTACTGGTCGTATCGAACAAGGTGTTGTTAAACTAAACGACGAAGTTGAAATCGTTGGTCTTAAAGAAACCCAGAAGTCGGTTGTTACTGGTATTGAGGCTTTCCACAAGACTCTCGATCAGGGTCAAGCTGGTGATAACGCTGGGCTTCTTCTCCGCGGCATCGAGCGCGATCAGATTGAGCGTGGACAGGTAATTGCTGCTCCTGGCTCAATTACTCCACACACTGAATTTGAGGCACAGGTTTATATCCTTAAGAAAGAGGAAGGCGGACGCCATACTCCATTCTCAAAGGGTTACAAGCCTCAGTTCTACTTCCGAACAACGGATGTTACCGGAGAAGTTGAACTTCCGGCTGATAAGGAAATTGTTATGCCTGGTGACCAAGTAACCTTTAATGTAAAGCTACTTGCTCCGGTTGCTATGAATAACAACGACCGCTTCGCAATCCGCGAAGGTGGGAAGACCGTTGGGTCTGGGGTTATTACTAAAGTTATTAAGTAATTTAGTAAATAACTAAAATACATTAAGCTCCCTATTTTAGGGAGCTTAATGTATTTCTGCCGAAAAAACACCTATTATGTCTTTCTCGGTTTTTGTATTTTTTATGTTAAAAAGCTTGACAAAAAAAACGACAAGCTTTATAGTTAATATCAGAAAGGTTGTACATAAACAAATAATATGAAAAAATTGACTGTCTTAATAATAGTAGTCTTGGCACTTGGCATAAATTTAAATATTAATAATGTCTCTGCCGCTACGAAGGCAGTTGACGACAGTGATGTCACATTCACAATTCACGTTACCGATAAAGTTGGTGCTCCGACTGCGCCGGATACTGGCGCTAGTAGTGAAATCACTAGCTTAATTACGGAAAATCCTATAATAATGTCCCTAGTTATTCTTCTAGGTACAACGACGCTAGTATTAATAATTAGAAAAATAATCTTTAGAAAACAGGGGGGAGACTATTTTGATGACAGTGGGCTAAAAATTAAAAAAAATGCCTCTAGGGTTACCTTTTTTGGTATTCTAGGTTTATTTGCTATTACTGGGGGGCTTTTGGCTAACAATTATCTAAATAGAGAAGCCGAGGCGGCCGACACCGATAGTTACCCATACAAAATTAGTTCCAAAACTGATAGTAATTGGGATATTTATGTAAGACCTGGGGGAACTGCAAAAGAATCTTTTGTTATTAAGACTACTACTGATAATGAAACTGGTTTCTCCCTTTTTATCGACGCGGATCAGTCAGAGCTTACTTACAATGATAGAAAGATCGGTTCTATTATGAGTGATGCTGTCGCCGCTGATTTATTAAATAACACATATGGATTCTCGATTGATGAGGAAAGCTATCATAGAATGCCAAATACAGGAGAAGAAAGCGCCTTGATTAACGAAACTACTACTCCGGTAGCGAATGGATATTCTACTGATATTTCTTTCTTTGTCAAAGTAGCTGAAGATTTACCAATTGGTGACTATACAACTACTCTTCATATAAAATCAGAGACTAATCCCGTAACGAGAAAAATTAGTTTTGCTAATGGAAATCTAGCTATCGCTACTAGATTAAGTGATAATCAAACACTCGCTGAAGGTGATGATATATTATTAGGAGAAGATATTCGGTTATCGGTAAGTGCCGACGTTTCTGGTATAGTTCAGACCATTACGGCTAATGGCGCTATTGTTAATAACGGAGCGACCGTTACTGTTGCGGACAATATGGCGGTTGCGACAATTGATGATAGTATCCATTTCTTAAAGAACACTATTACTTTTTATGACGGTTTGAACTATACAGGCTCTAATGGGGACGCTATCCTAATTAAGAGCCAAGGTAAATATTGGCTTGTTGATGCTGGCTGGAGCCGGAATAAAAAATATCGTGATACGAATGGGGTTATTCATGACAATGCCTACAGGGATTCGGTTAATGGCGAAAAAGTAGCAATTTATCTAGAGAAACTCGGGATTCAAACACTAGATTATATATTATTAACGCATATACATGCTGATCACGTAGGGGGTCTTGAACAAATAAAACAAAATATAACTTTAGATAATGGTACAGTCATAAATAAAAAAATCGATAGTAATACGACGGTATTCTTGAGGGGATGTAATGCTACTATATATAGTGGTGAATGCTCAACAACAGTTAATGATCTTGTCAATAACAACGGGGCTACCGTCGTACAACTCAGTCGAGACGAAGAAACGCGGCGAAATTTACATGACAATGGGATGGACTTCGGTAATTTCCACGTAGATTTTTACAATATCGATACTGATGCTAATGGTAATATAGAATACTATGGTCCTAAAAATGACGGTGCAGATGAACGTCGTGAAAATCTTAACTCGATTGGTATTAAATTGACGCATAAAATAAGTGGGAAGACTATTTTTCTTGGGGGCGATATGGAAGTGCCAAATGAGCTTATTTATGGCCCAGAAATCGGTAAAGTAGATATTTTAAAAAGTGGTCATCATGGCAATTACAGTTCTAGCCCTTACGAATTTTTCAATATTCTCCAGCCAGATGTAGTTATAAATACTAAGCCAGATATGGCAAGAAATGATGGTACGGCATGGAATCAAATTGCGGCTTGGGCTTATACGGAGCAAAGAGGAGGGGAAGTTTACTTTACCGGGCAAGCTACGAAGGAAGCGATTACAATCAGATTTACAGATAGTAGTTACGAAGTTAAAAATGCCGTGGCAAAGAATGTTACGATGGATGCTAATACTTTAGATAACCCTGTCTCGTATGATGGGGGTGCGACTTACTTCAGGTGGGGTGGTGGGCTATGTCCATGGATTTATCCGGCAGAGGGGGATGGAAGTTACGCCCCATATCAGCATAAGTATTATGTCTACGTATATCAAGTTCCACAAAATGGCAATATTATCGCTATTAACGAGAATAAATGTATAGACGGTAAATTATATAGATTTGGAAGCGATGGTGTAGCGCCTGCTCCGACGAGTAGCGATACCTGTTCGGACTAGCTTATCTTGACTTTTAGGGCGATCCGTGATATAATGGGGGTATATATTGATTAATTATCTATCTCTAAAAACTTATCGGCTGCCCATCTAAGAGGCCAAAAAGTCTAAGGTTATGGAGAAGGAAGGAAAAAATGACAGAGAGCAAAGCCAAAAAAGACGAAGGGCTAAAAATTCGTATTAGGCTAAAAGCCTACGACCACCGCGTTATCGACCAAAGCGCAAGACAGATTGTTGATACGGCGATTCGGACCGGAGCAAGTGTTTCTGGACCGATTCCTCTACCGACAAAGAGAAGTACCTTTACAGTCGTAAAGTCGCCGCACGTTTATAAGACTGGCGGGGAAGCGTTTGAGATGAAGGTTCATAAAAGGTTGATTGATATTTCTAACGCTACGCCGAAGACGATTGAAAGCTTACAAAATCTTTCTTTGCCGGCTGGAGTCGACGCTGAAATTAGAATGTAGTATTACGTTTAAAAAATCCCCCGATTTAAAGTCGGGGGATTTTTTGGCTTTACCTAGCAACTACTTATCGAATTTAACTTTTCTTCGAGTAATACGCGGGAGAGTTCGAACTATCAAGGCGCAGAGTAAAGTACCGATAACTGAGGCGGAGACGACCGTCGCCGGCTCGATATTTTTAGTAGAAGCGCCAGTATCTGGTACGGCTGGCTCGGTAGCTGGCTTCGTTTTATGGATTGCGGTAAAGACAAGGTCTTCCGTAACTACAACGAATTTAATCTGGTCATTAGTTAACGGTTCGCCAGCTTTAATTATAGTACCGTCGGTCAAGGTAACGTCTTTGTCTGCAATCCAATGTTCAAGCTCGTAGCCGTCTTTTGGCGATTCGGTAGAAGTAGAAGGATTTTCGCCCGAGATAACCTCTTCGCTAACAATACCCGTAATTTCGCCCCTAGCGTCAGATTGATACTGGACGGTGTATTGTTGGGCGTAATATGTCGCTTGGGCGGCGGCTTCGCGGCCATAGCCAAACACCATCTCGAGGCCGCTTCTTTGAACTTCTTGATCAATTTTAACGTAAATATTACTTTCATTATCACTAGCTACTGTAGTATATGGGCTACCGTTCACATCATATTCGGAATAAATATAATCGCCCGCAAACATATTTTTTAACACAGCGCCGTCTCGTTTGTCCTGTAAATCTGTAGCGGATCTAGCAAACATATTACTTTTAGCCATCAAATTATTTGGGTTAAGAATCTTGAAAGATTGGGCGGCGTCGATATCCATGGTGCCAAAATATAGTTTATCTGAAGTAAAGGCGGAATCTTGGCCTTTTTTATAGAGGGTAATTTTAGTCTTAACAAATAATCTTGAGCCTTGCGCTGGGCCATTAGTTTTAATATCTTCTGACTGATTTTGACATTCGGCGTCAGTATAGATTCTAGCCATACCAACAATCCAGTTTCCAGTCATAGTTACTGCGAAAGCCTTACCATCATTCACATAGTTTTCTACACTAGCCTCTTCATAGCTAATATCCATTATATATTGATCGTTTGAAACGGAGACTTTCAAATTATCGTTCGGGGTAATCGTAGTTGTATCTGTAACCCTAAAGAATTTAACTGCTCTACAAAGACCGTTGGCATTTAAATAATACCCGTCTTCCCATTTTGCCGAATTAGAGTATTGATTATCTTCATGAATTACATTTGCCAAGATTGGGGTCAGACCATCCACTAGATCTGGGTCAATTGTGACGTTGCTTTCGCCAAGCGGTTCACCACCGGTATATGTGATGCCGTAGTTTTCAGTAGCAAACACATTAGCGGAAAGACCGGCGGAAATTAACATTATTGATACTAATGCGACCTCACCTTGCAATAGTTTTTTCATGTTTTTCCTTTTTGTTTTTAATGTATTACCTTTGTGCTTAGAGTATACTACACTTTTTTGGAAAATGCAAGAGCTTTTTTAAAAAATCTCTTAAAAATCCTTAAAGCTTTTTAGTTTCGGGCGCAAATAGGGATTCTGTGCTATAATTAGGAGCATGAGCGTTGCTAAACTAAAGAAGCGTTTTTATTTCGTGGTTGCGAAATATTTTCGGCATTTTGCAGATCGTGCCTTTAAGAGGTGGAACCCGCGAGTAATTGCGGTAACCGGATCGGCGGGTAAGACGACAATGATGACGATGCTTGAGCATGAAATCGGGAAAAAAGCCCATTATTCACATAATGCGAATTCGGCGTTTGGAATTCCTTTTGATATGCTTGGACTGAAGGGAATAAGGGGTTCTAAATTAAAGTGGCTTTGGCTACTTCTTGCAGCGCCTTTTCGAGGGTTATTTTATAGACACAAAGAAGAATTTTATGTAGTTGAAATTGATGGGGAAAGACCGCATGAGGCTGAATTTTTAGCGGAGTGGCTAAAACCGGAAGTAACAATTTGGGTTTCAATTGGACTCTCGCACGCTGTACAATTTGAAAAAGAGGTAGAGAGCGGGAAGTATGAAAATGTTGGGGAAGCGATTGTTGCAGAATTTGCAAATTTACCGATGAATACTTCGAAACGTGTATATATTGACGCTGATTCAAAAATTATGGTCGAAGCGACAAAAGGGGTAAAGGCGAAAGTAATTCCGATCAAAAAGACGGAATTAAAAAAATATGTAGTTTATCCAGATTCGACCGATTTTACATACGGAGATACGACATTCCATTTCAACCATCCTGAGCCTAGAGACATTGCATTTAATTTATTTGTTGTACAAGATTTAATGAAATACCTAAAATTAAAATTTAACCCCGATTTTACGGATATAAAAGTCGCGCCGGGGAGAAGTTCTTATTTTAAAGGTGAAAAAGGAATTAATATAGTTGATAGTAGTTATAATGCGCACATGATTTCAATGATATCAGTACTTGATATGGCAAAGCGGATGCATGCGGATGAGAAATGGCTAGTGATTGGTGATATTGTTGATCAAGGGAACTTAGAAGAAGAGGAACATAAAAAATTAGCTAAATTAATCGCTGCGGTAAATCCGGATAAAGTAATTTTAGTCGGGAAGAGGACAAAAAAGTGGACCGCGCCGGAACTAAAAAAACTTGGTATTTCTGCGGTCGCGACAACTGACCCTAAAAAAGCTTTAGAATATATAAAAAGACGTACTCGAGGAAATGAAACTTTAGTTTTTAAAGGAAGTCAGTATCTTGAATGGGTAATTGAGAAATTATTAGCTAACCCGAAAGATGCGAAGAAGCTTTGTCGACGAGAAAAAGCGGCCGTAAGGCGACGGAAGAGTTGGGGGTTAGATTCGTGATGAAAGGAGGATTTAGGTGGCGGATTTATATATAATTCATGGGTGGACCTATACGACTAAGCCTTGGGAAAAAACATTGAAGGAAGTTCGGGAAGCTGGGTTTAGCGTAAAGATGTTACATGTCCCCGGTTTAACAGAAGAATCTAAAAGAATATTTACGATTGATGATTATGCAAGATGGGCTAATAAAGAAATTCCGGACGGGGCGATAGCTTTAGGCCATTCTAACGGGGGGAGGATTTTGCTGAATCTATGTGTTAAAAACCCTGAAAAATTAAAGTATCTAATTTTACTAGATTCGGCGGGGATTTATGAGCCTACAACAAAAAAGAGAATAGTAGAGAAACTCGCAAAAATTGGAAAGCCCCTCAAAAAAATTTCAATTATTAATAAAATTTTTCATAAGCTAACTGGATCGACAGATTATTCGCACGCTCCGGAAAACATGAAAAAAACTTTAACTAATATGCTCGCTTCGGATAAAGATTTAGATTTTAGTAAAATTACAACTAAAACTTTTATTCTTTGGGGAAGGAAAGATATGACTACCCCTCCGCACCAAGCAGAAATAATGCATAAAAAATTGCCGAATTCTGCGTTAAAATTTTACGCAAATTGGACTCATGCTCCGTATATTTCTAGTCCAGACGAACTCGCGCGCGCGATTATAACTCTTTTAAAGGAGCTAAAAAAGTGAAGCATTATTTCTTAGGGTTAGCGGCAAATTATACAAGGAAAGAACGACTGGTGCATACTTTTTCGATCGGAAGAAAAAAGGATTGCGCGGAGTTAGAACAGTTTTTGGCAAAAAAATATGGCGGAGAGGCAATTTTATGTAAAAATGGTCGCTCGGCGCTTGCTTTAGCGTTAAAAGCATATTTTAAGCCAGGGGATGCGATAATTATAAATGGTTTTACTTGCTATGCGGTTCATGAGGCGGTTAAGGCGGCTAAGTTAGAGCCGGTATATGTAGATATATCGAAAGAGGATTTGAATTTCGATACTAAGAGCCTCGAAAACATCTTTCGGGCGGGTCCTGCCGCCGCAGCTTCCCCCACCGTGCTCGACGTACGTCTGCGCGCGGCGGGGGTCCCCCCAGCGGCGTCACCCGCCCGAAAGAGGAGGATTCGTGGTATTATTATACAAAATTCTCTCGGAAATCCGGTTGATATAGTTAAGATTGAGAAGTTTGCGAAGGAGCATAACTTAACTATTATTGAAGATTTAGCACACTGTGCGGGAGTAAAATATCCGGATGGGCGAGAAGTAGGGACGGTCGGAGCGGCGACGGCGCTTTCGTTTGGAAAAGATAAATCGATCGATACGATTTCGGGCGGGGCGGTTATCCTTCGGGCCCCTTCGGTTCTAACAAAAACTTTACCTTACAAACGCCCGCGTCCTTCTGATCATCTTCGAGCAAGATTTTATCCGCTATTTGGAGCGATGTGTCGGGGATTATCTTATATCCATCTCGGTGGAGCCTTTATGCGACTTTTAGTGAAGATACATTGGGTTGAGAGGTCGGCTGATAATAAATTGGATTTGACGCGGAAAATTAGTAAATTTGAAGCTAAATTGGCCTTAAAACAATTAAAAGGCTTAAAAAAATCTGATGAAGGGAGAATTAGAGATTTTTATTTAGTAAATAATCGGGATGAGGTTTTAAGGAAGCTAAAGAAGGCGGGATACTATTTTAGCGGGTTTTGGTATGAAAAGCCGGTTTCGCCGGAGAGATATTATAGAAAAGTACATTTTCCGGAAGATGAATGCCCAAATGCGGTATTTATAACTGAACATATTATTAATTTCCCTAATTATTATAGTAAACAGGATTTAAATAAGGCGCGGGAGATTATAAGGGGATATTTAACCAGGGAGGGAGAGAAATGAGCGGAGAAAAAAAGCAAAAATCAGCTAAATTTACGGTCGGGGAATGGGAAAAAATAATTAAAAAGTTTCCTGAAGCAAATTTTTTACAGTCACCAGCCTACGGAAAAATGAACGAAATTTTAGGGGCAAAAGTAGTCTTTGAGGATTTTAGCGGAAAGGGTTGGGCATTAATGATCGTAAGAGACGCTAAAAGAGGAAGATACCTAGAAATTCCGTGCGGACCTTTAATTGATTGGAAGAATACGAAATTAGTCAGGGCCACAATAGAGAAAATAAAAGAAATCGCTAAACGAGAAAAATGTGTTTTCGTTCGAATTCGTCCCCAATTAGTTAAAAGCGAAGAAAATTTAAAAATTTTAGAGGAATCCGGATTAAAAAAATCGCCGATGCATCTTGCGGCGGAACATACAGTAATGATAAACTTAAAAAAATCCGATGAAGAATTATTGTCTGAAATGAGAAGACAGACAAGATATGAGGTTAGGAGGGCGACAAAACTCGGGATAAAAGTTGAAAAAGAAAATTCGGAGGAGATTTTCAAAGAATTTCATAAAATACAAGTAGAAACGGCGAAAAGACAGAACTTTATCCCGCCAGATTTAAAAACTTTAATGGCCGAAAAAGAGGCATTTCAAGACAATATTGAAATTTATGTAGCTAAAATAGCGTCTGAAGAAACGAAGGGAGCGCGTAGCAAAATGCCGAATAACAGAGAAGAGCCGATAGCATATGGTTTAATTATAAAAGATGGTCTAGAGGGCGATTATTACGAGGCGGCGTCGACAATTTTAAATCGAAAGTTGCCTGGGGCATATGCACTTCTATGGCAAGCAATGCGGGGCTTAAAAGCCGAGGGGTATGAAAGATTTAATCTTTGGGGGATTGCGCCAGCGGGTCAACCAAACCATCGGTATGCTGGAGTAACAACCTTTAAGACTGGATTCGGGGGAGAAATTATAGAGTATGTACCAGCACATGATTTAATAATTTCGCGAGTTGGATATTTAAAAGACCTTATTGTTGAGAAGGCGAGAAAGAAAAGGAGGAGGCTATGAAAGATGCTGATAGCCGAGAGAAATGGGACGGTTTTATTACTTCCCATACGGAAGCGAATTTTTTGCAGTCATGGGACTTTTATGAATTCCATAAAGCAAGGGGCAAAAAAATTGTTCGAAGAATTATTACAAATGAAGAAGAGAAAATTTTAGGAGCTTATGCTGGGGTAGTCGAGACGGCAAAACGGGGAAAATATCTCGCGATTGCTGGCGGACCAATTGTAGATTGGGAGAATAAAAAATTAGTTCAGATGATTTTTGGGGATATTCGGGAAGAGGGGAGAAAACTAAATTGCGTATTCGTAAGGATTCGTCCGCAACTTCCATTATCTGATAGTTCCTTAGCGCTCATGAAGGATTTAGGACTAAAAAAAGCGCCAATGTATCTTTCGGTGGAATTTGCGGGAATTTTAGATTTAAAGAAATCTGAGGAAGAGATTCTAGCAGGGGCGTCGCAGGGATTCCGCCGGAAGCTACGCAAGGCTGAAAAAAATGAAATTGAGATTAGCGCGGAAACGAGCGACGAAGCGATAAGGGAATTTTGCCGGCTGGAAAAGTTGCATGCCGAACGGCAAAAGTACGTCGCATTTTCGAGCGAATTTTTGAAAAAACAATTTGAAGCGTTTCGAAAAAACGATGAGGTTTTAATTTATACCGCAAAAAAGGACGGGGAAATCTTAGCGATGAATTTTATAATTTTCTACGGTCCGGAGGCGAGTTATCATTACGGAGTTTCTTCGGAACTCGGAACTAAATATTCGGCGGCGCCCCTTTTACATATTAAGGCGATGGCAGAGGCGCGGAAAAGGGGTTGTATTAGATATAATTTATGGGGGATTGTTGAACCGGAAGAGAAGTCGCATCGATTCTATGGAGTTTCAGAGTTTAAACGGTCGTTTGGATGCGAAGAGTTACGCTATACGCCGGCACATGATTTAATTTTAAAGCCAGTAGCATATTTGAAAAATTTAGCGGTCGAGAAAGTGCGTAAAAAAATCCGACACGTTTAGGCAAAAAATGACAAGTAGGAATCATTTATTGTCACAGCATTTCTTACGGAGCCCAAGGCTGGCATTAATGCTGATTGGGCATTCAAACCTAAAGAAGCGAGATTTAGTAGTAGAGATTGGAGCGGGGAGCGGAGTAATTACTTCGGCTCTAGCACGGAGAGTGAAAAAAGTAGTTGCAATTGAGCCAGATGTAGAAACGGCGAAAAAATTACGGCAAAATTTAGAAAGAGGGGGGTGTGATAACGTTGAAGTGATAGAGATGGAATTTCAAGATTTTAAACTGCCGAACGAACCATATAAGGTGTTTTCTAATCCGCCGTTTCACTTATCCTCGGTGATTTTGCATAAATTAATCGAGGCCCCGAACCCCCCCAGAAGCGATTTATTTAATTTTGCAAAAGCAGTTCGCATTGAAGCTTTTAAATAATACTAGGCATTATACTTCTCAGCTCGGATTTGCTTTAACAAAGAATTACACGACTAAAATCCGTTTTCCTTTAAGGCCGTCCGACTTTACTCCGCCACCAGCGGTGCCGACGGTACTATTTGAGGCGAAGCGGAAATAAGTTTATGGCGATATATCTGTTGGCGGTTTTTGTCAAGACTTGAGAATATCTCAAGAATATCTAGTGGTATAATGGGAGAATGGGGAAGAGTTTTATTGCGATAGATTTGAAGTCGTTTTATGCGTCGGTGGAGTGCGTCGAAAGGGGGCTTGACCCCCTAAAGGCGAAGCTCGTGGTGGCGGACGAGTCGCGGACAGATAAAACGATTTGCCTTGCGGTGTCACCGGCTCTTAAGGCGCTTGGGATTTCGGGGCGAGCAAGGCTCTATGAAGTAAAACAAAAAGCAGAAGATTTTATCATCGCGGTACCGAGGATGGCGTTTTATATTAGTTATAGTACGCGCATATACAACATATATCTTCGTCATATCGCGGAAGAGGATATTCATGTTTATTCGATTGATGAGGTGTTTATTGATGCTACGCCGTATCTAAAGAATTATGGGCTGTCGGCAAGGGAGCTCGCGCAGAAAATTATCAAAGAAATATATGAAGAAACCGGGATTACAGCAACGGCAGGGATTGGGACGAATTTGTATCTTGCGAAAGTGGCGATGGATATCTTGGCAAAACACGAAGAGCTGGATGAAAATGGGACGAGAATTGCGGAGTTAGACGAGATGAGCTACCGACGAAGATTATGGGGGCATCGGCCGTTGACGGATTTTTGGCGGGTAGGTAAGGGTTACGCTAGACGGCTTGAGACGGCGGGGTTATATACTATGGGAGATGTCGCACTTTGCTCGGAAAAAGACGAAGATTATCTTTATAAAATGTTTGGCGTAAATGCGGAGCCTCTGATTGATCACGCTTGGGGGTGGGAACCTTGCGAAATTTCCGAGATTAAGGCGTACCGACCGAGCACAAATTCTTTTTCGTCGGGGCAGGTTCTGAAAGAGCCATATAGTTTTGAAAGGGCACGGGTAGTGGCGCTTGAAATGGCAGAGGAAGTAAGCCTAGGACTATTGGCTAAAAAAATGACGACAGACCAAGTAATTTTGACGGTGGGGTATGATGTAACGAGTTTACCGGGATATAAAGGCGAGACGAAGACCGACTTTTACGGGCGAATCGTGCCAAAACCAGCGCACGGGACTTATAACCTCACGCGAAATACTTCTTCGGCACATTTAATCGTCGAGGTGGTAGCAAAATTGTTTGACGAGAAAGTGGACCGAGAGTTGAAAATTCGGCGACTGACGATAGACGTGAATCACGTAAAACGAGAAGGGGATAATGAGCCACGGCAACTTGGGTTATTTGACGAAGAAATTGATGAAGATGAACTAGAGAAAGAGAAACGTAAAGAGGAGGCGGTTTTAAAAATAAAACGAAAATACGGTAAGAATGCGATTTTAAAGGGGATAAATTTCGAGGAAGGGGCAACCGGCAGGGAACGAAACGCACAAATTGGAGGACACCGAAAATGAACGACGTGGACGCGAAATATGCCGAAATTATTGACCATCCACATTACGAGCCAAAAAGACATCCTCGGATGGCGCGAGAAATGCGAGCAGCACAGTTTGCGCCTTATGCGGCGTTATCAGGACACGCAGGTGCGATTCGACGTACGGCAAAATTTGCCGAGCTTAGAAGCCATAGAAAAATAGAATATAACGAAGACGCTAAAAGTATGGTATAATAAGCATAAGTAATAAAGGATTTTTATGGCAAAAATTAATCGAAGATATATTGATAAACACTGGGCGGTGTTTTTGGTACGTGGAGTATTAGCAATCATATTTGGCTGTTTGATGCTATTTAGTGGGATGACGAATCTAGAAGGGGCGGTTTCGATCATGAGTGTATTTCTACTCTTCATGGGAATCGTAGATGCGGCGGGGGCGCTTTATAATTCAACTAAGAAACATGGCTGGGTGAATTCGGTGATTGATGCCCTTATTGACGTTGTAGCTGCGCTTACTTTATTATTCTTTGCGCGAAACGACTTAGTCTCTAGTTTAGTTGTTATTTCGGTTTATACGATTGTTTCGGGAATTATCGATATTTTTCACGGATTTGTCTCGACGGTCGATCCGACGGACCGATTTATCCGGATTTTGGCTGGGGCGTGTGGATGTGTTATCGGGATAGTAATTTTAAACGCAGGAAGTTTCGAAATTACAACTTTCCTAAGATTCTTCGGAGCTTATATGCTAATTGTTGGGGTTACAAGTTCAATTTACGGTGTTCATAATCGCGCACAGAATATTGAAGATAAGGTTGCAAGAAGCCAATCATACAAGAAGAAAAAGAAAAAGTAATCCCTGCCAGTTGGACTTGTTTTGTGATATAATTAGGTTTTAAGGAGGCTTATGAAAGCAATTATTACAGATGCGGGATTTGCTAGCCGTTATCTACCGATTACTAAAACAATTCCGAAGGCAATGATTCCGATTGGGGCGAAGCCAGTAATGCAACTTTGTGTCGAGGAATGCGCTGAGGCTGGGATTGATGAAATTATAATTGTCGCGACGCCGAACACAAAATCGCGCGAGATTTATGATGATTATTTTCATAATCCGGCAAATAACGTAAAAGAACTTTTAGATAAACAAGGAAAATCTGAGCGATTTGAACCGGTAGAAAAAGTTTTAAATTTTCCAAAGATTACAGTAATTGAACAAGATGCTAGTCTACCTTATGGAAACGGCTCACCGATTGTGTCGGCGAAAAGGTTCGTCGAGAACGATGAGTCTTTTGTTGTTTTATATTCGGATGACTTAATTCTCGGCGAAGGGGATGTAAAAACTTTGATTGAAACCTATCGAAAAAATCCGGAAGCAAAGGCGGTAATCGCTTCGCAAGAGATGCCGGAAGAAGTTTGGAATAAATATGGAATGATCGCCCTAAAGGAAAACGGGACTTTATCACATATTGTAGAAAAACCAAAAACGCCAGATCTATCCCCAAGTAATTTAACTTCTTACGGACGATATTTGTTAACGCCGGAGGTATTTAAATATCTAGTGCCGTCGAATACGGGACTAGACGGAGAGCTTTGGACGGTCGACGCAATTACGAAACTAGCAGAAAACGGTGATGTAATTGTTGCGAGAAGTAAGGGGAAATGGATTACAACTGGAGATCCAAAAAACTATTTCCTTGCACATCTAGAGTATGTCTTGTCGGAAACTGATTATGCTGATGATGTACGAAAATTTGTTTCCGAATATTAGTATGTTATAATAAAGTTAAGGAGAAAATAATATGAATGTAGCAGAATGGATATTAGTAGCGATATTAAGCTTAACGCTTTTTATCTTTCTTATTGTAGGGATTGTACTAATCGTAAAATTGATTGGTCTAAGTAAGGAGATAAAAACAGTCGTTATTGAAGGGCAAGATATTGCTAAAAATACAAGCGGGATTGTTTCAAATGTAAAGGGAATGACCTCGATTGGTGGAACGATAGAAATGTTTGTTGATAAGTATATAAATCCGAAATTAAAGGAAAAAATCAAAGAAGAAAAAAAGGAGGAGAAAGATGGCGGAAAAAAATAAAAGTGGAGCAGGAAAATTTATCCTAGGAGCTTTACTCGGCGGTTTAGCGGGAGCGATTGCGGGAAGATTTATCTCGGTAAAATCTGAGGAGGAAGACCCGGAAGATTGTGAATGTGGTGGAGAATGTGAACATTGTAAGAAAAAAGATGAAAAAATTGCGGAGAAAACCGTAAAGAAAGAAAAAACTAAAAAAGAAAGTTAGTATTAGAAATAGCCCCTCGGGGCTATTCTTTTTCGTGGTATAATTTTTATATGGTAGAGTTGAAGCCGAGTGATTTTGTCCATTTGCATAATCATACACATTATTCGCTTTTAGATGGATTGACAAAAGTCCCTGAGTTAGTAAAATTCGTGAAAAAAGACGGCATGGAAGCGGTCGCGGTGACTGATCACGGAACAATGTCGGGGCTTGTTGAACTTTACAAAGAATGTAACGCAGCAGGGATTAAACCTCTACTCGGATTAGAAGCCTACGTAGCGACGCGAAAAATGGGGGATAAAGACCCGGCGCACGATAAGCAGAGATTTCATATTACTTTAATCGCGATGAATAATAAGGGTTTTGAGAATCTCTGCCGAATTATGTCGCGGGCGGAAGAATATGGGAAATATTATAAACCGCGAACGGATCATGAAGAATTAGAAAAATATAACGAAGGGATCATTTGTCTTTCGGGGTGTATGGGTTCGGAAATTTCGGAGGCGATTCGGGCGGGAGATGATAAACGCGCTTTAGAGTTAATCGATTGGTATCGGAAAGTTTTTAAAGATAGATTTTATCTCGAGATGCAAGATCATGGGCATCCGAAGTCCTCAACACATTCAGAAGAGCAAAAGAAGGTCAATGACTGGCATATGACGCACGCGGAGGAATTAGGATTACCTTTAGTTGTAACTTGTGACGCGCACTATCTTAATAAAGAGGACCAGGATGCGCACGAAGTTTTACTTTGCGTCGGGACGGCTTCAAATTTATCTGATACTAACCGGATGACATTAAAGGACTATGATTTACATGTTATCCCGGCGGAAGAAATTATAGAACATTGGCAGGATACCTGTCCGGAAGCGGTTTTAAATACAAAACGGATTGCGGAGAGGTGTAATGTAGATTTACAGCTCGGTCGGATTTTAATTCCGAAATTTCCGGTACCGGACGGAGAAGACGAAAAGACTTATCTAGATAAATTAGTTTTTCGCGGATTAGTTTATAGATATGGCGGCAAAAAACTAGATGAAGTTGCAAATCTTAGTATAAAGGATTGTCGAAAAATTATAGAAAAAGTAGATAAAGAGAGAGATGAAGCACATAAAATATTACCTCGGATAGATTACGAATTGTCGGTCGTAGACAAAATGGGATATAATGGTTATTTCCTAATTGTACAAGATTTTATCAATTGGGGAAAAAGTCAACGAATTGTTTATGGACCGGGGAGAGGTTCGGCGGCAGGTTCAATCTTAGCGTATGCTTTAAGGATTACTGAGCTAGATCCTTTAAAGTATGATTTACTTTTCGAGCGATTTTTAAACCCAGACCGGATTTCTATGCCGGATATTGATACAGATATTCAAGATACTCGGCGAGATGAAGTGATTGAATATTGCTCAAATAAATATGGGTTTGAGAGAGTTTCTAATATTGTAACTTTTGGTAAAATGATGGCAAAAAACGCAGTAAGGGATGTCGCGAGAGTTCTAGAAGTCCCTTATGCGGAGGCGGATAGATTAGCAAAGATGGTTCCAGACCCAGTGCAGGGTCACCATGTACATTTAGCGGATGCAATAAAAGAAGTCCCAGACTTAAAACAAGAATACGAAACAAATCCAACCTCTAAAGAAGTGATCGATTTTGCGTCTCGGCTCGAGGGGACAATTAGAAATCACGGCGTGCATGCCTGCGGGGTAATTATTGCACCCGATGATTTAGTAAAGTTTCTACCGCTCGAAGTTTCAGCAAAGGGACCGATTGCGGCGCAGTTTCCGATGGGACAAGTTGAGGAGCTAGGGCTCCTTAAGATGGACTTTTTAGGGCTTTCAAACTTATCGGTAATTAATAATGCGCTTCGGATGATTCGGAAAGTTTATCACGATGATATTGATATGTATTCAGTACCGCTAGATGACCCGGAGACGTATAAACTTTTACAGCGAGCGGAGACAACTGGTGTATTCCAGCTAGAATCGGCCGGGATGAAACGATATTTGCGAGATTTGAAGGCTTCTTCGTTTGAGGACATTATCGCGATGGTCGCTTTATATCGCCCTGGACCGATGCAATTTATTGACTCGTTTATTAAACGTAAGCACGGGGAAGAACCGATTACTTATTTACATCCGGGACTAGAGAATTCTTTGAAAAGTACTTATGGAATTATGATCTATCAGGAGCAGTTCATGCAGATTTCGAAGGAGTGGTGCGGATTTACCGGCGGGCAGGCGGATACTTTAAGAAAGGCGGTCGGAAAAAAGAACATTGATTTAATGAAGAAAGTAAAGCCGGAGTTTATCGAAGGGGCGGTAAAAGTCGGAGGAGCGACGGAAGAGATTGCGGAAACTTTCTGGAACCAACTATTAGAGTTTGCAAATTACTGTTTTAATAAGTCACACGCGGCGTGTTATGCTTTAGTCGCGTATTGGACAGCATATCTTAAGGCACATTATCCAGATGCATTTATGGCGGCGTTAATGACCGCGGATATGAGATGGACGGACCGACTCGCGATTGAGATGGCGGAATGTAAAAAGATGGGGCTAAAGGTTTTAGGTCCGGATATAAATCAGTCGTACGGGGATTTCGGGATTGTCGGGGGAGAAAAAACGATTCGGTTTGGTTTATCTGGAATAAAAGGAATGGGAAAGGCTTTAGTAGAAGATGTTGTCGTTCCAGAAAGAGATAAAAATGGTCCTTTTAAGTCGGTATGCGATTTTGCGAAGCGAGTAGATTCTAGGAAGTTTAATAAGAAATCTTGGGAAGGAGCAATAAAAACGGGGGCGTTTGACCGCTTCGGATCCTCGAGGTCTGATTTATTATTTAATCTAGAGGCGATTCAGGCGTACGGGTCTAAAATTCAGAAAGATGTTGGTTCAGGACAAACAGATTTATTTGGGATGATGGGCGAGGCGGGAGTAGTTCCGGAAGTAGAGATTAAACCAGCGCCGGTCCAGCACCCGGAAAAAGAGCAACTTCTTTGGGAGCGAGATTTGATGGGGTTATATCTATCAGCGCATCCGCTAGATAAATATGATACGTATTTCGAGGAACAGACGCATCCGATGTCTTTAATTTGCGCTGAAAATAATAATAAGGTAGTAACAATCGGCGGGATTATTACAGCAGTACGAACAATTTTAACGAAAAAAGGCGATAAAATGGCTTTTGTGAAGTTGGAGAATAAAACCGACGAGGCGGAGTTTATAGTTTTTCCATCTATTTTTGCAGAACATGGGGCAAAATTAGAAGTAGATAATGTTATAAGGGTAAATGGTCGAGTTAACGCGACAGATAAAGATGGCAATATAACTTCTGATGTAAAGCTACTAGCAGAAGTCATAGAATTAGTTTCAGATGAGGTCTTAAATTCATATCAATCTACAGGAACAAAGTTAGCGGCGCCTAGTTTAGCGCCGGAAAAATCGTACCGAAGAGGAACACGGAGCTCGGCGGAAAGAGTCTATAACGGAGATGGTTCGGCGAAGGGAGCGCCTAGCAAAATACCGCATTTACAGGGATCGGGAGGGATAATTGATGAGCCGAGAGTATTAAAGGAACCGCCGAAAGATCCGCGAAAAGAACGGTTGTATTTATTGATCGAAAATCCGGAAGATACGGAAACTCTAACGGCAATTCGAAGGTTAGCGGATTTAAATCTAGGTTTTCAAGAGGTAGTTTTAGTTTTGAAAGATGAGGAAGCAAAGCGGCCTCTTCGTATGCCGTTTAAAGTTGATGCGAATGAAGATCTACTTAGTAAGTTACGCGGACTACTCGGGGAGGAGCGGGTAAAAGTTTGCTAGTTTATATATGTAGTAGAGCGAAGGGGTGTATTGGTTTTAGCAAAAGCAAGATAAATTTAAGCAGAAGGGGGAACGCTAAAAATATAGAGGTGAAAATTTTTATGCTTTAATTTTATCGGGTAGAGGGTTGATTTTTGATTTGGGATTTACTACTTTAGGAGTGGGTTGGAGAAGTTTTTAGTTTATGAGAATATAGATCCCCCTTCCGGAGAGGCAGACTACTGTAATTACGGTGCGGTGGGTCTGCCTCGTAATGGGGGGATTTATCCGTTGATGATTCTAGATAAGTCTTGGTTGCCGTCCTCCCGAACTGAATGCGAAAAACAAACATGAAAGGAGGTGCGCAATGGAAATAGAATGTATGTTTTATTTCAAATTAAAGCGCAAGCCAAAAGCTAAAAAAGTAGTCGTCGTAGCAGAAGCTGACGACGACTAGTACTTTAACCCTAGGCAAGTTTCTAGAGCTTGCCTCCTGCTACTATTATACATAATAGTAGCAGGGTCCGCAAGAAGTTTTAGAGTTTATGTGATAAAATTAGATTATGAAAAAGAAAAAGGTGTCAGATTCGGTAACAGTAAATCGGAAAGCAAGGTTCGATTATGTTCTTGGTGATGAGTTAACGGTAGGGATGGTATTAACGGGTCTTGAGGTACGTTCGATTCGCGACCATCATGTACAATTAAAGGGTTCGTTTGTAACTTTACGAAACGGGGAATTATGGCTTAATAATCTGACGCTCGGGGCGGAAACGACGCGAAATATTAAATTATTAGCGACAAAAAAGCAAATTAAGGCTTTAGAACGCGAAAAGGTAGCTGGTTCGACGATTGTACCGGTTAAATTGCTCGGCGGTTCGCGACATATTAAATTAGTTATTGCGGTAGGAAAAGGTAAGAAAAAATACGACAAACGCGAAACGATTAAAAAACGCGACATTGAGCGGAATAAGTGGTAGAATGGCAGACGAGGAAACTGAAAAGGAGTGGAAAAAGTCGAAACGCATTGAAGCGGAGCAAATGAAAGCCGTGCGGGCTTTAGCGGAGGAAAAGCCGGATAAGATAAATTTAGCCTTTCTTGATCCTAAAACTACTAAGACGAGAGGTTGGTCTAGTGATTTAGATGTAATTTTAGCTAGTATAGAGCGAATGGGGAACCGGGCGATATTTTTGGCGATGGGTGGAATAGTTTTATCTATAATTGGTTACGTTGGTGGTATAGTAACCTTTGTCTCTAATCTAGGATTAGCCGGGGTAATGATATCTAGTTTGCCAAGCGGGGTAGGAATGTTCGGTATAGGGGTTGCGGTTTTGATGAGTCTAATTGTGATCGGTGGGGAAATCGTTTTCAAAATTAGGTTTGGACGAAGAATTGGAACGTCGTTTTGGACAGCGATTGGGGCGCTAGGTTTAGTGGCGATTTATATGATAGTAATGCAAATGATTTTACGCGTGATATAATTAGGGTATGAAGATTTATTCGTGGAATGTGAATGGGCTTCGGGCGGTTTTGCGAAAGGGAGCGCTGCAAGAATTTATAAAAAAAGAGCAGCCGGATATTTTATGCTTGCAAGAGACAAAAGCAAAGCAAGGACAGGCGGAGGTGGACTTTCTTGAATATGAAGAGCTTTGGAATTCGGCGGAGCGCCCGGGATATGCGGGAACGGCGATTTTTACAAAAATTAAGCCTTTATCGGTACGAAATACTTTACCAACTAATAAAAATTTTAAAGACCAATTCGGCGATCCGCTGACTGAGGGAAGAGTTTTAACGGCTGAATTTGAAAATTTCTTTTTAGTCGACGTTTATACACCAAATTCAAAAGATGAATTAAAAAGATTGTCGCTACGTAAAGAACTATGGGACCCAGAGTTCTTGAAATACTTGAAGGAGCTAGAAAAGCATAAGCCGGTAGTGGTTTGTGGAGATTTCAATGCGGCGCATGAGGAGATCGACCTTGCGCGACCAAAAACAAATCATCACTCAGCTGGATTTACCGACGAGGAGCGACGGGGAATTACGAATTATATCAATGCGGGATTGATTGACGCTTTCAGGACTCTACACCCAGAAGAAGTGAGGTACACTTGGTGGAGCCATTGGGGACAGGCGCGGGCAAATAATGTTGGTTGGAGAATTGATTATTTCTTTATTTCAGAAAGTTTACGAAAAAACTTAAAGTCGGCAGAAATTTACGAGCATTATATGGGTTCTGACCATTGTCCGATATCGATCGAATTGGAGTTCTAGACGTGGATTATTTTGAGAAAATCGAAAAGGCGCCGGAAGAAAATTTAAGTTGGAATATTCCGGAAAGAAAACAGGGAATTGTAAATGTCATCGGGGGGAATTCAAATAATTTTCGGACGACAATTAAAATTTCGGAATTTTTAGAAAATAATTTTCCAATAGAAAAGGTAATCGCGGTTTTACCTGATGCTTTAAAAAATAAATTGCCAAATTTACCGAATTTAGTATTTTTAAAATCTACGGATTCTGGTTCGTTTTTAGAAGGAGATGAGGTAGTTCGGGTTTTTAATGAGGCAGATTATAGCCTTTTAATTGGAGATTTATCAAAAAATACAACTACGGGGCGAGCTATAGTAAGCGCCTGTGAAAATGCCGAACGGCCCCTGTTAATTACGCGAGACAGTGTAGACCTAGTTATAGAAAATGGGGCGGAAAAAACTTTAATGAACGAAAATTTAGTTTTTTTCGCTTCGTTAGCGCAATTACAGAAACTTCTAAGAGCTATATATTATCCTAAAATGCTTTTACTATCACAATCTTTAATACAAGTTGCGGAAGTTCTGCATAAATTTACTTTAAGTTACCCGGTTAAAATTATTACTCTACATAATGAGCAAATTTTAGTCGCGCAAAATGGAGTAGTTAAAGCGGTACCATTAGAAAGTTCCGGATATTCGGCGTTTATGATTTGGTCGGGAGAATTAGCGGCGAAGATCGCTGCCTTAAATTTATATAATCCGAATAATTTTATTTTAGCCACAATCAGTTCTATCATTGAATAGCCTTTTTCGGACACGCAGGGGGGCGCTCGCCCAAGCTTACGGTCCTCAAAAGGCTATTCAATGATATAATAAAATTATGAGGTTTAAATCTTTTATCATAATATTAATGTTAACTTTTGCGATGCTTCCGGTAGCGAGGGCAGACGCATCGACGCAGGACTTTTATTTTAAAGATTTTACGGCGGACTATTACTTAACGAAAGCCGAAGACGGAACCAGTAAATTACACGTTAAAGAAGTATTAACAGCGGTCTTCCCAGAAACGGACCAAAATCACGGGATTAACCGCGAAATCCCAATTTATAATCAGGGCAAGAAAAATCGAACGGTCGAGAATGAGCCGGCGCTTAATCTAACGGTACTTAGGAATGGCGAGCCGGAGAATATCGCTCGGATTGTAGATGAAGGAGATTATTATAATGTTTATATCGGGAATGCGAGTGTCTATGTACGCGGAGAGCAAATTTATACTTTGGAATATGATTTTACTGACGTCATTACAGAGTTTGATGAAGATTTAAACAACGTAAGCGGACAAGAGGGTGTTAATAAATTATTTCAAGAATTATATTGGGATACAAACGGGACAGGGTGGAGCCAAAAATTCGAAAGCGTAACGGCGAGAGTCCATATGCAAAAGGAAATTTTAGAAAAAGCGCAATCGGATGTTTGGTGTTATGTCGGTAAGTACGGAGAAAATGGGGCTGATAGGTGTACAATTGAAAAAAATGAAGATGGCTACAGTTTTACAACGGAGAATTTAAGCGCGAGAGAAAACTTAACATTTGTGATAGACTTTGATGCGGGAACGTTCGAAGTAATAATTGAAAAAAATTATATTTTAGTAATTTTGTTAATTATAGAAATTGCGATTATAGCCTTTGTCCTAATTAAAAAATATTTAAGATGGAAAAAAGAGGCGCGCGAACAAAGTAAATTATATCGGTCGCTTTTCGAAACTCCACAATACCAGCCCCCGGAAAATAAATCTATTCATGTTGCCGAAGGTGAACAAATTTATTTAAAGAAAACAAAATCATCGTATGTTGCAACTTTACTAGAATTAGCTGTTTCAAAGGCGGTAACAATTACAAAGGTGCAAGATGAGAAAAAGCCGAAGAAATATAATTGGTCAATTCATTTAAATGTAGAGCCGGCGACACTTAGTCCAGCGCAGGTCTCGATGCTAAATATTTTAGCAAATAAAAATAATATAGCGAAAGATGACGATATTATAATTAAGAAACATACCGCAACGAAAACCTTAGCAGGATATGCGGAAAGCTATAGATCTAATGCGGAATATATATTAGATAAAGAGGGGTATTTAATAAAGAAAAAAGTGCCAAAGACAAAAGGCGGGACGGTTGCGGCTGTTATTGCAAAATTCTTTATTTATGGCGTAATTTTATTTATGTTTTTGCCCGTTTTCGGTGAGGTATTTGATGAAATCATGTACAATTCAACTACTATAGTTGTTGGAATTGACTATATTCCTATAGTGATGATTATACTATTTGCGTCAACCGTAATAATAAATACTATCTTAACTAAACAAATTGAGAAATATGCGAAATATACCGATGAAGGAATTAAGCTAGCAGTATATTTAGAAGGGCTAGAACTATATATTAAGATGGCTGAAAAAGATAGATTGGCCTTTTTGCAATCGGTAGAAGGGGCGGATACGACGAATGCTGGGATTGTAAAATTATATGAAAAATTATTGCCATGGGCAAGTTTGTTCGGCGAAGAAGAAAGTTGGATAAAGGAGCTTGATAAATATTACCAAATCGGTGATGTACCGGAAGAATTAAGTTCTGAAGTATTAAATGGAATTATTGCTTCAAATATGCTTCGCGATATAAATAATGCTGTAAATTCTTCGATTAGTTACCACGAACCGAGTAGTAGCGGAGGATGGGACTCTGGCGGAGGAGGAAGTAGTTTCTCGTCTGGTGGGGGAGGAGGGGGATTTTCCGGCGGGGGTAGGGGCGGCGGAGGAGGCGGAGGGTGGTAACCCTTGGACTTTCTTTAGAAAAGAAAGTCCAACAAAGAAACTAGCACGGAGAGAAAAACGGAAGTGAATTCCGATTTTTCTCTCAATTCAATGAAAAAACGCTACGCGTTTTTGTTTTTAGCTTTATTGGATAATTTTTCCTCTATATCTACTGCGTCGCGGGAGATGTTTTTACGGCGTTGGCGAAGGAAAAACCAGGTAAAAACAAACGTCAAACACCCAGCAGTAAAACCAAGGTATTTTACTGGATCTGGCCAATTGGTCGCGAAAAGAGTAACGGCATTCAAAATACCAAGACATAAAGTATAGCCGTAACGCCGAGTTAAAATAATTTTTTTAGCAAGCGGGAAGTTTCTTTTTATTAAGGAATTCTTAGTACAATTATCGGGATGACCAAAAAATTTTCCGTAGACAATAAGCTCAATAGATCCACAAATAACAACATAATAAATTATAACGACTAGGCCGATAACCCAATTGATGCGAATAGTGACAAAAAGAACTTGTGCGGCCGCGAGTAGAACGTCAGAAACCATATCATAAAGCGCAGCATATTTACGGTATTTTGGAGTCTTATTTTTCGGGAATGGCCATTTTTTAGCGCAAGTCCCATCAAAAGCATCGGTCAAGACCGCCGCAAAGAACATTATAAAGACTGCCTCGGCTGAACCGCTATGCATCACGCAGCCGTAAAGTATAGCGAGGGCCAAAATAAATCTAGTTAATGTGAGTAAGTCTGCTAAATATCTCATAACATCATTATATACCAAGTACATGAAAATTTCTATGCGTGCCCTTCGGGCACGCTCCGGGCCGCTCTGGCCAAGTCCTTATGTCCCTTAGGACACCATAGAAATTTTCATGTACTTTTCAAGAATCTTGATGCGAGTAGAGATTAGAACTTCTTCGCGATGTTTTAGCATTATTTCAGACATCTTGCGGATTTTTTCGGGGTGTTCTAATAAATTGTTTAGGGTGGCGGCCATTTCTGCTGGCGATTCGTCTTTAGATAGTATATAGCTACCATGCGGAACAACCTCTTTCATGTCGGGATCACAAAAGAAAACTGGCGTACCGTAAGCCTCGGCTTCGATTAAGGTCATGCCGAAAGTATCAAAGTTGTACGAAACTAAGTCATCAAGATGAGAATTTTTAATCGCGTCGGAAAGCTTTTCAAAAGGAACGTTGCCATGAAATTTTACGTTTAATTTATGTCGCCTCGAAAAACGTTTTGCACGGAAAAAATCTCCGCCACCACCATAAACGTCGAGCGTGAATTTTGGCGTATTTCCGGCATTATTCACGGTTGTTTGCAAAATTTTTAACGCCTTAAGAAACGGCATCATGCGCTTTTCGGCGGAAACGCGAGAGTGCCAAATAATTTTTAAGGTTTCGCCGGGGTTTAAATTCCGGACAGGGGGATTTTTTGGAAAATTTTCATCCGGAAAACCATTTGGAAAAACTTTGATTTCTTTTTTTACGCCATAATGAATAAGTTTTTTACGAAAATGTTCGGAGGGGGTTAGAACTAAGTCGGCATAATTTGCGTGATTAACCATTAAAGTCCACATCTTAGCTTTAGCGTAAGTATCGGCAAGATAATTATCGCGTTTAGTCTTAGTCGGGTGTGGAAGATGCCAAGAGTGAAACCAATTCAACATTATCGCAACAAAAGTTCGAAGCCCGAAGGGAATAAGATTACTCTCGCCCATATCTTCGCGACCGTGCATAACTTGGATAGTCGGGATTTTTAGTTTTCTACCCAGTCTTAACCCCGCGATAGAACAACCAGATTCGTAATGAATATAATATACATCAAAGTTTTTAATTTCTGGGTGTTTTCTTAAGAGCCAACGCTCAATAATTTTAGGGCGACGAGAAACTGGAGTTAAACCGCGGAAAAATAATTTACAACTTGGAACCTGGAAAATATTTTTCTTGGCAAGTTTTTTAAGTTCATCTTTTTTTCGCGGAAAACCGGTACTAAAAATATAAACAGTATGACCGTTTTTTTCTAGGGCGGATTTTTGGGCATTAATAGAGCTTTTAATACCGCCGGTTAAATCTAAATAACAGTCGGTAAAAAATGCGATTTTCATATCTTAAAGTATATCACATTTAATTACTTTATTCGCGCTTCGCTTCGCGCAAGGATAATTTTTCTAAATTTTTAAACGGAAATTTTTGCGTCTCACGCCGGATGTGGGTCTCGCTGCAAAAATTTCCTAAAATTTAAAAAAATTATCTTTGGCTTGCTTAATGCTCATAAAATAATTAAATGTGATATAATTACAAATATTAAAAGTGGAGATTTTTTATGTTCTATCGAACGGCGGAGAGTGTTTCTCCGAAACACCCAGACAAATTATGTGACCAAATATCAGACGCGATTTTAGATGCGTACCTCGAGAAGGATCCGGAAGCGAGAGTTGCGGCGGAAACCTGTGGAGGACACGGGGTTGTCTTCGTAACTGGAGAAATTACTTCAAAGGCTTCAGATATTGACATTCCTGCGATAGTAAAGAGAATAGCAGGCGAGGAAACGGAAGTCCATACAAAAATTGTTCAGCAATCGCCGGAAATTGCGCAAGGTGTCGACACGGGCGGAGCGGGCGACCAGGGAATTATGATCGGGTTTGCCTGCGATGAAACTCCGGAGATGTTACCGAGGGAAGTAGTTTTAGCTAGACGCTTAAACCAGTACATCTTCGAGAAGCATCCGTATGATGGTAAAACTCAAGTAACGATTGCGCCAGACGGCTCGATTGATTCGATTGTCGCGAGCTTTCAGAATGTTTCAAAAGAAGAACTTACGAAATTAGTAAACGAGTTTATCGAGAAGGAAAATTTGGTCGGAAAGTTAGAACTTCATATCAATCCGGCGGGAGATTGGAACCAAGGCGGATTTGATGCCGATACGGGACTCACGGGGCGAAAGTTAATTGTCGACAATTACGGACCGCGCGTAGCGATTGGCGGAGGTTGTTATTCTGGAAAGGATCCGTCGAAAGTAGATCGCAGCGCGGCGTATATGGCGCGGAGAATTGCGGTAGATTATCTGCGCGAACGCGGGGCGCACGAAGTTCTAGTAAGGCTCGCTTATGCGATTGGCTACGCGGAACCGTTAGAAAAAACTGTGATTATTGACGGAAAGCCGGAAGAAATTGAGGGTTACGATTTGACACCAAATGGAATTATTAAGTTCTTAGATTTAAAGCGTCCAATTTATGAAAAAACCGCTCGCTATGGTCATTACGGCGAGGGGTTTGATTGGGACAAATAATTTATTGGTGGGCAAAGAGGGACTTGAACCCTCACGACCTTACGGCCAGCAGATTTTGAGTCTACCGCGTCTACCAATTCCGCCATTCGCCCAGTATGGTAATTATATCACAAACCCATTAAATATGCTATAATTAGCCTATGGATTCAGAAAACGGTGGGCAGTTTTCAAGCGACTTGCAAAGGAGAGCCGCTGCTGAAATCGCTAGGAAAAAAGTCTTAGCGGCTTATGCTGAGTCGGCTAAAAAAGCTACGAAAGAACCGGCGGGAAGTGACACTCATCTTAAAAGTGAACCGATAGCGCCAAAAATCAATTCGGAATCTTGGAAAAAATACCATTCAGCCTGGCAGGATTATTATCAAAAATACTATAGCGACTATTATTCTAAAGCGGCGCGAACATATATTGAAAAAGAGAGACTGAAAGACGCACGGGCGAGGGCTGAGGAGGAAGAGATATTAGGTTCTCTTTCGCGAGCGAGCAATCCGAGCGAAAAGAAATCTGGTCTAAGTTTAGCTAAGAAAGATGAAACTGGCGATATAGGCATCCAGTCTCCTAGCGAGATAGAAAGTAGTTTGCGTCAAAAAATTCGGAAACGTGCTACCGATAGCGTTAAAAAAACACACCGAAAACGCCATTTTATACCGGTTTTTGCCGGAATAGCGGTCGTACTATTAATCCTTTTTCTCCAGTATAACCGATTAATTTTTGCTCCGATTATGGCATATGTATCGCCTGGGAATGCGCCGGCTTCGCAAATTGAGGCGATAGACCCAACAATCACCCAAACGGTTTCAGCGGACCCGCGACTTATTATTCCAAAACTAAACATTGATGTACCGATTCGATTCGGAGTTTCACTTAATGAAGTAATGTCGGCAATGAATAATGGAGTTGCACATTATAGGATAGCAGGGGCGAATGCTTATCCTGGAGAAATCGGAAATTTTATTATTACGGGACACTCGGCGGGAGATATCTATAGTTCAAACCCTTATAAATATATTTTCTCCGGTCTAGAAAGGCTTGAAGACGGAGATTTAATATATGTAAATTATAATTCCGTGCGTTATACCTACCGAGTTATAAGAAAGGAAGTTGTTGAGCCGTCTAATGTAGCGGCGCTAGTTGTAAATACTAATAAACCGTTAATTACATTAGTAACTTGTACTCCGCTTGGGACATCAAGGTACCGATTATTAGTTACCGGAGAACAAATTTCGCCAAGCTACGAGGAATCTGAAGGAACCGAATCGGACCCTACGATAGATTATGGAACGGAAGAAGAAACCCTTCCATCAAATGAGCCGTCATTCTTTGAAAATATTTGGAATTTCTTAACGGGGAATTAACCATTCACGAACAAGTTCGTCGTCACTAAAATAATAGAGCCATTTATTTTCGGTAATACCGACCGGAAAATGATTTGAGGTATTTTTCGCGAGAGTTCTACGGTTAAGCCCATCATAATCATAAACAATTAAATTTCCTTCACTAACCGTATAAATCATATTATTATCAAGCCAGCCAAACTTTTCACCCTCAATAGACCATTCTATAATCGTCTCGGCTTCCATATCAAGAGTAGCGATAGTTGAGCCAGTATACATAGTGATAAAGCCACCGCCGGCACCAACCGTCATAAACTCAGGATTAAACTCAAGCGAAAAATCAAAGAGCTTCTCAAAATTATTTTTCTTATAAATCTCGATATTATTATTTTCTAATATAGCGATAAGATCGTCATCGTAGAAACGACTAATTAAAACTTTAGCGGGAGAATCAATGAACTCTAAACTTTTTATATTATTATCGCCAACCTTAAAATATCCAATATAGTAAGGTTTAGTTTCGTCCGTTGTATCTTTTAAAATATCTTCGGTCGAAGTATTGGCGGAAAAAATAATTTCATTATTATAATGATCAAAGTCTATAATCCCCCCAACTAAGGTAGCCGAAATTAGCCGTCCAGAAACGTCAATTTTCTTTAAATTACCATCTTGGATAGCTAATAAATTGTTTGAGGAATTATCTAAAATTTCAATCTCGCTAAAATTTGCGCTAAACTCTTTTGTAAGATTAACGCTTTTTGCTACATCCTTCACATCAATAAGAACCCATTCAACTTCATTATTATATTGGGTTTTAAATAAAACGTGGGTTCCGTCGTAGTCCCATTTAGCATCTAAAACTTCGCCATTAAAAACGCCGACTGGGGCGCCATCCGCAACACTAGCGCTTGAAAAATATTTAGAGATATCAAGTTCTACCGGAGAAATTTTTTCCGACTTAAGATTAATTAGAGACCATTTTGTTGTATTATTGATAAGAATAAGAGTTTCGTGATCCGCGGAAATTGTTGCCATAGTAGCATCTTTAGTATTTAAAGCTTTTTCGGTAGCGCGATCTTTTAGAAATAGTCTAGGATAATGAATCCGATAAAGTAATCCTTCCGAGATATTAAAAGTTTTAGACCAAGAATCATAACCGTCTTTAGTTAGAGTTACGGTATGTTCGCCACTAGATAAAACTTTAGAAGTATTAGTACGCTGTAACCAAGAAGATTCGCCATCAATTTCAACCGTTGCTCCGGTAGGAGTAGAATAAATTTGTAGCATACCCTGGCGTTCAACTTTAAAATCAGAATTAAGCCAATAACCAGATACTATAAAAGCTAGAGCTATAACTGTAATAATAACCGCTACTACCATAATCGTTTCTGAAGCGATTATTTTTAGGCTTTGACGACGCCTAAGCTTATCCATATCCATATATATATTATAACATAATTTTTATATATTTTAGCTCTTGCGTTTTAGACTAAGAAAGAGTATGATAGTTATAAGGATAAGCGAGGTAAATATGCAGAAATCAGATAGTCAACAGGTGGCCACAAGCGCTCATAGAAAGGTGCGTTCTTCGACAACGTTAAATCGGAGATATGTAAAAAGGCCCGCCAGTAGAGCTGATGTGACGGTCATGGTTAAACGAAGTCCTAAAGTTAAACACTTTAATACTACAATGTCGCCTGCGAAAATTCAGTCGACACAACCTTTAAGTGAGACAGCAACACCTCATCCGATGCAATCTTTAGCAAATGAGAGAATGAAGGCGAGAGAATTAGCTTCTTCGGTTACTGAAAAGAAATTGTCGGCTAAGGAGTTAAAGGATCAGGCTATCAAGAAAGCTTTAGCTTCTGTCGCTAGAACTACAGAAAAAGAAGCTACGCCGGAAGAAAAAACAACAAAGCTTCATTTCGGTTTCGGAAGAGTACTGCTCGCGATGTCTTGCGCAGCGGCGGCGGTATTTGCGATTGTTTATTTTGTAAATTTAAATATGCCCGACCTTTCGCTTCGTGTTGCGGCGATGCAAACTGGCATTAATGCGTCATACCCTAGTTATGTACCGCGAGATTTTAGCTTGTCCGATATTACCTCCGAAGAGGGAAAAATTACGTTGAATTTTAAAAATAGTTCTTCGGGAGATGCATTCTCCTTAGTCGAAGAAGCTTCGTCTTGGGACTCCAATGCGCTTCTAACTAATTACGTAAAAGATACGTATAACGATAATTATACGGTGATACGCGAACAGGGAATTACCCTATATATAAGTAATAGCGACGCGACTTGGGTAAATGGGGGAGTATTATATAAATTAAAGACTGTTTCAGGTTCACTAACTAAAAAACAAATTAAGGCGATTGCGGTATCGCTTTAGATTGAACGCGTGACTTTATTTAAGCGAGCAAGGGTAATTTTTTTACCTAGAACTTCCATAGTTAAATTAAGAGCGGGGGAAAAGGGAGCAAAGCTAAGAGCGATGCGAATTAAGCTAAAAAGTTCGGCGGGTTTTTTACCGGTTTCTTCTAAGAGTTCATTTAGGGCGATTTGAAGAGAGTCGGCTGTCCAATTTTCTAGATTTGATAATTTAGCAATCGACTGTTTTAATAGGGTTTCGAGCTCAGATTCCGAAAGTTTTTTCAAAAACTTATTCTTAATAAGAAAATCTAAGTCAATTGTCGGCTCGGCGAAAAAGTAGGGAGTCATACTACGAAGATCAGAAAGAGTTTTTAGACGATCATAAATAATTGAAAGGACTTTTAATTTATATTCATCGTCATAATTTTCCGCAACTTCCGGCCAAAAGCCTTTTGTACGGGCATAGAGCGCTTCGACGCCTTCCTCGTCAAAAATTTTCCGAATCCATTGACCGTTCATCCAAAGCAACTTAGTTTCATCATAGCGCGCCCCAGAAGTTTGGATACGGTCTAATGAAAACTTCTTAATTAATTCTTCTTTTGTATAAATTTCTTGTTCGGTACCATCATTCCAACCGAGGCAAGCAAGATAATTTAACATCGCTTCGGCGAGAACGCCGTCATCACGATATTCAGTTACAGATTTAGCGCCGTCTCGTTTCCCAAGTTTTTTGTTTCCAGTCGGAGCAAGGATATGTGGTAGGGAAACTAATTTAGGACGTTCTAAATTTAAGGATTCATAAAGCGCAAGATAATTCGGAGTACTCGAAAGATATTCAACCCCGCGCATAACGTGCGTTACGCCCATTTCGGCATCGTCGACAATATGCGCAAAGTTATAAGTAGGGTAGCCATCTTTTTTAATTAAAATAATGTCATCTAGAACTTCGGGGCCGGAATGCATTTCACCCATAACTTCGTCATACCATTCGTATTTTTTTGGCTCGGCCTTAAACCTTAACGGCATCCCAGGTTCCCATTCGGGCGGGTTTTCGGGACGGAAATTACGATAAAGAAAAGGAATCTTTTTTTCGTTGCATTCCTTACGATATTCATCGATTTTTTCCGGAGGAGTAGGGTCGGCATAGGCGCGGCCGGATTCAATTAACTTTTTTGCCCAAGCATGATAAATTTCTTTACGTTCGCTTTGAAAATAAGGTTTAGCGGGACCGCCAACTATAGGTCCTTCGTCCCAATTTAGACCTAACCATTCTAAAGTATCCTCAATTAACTCAGTTGCGCCTTCAACATAACGCGCGCGGTCAGTATCTTCAATCCGAAGAATCATTTTACCGTTCGATTGCCTCGCAATTAAATAAGGATAAATTGCCGAACGAACATTACCGATATGTATATACCCCGTTGGACTAGGGGCGAATCTAGTTACTACCATATATAATATATATTATACCATATTTTTACTGTTCTTCTTCGTCATCATCTTCGCGACGCTTCGCGGCGATAAAGAAGAAGGCACCGGAGGCTGCGACGGTTGTAGCGGTAATAGCTAAGCCAGTTGCGAGAGCAGATTTAGTTTCAATATTCGAGACGGTTTTCTCGGTTGCACCAAGCGGGTAAGCAGATCTAACGTCGCCGTCGCTGACTTGGGTCGTTGTCGTTTCCGTACCGGTTCCGGAAGAGGTCGAGGTATAGACGGTCCAACCTTGGCTACCGGTGCCATAAGATGTTTCGTAACTTGGATTAACCCCGCTTTGGTCATTATCAATAGCGGGGTTATCCGGCGGAGAAACTGGGTTTTCACTATCGTTATTGTCATTAATTTCTCCCGTCACGACACTAATAATAACCGTCCCGGCATAAGTACCGGAAGCTTGAGTTATGTCGGCTTTTGCGCCGAAATAAATTTTACGCGTACCAGTAGTTGCCCCCGTACCAGTTAAAACGGTTACTGGGTTAGCGCTTGTTGTTAGAGGATAATAATTACTACTCTCATTTCCCGCATCGGTTTCATTATAGGCGGTAGTCGCTCCATTATATACGCCAGTACCAGAAACGTCCAACGAATATCCCCAATAATTAGCAGGGAAAGAACCTCTAGAAGAGCTAGAATTTAAAGTCGGGAGAGTTTCAGAATTTTTAGTAGTATTAACGAGGCTAGTATTCCCGGTAGCGGAGGTATTAGCGTACATCATGGCAGTAAAGCCAACTGTATTATTAGATGAAACTTCTAGAATTATATCATTTCGAAGAAAACCGGTATCGGAAGTTGTCGTTGGAGTTCCACTTGCCCAATGCGAAGAATCGGGAGTCGTAACGGAAACTGAAAGGGTTTCAACGACATTAACCTGAAAAGTCGTCGTTTTGTCAGCAGAAGCAGAAAATGGAACATAAAGAATAATAAAATAAGCGCCAAGTACGACGGCTAGACTCATTAGGAGTTTAGACGCTCTTCTTAGCGTTTTCGCGTTGACCTTCTTCAACCGTATACTATTTTTTTTATTTTTTCTCATTTTTCTAATTTTCTATCGTGTATGACCTTTTTCATGTACCATATTAGCATAAAAATAATAGAAGGTCAACTAGTTTATGTTAAAAAATGGTGGAAAAAAGTTATGTTTTTAGTTATAATGGAGAAAAGCGAGGATAAAAATGGATGAAGAAAATAAATTAAACTTAAAAACGGAAGATTTAGATTCAAAGCCTTCTGAAACTGAGGCAAAAGAAGATAAAAAAGGTGGCGAATTCAAGATTAAAACCAAAAAAAGCTGGATCGTATTTTTAACGGTTGGGGTTTTAGGACTAATTGGCGGAATATGTTGTTTTCTCTTTATCTTTTTAAGGCCAATGGAAGAAGGAACAGTGATAACTTTTCCAAAAATACCATCTACGGTTGAGGAAGAAAGTTCTTATAGCCTGCTAACTGGCGAAAAAATAGCCGACGAAGGCTTAAAAAATGCGCCAACTTATTGCGTTCAAGTTCCAAACGGGACGGACGGAGCTAGACCGCAATCTGGTTTGAATCAAGCTGGGGTAGTTTTTGAAGCAATTGCGGAAGCGGGAATTACACGTTTCGCGGCGATTTTCCAAAATCCGACTACTGCCGTAATTGGGCCGATTCGCTCGCTTAGAATTTATTATTTAGAATGGGATACGCCGTTTGATTGTACGATTGTCCATGCGGGCGGTTCAGGAGACGCGCTCGCGGCACTTTCGGCGGGGGGATATAAAGATTTGACTGAAAATTATACTTATATGTATCGGGGGACTTATAGTTCGAGACTATGGAATAATTTATTTACGACTTCTAATTATCTAAAACAGTTTAGCGCGGACAGAGGATATAATTCTTCGGATATTAAGGGTTTTTCACGTATGACTCCGAATGAATCTAGCCGAAATAGAGTTAATAGTTTAGTTAGCGAGAAGTTAGAAATTACAACCCCAACCGAGAAAAATACATCAGAAATGTTAGCGCGAGTTGGCGCAGTAAGCTTAAGATTTGGGGGATGGGCGAATTTTAACGTAAATTATAATTACGATATAAATTCAAATACTTATTTACGTAGTTATGAGAGCGGAGCGGCGCACGAAGTTTATAATTGCGCGAGCGAGGATTTAGGCGAACGTAACCCGGAAGATGTTTGTACGTTGACCCAAATGGCGCCGTCGGTTGTAATTGCGATGGTCGTTTCTGAACGAAAGGCATCGGATAATTACCATGAAGATATTACGGCGACGGGTTCGGGAGATGCTTATATTTTCCAAAATGGAATAGCGATAAAAGGAAAATGGACAAAGCCGACACGTGCTGAACAAATAAAATTTACGGACGAGAATGGGGAAGAAATAAAATTAGCGCCGGGACAGACTTTTATTTCGGCGGTTCCAAATTACGGAAGCATTGACTTTTAAAAATAATTTTAGTATAATGGAGATGTGCACCTAACCCCCCTTGGGTGCACACTTAGTATCTAGATAATTTAATTTGGCTCCTTCGTCTAGTGGTCCAGGACGTCTGGTTCTCATCCAGAAAATCGCGGGTTCGACTCCCGCAGGAGTCACCAGTAAATAAAAAGAAGCCGTTTACGGCTTGTTTTTATTTACTTAGACGACGCCCGGGAGAATTTCTCCCGCAGGAGTCACCAAGACCTTTACTGAGGTCGTTTTTTGTGTTATAATTTTTCTATGAAAAAATTACCAATCGTAGCGTTAATTGGGCAAACAAATGCTGGAAAGTCGAGCATTTTAAATCGGATGGCGCGAAAAAATATTGCGATTGTTGCGCGCGAAGAGGGAACGACGCGGGATAATGTTGTTGCGACGATTGATAATTCCTTTATTCTAATCGACACGGCGGGGCTAAAAGATCCATCGGATGAATTCGAAGCCTCGATCCAAGATCAAATTCAAGATGCAATAGAATCGGCGGATATAATCTTAGTAACCCTAGATTCGTCGAAATATTTTGATCACAGAGATGCGAAAATTGCAAAAGATGCCTTAAAGTCTAAAAAGCCGGTTTTTCTAGTTTTAAATAAGTGCGATTTAGGCGAGTCATTACCCATAAAAGAATTTCGGGCGTTAGGAATCGCACCGGAAAATACTTTCTACATCTCGGCGACGACCGGACAAGGCATAGCCGATTTAAAAGAAGGGATTGGGGAGTATTTTTCGGATAGCCGTCCTCACGCGTCCGAAAAATACTCTCTAATCCCTTCTTTAAAGATAGCTCTGATTGGGCGGCCGAACGTTGGGAAGAGTAGTCTGTTTAACACCCTTGGGAAGAAACAGCAAGCAATTGTAAGCTCAAAACAGGGAACGACGCGGGATGTAAATCGGGTAAAGATAAAATATAAAGGGCGAGAACTGGAAATTTTAGATACGGCGGGATTAAGAAAGCCGGGGAAGCGTGAGGTTGGAATTGAAAAATTCTCAGCAATTCGGACTTTAGCGGCAATTGAGGAAGCGGACATTTGTTGTCTCCTCGTTGACTCTACTGAACCACATAGTAACCTCGATCAGTCGCTCGCCGGACAAATCATTGAAGCCGGGAAAGGGATTATGATAATCGTGACAAAAACTGATCTTCTAAGGTCATCAACGGATGAATTATTAGATAATCTTGAGCGCGATTTCAACTTCCTTCCTTATGCGCCGGTAATTTTGACGAGTTCGGAGACGGGAGAAAATGTAACGAAGATATTTGAGCTAGCTTTAGAGATTGACGGGGCGCGAAAGACTGAGGTAAAAACGAGCGAACTCAATAAAATTTTAAACGAGGCGGTTATTTCACACCCGCCGGCGGGATTAAAAAACACCCGGCCGAAACCAAAGTATATTGTCCAAACCGACGTTGCCCCACCGTGGTTTGTCGTACATGGACATGACCTAGGGCTTTTACATTGGTCTTGGAAGAGGTTTTTGGAAAGAAAAATTCGCGAAAAATATCCGTTTGTCGGGACACCGATTATGTTTTCGTACCGCAACGATAAAAACGAAAAATAACAGGGGCAAAATTGACAAAAAAGCATAAGTGTGATATAATGTAAATATATGCCTCTGCGGGCATTTTTTATGTTATAATAAGTTTAAGTGGGAGCAAATTAAGGGCTGCTCTTACATTTTTTGTTTAGCCCTTAAGTACGTTAAAAGGAGGCAACATGTATGTCGATTTTCAAAAAAAGTTCACAGCCAACATCATTGTCGGCATTATCAACGGAAAAGCCGCCAGATGTTCCAGAGAGGGACGGTAGGCATATCTACGTAATAGATACAAATATTGTCGTAGATTATGTAGACATCATCCCGGGGGAAAATAGCCGGCCACCGGAAGAGCCGACGGTTGATCTTACTGGGGCACACTTGGTAATCCCGACCGCCGTTGTAAGGGAACTTTCTAGCTTCAAAAAGGAAAACTCGGATCGTGGTAAAGCGGCGCGTGTAGCTCTAAGAAGGATTCGGACTCTCACCGAGGGCAGAGTCAACACGATGCACGACACTTATAATTTGAAAGCGCCCATTGTGACGAATTCTGATGGGCAATTAATTTCCATTTTACCGGTCCATAAGCATTTTAAGAATGCTCTACCTTTTGCGCCGGACGAAGGTGATATGGATGGGCAAATCATCCTGGCAACGCTTGTTGTGATGGCACTAGAAGAAGGTTGTTCAATTGACGGAACTAGGTGTTTTGAAATTGAAAAATTACACTGCAACAACGTTACCCTATTGACTAACGATAATGGTTTAGCTATCCGAGCTCGGCAACGAGGTGTCGTAACTAGCCGTTATGGCTACAAATACCCCGAGCCATATACTGGGCGACGCGATCTCGTAGTGCCGAAAGATGTTTTCGACGAATTCTATCGTGAGAAACGTTTGGACCGCGACATTTGGGAAGAATTCATGCCGATGGAGCAGCCGCTCGTTGCCAACGAGTTTGTAGTAATGCGGTTAGAAAATACACGCGATTATCCAGAGGATTTTAATCCTAATAATAATCCGCTGTTTCGGCACATCGGACGATATGATGCGACCGACGACCAGATTGTAGGGCTAAAATACGTAGCAGACCCGCCGTTTCAAATCCTAAACGACGGGCAAGCGATGTATGCAGAAGCGCTCCTAAACCCGCAGTTCTCAGCGGTAATCTGCACGGGGCCAGCGGGCTCGGGTAAGACGTATCTGCCGACTTCATACGGAATTGACGCCTGTAAGAAAGGAAAATTTATAGACGTCGTAGTAGTACCTTGTGCGGACTATGGTACACTTGGGGCTTTGCCGGGAGGGTTGAACGAGAAAATGATTCTCAGCGTAGGACCGGCGCGCAATGCAATTCGGAACTATTTGCTAGAAAACAACTCGGCCTGCAGGCGACAGTGGCGGAAAGTTCAGCACAATGGCGTCACGGTCGAATACGAAGCCGAGGCGTCGCGAACCGATTGCAACTCAGAGCCCGATGGTAAGCCGAAAGAGCCAGCCAAATCTGAACAGCTATTAAATGAAAATCTAAATGAGCGGATTGAGCTGATTTGGCAGTCGTTTTTCCGTAATATCCCAGTAGAGAATGCGCGCGGGCTAGATTTCTCTCGCGAGCTAATACTTTATGACGAGTTTCAGGATCAAAATACTAGCCAAGCCGATATGCTAATAAAACGCATCGGCAAAGGCGGTAAGATGGTTATAACTGGTGATATTCGGCAGATTCATGCGCCATATCTGGACGAAAACAATAACGGCCTAGTATATGCAATCCGCGAGCTGTATGACTTATCGATTGTAGCTAGAGTGTCGCTTCTCGAGCACGAGGTAGAACGTCACGAGCTAGTGCGGGCGGTTGCTGAACGGCAAGCCGCTAGGAAGAAGCAGAAGAAATAGACCTCCTCACCCCCTGTTTTGCACAGGGGGTATTTTTTTGTTATAATAAAGATATGAAATTAGTTGTTGGGCTCGGGAATCCGGGGGATAAGTATAACTTTACGAGGCATAATATTGGGTTTTTAGCGCTTGATTATTTTTTTAAGCGTAAGAACCTTAGTTTTGGGGTAAAACCGCGTCTAGGGGCTATTTTTGGGCGTACAGGGGATGTTTTATTTATTAAACCGCAAAGTTTTTATAATGAAACGGGGATAGTTGTAAAAGAATATATACGATATTATAAGATAGCGACCTCTGATATTTTAGTAATTTGCGATAATTTTGACTTAGAGTTCGGGAAAATTCGCTACCGTTCGTCGGGGCTATCCGGCGGAAATAACGGGCTAAAGTCGATCGATAATGCTTTAGGGACGTCGGAATATGCGCGAATACGAATCGGGACAGGGAACGACGAACTAAGGAAAAAACTCGGGGATATCGACTTTGTTTTATCAAAATTTACGCCGGAAGAGAAGGAAAAGTTACCGAAAATCTTAGAGGAAGTTACTAATATAATTATCCGCGAGACCGGCGAGGTAATTAAATAATTCAAACATAGGATTTTTCAAGAGGTTTTACGCATTTTTCGAAGGAAAAACGTGGGATTTTACACATTTTTCGAAGGAAAGATTAAGGTCTTGGCAGTAGAAAAACCAAAAAAGGAAGCAACCTTGCGATTGCTTCCTTGAAGGTCTATTGTATACACTGAAGTATCTTTAGAACCTTTATATTTCTATACTACTATAATATCTCCGAGATGTCAAGAATTTTTCCACTTTTATCGATAATTAAATATCTACCCGTTTTCCTTTTTCGCTTTTTATACATATCCCTAATTCGTGATAACGCTTTATTCGTGTTCATTTTGCAACGTCTTAAATCTATTATGATATTCGTAGATTGCTTTCTTGCTCCTTTAATGTTGTTGTGTATCGTATTCTTGCCGTCACCAAGAGGGCTTTTTATCTCCCAAATTTCGTTCCCGATTTTTAAATCAGGTGATTTTAGCGGGGTTGGACGTAAGAAAATTACATCCGTCTTAAAATAATTTGCAACTAAAAGCGCCGCTGACATCTCAAAATCATACGGCGCATCCTGTGGCAAGGTTTTTACAATTACTTGATATTTTATTTTCATGCTTCTCACCCTAGCACATCTCTGTCAAAGCTTCAACCTTCTCATCCCGTCTATGCTTCTAATACGTAGTATAGACGTTTTCCAGCGACAAAAAAAGGAAACAACCTTGCGATTGTTTCCTTGAAGGTTTATTGTATACTCGGCTCGGGACAGGCCCTCGCCGATGGAGAGGGAGATGGGGCTTACGCCCCAGGGTGGAACGTTAAAGTGCTTCTTTTTTATTCTATTCAACCGTCCAGGGGTCGGTCGCGGTACCGTTCCCGCCGGTGATGAGCGTTCCAGGTTTGAGGGAAATGGCCGGACGCACCCCGAGCGAACGACCATCTAGATGGTTGTATTCCAACTGAGCGTGATAGCTCAGGACGAACTCCATTGCACCCCCATTCGAGTATCGGTAACTCGGCGAGAACAGCCAGGAGTACGATCCAGAGTAGAGATAAGAGTGGGCACTATAAGCTGAACCATCTGTAGCGGTATAACGACCAGTACCGGCAAAAGAGGCCTCATCTGCAGTTAAAAGAGCGACTGGATATTTTAATTCGTTAGATAGACCGGTACTATTTACTACATAACGATATAGGTCAACGGTACTACGAGGGCAATTAAGACTCGGGGTTTTAGCAGAATTTAGATTTCTACCATAGGCGCCGAAGTACATTGTGCCTGAACTTGCATATGGTGTAATAGATGTAAGGGCGGTTGAGGTTGCGGCATCTGAATAAGCCGTTCTATCATTACAATATCCTGCGCTTGCTTCTAACATATTTGTAAAGGCGGTCATATTATTCGCATACCAGGTATCTTCTATATAAGTCTTTATATTGGAACGAGTATTATTTAAAGCTGGATTGGCATCACTCCCAAATACAATATCTACGGAAGTATCAGCCGTTGAATCGGTTACATCATTATTGTATGTATAACCGACATAATGGATATTTCTATACCAATTACTAGACTGAGTGGAGGTACCCTTAGCTGCGAACGCTCGCGTTGTAACCTGCGCATTACTCTCAGAATTCGCACAAGTAGAACCAGTCCACTTCCCGTTATAGATCATCTTTACTCCGCCAGAACCAGTCGTGCGGACGATGCGCCAACAAGTATCAGCAGTAGTCCTATTCCCATCTGCATCAAGAATAACGTAGTTCGGATAAGCGTTAGCCTGCCCATCGGAGCCGTAAGTTCCAAGCCCTTCGCTAGTATCTAAAATACCCCGATAATAATAAATCGTATAATCATTGCTCGCATCACTAGACGCACCAAAGACGCTTGGGTCATATTCGAAGACGCCAGAATTAGAAGTATCTTCAGCTGGATTAGTGGAGGTAGGGGTAGTAATTGTAGTTTGGAGCCGATTTAGAGTCTGCTTACCCTTAGACATTGACCTTACCGCATAGTATAAGAAATCTGGTACTGGGTTCGTTACCGCATAAAAGTTAACTACATTGGTATACTCTCCGGCTAGTTGTGATGAAGAAGCTTTAGCCCCGATCTTAAATTTAATGTTCCTGCTATCCGAAGCATTCTCAGTTTCTATAAGCTTCGCTCCAGTCTCGCCATTATCATCA
>JAZUNE010000011.1:0-13440 GCA_045603985.1 Candidatus Nanosyncoccus sp.
CAGGGCAATTGGGGCGACTGGTGGTCTTCTACCTACTCCAATGGCCTCATCATGTACGTACTGATCGTGGATTCTACGAACGTCAACCCGACCAACGACTTCAGTCGCAGCGACGGTAACTCGATGAGATGTCTAGTAGGCGAGTAGTTTAGTTTGTTCGTCTTTCCTGTTTTCTTTCCCGACGCCATCTTCCAGGAATAAGGCGCCCCCGTTTCCGCGAGCTAATGCGAGCGGGAACAGGCGGGCGCGGAATAATTATAACTGGTTCAAATTTATCTCCGGGAAATGCGTCCTAATATGCTCCGCATAGCCATTATCAATATTTTTCCACGCCTCTCGCATCCGCGCAATTTCTTCCGTCTCATCAAAATGCCCCAAAAATGCCTCTTCGAACTCTCTCGGCGCCGGCCTTGATACTATCCTCGCAACATCCATATTCGGGTTTCCCGTTCCCGCGAAACAAAAGTCAATTACTCCAATTACCTTATCGCTAGCGTCTAATAATATATTTCCGAGGTTAAGATCCCCATGCACGAGGGAAGAACCTTCCGTCGCCTTTATGTATTTATGGTCCGCGTCAATATGTTTATCATAATGTTCATAATCTAATTCATGCAAAAAATCCGACAGCGGGTATTTTACTTCCTTCGGCGCTCCGCGCAGGTCTATCCCCGAAAGCTCTTTTATAAACTTCGCTGTATCATACGCAACCCCCGTAATCGCCGTATGTGATAAATGATAAATCCGATCTCCTAAGGTATATCCTTCAATTTTTTCGTGCACCGAAAACGGCCGCCCCTTCTCGTCGTAACAAAGCTTCATTTGCGGGGTATAATACGAAGTCTTCCCCTCAACAAAATTACAAACCGCCGCATCTTTAACAATCATCCGCGACCAAAACGGATTCCTCGGAAACCGGAAAAAATACGCCCCCGTATTCGTCTTTACCTCAATTACAATATTTGTCCACCCTGTAAGAATATGTTTCGTCTCTAGAACTTTCTTATCCGCCAGAGTCTCCTTAATAATTCTATCCAACGGATCATCAGTCGTAAAAAAAACACTCATATATGCTATAATTGTACCATGGATAACGTAAAAATTCTAGCTATCGTCGGTATGTCCGGCTCCGGAAAATCCGTTATTGTAGACTATTTAACTAAAAAAGGCTATCCGAAGGTCTATTTCGGCGGGATGATTTATAAAGAAATGGAGAAGCGCGGATTAGAAAGAACCGAAGACGGCGAATCTGAAAAAAAATTCCGCGAAGAAATCCGCGAAAAAGAAGGTAAAGATTGGGTAGTAAATCAGGTCATCGCTGAAACGAAAGATTTAATTAATGCTGGGCAAAAACGAATTATCTTAGACGGTGTCTATTCTTGGACAGAATATAAAATTTTAAAGCATGAATTTCCGAAAAACATTATTTTTCTTGCCATTGTCGTTGATAAAAAATTACGTTACGACCGTGTTGCTAAACGCCCGACCCGTTCCTTTGACGGCGCCGCTATTCGTGAGCGCGACCGTAGCGAAATCGAAAATCTTGAGAAGGGCGGGCCGATTGTTGCCTCGGATTATTATATTTTAAATAATGGAACGATTGAAGACGCCGAAAATGCGTTAGATAAAATTTTAAAGGAGATTGAATTTTGACCGATATTGCGAAACTCTCTAATGTCGCCTATAAAAAAGGGAATTGGATGCGTTATACGCTTTGGGGACTTGCCGCAATTTGTATCGGAATATTAATCCATGCATTTATTACTACAATGAACGGCGAAATTTCCGCCCCTGTCCCCGACGGCTATCGTTTTTCTGTTGTAGATAATTATGCCGAGGGTAGTAAAGTCCGAACCTCTTATTATGTTTACGATGATAAAATTCTCGTTGTTGACGAGAGCTTTGATGATGACGGTGTTAACCGCGTCGTTATGATTTATGATAATGTAAATACCGATACGCTTCATCTTGACTCTGACGACAAGATCGAAATTTGCGAACTCGGTAGTTGCGGGGCTTATCCGAAAGTTCTCGCTACGATTAAAAAGATACTCTCGCGTAAAGTCGGCCGCGAGTATATAGGATTATAATGAAACGCTTAGTTTTAATTGACGGAAAATCAGTTTTCTACCGAGGGTACTATGCTATGGGGGCGCTAAGTCTTGAAGACGGTACTCCGACCGGCGGCGTCTATGGCTTCGCCGCTATCGCTATGGAAATCGTCAAAAAGCTAGATCCGACTAAAGTTGTTGTTGCCTGGGATTCTAAAACTTCTGTTGCCCGTCGCCGCGAAATTTATCCCGAGTATAAAGCTGGTCGCATTAAACCCGGCGAAGATTTTTATACTCAAATCCCGCTTCTAGAAGAGCTAGTTAAAGATCTAGGCTGGAATTTTATTGAAGTCGATAACTATGAAGCCGACGATATAATCGGTACGCTAAGTGAGCAGGCCGACAAAACTCTCGACAAAAAAGGGAACTGCGAGTACGAAACCTACATCATTTCATCCGATCTCGACATGCTTCAAATCGTCGACGAGAATACTCACATGTGGCGAATTTTAAAGGGATTCTCTAACATTGAAAAAATTGACGTCGCCGAAATCGAAGAAAAATATGGTATTAAAAAGTCTCAATTCCTCGATCTAAAAAGTCTTAAAGGCGATTCGTCCGACAATATCCCCGGCGTCCCCGGTATCGGTGAAAAAAACGCGGCGAAACTTCTAAACGAATATGGCAACCTCGATGGAATTTATAATAATTTAGATAAAATTTCTAGTCCAATAAGAACAAAGCTCGAAGCGGGTAAAAACTCCGCCTATATGTCAAAAAGCCTTGCTAAAATCATGTTTGACGCCCCTCTTAACCTCGCTAAAATCCCCGACTTTAAATTCAACCGCGAAAAGGTCATCTCCGGCCTCAAAAAACTCCAATTCAACTCCCTAATTCGTAAAATCGAGAAAGATGTTCCTGGGCGGGTGACGGCTCTGGAGGGGGACCAGCAAAGACATCAGGTGGAGCGTTTTGAGGAATCTGCCGGAGGTTACGACCGAGGCGGAAGGAGCGCGCCGCCCGTAACGACGGGCCGGCGCGACTCCGTGTCCGAAAAACACTCCACTGATGTTTTTGCAGGTATCATTGATTATGATGTTAAATCTCTGATGCATTCCGACGAAAAAATCGCTGATAAGATTTTATCTGGCGAACCTTTCTGGGACCTCGGCCAAGCTGCCTTTCTTTTAAATCCCCTCGCCCGTGAAGCCCCTCAACCCGTCGTTTTAGAGGAAGAATACCGACGTCAACTTTCCGAGTTCGAAAAATACCCGAGACTATATAATATATATATTAATTTCGACCTCCCACTTATCCCGATTTTATATAAAATGGAAAAGAAGGGGATGTTAATCGATCGAAAATATTTCGAAAACCTTAAGATAGAATATGAAAAAGAAGTTAAAAAACTTGAACAAGAAATTTGTACACTCGCCGGAGTTGATTTTAATGTAAATTCTCCAATTCAACTCTCCGAAATCCTCTTTACGAAGTTAAACCTCCCAACTAAAGGCATTAAAAAAACTACTCGCGGCTATTCTACCGGCGCGAAAGAACTTGAAAAATTAGAAAATCTCCATCCAATTATTCCAAAAATTACCGAATATCGTGAAGCCGCAAAGCTCTTAAATACCTACATTGTTCCGATACCCGACCTCGCTGATGAAAATAATCGTATTCATACAACCTTTACTCAAAATATTACCGCTACTGGTCGACTCTCTTCAAAAGATCCGAATCTTCAAAATATTCCTGTCCGGACCGACGAAGGGAAGCGTATCCGAACCGGCTTTATCGCACCAAAAGGTCGCGTCCTTGTCTCTGCCGATTATTCTCAATTCGAACTTCGCCTCGCCGCCGTCCTCTCGAACGATAAAGCTTTAATTAACGATTTTAATAATGACGTCGATATCCACACTAAAACCGCCTCCGAGGCGTTCGGCGTTCCGATGGAAAAAGTAACAAAAGACCAACGCCGTGCCGCAAAGGTAATCAATTTCGGGATAATTTATGGCATGAGCGTTAAAGGGTTGTCCGAAGCCGCAAAAATGCCAATTTATGAAGCAAAAAAATTTATTGACAATTATTTCAAACTCCGTGCCCCAATTAAACAAAAGCTTGAAGAAATCCTTAAACAAGCTCGAGAAGAAGGCTATGTTGAAACTTTCTACGGTCGTCGTCGCCCAACTCCGGACGTAAAATCGAGCAATTTTATTATTCGTCAGGCCGCGATTCGCGCCGCCGAAAATATGCCTATCCAGGGCACCGAAGCCGATCTAATGAAGCGAGCTATGATTATCGTTGATAAAAATCTTCCTAAAAACGCCGATTTGATCATGCAAGTTCACGATTCCTTAATTGTTGAATGCGACGAGAAAGATGCTAAAGAGGTCGCAAAAATCTTAAAAGAAAATATGGAATCCGTCGCTCCCGAACTCCCCGTTAAACTCGCCGTCGAAGTTACGACCGGTAAAAACTGGGGCGAAATATAGATATGGAAAGGGGAATCAGGATTTATAAAGTGGCTAAAGGCGAAGTCGTCTTTAATGTTGATACCGTAGAAGAAACTATCTGGGCTACTCAGGAGCAAATTGCTCAGCTTTTTGATGTTCAGGTCCCAGCCATCGCCAAACATCTTAATAATATTTATAAGAGTGGTGAGCTCCAAATGGACGCAACTTTTTCCAAAATGGAAAAAGTTCAAATCGAGGGTGGCCGCAAAGTAAAAAGAAATATCAAACTATATAATCTCGACGCCATTATTTCCGTCGGTTATCGTGTTAATTCTAAAAAAGCGACCGATTTTCGTATTTGGGCGACAAAAGTCCTTCATCATTACGTTGTAAACGGCGTCGCAGTCAATGAACGCAGGCTAAAAGAGCTCGATAGTAAAAAACTCCACGAAATCGAAAATACTCTCGGAATTGTAAAACGTTTAGCAGCTTCTTATGATCTCTCCGCCGACGAAGCTGGTGGTATTCTCGAAGTTATTACAAAATATGCCCCGAGCTTTAAAGCTTTAAAAGAATTTGACGAGGGTCACATCTCCTTTTCTAAAGGTAAAAAAGCTATTAAAACTCTGTCCATTAATGATTGTACTGATATTATTAATACTCTAAGAAAAAACGTTAAGGGCGACGAGCTTTTCGGGAAACCGAGAGCTAATGCTTTCGAATCTAGTCTCGGGGCGATTTCTCAAACCTACGACGATAAAGACCTCTATCCGACTATCTCCGAAAAAGCCGCAAACCTTCTTTATTTAATTATTAAAGACCATCCATTTTACGACGGTAATAAACGTATCGGCGCCCTTCTTTTTGTCGTTTTCTTGACCATTAACGACTATCATCTTACTAAAAACGGCGAAACAAAAATCTCCGACCGCGCCCTTACCGCTCTCGCCCTCCTCATCGCCGAATCTAATCCGAAAGAAAAAGGGCTATTAATAGCCCTTATCTGTAAACTCTTAGAAAACTAGCGTGTTGCGTAAGCGATATTCTGTTCCATCGCTTGTGTTTCGAGCGCTACAAGCCTTTCCGCATCGTTAATCGACGAGTTTACTGAGTGTTTCACGCGCGCCTTTTCCTCAGCTTTTTTCGCATCATTCCAACGGTCTAAAGTTCCGACTAAGTAACCTGTAATTCGGCGAAGCCTTTCAAATTTTCCTTCTTCAAAGTAGCGTTCATAATTTTCGAAATACTCTTTCGCAGCCTCTTCGCCCGCCTTTTCATTAATTAACCTCATTCCAACTTCTACTAAACAAGATACATGCATTGTTTCATATTGATCAAACTCCTTAAGCGCTTCCGCCGCTTCCTTTTCCGACACCTTCGCATATTTTGCTAGCGACTTTAAAAATCGCTTCATATCGAAATTTTCTACCTCATTCGGATTATTGTAAATAATTTTTTTCATGGTTTTTTCCTTTCTTCTACCGCGATTCTACTTAACGTAGTCAAACCCGGAATTATTTATTATAAGCATTACCTGAAATCCATTATAAACCTACATATAGCGTCCGTCAAGACTTTTTTTACGCTATATATAGCGTTTGTTGTCAATTATGATATAATAAATACTATGCCAGAGTTACCGGAAGTTGAAACTATTAGGAGGGGATTAAAAGACTTTATTTTAAAGAAAAAAATTGTTAAAACTGAGATCCTCTGCGAAAAATCTTTTATTGGAACCCCTATCTTAGGCGAAGTTTTAGATATCCGCCGTTTCGGAAAAGCCCTGATTATAGATTTAGATAATCAAAATTCACTCATGATCCACCTTCGTATGACCGGCCAACTTATCTATGACGGGGAAAAACGTTTAAAGAGTGCCGGCCCCGCCCCTGAGCGCTATGCTGCCGGTCATCCTAGCGATAATTTTACCGCTAATCTCCCAAATAAACAAACTCGCGTTATCTTAAAATTCGAAAACGGAACTCTCTATTTTAACGACCAACGAAAATTTGGCTTCATTAAAGCCGTTCCGACTATCGATATTGTAAAAGATTCTTTTATTAAAAAACTCGCCAAAGAACCTTGGGATATGGGGGTAGATGAATTTTACGAAAAATTACAAAAACATCGAAACTCCCTAATTAAAGCTACTATTTTAGATCAATCTATTATCACAGGGCTCGGAAACATCTACGCCGACGAAGCGCTCTTTTCTGCAAAAATCCATCCCGCTCGTCGCTCCGGAACGCTAACTAAAGATGAAGCCAAAAGACTTTTAGAAGGAGCTAGAAATGTTATGGATAAATCTATTTCTTCCGGCGGGTCTACTATGAAAACCTACGTTAAAGCCGACGGAACGAAAGGCGATTATCTCGATCTTTTCGCTCAGGTTTTTCATCGCGAGGGGAAGCCTTGTCCGGTTTGTGGAACGAAAATTGAGAAAATTCGCGTCGCCGGCCGCGGCACCCATATCTGTCCTCATTGTCAACCTTATGAATCTTCCGCAAAAAAAGGAGTAAAAAATGCTTAAGATTTTTACCGGCGACGACCGTATTCGTGCAAAAAAAGAGATTGAGACGATTCTCGGGGAAAACTATGAGGTTATTGAAGGTCCCGAGCTTACCCTAAATGATTTACCGAGCATTTTTTTCGGAAACTCTCTCTTTAATGAAACTAGAAATATTCTTATCCGCGACTTAAGTATAAATAAGCCGGCTTTTGAAAAACTCCCAGATTATCTTCATACTCCTCATCATATTATTCTATTAGAACTAAAACTCGATAAACGTTCCGCTACTTATAAAACTCTAAAAGACAAAATCGAAATTAAAGATTTTTCGCTTAAAAAGGATCCGAATTTTAATTTAATCTTCGATATCTATAAGACCGCAAAATACGACGGCAAAAAAGCTGTCGAAAATCTCGAAAAAATTAAACAAAACGAAGACACAATTATGTTTTTTGGTCTCCTCGTTTCTCAAGCTTTAAAAGATTATAGTAATAAACAGGGAACAAAAGAAAAGAGAGCTTTAAAAGAGCTCTCTAAACTTGATCTTGAGTTAAAAACTACTTCTTTGTCGCCTTGGCTTTTGATTGAGTCGTTTTTGCTTCGGCTTTCTTCACTGTAGTCTTCTTTTCCGTAGCCTTAGCCTTCTCAGCTTTCTTCGCTAACTTTATATTATTAGCTTTCATAATTGCATGAAGCTTTGCTTTGCGACGCGAAGCGGTATTTTTCTTTAATAAATCCTTTTTTACCGCCTTATCATACTCAGATTGCGCCTTTGCTAAGGTTTCCGGCGTCGGATTATTTTTAAAAGCCTTTAATGCGGCCTTTATGTCTTTCTTGATTTCTACGTTATGCGCGGTTCGCTTTTCAGCTTGCCTCGCAGCCTTCTTGGCAGATTTAATAATCGGCATTTTCTTCCTATTTAGATTAAAAATTAATTACTTTTATTCATTATACCGCATTCTCTTAAAAAAGTAAAGAGAAAATATCTTGCGCAAAGTTATAGCTTATGGTAATATTTATTTATGGAAAGGTTCACATCATATGCCTGAAGAACAATCTACTATTACTACGCCTGCCCCGACGACCCCGTCGCCAGCTTCTTCGACCCCCGCTGAACCGAATGGACCTTCTTCGGCGACCCCTTTAGATACTCCACCTACGGAGAATGCCGACGCCGTTCCGCCCTTGATTCCGGAAGACGCCGATATCCGCGCCGAAGTTGTTAGTAAAATTAGCGAGGCCCAGAATGTTCTTGTCGCGCTCTCTAGCGATCCTTCGGTTGATGAAATGTCTGCCGCGATCGGTCTTTCATTATACCTTGATAAACTAGGGAAACGCGCGACCGCTATTTATTCCGGTTCTACCCCTAATGCGCTTGAATTTCTAAATCCGGAAGAAACTTTTGAACCCTCCGTTGACGCTCTTCAGGATTTCGTTATTGCTCTTAATAAGGAAAAAGCCGATCATCTTCGCTATAAGCTCGACGGCGATTATGTTAAGATTTATATTACTCCTTATCATTCCCGTATTTCCGAAGAAGATCTTGATTTCTCTTACGGTGATTTTAATGTCGACCTCGTACTCGCTCTTGATGTCGTTAACGGGATTGACCTTGATTCCGCTCTTCGTGAACATGGTCGCATCATGCATAACGCCGTAATTATAAATATTACAACCGGAAATCCCGGTAAATTTGGCGAAATTGAATGGAGCGATAAGACCGCTAGCTCTGTATCTGAAATGATTGCGCGGCTCCTCTATAATACTAATAGTAAGGCTAAAATTGAAAAAGAAGAAGCTACCGCTTTCTTAACCGGTATCGTTGCCGCGACAAACCGTTTTTCAAATGCTAAAACTACTCCTGGAACAATGAGTATAGCCTCTCGTTTAATGGAATCGGGCGCTAACCAACAGCTCATCTCTAAAAATATTACCCCTGATGTCGAAAATGAGATGTTCTCGCTTCTTAACCTCTCTGATGAAACCCCGAAACGCGAAACCGATCCTACTAAACTCGATATTGAACATGGCGATGAACCTATAAACGAAGAGGAAACTAAAGAAGTAGATGCTGAGGTTAATGAAAAAGAGTCTACTCTTCTAGATGACCTTAAGGCCGCGGAAGAAAGTCTAGCCCAAACCGGCGCCGAAACGACCCCCGATACTAGTAATCAACCTGTTAAACTCGAAGAACTGTCAGATGATCTTCCCGAAACCCCCGCTTCCGAGCCCTTTACGGACTCCCCGGAGCTTGCTTCAGAGCCTTCTATTGGAATTATCCCTGAGCCTGCTTCCGAACCGGCGTCTGAAATTGCCTCTGAACCTACTCCCGAGCTCCCTTCGGAACCTGAACCTGCTTTAGAATCTTCTCTTCCTCCTGTCGCCGAGCCGAAAACCCCTTCGGACGACTCGGCAGCAAGCGACAATGTAACTCATAGTGAGGAAGAACAAAAGTCTGAAAAGGTGCTCCAACCTTCTTCTGAGTTTGGCTCTGCGCTCCCCGAAGATAGTGTAGAAAAGTATGGCAAAATGCTTGAAGACGCCCTAGAAAATACTAATCCTTTTGTAGCTACTCAGGAAGCCCCTATCAATAATCCTGCTACCGCTATTGCTCCCGAAGTTACCTCTAACCCCGAGATAAATGGCGTTCCGGAGATAAACTATATGCCGATGCCGGGCGAAGAAGTTCTCCCGCCCCCGCCGACTCCGCCAATCGACTCAGTCGCCCCTACTGAAACAGCTAATTTTAGTAGCCCTATTAACCCTATTGAGCCCGCCGCTCCGGCCGTCGAGCCGACCCCGACTTACCTTGGCCCTCAGCCTTCAATGCAAGACCAAGTCTATCGACCTCAAGCTTCTGACCCTTCCGCCTTTAAGATCCCCGGCATGTAGCCCTTGCTTTTATCCTTTAAGTGCGTTATAATTATAAAATAATGGATTCGTAGCTCAGTTGGTTAGAGCGCTGCCCTGTCACGGCAGAGGTCGCGAGTTCGAGTCTCGTCGGATCCGCCAGTAGAATAAAAAATCAGTCCCTTAGGGACTAATTTTTTATTCTACTAACCTATTGACATTTTATTAAACTTGTGCTATAATTAAAGCATAAGACCTATTGGGAGGTCTTCGAAGTTTAAACCTTCTAAAAATAATAGCCGGCGGGCTTTAACCGTTTGGAGGCATCATGAAAAGGATTAGATTTTCCGATGACGACCAGAAGAGACATGAGCAAGAGAGAATGAATAAGATGTGTGTCGCATATAGCGACGCTCATGACATTAGGGAGCTCCCTAAGGAAGCCTACGAGAAGAGCCTGTATCTACCGCCCGAAGGTGTGATAGTAAAACGTTTCCGGGAAACTCCGCCTCTTAATGGTGGCGACGACGAATGGGCCTTCCCGGTTATCCGCGGAGCTATTCTGACCGCGAGCTTGACGAAGCATCTCGGTACCTACTCAGTCAAAGACGACATCATCCAGTTTGTCGACCGCGAAGGTGATACTTATGTATCCCCCTGCCCGAGCGTCCTTAGACTCCTAAAGATGAACAACTTCAAGGAGATTAAGGTAAAGGGAAGACTCCCTTTCGCTCGTGGCGGCCGGCCGTCGGGAATCTTCCACGGAGAAGATTACAAGAACGCCTGGCTGCGTCTTGTAGGTATCTCTTATTCGGAGATCGCCGACCTGCAGTCCCAGCTTGCAGAGTAAGAAGGTAAACCCCCAACCATTTTCAGGTTGGGGGACTTCTTTTTCTAGAACCTCCCTTGTCTTTTTTTACTATCCGTGATATAATACATCTCAATATGGCTATTAAAGTTACTAGAAAAGATCAAGGCGAGGCGAACGAGAATATTATTCGTCGTTTTAACCGTAAAGTCCTCCAGAGTGGCATGATGCCTTTAAAAAAGTCGCAAATGCGTTTTTCTAAACCGATTTCGAAACGCGAGCGCCGTCTAAAGGCTATTATCCGCGAAGCTCGTAAGGCCGAAAAAACCGAACGAATTAAATTAGGACTTAAATAATAAAATCTCCCTTTAGGGAGATTTTATTATGCCATATGTTATAATATATTTAAAGGAGCATTATGATTATATTATTTGGCCTGGCTGGTTCAGGCAAGGGCACTCAAGGTAAGGCTTTGTCAGAGATTTTTGGCTGGCGCTGGCTCTCAGTTGGCGAAGCAATTCGCGAGGCCGGCGGATATGAAGAAATTATCAATAAAGGCGGACTTATCCCTGATGAAGACGTAATTAAACTTATGGATAAACAGATTAAAAAATCCGAAGACGAGGGTTTTGATGTGATTTTAGACGGTTACCCCCGCGATAAGGCGCAGGCTGAATACCTAGTAAATAATATGGCCGATAAATTAGACGGCGCGATTATTCTCGAAGTTCCGAAGGAAGAACTCTACGATCGCCTTGCTCTTCGCGGTCGCGATGACGATAAAGAAAAGGAAAGTATTGACCGCCGGTTTGAAATCTTTGAACAAAATATTTATTCAATCTTACCTCTGTTAGAATCTAAAAATATCCCGATTGAACGCGTCGATGGGGTTGGAAAAATTGAAGAAGTAACGAATCGTCTTGTTGAGATCGTTAAAAGAATGAATCCTAACGCTACCGAACAATATGACGACGTAAATGGCGGAGAAATCGAAAAAAGCTATGGCGAATAAGAAGGGAATTATAAATATTGAAACCGCAACTCGCGCCGAAGTTGACGAAAAAATCTCCGCGATGCGCGAATGCGGAAAAATCCATGGGCAACTTTTTAAAGAGTTAAAAGAGTACGTTAAGCCGGGAATGACTGGGAAGGAAATCGACGCTTGGGTTAGAAAAGAAATTGTTAAGCGCGGAGCTAAAGTCGCTTATGATATGCTTGAGGAAAAATTCCCCGGCGCAATTTGTATTTCGGTTAATGACGAACTTGTCCACGGCGCCCCGACCGACGAACCTTTGGAAGAAGGCGATAAAGTCTCTTTTGACCTAGATATTTATTATAAAGGCTATTTTACCGATTCGGCTTTTACGATGATTGTCGGCGATAAAGGCTCTCCCGCCGTTAAAAAAATGATTGAAGTTACTGAGTCTTCGATGTGGGAGGGAATTGAACAAGTTAAGCCGGGCGCAACGACCGGCGATATCGGGCATGCCGTTGAAAAAGTGCTTCGAAAAGGACACCTCGGCGTAATTGAAAATTATATCGGGCACGGTATTGGAAAATCGATGCACGAACTTCCCGAAGTCCCGAATTACGGAAAAAGAGGGCGCGGCTATAAGCTTGTCGAAGGCGATACGATTTGTATCGAACCGATGTCTTGCCTCGGTAAACCCGCGAACTATGTCGATAAAGACGATAACTGGACCGTAAAAATGAAAGACGGCTCTATCGGTTGTCACTGTGAGCATACCGTCCTCGTCACTAAGGACGGTTACGAAGTCTTAACCCTCCCTGATTAAAGCTTTTTCATTTTGGCCTCTTGACTTTCCGCGGGGGGGGGTATACTTAAAAGTAGATAACAAATACATATGAGGTCTATACATGAAGAAGTGTAAAAACACTAATAAACTAATAAAACTAATTCATAAGCGACGTTCCAGCGCCAACGATTCTATCACTTCTTTCGTTGGCGCTGTAACCTCGCTTATTTTATTAGGCGTAGGTTTTAGTAGTTTCTTTAATCTATTTACTGTGAATCATGCTTCCGCTGCCGACGCCCTTAGATTAACAATTAGTAGTAATACTTTAGAGTTAAATCTCATGCCCTTATCTTCAGATGGGGTATTTGCTAGTAGTCCTGAATTAAACATTAATGTTACATTAAGCGTTACGGGTGGTTATACTTTAGGCATTAAAGGAGATAATAATGCCTCTAACCCTACTGCTCTAGTTAATACTACAGATAATAGTAAATATTTTTCTTCTATCTCTACTACAGTTTCTCCAGCTAATTATGAAGACAATGCTTATGCTTTAGCTAATAACTTAAATAATACTTGGGGCTATCTACCAAGTAAATATAACTCTAACCTTAATACTAATTATCAACCAGCTCCTAGTTCTACAACTGGCGATATATTAGATACCGTTTCTAACTTTAGTGGAACGAATAACTATACTTTAGCAATTGGTGCTAGAGCAAATAATACTACACCAATTGGTCAATATAGTAATACCTTCATTATTACAGCTGTCTCTACTATTACTTGTAATCCTAATGCTACAACCATTGGTGATGCAATTTGTATGCAAGACGTTAATGATAACGTCATTAACTCTATGGTAGAAGGAACCCAGTATCAGCTGATGGATAACCGTGATGATAAAGTCTATTATGTCGCCAAAATGAAAGATGGCAGAGTCTGGATGACGCAGAACTTAGATTTAGACTTAAGGACCGATACTACCGCCGAAGACTTCGTCCCTCTAACA
>JAZUNE010000012.1:0-36635 GCA_045603985.1 Candidatus Nanosyncoccus sp.
TTAGTAGTAATACTTTAGAGTTAAATCTCATGCCCTTATCCTCAGACGGGGTATTTGCAAGTAGTCCTGAACTAGATATTAATGTTACATTAAGTGTTACAGGTGGTTATACTTTAGGCATTAAGACTGCTAATACTGGTACCGATGCAACTAAACTAATTAATAATATAGATCCAGAAAACCTTCAATATATTAACCCAATCCCTTCCGCCATTACTGAATCTACCTTCTCTTCTTCCTCAACTTATAATAACCAGTGGGGCTATAAACCTAGTAAATACAACTCTACTAATAATGAAGACGACTATTATTATCCAATGCCAAGCTCAGATAGTAGCGCTACTCTAGATGAAGTCTCTAACTTTAGTGGCACTAATAACTATACTTTATCTATTGGTGCTAGAGCTACAAATACTACGCCAATTGGTCAATATAGCAATACTTTTATTATTACAGCTGTCTCTACTATTACTTGTAATCCTAATGCTACAGCCATTGGTGATGCAATTTGTATGCAAGACGTTAATGATGATGTCATTAACTCCATGGTAGAAGGAACGCAATACCAACTAATGGATAACCGTGATGATAAAGTCTACTATGTTGCGAAAATGAAAGACGGCCGAGTTTGGATGACGCAGAACCTAGACCTAGACTTAAGGACCGATACTACTTCAGAAGACTTCGTCCCTCTAACGAGTAAGAATACTGATCTAACAACCTTTGACTTACAAAATTATATCACCACTAATGGTTATACCTGCTCTAACGCTTCTACTACGACAAATTGCACCGCTGATGGTGAAATAATTACCTTTACGCCAAGTGTAGCTACTGTTAAGACTGATTCAGATTATGGTGCTAATAGTAATACTGCTCCAGCTTCTTTTGATTATGGCGAGGTTTATCGTTACGTTAATACTGCCGGAACAACAACTTCCTATACTTCAACCGCAGATTGTGAAGCGGCTCATAGTGATGGTACTTGTGATCACTATCATGTTGGTAATTATTATAACTTTACTGCTTCAGTCGCCTCAAACTCTACTTCTGGTGTTACTACTGCTCGTACTGTGATGAAGAACTCTATCTGCCCAGCTGGCTGGAGACTACCTAACGGTATTACTAGTACTTCCAATACAGACACTGGTTATTTTTCCGAATTTAATTATGCTTTGAAAAGTGAAGGATTGGTATTTAGCTATGTAAACAACACCGGTACAGCTAATTATAAACCAAGTAGCGCTACCGGTTGGATTAATATTAGGAACAATCCAATGTATATGGTTGCAGCTGGTTATAAGAATGGTACTAGTGCGGTTGCTGATATTGGCTCTGAAGGTTGGTACCGGACTAACACAATTGCCAACGGAAATTCCACTTACAGTTTAAATTTTGATAGTTCTGGACCCTATCCAGCTAGTAACAACACTGGTACAATTAGAGGAAGAGGCTTTTCAATTCGTTGTATCGCCAGACAGGAAAACACCGGCCATACAACAATTACTTTTAACAAAAACCATGAAGATGCAACTGGTACTATGGCAGACCAAGTAATTAATGCTAATACCTGGGGAACTTTGACTTCTAATGCCTTTACTAGAACTGGTTATACCTTTATTGGTTGGAATACTGAAGCTGATGGCTCTGGAACATCTTATGCTAATGCTGCTAAATACTATGCCATTGCTGGACAAGCTGAGACTAGTATTAATCTTTATGCAAAGTGGGCAATGAATCAGACTATTACCTTTGATGTTAATGCTCCTACTGGTACAACTCCTACTGGTTCAATGAGTAATCAAACTATTAATGGTGGTTCTTCAACTAATCTAATACCCAATGGCTATTCTATCTCTGGTTACGCTTTTAATAGCTGGAATACTAACGCTGATGGGACAGGAACTAAATATACTGACGGGCAAAGTTACAACGTCTCAGCTTCTAATACCGATGCGGCTAAAACCCTCTACGCTCAATGGGATAAAGTCTATACGATTACCTTTAATACAGTAAACGCTGATAGTATTAGCTTTGACGGGACAACTTATACTAATGGACAAACCGTAACAGCTGCAAATGGCAAATCATACGCCATAGGCGGTAATTATCCAACTAAATATGGTTTTTCTTCCTGGAGTGCTACGGCTGGAACTTTAGCTAATAGTAACTATCCCGCTACAACTTATACTGTAACAGGAGATGCTACAATTACTCTAACTGGTCAAGAAGCTACGACGGACATTACGACACTTTCGGCTTCTGGTAGTGTCAGTAGTACTTGTAAAAACGAAGCGATTACGCCGCAATTAGTTTATGATCCGCGAGATAACGAAGCCTACTGGGTTGCAGAGCTTTGCGATGGTAAGATCTGGATGTTAGATAACTTAAGGCTAGATCTAACAGACTCAACTGTAATTAATACACTAAGCTCTTCTAATACTAACGCAACTGATGCACAGTTAAATTATCTAAAGAATGGTGGCGGAACAACTACCGATCAATGGCCTACGGCCGGGCTAACTGGTTCACAGTGGACTAGTAGCTATAGTTATTCAGCTCCGCTAGTTAGATCTAGTTATAAAGATGATGTTGCCCCAGTCACTTACGGTCTAGGTAGCGGTAAGGTCGGCGTCTATTATAACTACTGTGCAGCTTCCGCTGGGACGTATTGTTGGGGTAACGGGACGAGCTATACCGGTAGCCCAACTTCTGACCCGAATACTAATTCACTTAGAGATATTGACGGCGATATTTGTCCAGCTGGTTGGAGACTGCCGACGAGTACTTCAAGTGGCGAATATCAGAGTCTTTATAGTAAATATAGTGGTGGTGGAACTCTAGGCGGAGAAACAACCTTAGCCCAACAGCTAGCCTTTAAGACAGCTCTCTCTTCGCCTCTCTCCGGCGCCTTTAACGGTAGCTCGCAGAGCAATCTCGGCTCGAACGGCGACTTCTGGTCCTCTACTTTCTACAGTACTAACTATATGTACTACCTCTACGTCTATTCGTCCAATGTGAGTCCGTCCAGTAACGGTAATCGGTACCTCGGTTTCTCGGTTAGGTGCGTGCTAGGCTCTTCTTAGGTTTTTGTGCTATAATTTTCATATGAAGATTTTATGGACTGATGGAAGTGCAAGCCCAAATCCGGGACCGGGGGGATTCGCAGTGATTGAAGTTGTTGACAATTTTGGTAAGCCGGTAGTTTTAGGGCGAGAGGATTATACTACTAATATTCGGATGGAAGGGAAGGCGATAATTGCGGGGATTTTATATGCGGGAGAGGAAGGATGCGAGATTCATACTGATTCGGAGTTTTGGATAAATGTTTTGACGAAGTGGGCGGATTCGTGGAGAGCGCGGGGATGGCGAAAATCTAAGGGGGAGATTATGAATTTAGATATCGTGAAAGAATTGTATGAGTTATATCATAAATATTCGGTAAAGTTAGTTTGGGTACGGGGACATGTTGGGATGAAGTTTAACGAGATGGCGGATGAGTGGGCGAATCGGGCGAGGAGGGGTGCAAAACTCCCGGAAATATGATATATATTATATATGAAGTTATCAGAGGAACTAATTTATCGGGGGTTTAAGGCGGAGACGACGATTTCCGATCCGTCGGAGTTAGATACGAGGAAATCAAAAAAGTTTTATTGGGGGGCAGATCCTAGCGCGGATTCTTTGACGATTGGGAATCTTGCGGCGATGATGATGTGTGCGTGTTTTGTAAGGCATGGGTATGAGCCGTATTTATTAGTCGGAGGAGCGACGGGACAGATTGGGGATCCGAAAGAGAATGGAGAGCGAGATTTAAAATCACTCGATGAAATTGAACATAATAAGAAATGTATTCGTGAACAAGTTGAAGGGGTGATTAGAAATGCCGTTTCTCGACTCGCGCCTGCGCGCCCGTCGTTACGGGGCTCCGGCGCTCACTCCGCTCCCGTTGTCGCGGATGGTCTCGAAACGGCATCTTCTAATCACCACCATGTAACTATGGTTGACAATCTCGATTGGTTTCGTGATATGAAATATCTCGATTTTCTACGCGAGGTCGGGAAAGCGTTCTCGATGACGCAACTACTCGATCGGCAATTTGTACAAAACCGGATTGGCGAGGGGGGGAGCGGGATTTCTTATGCGGAGTTTTCATATACTTTAATTCAGGGATATGATTTTTTGCACTTATACCGCGAACACGGGGTTTCTTTACAGCTTTGCGGGGCGGATCAATACGGGAATTGTACAAGCGGGATTCATCTAATTAAGCGATTAGAAGACGGGGAAGCGGACGTTTGGTCGACACCGCTCGTTATCGATCCGGTTACGGGGCGGAAGTTTGGAAAGTCTGAAGGTAATGCAATTTGGCTAGCTAGTTCTGATAATGGTTCGGGAAATTATACTTCGATTTTTGACTTTTATCAGTTTTGGCTTAATCAGCCAGACGAGGCGGTTGAATATTTAATTAAAATTTATACTTTGTATGAGCCGGAAGAGATTGAGGAGATTTTAAAGGAGCATCTTAAGGCGCCGGAAAAACGAATTGCGCAAAAGGCTTTAGCTCGAGGAGTAACGGAAGTCGTACATGGTAAAGAAGCGGCGGAAGCGATAGAAAATTTAACTACTATGCTATTCTCGCGCGAGACGAATTTTAGTGAATTTTCTGAGAATGAGATTTTAGAGTTTAGTAAATACTTACCGGTAGCGAAAAAAGGGATAATGTTAGTTGATGCGTTAGTAGATTATCGTTTAGCAGAGTCAAAAAGACAAGCGAGAGAATTCTTAAAGCAAGGGGCGATTACGATAAATGGTGTGAAAGTTACAGAAGATGTAAAAATTAATCAGGTCGCAATAATTAAAAAAGGTAAAAATAAGTTTTTGATTGTAAAGTAAAGATAATTTAAAAATAGCCCCTAGGGGCTATTTTTAGCGAACTTCTACGCGAATTCTCGGTAAAGATTTACCAGAAAAATGCGTTTTTTTCGTTTTAACAAAAGTTACAACTCCGTCTTTTGCGGCATGAATTGTAAAATTCCGCGACATATAGGTCCCCGGGCCAGCGATTTTTGTTGCACCAGTTTGACGAACTAAAACTTCGCCGTTTTTAACTTTCTGGCCACCAAAACGCTTAACGCCGAGGCGCTGGCCAGCATTATTATGGACATTTTTGGCGGTACCGCCAGCTTTAACATGTGACATTTACTTTTTCCTTAAAATTATTATATCTCTCACGACAATTTGCCCCTTACGACAATAAAGAAGCCCCTCGCGCGATTTATTATTAACATTATACCCCATACCCTCTATTTCGTCAAGGATTTCAAGCCGTTCGTAGCTTTCATTTTCGCGTAGCCAAGCCGGAATCGCAATCGTTACTGGTGTGCCTTTTTTAATTTGCTCTACTAAGTTCTTTAAAAACCCTAAAATTATCGTTTTACATTCTTGTTTTTCTTTTTTTAGCTCTATTTCAGAAGGTATTTTCGAAAACGGCCTCCCGAGATACCCTTCACATGCTACCGCGTCAATTGGTTGTTTCCACTTAAAAGAAGTTGCATCGCCGACTGAAAGCTCAAAATTCTCATTCTGGACGGGTCCTGCCGGCGATTCTCCCTCCCCAAAATTTTTGCTTCGCAAAACATTTTGGGGTCCCCTTCCATCGCCGTCAACCGTCCATGCAAAGCTTTTTTCAGTTAGCCATTTCAAATTCTTTTTACTGTATTCAATCATTCTTTCATTAATATCAGTCCCATAGGCGCGGTAGCCTATAAGTAGCGCCTCTTGTAGAACTACTCCAGTTCCACAAAACGGGTCTAAAATAGTAGAACCCAGTTTTAAGGGTCCGCATAAATTAATCAGAATTTGCGCGAGTTTTGGCGGAAGCATCCCGACTCTAGCATCGCGGGCGGGGCGAGCTTGATCGCGCTTTGTATAGGCGTCGATATCTTGAACCCCGATAACCCTATACCAATCATTATCAACTTTAATTAATTCTACTTTTCGTTCATTCTTTCCATTTAATCCATTATGTAGCGACGTTGCTGTTGATAATACTGCATCTTTATTTTCTACTACTCTGATTGATCGTCCATGTCGGACTAAAATTTTCTTTAGCTTTAAAGCTTCTTCTAATGCCGATTTTCTTGTCGCTTTTTTTGAATAATCTGAAACTCCGATTGTGATCTTTCCCTCTGGTAATTTCTGTAGATAATCTAGTACCTTTTCGGATAGTTTCTCGGCGAGCTTAAGCGTACCTCCTAGACGATTAATATCGACGGGTGACGCCGATAGGGGGACCCCAAAAATATTTGCAACGCAAAATTTTGGGGGATAATCGGCGGCAGGACCCGTCCAGAATATAGCATCAGGAAACAATGTCTCGAGCTCCGCTATTGAAATTTCTGGTTGTCTGCCAAGAACAGCTAAATACATACTAATATTATATATTATTTTTTAACTTTATGTTATAATCCCTTCAGGCAAAGCTCTGAGTGAGAGAGGAGTAAAATTACCTTAATAATCTGGCGGTAGAAAGGATGGTTTCATTGAATGACGTTTTCAATAAAACTGGGGCGATTACACATCACTCTAGTATTGAAAATCGCCTCCAGAAGGAAGCGATAACTCAATAAAACCTAATATAATTTTAATCCATTAGCTTGTTTTAGTCAAGCCCATTTTTGAGTTTGCCTAACCCGCTAGATATCCACCCCTAGGATTATGCTTCTTGGGGGTGGTTTTAGGATTTTCTAAAGTAATTTATGGTATAATTTTTTTATGGCTAAGAAAAAAGGAAAGTGGCTTTCTTTTCGGACGGTGCTTGCGCTTTTGACGGCGGTTTTAGTTGGGTATGTAGTTTATGAGAATTGGCCGGATATTTTAGATACTTTAGATCATTTAGAAGATACAAATGTTCTTGTTTTATTGTTGTTAATTCCAGAGCAGCTATTTATGTATTTTGCTTGCGGACAGATCTTCTTTTCGTATCTTAAAAACCGAAAAAATGTCGAGAAATTTTCGAATAAAGAAATTTTGACAATCTCAACGGAACTTAACTTTGTAAATCATGCGATTCCGGTAGGGGGGATCGGAGGACTAGCATTTCTAACTTATCGTTTAGCTCCGTTTAATGTTTCGGCGGGACAGGCGAGTTTTCTATATCTTTTTCGATATGCAATGACGACAGTAATAAATTATATGCAAGCGCTAATTGCGATTGCAATACTTCTAATGTTTAGTTTAATCCCGCATGAAGCGATGTGGATTATACCGGTTTCGCTTTTAATGAATCTTGGAGTATTTTTCTTTTTATGGTTTGTAATTTTTATTGCGATTAGTGAAAAAAGAATTGAGCTTTTTTCGCGAATGTGCGCTAAAGTAATGAATGTTTTTGTAAGAATTTTAACATTTGGGCGAAAAAAAGAAGTAATGAAATATGGGAAGATTAGTAATTATTTTCGGGATATTCATGAAAGTGTAAAAATTGCGAAGGATAATAAGAAATATTTAAAGAAGCCGGCGATTTGGGGAGTAGTTTATAGTTTTTGTGAAATTGGGACTTATTGGATTGTAGCGATTTCTTTAGGTCGGCCGGAGCTTTTACCATATATTATGGTTGGGGAGGCGATTGGGTCGGTATTTGACGGGATTATCCCGTATGGGCTTTATGAATTAGGGATGGCGGGAGTGATGATTGCGCTTGGGGTTGATTTTCCGACAGCGACGATTGTTACGGTCATGACACGCGTAATCACGTTACTGTTTACAATTATTTCAGGATCTTTGCCGTATTATAAAGTTATTAGAGGCAAGAATGGATAGTTTTACTCCGACAGAGTTTATAAATGTCGTAAATCAGACGCTAGATTATGCGTACTCGTCGGTTTTGATTGTCGGGGAGGTGGCGAGTTTTAAGGTTAATCAGGGAAAGTGGGTGTTTTTTGATATTAAGGATGAGGAATCGAGCGTTTCTTGTTTTATGACTTTATATCAATTAAGGATGCCTTTAGAAGACGGGATGAAAGTTGTTGTGCGTGGGGTACCGAAGGTGACGAAATGGGGTAAATTTTCGTTTACGGTTTCGGCGGTAAAGCCGGTCGGAGAAGGGTCTTTAAAGAAAGCCTATGAAATGTTGAAGAAAAAATTGACGAACGAGGGGTTATTTGATCCAACAAAAAAGCGGAAATTACCGGAAGATTTAACGAAGATAGGTGTAATTTCGAGTACGCAGGCGGGGGGATATGCGGATTTTATAAAAATTATTAATGCGAGGTGGGGCGGGATGAAAGTTCAAGTTGCACATACGCAGGTTCAAGGCTTAGATGCACCAGACCAGATTATACGGGCGCTTCAATACTTTAATGGGCGGAGTGAGGTACAGGTAATTGCGATTTTGCGCGGAGGCGGGAGCGCGGATGATTTGGCGTGTTTTAATGATGAGGCTTTAGTACGGGCGGTTGCAAGCTCTAAGATTCCGATAATTACCGGGATTGGGCATGAGGTAGATGAGTCATTATGTGACTTAGCGGCGGATATAAGAGCTTCGACGCCGTCGAACGCAGCGGAAATGTTGACGAGGGACCGAATAGAAGAAAAGAAACGTTTAGTAAGATTAGTAAATCGGACTACGCAGACAGTGTTCCAGCAAATAGGGAATGCTAAGATTCTTAATGCTGATAAAGTAGAAAAGATAGCCATGGGGTTAAAACATAAATATATTGAACCGATGTTAACAAGTTGTAAAGATAAAATGAGACAAATGTTGCAAAAAATACAGGGAGAACATGATAATTTGCAGAATAATTTAAAGCAGAAGATGAAGATGCTTGAAGTTTTAAATCCGGAGAAGGTTTTAAGTCAGGGTTATGCAATAATAAGCGGGAAAATTTCTTTAGGGAATGTTGTAAAAATTACAACGCATAAAAATGACATTGAAGCAGAAATTAAAAAAATTAAAGAAAGGAATTAAAATGACAGAAGAAATAAGTTTGAATCAAAAAATTGAAAAATTGGATGCTGAGGTAGAGTGGTTTTATTCGGATGATTTTAAATTAGAAGAAGCGACGGAAAAATATAAAGAAGCAGTAAAACTCGCGAAAGAAATTGAGAAAGATTTAAATAATTTAAAAAATGAAATTGAAGTTTTAGAAGAAGATTTTAGTAAATCATAATCCGAGGCGGAGTTTTTCTTTTTCTACTACTTCATTAATAAGTTTTGTAGCTGTATAAATTTCTTCTTCATTATTAGTTTCGCCTAAAGTTATTCTTAAAGAACCGTTAATTTTGGCGTCGGATAGGCCAATAGCGGAAAGGACGTGGGACTTTTTCCCTTTTGAGGCGGCGCAGGCAGCGCCAGTAGAAACATAAATTTCTTTTTCTTCAAGAAGATAAATTAATCTTTCAGCATCTAAATTTTCAAAACATATAACAATAAAATTATCGAGGGAATGTTTCTTGTTAATTAATTCATAACTTTTAAGTTCAGATAAAAAGATTTTTTTAAGATTTTTATATTTTTTTCGATTAGAATTTAAATGTTCTTTGGCTATTTTTATTGCGGCCGCAAAACCAATTACGCCAGGAACGTTTTCGGTTCCGGAGCGAAGACCGTTTTCTTGTCCGCCTCCGAGAGTTAGGGGTTTTAGTTTTGCGTTATGTGAAACATATAAAGCGCCGACGCCTTTCGGTCCATAGATTTTTGCGGAATTTAGAGTTAATAAATCTACGCCGAGCCTTGAGACATTAATATCGAGAAGATTAAGAGCTTGAGAGGCATCAGAATGAAAAAGGAGTTGACGTTTTATACCGCGTTTTAAACGATCAATTTTAATTTCTCGAATGATTTCCGAAATTTCGGCGAGAGGCTGAATTGTTCCGAGTTCGTTATTTGCGAGCGAGACGGAAATTAGCTCAGTTTCGTCGTCGATTTTATTTTTAAGATCTTCTAAATTAATTAATCCGGAGGGAAGGACTTTGATTGACTCGCTATTTCGGGATTTTGCTACTTCAATAATAGAAGCATGTTCAGTTTCTAAATATAAAATTTTAGCTTTCAAGGGAACGGCAGTAAAGGCGAGGTTATTTGCTTCGGTTGCGCCGGCGGTAATAACTAAATCATTATTTTTTGCGCCGATGGCGTGGGCGATAATTTTCTTAGCGTTTTCATAATCAGCAGAAACTTTTTTAGCTGGAAGGTAGGCGGAAGAAGGGTTAAAAAAGTCGGTTAAAAAATATGGTTCCATCGCCTTTAAGACTTTAGAGGAAACCGGAGTAGCGGAAGCGAAGTCAAGATAAATCATATAATACGATTCTCCCTTTTTCGTTTGATTGGGTCGAGTTGGCGTTTTCGGAGACGAAGAGATTTTGGAGTAACTTCAAGAAGTTCGTCGTCTAATAGAAAATCTAAACATTGCTCGAGCGATAGTTGGGTATAGGGGGTGAGTTGGATGGCGCCGTCGGAAGCATGAGTACGCATATTTGTAAGTTGCTTTTCGCGGCAGACGTTAATATCTAAGTCGTCCTTTTTGTTAGAAAGACCGACAATCATACCTTGATAAACTGGGACTCCGGGCGGGATATAGAGGATACCGCGAGCTTGAGCCGAGTCGAGGGCGTAGGCAGTAGAAACTCCGTTTTCAAACGAGACTAAAGCTCCGTTACGCTCGGGTTTATATTTTCCTTCGACTGGTCGATAGCCGGAGGGGATACTAGACATAATAACGGTTCCCTTTGTTGCGGTTAGAAGATTATTACGAAGTCCAATTAAAGCAGAGGTAGAAATTTCGTAAACAAAGCGAGTATCGCCGGAACTTGTAATTTCTTGGGACTTTAGCTCGGCTTTTCTAATTCCGAGTTCGTTTGAAACGGCGCCGACAAATTCAGGCGAAACTTCAATTGTTAAGTTTTCGATTGGCTCGCATTTTATGCCATCAATTTCTTTATAAACGACTTCGGGGCGTCCAGCTTCTAGTTCGTAACCTTCGCGACGCATGGTTTCGATTAAAACAGATAAATGTAATTCGCCACGTCCAGAAACTTTATAGCCTAAACCGTCAGGTTTAATTTTAAGAGCGATATTCGTCTCTAGTTCTCTTTCTAATCTTTCGGCGATTTGCCTTGAGGTCGTAAACTCACCTTCGCGGCCTTTTAAAGGAGAGGTATTTGGGCCGATGTAGATTGATAAAGTTGGCGCTTCTAGTTCGATTGTCGGGAGGGCTTCCGGGTTTTCTCCCGTAGCGATTGTATCGCCGATGCTTGCTTCTCCGACTCCGGTGATTGCGACAATATCTCCCGCGATCGCCTCGTCAACTTCTTCTTTCCCGAGACCTTTATAAATGAACAAATTGTCAATTTTACTACTCTTCGCGGAAATCGCTTCAGAGACCATCTCCGAGACGGGGTCGTCGACGCCTGTCGTTACAGGGTTGACGCCCCTTATGTCTCGTCGTAACTCTGACATACTCGTCGATGGTCCTGAAGTGATTTCTGCGTCCCTATGTAGGATTTTTACACTTTGGCCTTTTTTAAGCTTTCCGCGAAAGATTTTACCGATGCAATATTTTCCGAGATAATTGTCGGAAGCGAGGGCGGCGACGAGAAGTTGGGCGGAGTCGGAATCGGAATCGACCGAAGGGGCGGGAATATCATTTATAATTGCTTCAAAAATAACTTTTAAATCGCCATCTAAGTTAGTTGTTTTTCCGGCGCGACCTTCGCGGGCAATTGCGTAGTAAATTGGGTAGTTGAGCTGGCTCTCGTCGGTTGCGAGTTCTAGAAATAGACTTTCAATTTCGTCTTTAACTTCTTCGATTCTCGCAGCAGGTTTATCGATTTTATTAATGACAACAACCGGTTTTAATTTTAGACTCAGGGCTTTACTAAGAACAAATTTAGTTTGGGGCATTGGGCCTTCCTGAGCATCGACAATTAAAAGAACTCCGTCGGCCATATTCAGGGTTCTTTCAACTTCGCCAGAAAAGTCGGCGTGTCCCGGGGTATCAATAATGTTAATTTTATAATCATTATAGTAAACGCAAGTTTGTTTTGCGGTAATTGTAATACCGCGTTCGTGTTCCTGGTCCATCGAATCCATGATTAGGGTTTGCGACATTTCGGCTTGGTTGTCGCGAAAAGTATGAGACTGTTTAAGAAGACCATCGACGAGAGTAGTTTTGCCGTGGTCTACGTGCGCGATAATTGCGACATTGCGAATAAAATTTTTATTTATGGTCATAAGAATAAAAAATGGTGATCTCGGCGGGAGGAACTTCGTTTCTCCCTTCTCATCACCAATAAAATAAGATGCAAGCATCTTCTTTTATTGGTGATCTCGGCGGGAGTCGAACCCGCGTTGTCGGGATGAAAACCCGATGTACTAACCGTTATACTACGAGACCGTAGTCATATTATAACAAGAATGTTTAAAAATTACAAGAGTAACTGTATTCAGTATGGTAAGAATTTTTAGAGTAGGGAGGTTCGGGATAAAAACGGACATAAGTTAGGTTTTCATCACAATATTTTAAGATTTTTTCGGGGTAATTAAGATTCTTTTGTTGAGCATAAAGGAGAAGCTGGCGGAGGGTAATTGGGGCGGAGCCGTAGGTTTCGTATTTTTCCATTACAGAATCTAAATTTTCATGATTAGAAGTAATTAAATTTTTGTAAAGATAATCTTCGTAATAAGAAGTAGCAAGGTTTTCGATTTTTGATTTCGTAAGAGATTCATCCTTAAGGAAAAAAGAACAGCAAACGGCAACGATTACTAAGATAAAAGTTAAAATAATAATAGTAAGGATAATTTTTTTTGCGGGAGAATCGGGATAAAAAGAAGAGCGAAGCTTAGAAGCATGCAATTTAGAACTATGTTTACTATTTCGACTGATTGATTTTTTATTTTTAGCATGAGCCATATTATATATATTATCATATTATTAAACTTATGGTAAGATATAATTATGAGTAAGTTATTTAAGCGAACAAAAATTTTAGCAACGATTGGTCCGGCGACAAATTCGGCGGAAATGATTGAGAAGATTATTATGGCGGGGGTGAATGGTTGTAGATTAAATTGTTCGCATGGGTCGGACGAAGAAAGAGCGCAACAGATTAAGTGGATTCGAGAGGCGGCGAAGAAAAAAGGTCGGTCGGTTGCAATCTTGCAGGATTTACAAGGGCCGAAAGTTAGACTAGGAGCTTTAAAAGATAACCACTTAGATGTAAAATCGGGCGATGAATTAGTTTTAGAGTATGGCGATTTTGAACATGATGGAGGAAATATAGTTCCGGTACAATATAATTTAGCGGAAAAAGTAAAAGTATCGGAGCCGATTTCGATGTTTGATGGAAAGATAAAAGGTGAAGTTATCGAGATAGTTTCGGAAAAGGCGATTAAAGTACGGATTTTAAATGATGGTTTTTTGATGTCAAAGAAAGGGATTAATTTACCGGAGACGGATTTCGGGGGAGATATTTTAACGGAAAAGGATTTAGCGGATATTGAGCATGGAGCGACAGAGGATTATGATTATGTTTCATTATCGTTCGTACAGTCAGCAGAGGATATTTTAAAACTAAAACAGATTTTACTAGCACAAGGTTCGACGGCGAAGGTAATCGCGAAAATTGAGACGAAAAAAGCGATTTCGTCAGATGAAAATTTAGAAGCAATTGTTAAGGCGAGTGACGGGATAATGGTTGCGCGGGGAGATATGGCCGTCGAGGCGGGGGCGGAAGTTGTTCCGATTGTACAAAGGAAATTAATAGCGTTATGTCGAGCGCATGCAAAATTATGTATTGTAGCAACACAAATGTTGTCGTCGATGGTCGATAATTTAGAACCAACGCGAGCAGAAGCGTCGGATGTTGCGACGGCGGTAATTCAGGGAGTTGATACAGTGATGCTTTCGGACGAAACGGCGAATGGAAAATATCCGTTAGAAACCGTTCAGGAAATGAAAAAAATAATTTTATATACACAAAATCATTCAGGGATAGCGAGTATCCAAAAAGATCCGTCTGGAGAAGGGCCGGAGACTTATGATGCGATTTCGAATGCGGCGGCGAGACTAGCGGAGAAAATAAATGCCGATGTTATAGTTTGTCAAACGGCTTCGGGGATAACGGCGGAAACGATGGCGGCGCAAAGACCGAATTTACCGATTGTAACCGTTACGTCGAATCCGCGAGTTGCGAATCAGTTATCTTTAATTTATGCAAATTCGGCGTTTGTACGTTCATACTCAGAGGATTTCGGGTATAATTTAGCAGAAGAATTGAAAAAAACAGGTTATCTTCAGACGGAAGAAGGTAAAAAAGATCTTTTAGCGGTAATTGTTTCGGGCGACCGAGATAAGTTCGGGACAGATACTATAAAGGTCAGGAGAGTATAGCTTCTAGACCGGGGAGGTTTTTCCCGAGGAGGAACTCGAGCGCGGCTCCGCCGCCAGTTGAGACAAGAGAGTAATGAAGATTTTTATGGTCTTCCATAAGTTTTTCAACAAATCCGGTCGTATCGCCACCACAAATAATAGTAGTAGCATCATCTTTTTCACCAATTAGTTCGGCAGTAATTACGGAAGCGGTAGCGTAAGCGGGATCTTCAGCGTAGCCTAGGAGCCCGTTCCAAATAATCGTTTTCGCATCGGTAATAGAGGTTGCAATTTTAGCGGTAGAAAGCGGGCCAACGTCGAGTTTTTTTCCTTCGGAATTTTCGTCAAAATCTTCGGCTACATAAATTTTAGAGTCTTTCGGTTTATAACCATCAGCGGCGATTTTTCCGCCGACAATGATTTTATCAGCTTTGTCTAAAAATTTTTCAATTAAGGGTTCTTTATCTTCGACTTTTGCTCCGCCGATAATTAAAAGAACGGGCTTTCTAGGATTTTTAGTTATGCTTTCGAGGTTTTTGATTTCATTTTCGAGAAGCAGACCAGCATAAACTGGAAGATAATTTTTTACTGCGTCGGTTGAAGCGTGAGCGCGGTGGATAACGGCGAAACCATCTTGAACATATAAATCAGCGTTTACAGAATCAATAATTTCTTGAATAAATTCGTCGGAATTTTTTTCTTCACCCGGAAAGAATCTTAAATTTTCCAACAATAATATATCACCATTTTTTAGCTTTTTAACTTTTTCTTCAACATCAGGTCCAGAAACGTCATCGATAAAATCAACGCGGTCAATCAATTTTTTCAAACTTTCTGCAACTGGTTTTAGGGATAAAGATTTATCTTTTCCTTCTGGTCGACCGAGATGCGAGATAAGGATGATTTTTTTTGCGCCTTTTTCGCGGAGATAATTTAAGGTTGGAAGGCTAGCACGAATTCTAAGATTGCTTTCGACTTTACCGTCTTTTAATGGAACATTATAATCAACTCTTACTAAAATAACTTTATCTTTTAAATTAATATCTTTAATTGTCTTCATGAAAATTATTATAACATACCATTCTGGGCGGGTCCTGTCGGGCATTTTCCTCCCCCAAAATTTTTCCTTCGGAAAACATTTTGGGGGTCCCCCTCCATGCCCGCCACCCGCCTAGATTATACTTTACAATTATTCATTGCGTGATATAATTATTTTATGAAAAGAACGAAGACTTATCAAGAGGTCATAGGAGAGACGATAGAGACAATGCGGACAGAAAAAGGCTGGACGCAGGAAGAATTGGCTCGAGAAGTAGGTTCGAGTCAGTCGGCAATCCATCGGATCGAAAAAGGGAGACAGAATATTTCGCTTGAGATGGTAAAAAAGATTTCGGAGGCGTTAGGGAACCAGATTCTCTCTATAAATGATTCAGTTTCGCAAAGTTTTAGAATTAGAGGAGGGAAGGAATTATCGGGAGAAATAACGATTAATACTTCAAAAAATGCGGCGGTAGGGCTTCTTTGTGCGTCGCTTCTTAATACGGGTAAGACGGTTTTACATAAAGTAGCGCGGATTGAAGAAGTTTTTCGAATTATTGAAGTTTTAGAGTCGATTGGGGTAAAATGTAAATGGACTAACCGACATCGTGACCTAGAAATTATATCACCCCGTGAATTAAAGTTAGATGAAATGGACATAGAGGCAGCGCGAAAAACGCGTTCGATTATTATGTTTTTAGGACCACTTTTACACCGTTATAAGAATTTTACAATTCCCTATGCGGGGGGATGCTCGCTTGGGACGAGGACGGTAGAACCGCATTTAAAAGCGTTAGTGCCATTTGGTTTAAAAGTTGATGCAACGAAAAATAGTGGATTTTATGAAGTCGAAGTCGATCAGAAACAATTGTATAATGATGAGGATAGATATATCGTCTTAACGGAACGAGGGGATACAGTAACGGAAAATGTTTTAATGGCGGCGGCAATGAGTCCGGGGAAGACGACGATTGTTGGGGCTTCTCCGAATTATATGGTTCAAGACGTCTGTTTCTTTTTAGAAAAATTAGGAGTTAAGATTAGCGGGATTGGGACGACAAAATTAGTAGTCAGAGGAAGACCTTCGTTTAATTTAGAGGTTGAGTATAATTTATCGGAAGATCCGATTGAGGCGATGTCGTTTATTGCGGCGGGGTTAGTAACGAATTCAGAAATTACGATTCTTCGGGCGCCGATTGAATTTTTAGAAATTGAGCTAGAGGTTTTAAAATCAATGAATGCAAAGATTGATAAATCGCCGGAATATTTATCGATGAACGGAAGGACGAGATTAGTTGATCTAACAATTCATAAATCTAAGTTAGTAGCGCCGATAGATAAGATTCATCCTATGCCGTTTCCGGGGCTTAATATTGATAATTTGCCATTCTTTTCGGTCATTGCGGCGGTAGCGGAAGGACGAACGTTGATTCATGATTGGGTATTTGAAAATCGCGCAGTATATATTACGGAATTAGCTAATTTGAATGTAAAAGTAGAACTTTTAGATGCACACCGAGTTTATATTGAAGGACCGACAAACTTTAGGCCGGCAGAACTAGTTGCGCCGCAAGCTTTAAGACCGGCGGTTGTTATTTTGATTGGGATGTTGGCGGCGCCGGGAACATCGATTCTACGTAATGTTTATTCAATAAACCGAGGTTATCAGGATTTTGCGATGCGACTTAGGCATCTTGGGGCGGATATTGGATCTTTAGTCGGAATTTAAATATTTTGTTATAATTAGATAATGGATTCTATTTTGGAGGGATTAAACGAGAAGCAAAAGGAAGCCGTAGAGACGCTTTCGGGTCCGGTTTTGATACTTGCGGGGGCGGGTTCGGGAAAAACTAAAACTTTAACACATCGGATTGCGAATCTAATTGCGCACGGGGTTAAACCGTCTAACATTCTCGCGGTAACGTTCACGAATAAAGCGGCAAAGGAAATGCGGGATAGGCTATGGAATCTAGTTGCTAACTTTTCTTCAGCGGGACTTGAATTTTCAAGCACGTCATACGCTGGGCGTCCGGGAAAGACTGCCCTAGAGGGCAGCTTTCTCGGCGCCGTCAGGAATATACGTGTTGAAAATTCAAATCAAAATCTTAAGCTTCAGAAAAGTCAGCAACTAGATTCCATAAGCTCTCCACGGTCGTTTATGCCGTTTATGGGGACGTTTCACGGGATTGCGGTGAGGATTTTAAAGCAAGAGGCGGAAGCTCTGAATCTTGATCGGAATTTTGTAATTTATGACGTAGATGATCAAATATCTTTAATTCGAAGAATTATGAAAGAGCTAAAGCTCTCGGATGATAAGAATTTAAAACCAAAATCAATTCAATCGATTATTTCGGGTGAAAAAAATCAAGGTAATGGACCGGAAGAATATGAAGCGAAAGCATTCTATTTAAATCAGAAAAAAATTGCGAAGGTTTTTTATCGATATGAGGAAGAAAAAAAGAAAGCGGGGGCGTGAGACTTTGATGATTTATTATTGAAAGAATTAGAACTTTTACGGAACTACCCGGAGATTCGGAAAAAATGGCAGGATAAGTTTGAACATATTTTAATTGATGAATATCAAGATACGAATTTAGTACAATATAATATAGTAAAACTTTTAGTTAATGAAAAACGAAATATTTGTGTGGTTGGGGATGATTGGCAATCGATTTATTCGTGGCGAGGAGCGGATTTTCGGAATATTTTACATTTTGAGGCGGACTTTCCGGGTGCGAAGGTAATAAAACTAGAACAGAATTATCGGTCGACTGGGAACATTCTTGAGGCTTCACAAAAAATTATCCATGAAAATAAAACGCGAACGGAGAAAGAATTATTCACAAAAGCTGGGAAGGGGGAGCCGGTTGATATTGAATCATTACAAGACGAAACGGCGGAGGCTAACTATGTAGCGTTAAAGATTTTAAATTTAAAAAAAGTTTATCCAGATTTTTCAGATTTTGCGGTTTTATATCGGACGAATGCGCAATCATACAATTTTGAAAAAGCTTTTATCAATATGAATATTCCATATAAAATCGTAGGTGGGGTAAGATTTTATGATCGACGAGAAATAAAAGACGTATTAGCGATTTTAAGATTAATTTTAAATCAACGAGATAAAGTTAGTCTTTCGAGAGTGGTCGGAAATGTTTTATCGGGGATTGGGGAAGTATCTTTACAAAAGATTTTGATGGCGATGGATGCGACAAAGGAAGATAATCCATTGTTTAATCCAGATTTACTGGGAATCTTAAAGGCGGGAAAGGCTAAGGAAGGACTAAGAAAATTAACAGAATTTTTAGGAAAAGTTGAAAGTAATAGTTTAAATAGTCCGGGGGAAATTATAAAAGAGATCATAGAATATTTTGATTTTAAGAAATTGCTGGATGATGGGACGCCAAATGTAGAAGAGAGGATGCGAAATCTCGAAGTTTTAATAACGAATGCTTCGGAATATGACAGCTTGGAAGATTTTTTGGCTGACGCGACTTTGATGTCGTCAGCGGATGAAAATTCGGCGAAAAATTCGGTAACGTTAATGACGATGCATGCAGCGAAGGGATTAGAATTTCCGGTTGTATTTATCGTAGGGATGGAAGAAGGACTTTTTCCGGGTTCTCGGGCGTATGATGACGAGGCGGAATTAGAGGAAGAGCGGAGGCTCGCGTACGTTGGAATGACGCGAGCGATGAAAAAACTATTTTTGACTTATGCGGCTTCGCGGTATTCGTATGGGAATCGGAGCGTAAATATGCCTTCGCGGTTTTTGATGGAGCTAGGTTATAACCCATATGGCTCTTCAGGCTATCGAGATGAAGATGGAGATGGGTTTACGGATTTTTCGGATGATGATTTTTTGGATGGCGGTTTAGACCCGTTTCCGGAAGATTTGCCAGTTTTTGAATACTAAAGGAAATGATTTGTGATATAATATAGGAGTGTCAGGGTGTGGCGCAGTTGGTAGCGCGCAGCGTTCGGGACGCTGAGGTCGTCAGTTCAAGTCTGATCACCCTGACCACGAAGATTTTTCTGGGATTGGCGCAGCCCGGTAGCGCGCACGCATGGGGTGCGTGAGGTCAGGAGTTCAAATCTCCTATCCCAGACCAGATATTTCTGGGTGTGGCGCAGTTGGTAGCGCGCGACTTTTGGGAAGTCGAGGCCGCTGGTTCAAGTCCAGTCACCCAGACCAAAATTTTAAGGAGGCATAGTGGCGGAAAAAATACAAAATAGTACAGGGGGTAAGAATATGAATAATAATACCTCTAATATGACAAGGAGTATTATCTTTATATTCTTAGTGATTTGTTTTGGAATGTTAATAGTTTCGAATATGAATTCTTCTTCACCTTCAAAGACGGAGGTGCCGATTTCGGAAGTAATTAGAAGGGCGAATGATCCAAATGGAGATATTGCGAAGATTACGGTAACTGGGAATACGCTAGATATAACGTTGAAAGGTAAAGATCAGCCGACAGAAACATCGATGAAAGATGCGTCGGGGACTTTATACGATCAAGGTTTAGTTAATTATTGTGAGGAACTAGAGGGGGAAGAACTAGCTAGTTGTCAAGAAACTTATCCGGTAATTGAGTATAAGGAAGAGGTAAACGTTTGGGGAATAGTTTTTGACGTCGCATTAACAATCTTGCCGATTGTCGCGATAGTAATTTTCTTTTCTTGGATGATGCGACAAGCAACAGCGGCGAACAGTCAATCAATGGCATTTGGGAAATCTCGGGCAAAGCTTTATGGTCCGGATAAGAAAAAAGTAACTTTTAAAGATGTAGCGGGAAATGAATCAGCTAAGCAGGATTTAACAGAAATTGTAGATTTTTTGAAGAATCCGAAGAAATATGAGAAATTAGGAGCAAAAATTCCGCGGGGAGTTTTACTCGCGGGTGACCCGGGGACTGGCAAGACTTTGATGGCGCGGGCGGTAGCCGGGGAAGCGGATGTACCGTTCTTTTCAATTTCGGGTTCGGAGTTCGCGGAAATGTTTGTTGGGGTTGGGGCGTCGAGAGTAAGAGATTTGTTTAGTAAAGCGAAGAAAAATGCTCCATCGATTATCTTTATTGATGAGATTGACGCAGTAGCACATAAACGAGATGCTCGGGGAGGAGCGGGGCGCGAGGATGAGCAAACTTTGAACCAGATTTTAGTTGAGATGGACGGGTTTGACAATGATTCGGGGGTGATTGTAATGGCGGCGACAAATCGCGTAGATATGTTAGATAAAGCCTTACTTCGTCCAGGGCGGTTTGATCGGCACGTTAATGTAACTTTGCCGGAAAGAAAAGATAGATTGGAAATTTTAAAAGTACATTTTAAGGGGAAGCCAGTAGAGGAAAATGTTGATTTAGAGTCTCTTGCGAAGAAGACAGCGGGGTCTTCGGGGGCGGATCTTGCAAATATCGCAAATGAAGCGGCGATTACGGCGGCGAGAGAAGGCCATAAAGCAATTTCCAATCATGATTTAACAGAGGCGTTTGAACGAGTAGCGATTGGTCCGGAACGAAAATCTAAAGTAATGAATGAAAAAGAGCGTAAAATTACGGCTTATCATGAGGCGGGACATGCAATTGTTGGGCATGTTTTACCAGATTCGGACCCTGTACATAAAGTAACTATAATCCCGCGAGGCGCAACGGGCGGAGTGACGTGGTTTTTGCCGCCGGAAGATCGAAGTTATAAGAATATTTACGAATTAAAAGATATATTAGCTAGGGCAATGGGGGGAAGAGTAGCGGAAAAGTTGATTTTTGGGAAGGACGCGATTACAACGGGAGCATCGTCGGATTTAAAGAATGTTGCGGAGCTTGCAAAGTCGATGATTATAGAAGAGGGGATGGGTGAAGGAACGAGAAATCTAGTTTTCCCGAGCGAAGCGACAGGATACTATACAATTACAACAGGGAAGCCGTATTCGGAAAAGACGTCGGAATTAATAGATTTAGAAATAAAGAAACTTTCGGATGAGGCGGCGAAGAGGGCGGAAGAGGTCCTAAAAGCGAATAAGACCGTTTTAGATAAGTTAGCGGAAGAATTGTTAGCGCATGAAACATTAGAAGAAAAAGAATTAGAGCCGATTTTAAAGTCTGCAAAATTACCAGTAAATGTGAGATTACACTAAATGGAGAGATTTTTAGAATATTTTGTACCAGAGAGGTATATTTTAGATCTAGATATTGATAAGCATAAAAAGACTATTTCGGGAATTGTGACGGTTTTTGGGGTAGCGAAGGCGGAAAATATTAAATTTCATGCAGTTGGTTTATCTGTTGATGAGGTTAAGGTGAACGGGAAAAAGGTAAGATTTTCGAATGAAGATGGTGTTTCAACGCTTTTTAAGGTACCTAGGAGCGATTTAGAGGTCGAAATAGGGTATCATGGCTCTCTAAATGAAAATATGGAGGGGGCGTATTTATCGACGTATGAATATCAGGGGTCAACAGAGATAATAGTAGCGACGCAATTTGAATCGCATTATGCGAGAGAAGCGTTTCCGTGCATTGACGAACCAGCAGCAAAAGCAATATTCGAACTCTCAATTACGGTGCCGGATAAAGATGATTTAATATTATCTAATACATTGATTAAGGACGAGTCTAAGACGCGTCCATTCTCGGGACGGGGTTCCTCGCTCCCGTCGTCACGGGGCTCGGACTCCTCACCTCGACGCTCCGCTTCGCTACGCTACGGCAAGCCGAACGGTCGTAACCTCCGGAAGCCCTCGAATGGAGCGTCTTTAGACTCGTCTCCAATGCAGTATATTACATCCTTTGAACCGACGCCGAGGATGAGTACGTATTTGCTTGCGTTTGTGATTGGGAAATTTCATGGGAAGACGGTCAAGAATGCGCATGGAGTAGAGATTACGACTTATTGTTCGCTGGCGCAAGATTTAGATACGGTTGATTTTGCGAATGAAATTGCGGGAAAAAGTTTAGAGTTTTATGATGATAATTTTAATGAACCGTATCCGCTAAAGAAGCTAGATCAGGTAGCTTTGCCAGATTTTGAGGCGGGGGCGATGGAAAACTGGGGGCTTGTAACTTATAGGGAATCGATGTTACTAGCTTCGAAGAATGCGACGCTTGGGACGAAGAAAGGGGTAGCGTTAACGGTCGCGCATGAGCTTTCGCATCAGTGGTTTGGGGATTTAGTGACGATGGAATGGTGGGACGATTTGTGGTTAAATGAGTCATTTGCGAGCGTAATGGAATATTATGCGGTAGATTATATTTATCCGGAATATAAGATTTTTGAAGGATTTTTTACGGGGGATTGTTTCTTAGCGTTAATGCGAGATTCTTATAGCGGAGTACAGTCGGTCCATCAGGAAGTACGTGATCCGGCGGAGATTGCAACATTGTTTGATTCGGCGATAGTTTATTCAAAGGGAGCGAGGCTAATGTTAATGCTGATTCGGGCGATGGGATGGGAGAATTTCTGCAAAGGAGTTGCGGATTATTTTAATAAGTATAAGTATAAAAATACGGTAGGGGATGACTTATGGAAGAGTCTAAAACCATATGCGGAGTTTGATCCGGGAAAATTAATGCATGCGTTTATTGATAAACCTGGGTATCCGGTAATAACTAATACGGGTAGGGATTTTGAGAAATTTTCACAAAAGCGATTTTTATTAGACGGGGAGATGAAAAAGTCGGATTGGCCGTTGCCAGAAATTAGAGAGGATATGAGTGGGCACTATATTCTCAATTTATCAGAAGAAGAGTTCGAAGAACGGTTGGCGCGATTTGATGAGCTAAGTTTAGAGGAAAAATTAAGACTTCTTATAGATCGAAGTTTAATTACGAGGACGGATTTAGCTTCAAGTGCCTCTTTAATTCCTTTGATTTCAAAGTTTAAAAATGAGGATACGGCGGCGGTTTGGAATATTCTACTTTCGATTATTTCTAATTTAAAGATTTTCTTTAAGCCTGAGACAAAAGAAGAGCGGAAATTTAAGAAATTTATTTTATGGTTAATTAGCGATAAGCTGGCGGAAGTTGGGATTAAGACGAGAGATGAAGATAATGAGAACATTTTAAGATTAAGGTCGGTACTTTTAGCTTTGGATTTTTATGCTGAAGATATGGAAAATATGCGGAAGCTGGCTGATTTGTTTGGCGAGAATTATGAAGAGATGGATGCAGAAATTCGGGAAGATATTTTAGATGCGAAGATTTATTTAGAGCCGGGGATAGTTGAACGATATATCGAAGATTATAAAAATATTGTAAACCCGGAAATTAAGTTTGAACTACTTTTTGCGGGGACGCTTTCAAAGGAGTTGATGGTTTTAGATAAAATGATGGGGCTTTTAGATAAACCGGAAATTGTAAAGCCGCAGGATCAGTTATATTTATTCATTTATTTATTCCGGAATTTGAAGGTTCAGGAAAAGGTATTTGATTGGCTGAATGGGCATTGGGGCTATGTAAAGAACATGGCTGGGGATAAATCGATTGAAAATTATCCGAGATATACAGCAAACGCAATTCGGACGGAAGAAATGTATAATAAATGGCTTGAATTTTTTGAGCCGATGCGAAAGGATTTTGCTTTAAAGCGAGCGATTGAAATCGGAGAAAGAGAAATTAGAGCGAGGCTAGAGCTTATTAGTAAAGACGAAGAGGCGGTTTATAACGCTTTAGAAGATCAGAAGACAAAATAAAACCGACGATATCGGCCAAGTTGATAGCATCGGTTTTATGAAGGTGTTAAGGCGTTGTAGCCTACGGCTCTCTCACGATTTTGATTATATTACTGCAAATAAAATAATGCAATACAAAAAATTTAGATTTTTGGTACCCGAGACAGGACTTGAACCTGCATGATATTGCTATCACTAGCACCTGAAGCTAGCGCGTCTACCAATTCCGCCACTCGGGCATTTTTCAAGGGGCATGATAATTATAGCATGAAAAATCCCCGGAGACTAGCTCCGGGGGTGGAGGGGGCGAAGTATTAGTATGAGATGCGGTCTTTGTCATTTTTGGAAAAAGACACGCGGTAGCTTAAAATGGGGGATAGTTTTGCCTTTCTTCGTTCGCGAAGATAGTCCATGATTTTTTCGGCCTCTTCGTCGCTGTTTCCGTTGTAAAAGCATTCATAGCGGCGAGTTTCGCCAATAATATAGATGTTATCTTCGTCTTGTAATAGAACTTTCCGGTTTTCGATTTTCTTAGTTGCGGAAATGCACTGCGTATTTACTTCTCGACAGTAAACTGCAAATCCATAACCAATCAAGCGGTTAATATCCTTGGTTGAGTTGGCATAACTAAGCCAGACGGAAATTTCGTATTTCATTATACCCTCCTTTAAAAGTACGCCCCATATCTATATTATATCACAAATTGTATAAAAAAGCAAGAGGTAAAGAGAAAATAGAAGTGTTATAATAGGGGTAAGTAGTTTGGAGGCAAAATGATAAAAGTAAACTTTAGTTCAGAAATTGATCAGAAAAAAACAGCGCAAATTTTAAAAGAGTTAGCTCGGGATAAAATGGGAGGTTGGATAGGGTTGCCAAAGAAGATTGATATGGGGGAGTTTACGCGAATTAAGGACGCGGCGAAGAAGATCCAAGAAGAGAGCGAATATTTAGTCTGTATTGGAATCGGGGGATCATATTTAGGACACCGGGCGATAATTGAGGCTTTAAGACCGAAATCGGAAACGAAAATTATCTATGCGGGAAATTCTTTATCTCGACGGGAATTAGAATGGGCATTAGATAAAGTAGGGGATCATGATTTTTCGATTAATGTTATATCGAAATCAGGGACGACGTTAGAACCGGCGATTGCTTTTTCTGAATTTAAGAAAAAATTAATTGAAAAATATGGTGAAGAAGAGGCATGCCAACGGATTTATGCGACAACTGATGCGAAAGAAGGGGCGCTGCATGATGAGGTGGTGGCTTGTAATTATACGAGATTTATTGTTCCGGATAATATTGGAGGGAGATATTCGGTTTTAACGGCGGTAGGGTTACTGCCGATGGCGGTAGCGGGTATAAATGTCGAAAAATTGCTTGAGGGGGCGGCAGAAGCGGTAGATGCTGCTATTGAGCCGGCGATTCAATATGCGTATATGCGACACGCTTTAGGTATGAAAAAATATGATACGGAGGTTTTTGCGAGTTTTGAGCCGTCTACATTGTATTTTAATGAATGGCTAAAACAATTGTTTGGAGAATCGGAAGGGAAGGATAAACAGGGAATTTTCCCGGCGTCGGTAATTTATTCGACGGATTTACATTCTTTGGGGCAATTTATGCAAGATGGACGAAGGAATCTTTTCGAGACTATTATAGATTTTCCGACGGATGAAATGAATGCAAAAGTTGTTTCGGCGGTAAGAATTGCTCATACGGAAGGCGGGATACCGGTGCTTAATATTTCAGTTCCCTCTTTTGATGAAAAAGGGTTTGGGGAGTTAATTTATTTCTTTGAGCTTTCCTGCGCGATTTCGGCAAAATTATTTGGAGTAAATCCATTTGACCAACCGGGAGTAGAAGCGTATAAAGCGGAGCTTAAGAAGTTATTATAGTTCCGGCTTTGCCCTGTAAAGCTTCCTTCAGATTGGTGATGTCGGTAATTATACCGATACGGTCTTTGCCGGATCTAGCGAATTTAATGGCGGCTTCGACTTTTGGAAGCATAGAGCCGGGTTTAAAATAACCGTATTTAATAAGTTTTGAAATTTCTAATGCGGAGATTTGATGAAGGGCTTCCTCATTTGGTAAACCGAAATTAATATAAACATTCGGAACGGCGGTAACTGAAATAAAAATGTCGGCTTTTGTTAATTCGGCGAGTTTTTCCGCAGCGTAATCTTTATCGATTACGGCGTCGATTCCTTTTAAGCGCTTTAATACTTTGGTACGATAAACTGGAATACCGCCGCCGCCGGCAGCAATAACGATTACGCCACTTTCGACTAAATCGATAATAGATTTTTTTTCGACGATATCGATTGGCTTTGGGGAGGCAACGACTCGGCGCCAGCCACGCCCAGCGTCTTCTTTAACAGCCCAGCCTTTTTCTTTCGCAAGAGATTTAGCCTCTTTTTCAGAGTAAAATTCGCCGATTGGTTTAGTTGGATTTCTAAAAGCGGAGTCGTTTCGGTCGACGACGACTTGAGAGACTATAGTAGCGACTTTTTTTCGTTGGCCTTGTTTTAAAAAAGCATTGTTAATAGCTTGGGTAAGCCAGTAGCCGATTTGGCCTTGGCTCATAGCGACGGCGGTTTCAAGCGGCATAGCAGGAGCTTTTTTAGTAGAAGCAGATTCTTCATGAATCAAAATATTGCCAACTTGAGGACCGTTACCGTGTGCGACAATAATTTCGTATTTGTTTGCGAGATTAGCAATAACTTTGCCAACTTCAATGGCTACCTTTTTTTGAGCCTCAGCGGTAGCTTCACCATTTTTTTGTAAAGCATTACCACCTAAAGCTAAAACAATTCGTTTTTTCATATATTAATTATAACACAAGCACTTACTATACCTATATAATATTTCCTAATAATTTCAAGACTTGCGGGCGGGGGGTAAACATATATAATCATAAGTAGAATTAATAAAATATAAGCTAAAGTGAAAGGTTATATAATAAACATGCTTGGTAATAAATTGGAATATATTATAATCGGAGGTTTAGCTACAACAACCTTTCTTTCCGGGTTAGTTCTTAGTTCTCTTAAAGTTTCTGCCGACGACAGCGTTATTGACGATGTTTCTATTACAGTACCGGTATCTTGTACGATGAGCGGTACAGGAATGAATACACATAATGCAGAAATTACTAATGGAACCTACCAAGCCGATATTGGTACTACTACCCTTCATGCCTTTTGTAATGATTCTAATGGCTTTGCTATCTATGCGGCTGGATATACTGGAGATGAAATAGGAGGAACTAATAGTAATAAACTAGTAGGAGCTTCTACTAATAATACAATAGAAACTGGACTAGCTACAGCCCCAGGAAATCCTGATGTCTCTAACTGGGCGATGAAACTAGCTATAACACAAGATTCTGGCGATACAACAGGAACTAATGCTTTTTCTATAGATTCTGCTCCGAACACGTCTGGAGGAGCTGATGCTAGTTTCTCACAATATCACGTAGTCCCTAATGAATATGTAAGAGTTGCACATAAGAACTCAGGAACTGATATGACAGCTGTAACTGGCGGAGTTAAGCTTACTACTACTTATGCTACTTATATTTCTAGAACTCAACCAGCGGATACTTATACAGGACAAGTAATCTACACCTTAGTTCATCCAGCTAACTCAGACACTCCACTTCACCCAATAATTACAGAAGCTGGCAAAATATGTTATTACCCCAATGGTGGAAATGTGCTTGGTACTATGGGGTGTCAGACAATTGGTGTTACTGATGGGACTACTTCCACTTCTGCCACGTTACTTGCTTCCAACTTTAGTCGTCAGGGCTATGGTTTTGCTGGTTGGAATACTGAATACGACTATTCTGGCACTTTCTACGGTCCTCAGGAGGACATTTCTTTCATTGAGGGACAATACTCTGGTGACAATGACGGTCTCTCTCTTTACGCCGTTTGGGTAAAGCCTGTTGGTTCATTTCAGGATTCTACTAAGGTTGCTCAGCTTTGTGGCACTGGGCAAGGCAGTCTCACTACCGCCCCAACTGACGGTACTGCTAACCTATCTTCTGTTTCTGCTCTCACTGATGAACGCGATAATGAAATCTACGCTATCGCCAAACTGGCTGATGGTAACTGTTGGATGATAGAAAACCTTAGACTGGCCGATATTCATCAGGAGAGTGGCAATACGGTAGCAACAACCCTTACTACTATTAATACCAATAATCCACTAAACGATGGTGACCAAAATAATCCAACCGTCACGTTGAAGCATAACTATACTGACGCTAGCACCTTTACCAACTTATCGTCTACATCAAATGTAGCTTACGATGCAGATACTGCTCCGAATGGATGGTGCACCACTAGCACTGCCGCCTGCAATGATCAATCCAGGCTAAATACTGATAATACAATAAATAGGGATACAGAAGTTCCGAATATAAACACTGGATCCATATATAGCTATGGTAATTACTACAACTGGTACTCTGCTACGGCGGGTAATGGTACTTATGGCACAAATAGTAATAGTGCAGGTGGCGATTTGTGCCCAGCTGGCTGGAGACTCCCATATGGTAATGGTAGAACTAGTGGTGGTTTCTATTATCTAAATTACAAAATTAATAATAATATAAATATCCAAGATTCTGATGCCAGTAAAAAACTCAGAGCATACCCAAATAACTACCTCTACTCTGGTTATGTTAACAGCGGGTCTTTGAATAATCGGGGTATCGACGGCTACTATTGGTCGTCAACGGTGAATACTTATTATAAGGGCGCTTATCATTTGGTGTTTTATAGTTCCGGTGTGCGTCCAGGGGATAGTGTTTTACGGGGGCATTACGGTGCATCAGTGCGTTGTTTGGCAAGTAGTCAGGCTATTTAGCGTACCCCCGCCCAGGTGTGGCAAGCAAGGGGGATTGTAACCGCTCGCCGGTGACTATGTTATACTTTTGTAGATTATATTGTTTTGGTTTGATACGTTTATCTTGAAGATTGATGTAGTGAAATAGTAATCATGTCAATCGTGAAAAAGACCTTTGTGATATCCAAGCATGACATTATGACACAGCAGAGTGTATGGGTTTCGAGCCCTTATATCTGATTGTTAAAATGGTGTGTGATACGGAAAATTTAAAAATTGACGTAAACCTTATTACGTTGGCATTTTGGAGATAAGTAACCTCCAATTTGACGTCCGAACCACTTTTTCGCACCAAAAGCCGGCATCTCGGCCTTTTTTAGTTTAGCGTTTTTTGTTTAGGAGAGATTTTGCGGCAAGTTTGATGGCATAGTTATAACTATTTACGGTATGGGGAGTACTAGCGAGTTCAAGGGCGGAGAGTTTATGGCGGATAGCGAGGGAAATTTCTTCGCTAAGAAGAACAGCGTTAGGCATAACGATAGATGCACCAATAATATGATTATTTCGGTCAGAGAGAAGCTTAATAAATCCATAATCAAAACGGTTAATTTTTCCGGCAGGGATTTCGTTTAAATTTACAATAACTTTTTTATATTTACGTTTAGCTTTAATTAGTTCGGTCTCGGTAGGTCCAATAGTAACAACTTCAGGGAAAATATTTGTAGCGCGAATGAGGCCGATGTAGTTGACCTGATTTTTTGCTTTATTTATTAAGTTAGAAGCGAGGATTGTTCCTTCGTAGTCGGCACGGGTAGTCGAAGACTCTTTGCCGATACAGTCCCCGATAGCGTAGATATTTTTCGCGGAGGTTTCAAATAACTTATTTACTAAAATACCGGAATCTTTATATTTTACTCCAGCGTTTTCTAGACCATAATCAAGCGTCGGTTTATTTCCGGTAGCTAAAATAATACAGTCTACATAGGCGGCTTTTTCAGTTCGGCCATTTTGGAAAATAACGCGTTTACCTTCATTAGATTGTTCAAGAGCGACGACTTTATAATTCGGAAGAATCATCATTCCGAGACGTTTAGTAAAGTAGTTTGAAATAACTTCGCTAACTTCCTTATCTTCGCGGGGTAAAATACGCTTAGCGGACTCCATAATAATAACTTTAGTACCGAGCTCAGCAAAGTATTCGGCAATTTCGCAACCGGTCGAGCCTCCGCCGACGACAAGAGCGACTTTGGGCAGACGACGAACTTTAATAGCATTTTCGGGGGTTAAGAATTTTACATGATCGGTTCCGGAAATTTCGGAAACATTTAACTTAGAACCAGTAGCAAGGATGAAATTTTTCGCAGTAAAACGTCTATTGTCTATAGCGATAGTATTTTTATCAATGAAATTCGCATAACCTTCAAGGCAGATAACTCCGGCTTTTTCATAAACTGTTTTATTATTTCCACCGGCGTTTAAAACAGTTTTTGTTTGCTCCGCGATAGCGGTAGGAAGACTAAAAGTAAGATCTTGATTTTTAAATTCAGGCCTAGAAGAAACTTTGAAAAACGTATGAGAGAAGTCTAATGCAACAGAATACGGCACATCACGAGTATTTAGGTTTGCACCGCCGAAATGGTGTCCTTCGACGAGCGCAACGCGTTTTTTTGCTTTAGCTAAATTAATTGCGGCGGCGGAGCCAGCAGGTCCACTACCAATAACAATATATTCAAAATTATATTTTTTACCCATCCTTATATTATTTTATCACGATTTTCATAAACATAAGCTAAATCCGCGTGATATTTTTTTAATTCTTTTACGAGATATCTATTTAAGTCTTTTTCGGTAATGATTTTTTTAGTTTTTAAAGTTTTTTGGAGATTTTTCATAACATGTTCAATATAAGTTTCAGCAGTTCCGCTAGGGATTCCTAACGCGTGGGCGTCGATTTTTAGATCTTTTCGGATATTTTTTTCATTAAATTCTTCCATACTAGTTAACCTTAAAGTAGATAATTAAAATAGCGATAGTTAAATAACTAAAACCAAGAATTAAACGAGTGAAGAGTTTATCTTTAACGCGGATTCTTTCGATATGGGCGAGGTTGTGTCCGGACTTAAAGGACCAGCGGACGATAATAAGAGGAACAGCGGCAGTGAGAATATAAGCTAGAGTTAAGAGATCGCTTGTAAAATATTCATAGCTCATTTCGGCGATTTCAATAGATGTAATAATATAAAGAGGCAGGGTAAAAAGAATTTCGCAGGTACTAGAAAGAGCTCCGAGCGTAAAAGCATCAGAACGAGTTTTAATAATTCTAGCATTAGTATCTAGCGCTTTAGCGAATTTTCTAGAAATAAATAATTTAGTCCCTTCTCCGCGGCGAAAATAAAAGAAAAAACTAGCAATAGAAAGAGCGACAAGGACGCCGATAGCAAACCAAACGAGAACGGTATGTTCGGGGCGGGATTGATTTAAGAAAAAAATGTAAGCTAAATAATATGAAGAAAGAAAAAGACAGGCGGAAATAATTTCGGCGCCAAGGATGAAAAATAAACTGAGTTCAGAAACTCTTCTAGGAGAATATTTACCTAGAGCGTAATGATAAAAAAGAGCAAAAACGCCGGGCGTAAGTTGTAAAGAGGCCATAATAAGCATAGCAAGAATAACGATGCCCACAGAGACGAAAATACTCATGCTTTTATTATAACATAGAAAAGGTTGATTTCTCAGTAGGCTTATGATAGTTTTTCTGCATGAAGAAAAAATTATTAATTTTTATTTTAATTTTCGGAGGAATTTTAGGCGGAGGCTTTAATAAAGTTTTGACGGTTTATGCTGATGAAGAAAATATAAATTTGTCGGAAAAAAATGAATTATCGGAAATATATATAAAAGCGATAAACCCGGGATATACGATAGAAGGGGTTTCTAATGTCGGAGAGATGGTTGAAATTGCTAGAAGAAAATCCGACGCACCGATTTCGCTCGCTGGGGTCACTGTAGGCTATACTAATTCAAGCGGGAATAGTTCAGTTTTGTTCGAATTTCCCGAGAACAGTTGGATGACTGGCGAGAGTATCCTCCTTCGTTTAGCTAGCTCGCCGGATAGCGAGCTAGCTAATATAACTTATACTAAGACCTTAGCTTTTAAGGCGGGGCTAGTATTAAAAAGAGGAGAAGAGGTTTTGGATGAAGTTTGTTGGATGGGGAAGGAAGAATGTTATAAGGAATTTAAGTCTTCTAATCCGACAGTTTTAGTAAGGAATTTGGAGACTTTAGAGTTTGAGCATCTAGATGAATATGAACCGGAGTTTAAGGCGGAAAATTATTTCGTAGAAGAGAAAGAAGAAGAGGGGTACGGGAGCGTAGAAAGTCAATGTCGGGGGCTAGAATTTTCGGAAATTTTAAGCTATTATGAAACTTTGAAATCGGAGCAGTTTATAGAATTATATAATAGTAGCTCGGAACAGATTTTAATGGATGGATGTAAAATTAGATATAAAAATAAAGAATATGTTTTAACGGGGATTTTAGGCCCGGAGAAATATTATTTATATTATCCGAACATAGCGGGTTTTAGTTTAACAAAAAATCCGACGAACGGGAATTTGTTAGAACTAGTTGATACAGATGGGGCGGTAATAGATACGTTATATTATCCGAATGGACAAAGAAAGGCGACGGCGTACGCGTTTATTGGGTATGATAGTAAAGGAGAAGAAATTTGGAAAGTAACTTATAAACCGACGCCGGGGGAAGCGAATAATTATCAGGAATTTAAGACTTGCGAAGAGGGGAAGGTGATAAATGAGGCGACGGGGAATTGTGTAAAAGTAACGACGGTAGCGACGAAGATTTGTCCTGAGGGGCAATATCTAAATATTTTAACTGGGAGATGTAGGAAGTATGAGACGACGACGGAGAAGACTTGTAAGGAAGGATATTATTTAAATCCGGAGACGGGAAGGTGTCGGAAAATTGTAGAGAATAACGGGGCGGATTATAGTTTAGAAACGGAAGAATATGAAGAGGAATCGTCATTTATCGCACTATATGCAGTTTTAGGGGTTTTAGGGGTCGGTTTAATTTATCTCATTTATGAATTTAGGCAAGAGATTTTGAAGCTTTTTCGTAAAGTTTTTCGACGAGCTCATTAAAGACGGCTTCGCGAGTTTGGTCGCCGTTAACTTCAATAAGAAGTCCAAGGGTTTTATAATGTTGGAGAACTGGGAGGGTTTTTTCGCGAAATTCTTTAAGGCGGGTTTTAAAGGTTTCTAAGTCTTTATCATCTCTTCGGTCGCCACGGTCGTCTAGGACTTTAGCGGTTTCGAAGCGTTTTTCAACATCGGCTTCGGAAATATTGAGGAGGATAACGGCTTTAATTTCATGTCCCGCGCCGGAAGCGACGGACATGACTTGTTTTTCTTCGCCGGCCCAACGACCGATTGAGGATAAAATGAGCGGATATCTAAATAGATCACGTCGCTCAAAATAGGGTAAAACCCATTCGTAGAAAACGTTAGTCGGAATAAGAGCGCCGTGTTCGGAATAATGTTTTTTAGTTTCGTTTTCCATAGCGCGAATAATCATTCCGGAGGAAAGGAATTTAGCATCTAAAGTTTCGGCGAGTTTGATGCCCTGGGTGTCTTTGCCGGACATGGGGAGGCCGAAAATGTTAATACTACCGGTCCCGAGCCATTTCTTAATTGTTTCAATCTTATCATCCATAGTACTATAATAACATAAAATTGCTAATTTCCGGGCGGGTCCTGCCGGCTCTTTTCCTCCCCCAAAATTTTGCTTCGCAAATATTTTGGGGGTCCCCCTCCAGAGCCGTCACCCGCCCGGAGATTAGCACTATTGACGTATGAGTGCTAATTTTATATAATTAAGGTATGGAAATAACCCCGAGACAGAGAGAAATACTTTGTCAGATTATTGAGGAATATGCGGAGACGGCGGCGCCGGTTGGAAGTGTAATGATGGCGAAGCTTTTTCATGTTTCGCCGGCGACGATACGGGCGGAAATGGCGAAGCTAGAAAACCTAGGTTTAATTGCGCAACCGCATACTTCGGCGGGAAGAGTACCGACTGATGCAGGATATCGGTATTATGTAAATAATTTAGAGGGGCGGGAGGATATATCGGATAGGGCGGAAATTGAGAAAAAATCGTTTGAGCGGGGGAGGCATGCGATAGAAGTAAGAGTTTCGGCGCAGTCACAGGCAGATGCGGCGATTAGGCGGGCAGTAGATTCCTTAGTAGAATTAACGGGGAATTTAGGTCTTGCGACGATTGGGGGGCAATTATATCTTTCGGGGTTAACGCGACTTTTTACGCAACCGGAGTTTATGGATGCGCGGAGGGTGCAGGCAGTCGCGAAGCTTTTAGATAATTTAGAGCCATGGCTAAGGGAAGCGGCGCCGGGGGAGCCTTTAAATATCTTTATTGGACAGGAAAATCCGATTGGAAAAAATTCGGAAGTTTCGCTTATAATATCAAAATTTCGGTCGCCGTTTTCGGACCGGAGTTATATTGGGGTTCTAGGTCCGACGAGACAAAACTATGCGAGAGTAATGTCGCTAGTTAAATATGCGGGAAATATGTTAGAGGAAATTTTATAAAAGGAGAGAAAAATGAAGAAAAATACAGGGAAAAAAGAGGGAAACGTGAATGAAGAGGAAAAATTTGAAAAATTCACGGCCGAAATTAACGAGTTAACGGCGGATCTACAGAGGACGAGGGCGGATTTTGAGAATTTCCGAAAACAGGTTGAGATACAAAAAGAAAATGAGAAAAAAGCGACGAAACTCGCGACGGTTTATAAGGTATTGCCGCTCTTAGACGATTTAGATCGGGCAATTTCTAGTTATGAAGAATTAGGGCCGCTTTTGAAGTCGTTAGAAAAGACTTTAAAGGATTTAGAGCTTGCTAAGATTTCGTCAGAGGAAGGAGCGGAATTTAATCCAGATTTACATGATGCGATAATGGTTGAGGGGGAAGGCGAAAAAGAGGTAATTGCGGAGACTTTGCGTCCGGGGTATTATTACGAGGGGGAAGTTTTAAGACCGGCGATGGTGAAGGTTAGGAAGGCATAAATAGAGTTTAGAGGTTGAAAAAATAATAATATCGTGCTAAGTTAAAGGGCATGATAAATCATAAAAAATAAAATACAGCGCTCTTTAGGGGTGGAAGATTAGTTCTTATTAACCAAAATTGCAAAAAAATGATTTTTGGTGTATAGTAACATAAGGAGTATGTTTATTTATGATACAGCGTAATTACTATTTAAATCAACTAAGAAAGCTAAAAGACCAGAAGGTAATTAAGGTAGTTACTGGTATTCGTCGTAGCGGTAAATCGACCCTTTTGCAGATTTTTCGTGACGAGTTGAGAAAAGAAGGGGTCAAAAAGTCTCAAATACAATCTTTTAATTTTGAAGAAGAAGCAAACTTAGAATTAAGGGATTGGCGAGCTTTGCACCAACAAATTGAGGAAAGACTAGTACCAGATGCGATGAACTATATATTCCTGGATGAGATACAAAAAGTTGAGCATTTTGAGGAGGCCGTAGATTCGTTATTCGTCAAGGAAAATGTAGATTTGTATATTACGGGCTCTAATGCGTTCTTACTCTCTGGGGAGTTAGCGACATATTTGACTGGACGCTATATTTCTATACATGTGTTACCTTTTTCTTTTGCGGAATACCGAGAAGCCTTTCCGGAGGAAACGGATGAAAACAAGCTTTTCCTAGATTATCTAAATCAAAGTTCATTTCCGGAAGTAGTAAATTTGTCTAAAATTGATCAGAGGCTTGCGCAGAATTATCTAACCGATCTATACGATACGATTATAAATAAAGATATTGCTATGCGCTACGAGATTCGGAATCGCGAAGAATTCTTACGGGTGACGAAGTACTTATTTTCAAACATTGGTAATCCGACTTCGGCGCGAACGGTCGCGACTACGTTGGCTGGGAGCAAAGGGACGCTGACTCATAATACGGTGCTTAGATACCTAGATTATTTGACACAAAGTTATTTACTATATCCGGTGAGCCGGTATGATATTAAGGGTAAGAAAATGTTAACTACTAATGATAAATATTATGTAGTAGATTTAGGGTTAAGGCAACTCTTAATGAACTCATCTTTAGAATCGGATTTAGGGCACAAGCTTGAAAATGTGGTTTATTTGGAGCTGACGAAGCGCAACGAGGGGGAAATAATGGTTGGTAAAACAGATGAGGCAGAAGTGGATTTTATTGTGCAAAAGCCTGGGGGAGAAAGAGTCTATTACCAGGTAGCTTATCATATCACGTCTCAAGAAGTACTTGAACGGGAGCTTCGGCCATTTACTAAAATAAGGGACAATTATCCAAAAATACTATTGACGCTTGATATGGTGAACGAGGAATATGCGGGCATACGGAAGATTAATTTAGTAAAATGGTTGCTTGAAGAGTAAAGAGACTATCAAGGGGTCTTAAGACCGGCGATGGTGAAGGTTAGGAAAGTATAATTTTTTAAAAATAAACTACTAGCAAAATAAACAAGCTTGTGGTATGATAAAGTTGTCTAGTAATATAAAAAATTATAAGTGAGGAACAACATTTCATGAAGAAGGTCATCAGGAGTGAAAAACAAATCGGTCTAGCAACCGATAAAATTTGCTCTCTCTCTCTCTCTCTCTCT
>JAZUNE010000013.1:0-21951 GCA_045603985.1 Candidatus Nanosyncoccus sp.
AGTTTCTTCTTTTCCGTTTAAGTTGCCTGCTGTATTTAGATTACCTGTATTAGGATTAGTTTCATAACATGTCCCATTGTAACAAACCTCCATCTTCCATTTAGCGTTTCTGACTATTGTTGCATAGTTACCTTCAGTTACATTATTTTGTTTCTTATTTACATTAATCTTAAATTGTATTTTTGCTGTCTCTCCTGCATAAAGAGTAGTTGTGCTTGAAGTACTAATTTCAGTTGTATTAATGAAGTTATATGGTACTCGTGCGTAAGCTGTTGCTGAGATTGAGCCTGTAATGACTTTGCCGACGTTACTATTGCCGCTACTATAGAATGTTACTTGTTTCGGGGTTGTCTTTGTTGTATTATTCCGGTTTGTTTCGTTTGTTTCGTTTAGGCTTCGGCCGACTTCGCTCGGGTCTACTGTATGTTTATTAGTTTCGCTTTGCTTTGTCGTATTACCGTTTATATAACTATAATCTCGGTTAAAAGCTCCTAATCCAAAATTAGAACTATATATCGTAATATCACTATTCCATTTTGGCGATTTCTTTTGATCAAAAGCTTGTTGTAAAGTTAGAGACGAAGTATTGTTAAAAACCGTTCCCGAATCAATCTGAAATTTCTGCGGAATAAGATAATAGGTATACTGAACTTTCGGATTATAAGTCCCCCGATAAGTTAAAGAATCTCCAGGTTTTGCGTAAACATCACTCTTATATGAATTATATTTGGAGACACTATCATTTTTTACTCTCATATCAACTAGAGCATTCTCGCCCGCATCCGGCGGTTGCGCATTTCCAAGCGCCGAAGCACAAATCGTCGTAGAAACCCTACCTGCTCCAGAAATATTACTCAACGTAAACGTCAGCGTTTCACAAACTACCATCCCCGGATAGAGCGTCCATTCCCCGCTACTACTAACTTGTCCTTCCGTTTTATTAAATGTTCCGTTCTTTACATTATTACTACCGTATGCCGTCCCCGTTTTTATCCTTCTTAACGATTCCGTATAATTAACTGTTCTAGCTACTTTATAATCAGTAGCTCCGCCTCCCTCTATTCGTCTTAATTCATGTTTAAATGATGCCTTACACCCATACATTGGATCACAATTTTCAATAAATGCTACGTTTTTCGTCGTCTTATTTTGCCAACCAGTCGTATCGCTCACTGCTCCTGATATACTAGATCTCCCCTCAAACCTAGACGGCTTTGCGCGCGCACATGCTGTAACCTCTTTTATAGTATTATTAAAAAGATTCTGATAATATACTATTTCGTAACAAATCGTTTGCCCTATCTTTACATTTTCATCTTTCGAATAAACTTGCTCCCCGCTAGCACTAGGATAAATCCATCTTCCAACTACCCAGCCAAACTCCCCACCATCAACGCTTTTCCTAATAGAATAATAAGTCCGTCCATTTCCCGCAACTGTTTTCAAATCAAACCAAAATCCCGCAGTACAGCCACTCGCATTAGCGCATTCAATTTCTACAGTTCCGGCCGATCCTCCTGTTACCCAACCAGAAGACTTCTTATTCGTCACGCTGTTCGACCACGACGAACCTTCAGCTACCCTTGCCTGGGCCATAAACTCGCTCTTTATATATACAGCATATACCTCTATGTTTTTGGACATCCTATGTGCATAATTTGTACCACTTATCGTATAGTCTCCACTACTACTTAAATACCCAGAATCGCTTTTCCTACGTTTAAAACCCTGAAAACTATAACCGCTGATATTCGGAGCAGTCATAGTTATCGTATCATCAAAATCGGAAAATTTTTGCTGATAAGTATTACCCGCGTTGTTCTTTATGCTATTTCCATTTGTATCCACATATCTCATAGTTAGCTCCGGCGCCCTTATCGTTACTCTAAGTGGAACCCCATTTGCATAACATCTCTTTTCTTCTTCCTCAGGCGGTGTATCTACAGGGCATCTATACACACCTATATTTTCTCTATATGTAATAGTTCCGCCAAGAAGATCGAGCTGTTTTATCATGCTTCCATTCCTTTTAGATTCTCTAATCATCTCGTCAATATCTAATCTGACCGTTATAACACTCCTAGGCCAGCTCCAAGTATATCCCTGATTTACTCCCCCTCTAAGTAGAACAGTTTCAGGACTTATCTCTCCAAGATATCTTATTGGAGAGTTCGTGTTCAAATCCACAAATCGAATTTTATATGCATCCATATATCCTTCAACAAATCCACCATCTGTACAAGCATAAGCTTGCCCACGAAGATATAAGTTTTTCTTTTGACCAGAACCAAAATTTACTTCTTCATTAACAAAACTCACCCCATTTTTATACATATCACCTGTAGAATCATTAAACCAAGCCGTTCCATAATAAAGAACATCTGGGTCATCGGCCCAATTATGGCATTGACCACAAACCCATTCAAAAGATTCTATACCGGTATGCGTTATAGAAGAACCGCCGGGCCACTCACCATCATGATAAGCCCCATTAATACAACTATTATAATCTGCTGCATAAGTATCATTGATAGATACCGCACTCGCCACTATACAAGCTACGACGATAGACAACCCGATTACGAAAGCCCTTTGTTTCATTTTGATGTATTCTCCCTTACTGACCCTTCTAATGATACTTAGACCTCACTACAAAATTCAGTTGCCACCTCTAAGTCGCTATACCTCACATCAATAATTCAAAGCACTACTCCCCTTCAGCTGTCTACGTCCAAACGTTATTATTAAAACGCCATATTATCTCCATTATATCATGCTCATGCTAAAAATCAACTCAAAATTACCCAAGCTAGGCTACAAATTCTCCCCACAAAAAGCGCCCTATCTTACCGATCGGACGCCAAAATTGTATCTAACAATTATTTCTTCTTAAGGGTCAAGAAACCATTGCGTGGGTTTTCGCAAACTACGCGATCTGCTGGAAGATCACAAGGAGTTCCCTTGCCACCTTTTTCGTCTTTAGTAAAGAAATAAATAGTCTGCGGTTTACCGCCACGAAGAGTCACTTCAGATTTATGAAGATAGTATTTTACACCTTTACCGTTAGTGTGTTCGTAAGCCATTTTCAGCTTCCTCCTTAAGTTAATATACTCTTATCTTATGACCCCGAGCATTAATTGTCAAGAGGTTTTTAGAGAATTTTTTTAATTCTAAATAAATAATAGAGATAACCTTAATATAACCCAGATAACCCCCCTAATAAAAATTACAACGATTATAATAAGCGTAAGTAAAAGCATAAACCCAGTCAAAGTCGGTACAAAAATTGGTGATGCATAATTTTTTCGGTAAAGTTCCGTTGAGGGTAAATTTGCTACTATTGTATCTTGAATCTCATCTGCCGATGGATATTTTTGAATCTCCGAAACCATACAATTTATATACCCCGAGGAGCTCCACGTCCACCCATTCGCTATAGCTTGCGCCTTACATGTTTCACTAGCTAATGCATAAACATTCCCATTCGGATTACTATCTGAAGCTAGATTCTTTTCCGCCTCCTCTAACGCCTTATTTGCCGCTCTAATATATTGGTGCTCTAGGTAAAATGGTCCCGTTCCGAAAGTAATTTCTTGAACCCCATTATTGTCTACCACATTTATTACTATATTTGAAAATACAAACTCCTTTAACTCTTCTAATGTTCTCATAATTTCGTCATCATCTTCAGCCTCATCCGCCGCTAATACTGCGTCCCGGAGCTCAGTCATTTTAATATGATCCATCCGAAGTAAAGTCGCATCAATAAATAACAAAGGAATCAAAAACAATAGGAGCTGCCAAGTTTTTATTTTAAACCTAATTCGCCCACGCTTTTTCATATATTTCATTATAACATTTTATGCTTGCATATTAAAAAGACTTTTGTTAAAATAAGTCCTATCGCTCATTAATTTCCCAATAGACTTTCATTTAGTCTTTCGCGAGGTGGGTCGGTCGTAAGAGCGAAAAACATTAAGGAGAAAATTAAGATACATGCGTATCAAACGACTAAAGCGTTCGGAAGAACGTAAAAAGTCAAAAATCCCTCCTGCCGCTTGGCAAGAGTTCATCGAAATCTAAGATTTCAAAAAATCCCCTCAAAGGGGGATTTTTTTATTTCGTTTTAGCTTCAACAATTTCGAGTAGTAAATTTACAAAGTCATCTCCGCCTCTCGCCGACTCCCAACTAATCTCCTGACCGTTAATCTCTAAACTCCCTGCACTACTCCAACTAATTAGTTGCCCGTCTACATAAAATGCTGGCGTTCCTCCAATATCAATTCTTTTTCCAATCCCCATATCAAAACTAATCTTTTTCGAAACCGCATCACTCGCAATATCCTTGTTAAATTTATCTAAATCCCCTTCCCCATTTGTAACTTCTTCAAAATATTTATTAAATAGCTCAGTTCTTTCCGAACCGGTCGCATATTCCCATTCCGCCTGCTCTGAGAATAATTTATCCGCATATTCTTTCCAATAACCTTGTAATCCCGCCGCTTCTGCCGCCGAAGCCGCCGCAGTCCCATTTTGATGATAAGACAACAAATAACTACGATAAACAACCGCTAACTTACCGTCAGATTCTTCGATCGCCTTATTTACTCGCGGATTAATTGAAGCACAACCCGGACATTGAAAATCTGCATATTCAAAAATTAAAACCGGAGCGTCTGCCGAACCTTTTACATGGTCACCTATATTCCCATTATCTTTATTAGCCTCAATCACTGAATAAAAATCGTAGTCATCAAAATCCGTCGCCTTATTATTCCCATCAATTACAAAGTATGCTCCAATTCCTATCGCCACTACAACAATAATACCAATAATTATTCCAATCACAGAATACCCCTTCATTTTTTTCATAAATAGCTCCTTTTTTGTAATTATAACACAAAAACTTCATTTCGAGGACCGTAAGCTTGGGCGAGCGCCCTTGAGCGTGTCCGAGAAAGAAGTTTTCGTGTTATAATTAGGCCATGTGGTACAACTTTTTAAAAAAAATTGTCCAGTTTCTTGACCCGAAGCTTGAAAAATACCGCGAGCCTAAAGCTACTACGCCGAATAAATATACTCCTAAAACTCTTAAAGATTTTATTTCGGTCCTGCAACATACTCCTCGTGATGTTTTAAGTAATAAAGATCGTAATCGTATCGCTGCCATTATGAGTTTTGATGAACGTAAAATCGAAGATCTCATGATTCCGAAAGATAAAATGGTCTTTGTGAAGGATACCGAAATTCTCGGCCCCTTAGTCTTAGATAAACTTTATAAATCCGGCTTTACTAATTTTCCAGTTGTCAATTATAAAGATAAAGTCCTCGGCGTTATCCATACCGAAGCTTTAAATACTCTCGAAATTAAAAAAACCGACCGCGCAACTAAATATCTTGATAAAAATGTCAGTTATCTCCATGTTTCCGATTCGCTTAATTTCGTTGTAGAAGAAATTGAACGAACTAATAGCTACTATTTTCTCGTTCTTGATAAAAATGATTCTCTCGCCGGCTTTTTCACTATTCAAATGCTACTAGATTATTTACTTGGTAAGTGATATAATAACAGATATGAGAATTTTAGCAAATGACTTAGAAAATTTTTTAGGCAAAGAAGTGACCGTCGAAGGTTGGGTTAATTCCCGCCGTGATCATGGCGGTCTAATTTTTATCGACCTCCGCGATCATACCGGAATTATCCAACTCGTTATTACTCCTGAAGATGAGGCCTCTTTTAAACTTGCTGAAACCGTCCGCGACGAATTCGTTTTAAGCGCTACCGGGAAAATGCGCGAACGCGAACCTGATTTAATTAACCCAAATATTAAAACCGGAAAAATCGAGCTTGTTGTTAAAGAACTAAAACTTCTTAACAAATCCGAACCTCTCCCGGTAAATACTCATGACGATGGCGAAAAATCCTCCGAGGAACTTCGCCTCAAATATCGTTTTCTTGACCTTCGCCGTCCTAGCATGCAAAATATTTTAAAACGTCGTTCTGAATTTTACCGTTATATCCGTAATTATATGTATGATCATGGTTTTACCGAAATTACGACTCCGATTCTCGCAAACTCTTCCCCCGAAGGTGCTCGCGATTTTCTCGTTCCCTCGAGATTACACCCAGGAAAATTTTACGCCCTTCCGCAAGCCCCTCAACAATTTAAACAACTTTTAATGGTTGGCGGTGTTCCTAAATATTTCCAAATCGCCCCCTGCTTCCGTGATGAAGATCCTCGCGCCGATCGCCTTTACGGAGATTTTTACCAACTCGACTGCGAAATGTCTTTCGTCGATGACGGCGAAGTTGTCCGCCAAACGATTGAACCCCTCTTCATCAACCTCGCAACCGAATTTGGCAACAAAAAACTTGTAATGCGCTCCGAGCCTGCCAGAAGTTTTATGGAGAGTGCTTTTGTGAGCATCCGCAGCAACGGCGAGGACTTAGCGAACGAGCCCCTTAGGCGAGGGCGCGAGCGAAGCGGCGAACAAAAGCACTCTCCTAAAACTTCTGTTCAGATTCCGCGCCTTCCTTATGATTTTGCTATGGAAACTTACGGTGTTGATAAACCCGACCTTCGTTACGGTATGGAACTTATCGATTTAACTGAAGTCTTTAAAGATACCGACTTTAAAGTCTTTAAAACTCCTTGTGTTAAAGCTCTCTGTGTTAAAGACGGCGCGAAGTTAACTCGTCGCGAAATAGACGAATTTACTGAAAAAGCTAAAAAAGAAGGCGCCGGCGGTCTTGCCTATATATTATATACAGAAGAAGGTCCAAAGTCTCCAATCTTAAAATTCATGACAGATGAAGAAATTAAAAATGTCGAAAAATTGACTGATGCTAAAACCGGCGACGCTGTCTTCTTCGGTGCCGACGAACGTGAAAAAGTTAATAAAGTTTTAGGTCAACTTCGTATTGCCTTTGCCGATCATTTCGGTCTTAAAAATCCTAACGAAGTCGCCTATACCTGGATTATTGATTTTCCTTTTTACGAATGGGACGAAAAAAATAATAAACTCGATTTCGGTCATAACCCCTTCAGTATGCCAAAAGGCGGTCTCAAGACATTAGAAGAGGCTTGTATAGGCGATTCTGAGAACATATCTCGCGAAGAAAAACTCCTCAAAATTAAGGCCGACCAGTATGACATGGTTATGAACGGCTATGAAGTTTGTTCCGGCGCTGTCCGAAATTATAATCCCGAAATTATGTATAAAGTCTTTAACATCCTTGGATATAATAACGAATATGTCGAATCCCGTTTTAGCGGAATGTTAAATGCCTTTAAGTTCGGCGCCCCTCCGCATGCTGGTTGCGCTCCTGGTCTTGATCGTATTTTCATGGTCCTAGAAGGCGTCGAAAATATCCGTGACATCGTCGCTTTCCCAAAGAACGGCTCCGGCGTCGACCTAATGATGGACTCTCCTTCCGAAGTTGACCAAACCCAACTCGACGAATCCCATCTCGCAATTATTGAAGAAGACGAGTAATATCGCCTGACCTGTTGTAATTTTTATCGTGGCGAAATTTTAAGTTTTAATTCTAGCTATTATATATTTATCTCTTCTTTAAAAATTTCGGTTTTACAATCGAGAAATTAATCGCATTTTTTTGGAATGTTAAGACCGCTAGCCGAATTGCTATTATAGAAGAAATTACTACTACTATAATTCCAATACAATATTCAACTATCGAAATCGTTCCAAATCCGCTCCGAAGCATTAACGCAATTGGCGCCGTAAACGGAAAATACGTCATAAAATGCACCATAAAATTCGGCTCTGCTATCATAAATGTTTGCATAAAATACAAAGGAAAAACCATCACAATAATCGCCGGTCCGATAAACGACGAAGCGTCCCGCGCCGTCGAGACTAACGACCCGACAAACGTACAAACTCCCGCATAAAATAACGTCGACGCAATAAATAACAAAATACTTAAAGCTATCATTATCGGATCAATCTCAATCATAGCAAGAATCATATTTATGAGTTGGTTCTCGCGATTCAAAAATACTAAAACTAGTATTGGAATTACGAGAGCTAAAATCTGTACCGCCCCAAGCGCCATCATCGCGAAAATTTTTCCAACGATTAAATGTTTCGACGACACCGACGTTAAAATCATCTCCGAAATCCGATTTTCTTTCTCCTCTACTACCGTCATCAAAAACCTATTCCCACAAAGCGTTATAAACATAAAAAACATAATCCCGATAAAAAATGGAATTATCGCTTTTCCTAAAGCGTTTGACTCCTCACCATTAGCCGTAAGTTTATTATCTTCAATTTCATAATTTCCCGTTAATGCCAAAACATCAAGCTCATCCACCCTACTTGCAGCATCGCTTAATAAAAGACTCTTTATAATATTTCCATCATAATTAAAAATCTCTAATCCTTCCGAAATATGATAAAATTCAATTTTCTTTGTCTCTCTAAAATCTTCCGGAATGTAAAAATATAAATCAACCTCACCATTTTTTACCATCTCCATCCCATATTCTTTATCGCCATCTATAATAAATGGCGCCTGTGCCGAAAAAATCCCTGCCTTGTCGACAATCGCAACCTTAGTATTCTCATCCAATGTCGGATTTTCATCTACACCCTGAGAAGAAATAAAGCTAATAAAGTATATTCCGCCAATCATTAAAGGAATTAAAAGCGTTGCCGCCCAAAACGCCGGTTTTTTAATCTGCCGAATAAATTCAAATTTAAAAACCTTAAAAGTCGCTCTACTCATTTCCTTCTCCATAAATCTTTACAAAAATATCATCCAAACTTTTCCCACCGAACTCTTTCCGAATTTCCTTAATCGTTCCATAAGCCCTCGCCGTTCCGTCTTTTAAAAGTAGCGCCCGATCGCATAGCTTCTCTACTTCATCCATATAATGTGTAATCATAATAATCGCCGTCCCCTTCTTATGTAATTCCTCAATAATTTCCATTAAAAGCCGCCGATTCATCGGGTCAAATCCCTTCGTCGGCTCATCTAAAATCAAAAGCTTCGGGTCCCCCATAATCGTAATTCCAAGCTGAATTTTTTGTTGTTGCCCTCCAGACAATTTCTCAACCTTCTCATTAATTTTATCAAGAAGCCCAACTCTTTCTAAATATTTCGTTGCCCATTCTCGCGGATTCTTTAATCCCTTCATCTCCCCAAAATAAATCATCGTGTCAATCACCGATTCTTTCCGATAAAGTCCTCTTTCTTCCGGCAGATATCCTACCGTAATCGAAGTATCTTCAGGATTATATTTTTTCCCATCAACTAAAAGTTCTCCTCCGCTCGCTTCATAAAATCCCAGAAGCACTCTTACTGTCGTCGTCTTTCCCGAACCGTTCGCACCAAGTAACCCAAATATCTCTCCTTTTTTCACCTCAAAGCTAAGATCGGAAATCACCTCTTTATCCCCGAACCGCATCTTAAAATTTTTTACTTCAACAATATTTTTCATACAAACTAATTGGCGGAAAGGACAGGATATTTATCCTAGGCCTTTAAAGCCGCTAAATTATCATTAAAAAGTACGAAACTTCGTTTCTTGCATCCTTCGTCTAAATTTATTATAAAAATAAATTTTTTATAATAAATTTTCCTCAGTCTGCTACGAAAAGCTTCGCTTTTCGTACTTTTTAATTGTTAACTTGGCGGAAAGGACAGGATTCGAACCTGCGGAGGTTTCCCTCTCTGGTTTTCAAGACCAGTGCCATAAACCACTCGGCCACCTTTCCGCCACTTATTATATCATATCCTCTTAAATTATGATATAATATCTCCATGGCAAGAAAAATTAAACTGCGACCCGTTTCAAAACAAAATCGCAATAATAACCATAAACATAGCGATAAGAGGAAACATCCTCGCCTTAAAAACGGCCGCTAAAAAATAAGACCCTTTAAAAGGTCTTATTTTTTATTCCGCATTCGTATAGACGTTCGTTACATCGTCTAAATCATCAACCGCCGATAATAGCTTCTCTAACTTCTCCGCGTTTTCCCCCTCAACCGGTACATACGACGAAGGAACATATTGCTGTTCCGCACTAGTTACCGTTAAGCCCGCCTCATCTAAAACCTTCTTCACCTTCATTAAATCCGACGCTCCCGTATAAATTACAGTCCCTTCATCTTCATCAACTACATCTTCCGCCCCTACTTCTAACGCCACCATCATTACCTCGTCCCCCTTCTCCGAAACTTCAATTACGCCCTTGCGCGAAAACTGGAACATAACGCTTCCCGGCTCCGCCATCCGTCCCCCGTTTTTATCTAAAGTATGTCTTACTTCCGGCATCGTCCGATTTTTATTATCCGTCGCGACCTCAATAATAATTCCGACTCCCCCCGGTCCATATGCTTCATAAACTTCTTCAATCAAAGCCGCTGCCGATTTATCTGCTACTCGAGCAATCGCCCGCTCAATATTCGCCTTCGGCATATTCGCAAGTCTCGCCTTCTCGAGTACCATCGCAAGGCTCGGATTCATCGCCGGATCCGTCCCGCCTCTTGCCGCTATCGCAATCTGATTCCCGATTTTTGTAAAAAGCGCCCCTCGCTTTGCATCAACAACCGCCTTCTGTCTTTTCGTCGTCGCCCATTTACTATGTCCAGACATAAAAACTCCTTCAAAAAATTTAATAATATCAATCTTCCCCTAATTTTACCATTTTTATTCCATTTTGTCGAGTTAGGTAAGAAGTCATAAATCCTTAGACTTTACAAAATGTAAAATTACCCGATAAATCTTAAAATCTTACGGACCGAAGTCCGCCCGTCCCCGCCGAGAGGTCCGCCTAAGATTTTAAGATTTATTCCGGCGTAATTTTACCGATTGTAAAGCTAAGGGTTTATGACTTATTATTATAATCAACACGATAGGTATATAAATTAAAAATATTTGCCATTGATACTGTGAAATTTTAACTAGAAATTGTGTTTGTGCCCCAAAAAACTCCACTACTAAAATATGAAAATCAAGCAATTTAGTCGCTAAAAATGAAATCGCAATCTCAATCCAAGGCACCCCCGCAAAAACTCCAACTAAAAATGTCAGCCCCATCGCATAACTTAAAGTCGGCAAAATCAACAAATTCGCCACTACCGAAATTAACGAAACCTGCCCAAAATAATATAAAATTATTGGTAACGTCATCAACGTCGCCGCAATCGTCGTAATTACTGTTTCCGCAATAAACCCCGGCTTCTTCTCCCCGTAAAAATATCGCGTCATTTTCGGACCTAAAATCATAATCCCCGTAAACGACGCAAACGATAAAAGCCACCCTAAATTAGTTATAAACATCGGATTCATCATTAAGGTAGTAGCCATTACTAATAAAATCATCCGCCATGGCTCAATCTTCCGCCCATAATACCACGTCACTATCGCCAAAATTGCCATTATCCCCGCTCGAAGAATCGACGGCGTCCATCCTACCATCGCCATAAAAAATACTACAAAAAGCATTGAAAATAAAAGCCCCGCAAATCGCGAAATCTTTCCAAATATCTTTTTTGCAATCTCAACTAAAATCGATAAATGCGCCCCGCTCGCAACTACAATGTGAACTAACCCTACCGTTCGTAAATTTTCCGAAAGCTCCTTAGGTAGTCCGCTTTTCATCCCGAGTAGATACGATAGTCCAAGCGACGCTTCCGTTTCCGGTAAAAGCCTTTGAATTCTCTCCGCGAAAAAATCCCGCATTGAAACTACCCACGCCTCCGTCTCAAGCCCAGACGAAACAACATAAGCTTCCCCTAACACATTTTGTTTTTCTAATTCAGTCGCTACTCTCGTAAAAACTAATATCATCCCCGCGATAAACGCAATTATAACAAACATAAATTTCGGTTTTAAAAACGCAAAAATCATTAACAAACTCGCCCCTAAAATCCAAATCGGCGACGCGAAAAAATTAATCCGAAAAACTAACCCGACTATCGCTCCCGTAATAATCCCCGCCGACATAAAAACTACAAAATATGATTGGTGTACATTTTTTAGTAAACTCCTTAGCATAAAAAATCTCTATCATGACCGCCAAAAAACTTCAACCCCCCTCTATGAAAACTTGGAAAATTATGCTATAATATTCTTAAGCACCGGTAGCTCAGCGGATTAGAGCACTTGTCTTCGGAACAAGGGGTCGTGGGTTCAAATCCCTCCCGGTGTACCACGCACTCGTAGCTCAGCTGGATAGAGCGTCAGGTTCCGGACCTGAAGGTCGCACGTTCAAATCGTGTCGAGTGTACCAAATCTGTGATATAATAAGTTATACGGTACCGTAGCTCAGATGGTTAGAGCGTGGGACTCATAAGCCCAAGGTCACTGGTTCGATCCCAGTCGGTACTACCATTTTTTTATGTTATAATTAATAATATGAATAAACATGGTTTTACTATTTTAGAAATTTCCATCGTAGCAATCTTCGCATCGCTACTTCTTGTTTTCTTCTTTGTCCAAAAATCTAATCTCGACGCTTTCGCGCGCGACGAAGATCGAAAAACCGCTATTAATGCTATGTATTACGCTCTTGAAGAAAGTTTTTATAAAGAAAACGGTTACTATCCCGAAACTATTTCCGAAGAGAATATTACTGTTATTGACCCTGCTCTCTGGACCGACCCGAACGGCTTTAATCTTGGCGATCCCGAAAGCTCTTACTCTTACGAAGCCGCTAACTGTAAAAACGGAAAATGTAAAGAATATATCCTAAAAACCCGACTTGAAAAAGAAGACACTTATATAAAATATAACCGTAATTAATCTTCGGAAGTTTTTTCCCGACTTTTACCGTTCTTTTTTGCGTCAGTAATTAAATTGATAACCGCCCTTAAATCACTCGGCGAAATATCCGAATAAGTAAAGGTATAGGTAGTCTCGTCCCCTACTGTCGCAAGTCTAAAAGTTCCGTAATGGAACAATTTTTGTAGTATATTCTCTTGTCTAAAACTTGCATCCTCTACCGAACCTAGATCAATAATATTAATCGAGGTAGAAACCGGTGAGTTCATAACCATCTGAACTACATGTTTATTCGTAATAAATAATTTATTTCCGCGATAAATCCTCAGAGCTAACATCCAAATAACTAAGACCGCCGCTACTAAAGAGAACAAAATAATAAACAAAAAATGTTTTCCCATCTCATCTAGCATTGACTGCCCCATCAATACTAGCAAAAATGCTAGCAATATAAAAATTAGACCTAAAGCCGATCCTCCCCATATCATCAAAAGACACACTCTCGCTCGCGAAAACGCAAACTCAACATACTCCCCCTCCTCAAGTCTAAGCCCCGGAAAATCCTTTTTACTTCTTTCATACCGAATTTTTGCTAGATTTTCATCCATTTTTAGCTCCTTTTTAGGTTTTTAGCCAATCAAAAACCTCAATTACCCCCATTATAGCATATTTGTTCCATTTTGTAAATGCTTTTTTCCCTTCTCCGTCACAACTCTCCCCTTCGGCGTCCGCGCGAGAAGCCCGAGCTGTAATAGATATGGTTCATAAAAATCCTCAATCGTCGTCACCTCGTCTCCCGTTAACGCCGCAATCGTAGTTAACCCTACCGGCCTATCCCCATAATTATCATACATTAGCCGAAGCATATTCCGGTCTGCCGGATCTAACCCTAAATAATCAATCTCCATTAATTTCAAGGCGTCCTTCGCAATAACCGTATCGATAATCCCGTCTCCATTCACATCCGCAAAGTCTCTTACTCTCTTAAATAACCGGTTCGCAATCCGGGGCGTCAGCCGCGACCTCGTCGCGAGAAGCTCCGTCGCCTCCGGTTTTATTTCTGTTTTTAAAATCCCCGCCGTCCGTTTGATAATCTGCTCAATTTCCGGTTCTTTATAATATTCCAGCCGATGAATTATTCCGAATCTATCCCGAAGAGGCCCCGCGAGAGACCCCGTCCTCGTCGTCGCCCCTATTACCGTAAAATGCGGTAAATCTAACCGTACACTCCTCGCCGCCGGCCCTTTTCCGATTACAATATCTAATTTATAATCCTCCATCGCGGAATATAAGACTTCCTCTACCGCCCTTCTTAATCTATGAATCTCATCAATAAATAATACGTCTCCGTCTTTTAAGTTCGTTAAAATCGAAGCTAAATCTCCCGCCCGTTCAATCGCCGGTCCCGAAGTAACTCTAAGAGACGCCCCGAGCTCATGCGCAATTACTCCCGCCATCGTCGTTTTCCCAAGTCCTGGCGGACCGTATAATAATACATGGTCGAGCGTCGACCCATCATTCCTCTTTTTCACCGCAGAAATCGCAAGCTTCAGATTATTTTTAAGATGTTCCTGTCCAATATATTCCGAAAAAGTAACCGGACGGAGCGAAATTTCCATCCGCTCCTCCTCTGTATCTCCCGAAGCCATCGTCGGCTCGACTAACCTCTCAATCGCCATATCTGTATTATATCATAGAGACAAGATTTTTATCAATTTTTTAATTAGCACTATTGACACATGAGTGCTAGTTTGCTACAATAGATTAAGAATTAGCACTCATAGCTAACGAGTGCTAGAAAAGGAGATAAAATATGAGTAAAATCATCGGTATAGATTTAGGAACAACTAACAGCGCTTTCGCCTACATGGTCGCGGGAAAGCCGGAAGTTATTACGAACGCCGAAGGCGATCGTACTACCCCTTCCGTCGTCGCTGTTACTAAAAAAGGCGAAAGGCTAGTCGGTAAAGTTGCACAACGTCAACGTGTCACTAACCCTAAAAATACTATTTATGGTATCAAGCGTCTCATCGGTCGTAAATACGACGATAAAGAAGTTAAGCACGATATGGAAATTAGTCCATATAAAATCGTTAAAAAGGGTCAAGGTGTCGCAGTTGAAATGGACGGTAAAGAATATACCCCTGAAGAAATCTCAGCTATGGTCCTTTCTAAAATTAAAGCCGACGCGGAGGCTTTCCTCGGCGAACCTGTCACTGAAGCTATTATTACCGTTCCGGCTTACTTCGACGATTCTCAGCGCCAGGCTACTAAAGACGCCGGTAAAATCGCTGGCCTTGAAGTAAAACGTATTATTAACGAGCCTACCGCCGCTGCTCTTGCCTACGGCCTCGAAGGTAAAAAAGACGAAAAAATTGCTGTCTTCGATCTTGGTGGTGGTACTTTCGATGTTAGCATCATGGACATCGGCGACGGTGTTTTTGAAGTTCTATCTACAAATGGCGATACCCACCTCGGTGGTGAAGATTTCGATAATATTATTGTTAATTACCTAGTCGACGAGTTTAAGAAAGAGTCCGGTATCGACATTAAAGGCGATGCTGCCGCGATGCAGCGCGTTAAAGACGAAGCCGAAAAGGCGAAAAAAGAGCTCAGTAGCTCTACCTCTACCGATATTAACCTTCCGTTTCTTTCCGCTGATGCCGATGGTCCGAAACATTTTGAAACAACTCTAACCCGTGCGAAACTTGAAGAGCTAGTTTCCGACCTCTTAAATCGTCTTGAAGGTCCTGTGAAGAAAGCTTTAAAGGATGCAAAGCTCGATACTAAGGATATCAACGAAATCGTCATGGTCGGCGGTATGACCCGTATGCCGGCCGTTGTCGAAAAAGTTAAATCAATTTTCGGCAAAGACCCGATGCAAGGTGTTAACCCTGACGAAGTCGTTGCCGTCGGCGCCGCAATTCAAGGCGGTGTCCTTCAAGGCGACGTAAAAGATATTCTTCTTCTCGACGTTACCCCGCTAACGTTAGGTATCGAAACTATGGGCGGCGTTCGCACCCCTCTAATCGATCGAAACACCACAATCCCGACTTCAAAATCTGAAGTATTTAGCACTGCTTCCGACAATCAGCCGCAAGTCGAAATCCATGTCCTTCAAGGCGAACGTGAATTTGCTAAAGACAATAAATCTCTCGGTCGCTTCATCTTGGACGGTATCGCTCCCGCTCCGCGCGGCGTTCCGCAAATCGAAGTTACCTTTAATCTCGACGCTAACGGTATCTTAAACGTTACCGCGAAAGATAAAGGTACCGGTAAAGAACAAAGTATTACAATCCAAAACTCCGGCAACATGAGTAAAGACGATATTGAAAAAGCGAAAAAAGAAGCCGAAATGCATGCCGACGAAGATAAAAAGAAACGCGATAGTATCGACGCTAAGAATCACCTAGAAAATATGATCTACCAAGCCGAAAAAATGCCGGATGAATATAAAAACAAGATTTCCGACGAAGATAAAGACACTATTAAAAAAGCTGTCGAAGAAGCGAAGAAAGTCTTAAACGACGAATCGGCCGATAAAGAAAAGTTTGAGGAAGCGACTAAAAACCTCTCCGACCGTATCATGCCGATCGGCGCAAAAATGTATCAGGAAGCTTCAAAAGACGACTCTAAATCCGAAGATAAAAAATCCGACGATAAATCTTCCGACGACGAACCCGTAGAAGGCGAAGTCGTCGATAAATAGCCTAAAGACCCGAGTCAAAATAAGCCCCTCAGGGGCTTATTTTAATTAAATAAAAACTCAAAATCACAATCCACTTAAACAATTCTCATACACAAAACTCTTTAACTCTCCCATCTCATCGGTCTCGTAATACTTAATCAATTTCTCCGCGAACTGCTCCTTTAGCTCCGGCGGTAAAGAAAAAATCCCGTGCCCCGTAGCCACCAATATTTTATTACAAGCAAAAGTTGCAATCCGCTTATTTCCATCTAAAAACAACTGAGCCCGCATTAAATATAATAACATCGTAATTGCCTTATCCGTATCAGTCGTGTTAGCTTCCATGATTTCTGCCATCTTCGACCTCACCGCCTCAGCATCAGGCACTTCCGGTAAATAATTCGTCCCCGAAATTCTTACCGTCTCCGTCCTAAGCTTTCCTAACCTATCCCACGGGACATCCTCTCTCGCAACAATTTCGTGCAAATCCTCAAGATATTTCAAATCCAGCGGCGCATCAATATTCGCCAGTAAATATTCCCACGCGTCGCGCAGCTCAATGACTTTTGCCACATCCTTCGCCGAAACATTATTTACCGTAGCATTGTCCAAAATCGCTTCCGTTTGCGGAAAAGTCACCGCCATCCCCTCTAAAAACGCACTCCTATATACCGAATCTTTCATATATTTCTTCGCTACAAAAACATTCTCTTCCCTCGTTAAATTGTATTTATCCTTGAATTCCATGTCTTTATTATACCGAACTCTAGAGACGCTTGCAAGTTTTTCCGCGCCCGCCTCTTCCTCGCTCGCTTTAGGCTCGCGGGAAGGGGGGGCGCCTTATTCCTTCTTTTTGACGTAGGGAGAAAAGAAGTGGGCTAAAAGCCCACCTCTAGCTAAAGAACGAATAAGGAACAACTAATCGCCTACTAAGCATCTCATCGAGTCACCGTCGCTGCGATTGCTGCCGTTGTTCGGGTTGACGTACTCGGAATTCACGATCAGTCTGTACATGCCGTAGCCATCGTTGTACGTAGAAGACCACCAGTCGCCCCAATCGCCCTGATCGCCCGCCGAGCTACCCCAGTAGTAGCCCGACAGAGGGGTAGAAAGAGCAGTCTGGTAAGTCGTTCCAGTAAAGCCCCATTCATCTTCGTCAAACGTTAATCCAAGAGCGATACCGAGAGTGTAATATTCTCCAGTTCCTGTATGGGTGCTATCATCATAAGCCCCGCCGGTCGGCATGCGCCAGCCTGCTGGACAAATATCATAGGAAGCATTACCAGTACCAGAACCACTAGCGTAACAGTAAGAGCCAGCCGTAGCGGCACAGTAGTTATAGTAAACTCCTATCTTCCCACTTCCCGCACCATAACTTGTAGTAGTAGTATTCTTATAACTTGTCGCGATTTGTGGAGCGATATAACTATTTATTGTGCCTTCTGCAACGGCAGTAGTAGCGTATGGGCTAGAACCCCCACCATTTATTAGATAACCTAGAGCTAAATCGGTCGCATTAGTAGTAGAACTGGAGAGATTAGCCTGGACATTAGTATCAGTTAAATCTAATCTTAGGTTATCTAGCATCCAACAATTACCATCCGCCAGTTTTCCAATCAGATACGACTCGCCATCCCTTGTATCAGTTAAAGTCATAGTCGCTCCAGTCGTCATATTAGAACATTTCGTAGAATTAAAGGACTGCATAGACAATGCTGACCAGTAAGCATAAAGATTTAATGTTCCGCCAGATGTTATTGTACTGGCCGGTATCTCATCTTCATCACTATAACTTGTTCCTGTACAGGTAGTTTGAGTAGCAGTTCCTTGGACCGTACACCAGCCAGCAAATTCATAACCGCTCGGAGCAGTAAAGCCATTAGTTAAAAGGGTCACATCTTCAAAATTATAGCCAGTTGTACTCGCCATACTCCCACTACCGCCATTAGCATTATAGGAAATCGTATAAGAACCGGATACTAATGTGCTAGGATGCACCATAGTATATTTAACCGCACCTTCATAAGTATCGGCAACCTGAGTTCCGGAAACAAAAGCAGCATAAGTCGTAGTTAATCTTGCTCCTAAGGTTTGGTCAGTAGTAGAAGAATAAGTTGCAACTTTAGTGAAGGTTGATGGAACGTTACTATATGAGCCAAAGCCATTTTCAATTGTTAGATTAGCCGGAACATAGGATACGCTTGTATCCGTTACCTTGGTTAGTTTCATCGCCCAGTTAGAAGTATTTCCTGAAGTATTAGTTCCAGTTGCAATAGTAGAACCAGTATTTATACCAAGTAATGTATTATTCCCGTAAGTATGGCTGCCATTAGAATAATCCGAAGTAGTTGCATAGCCATAGCCAATCGCATAGATAGCAAAGCCATTCATATCATTACAGAATGCTGCTAGAGTTGTTTGACCAATTTCATCTTCATAAGTATTATTATTTACGGTCTTAGTATGTGCTGTATTTACTGTCCCGCTAAGGGTACAAGCTACTGGGACGGAGATGTTGACTTCATCTACTACAGTATCATTAGTATCAGCACTAACTTTAATTGAGCTTAAAATAGTCCCGGAAACTAACGTTCCCGCGACTAGAATTCCCAACACACCGGTTGCTAGACCGATTCGCTTCTCACTTCTGATGACCTTCTTCATGAAATGTTGTTCCTCACTTATAATTTTTTATATTACTAGACAACTTTATCATACCACAAGCTTTTTTATTTTGCTAGTGGTTTTTAAAATCTAATTGGTTGATTTTTCCCCCTATTCGTAATAAAATTTAACTATGAAAATCGTTTTTCCCGAATTAAATAATCCGATCGCTGAAGAAGCTATTAAAAATTTCGAGGATATCGAATTTCTCCCCGCCGACTCTCTAGAAAAAGCCGTTGAAATGTTAAAAAACGGCGAGGCCGACTCGATGATTTCCGGCCTCGATTACTCTTCTCGCGACGTTCTTCTCGCCTATAAATCTGCTATTTCTCTAAAATCTGACTATTTTTCTAGCTGTTTTATTTGTGAAAGAGATGATAAAATCCTCGCTCTCGCCGACGGCGGCGTTAATAAACTCCCGACAAAAGAACAACTATACGTAATCGTCGAAGATACCGCTAGAGCTTTCCTAAAATTTACTAAAAAACAACCTAAAATCGCTATGCTTTCCTACTCTACTAACGGTTCTGGCGGTAAAAATCCCGATCTTGAAAAAATTTATTTTGTTATTCAGAAAATCCGCGAAAACTACCCTGACTATCTTATCGATGGCGAAATGCAACTCGACGTCGCGATAAACCCTGAAGTCGCCCATAAAAAATTCCCAGATTCAAAAATTAAAGGCGACGCTAATATTCTTATTACTCCCGACTTAAACTCCGGAAATATCCTTTATAAATCTCTCAAATATTTCAGTGGCTTTATCTGCGCCGGCCCTATGATCCAAGGATTTAAAATCCCTCTCGCCGACCTTTCCCGTGGGAGTACGATAGATGATATAAAACTTACTATTAATGTCTTAAGGAGTTTAATATGAAACATTTCGGAACCGACGGAATTAGAAAAAAAGCCGATGAGTTTTCTACGGAATTTTTAGCTAAAATAATAGGGGGTCTTATCAACTATGCCGGCGATAATATTAAAATTTTCCTCGCTGGTGATACTAGGGAATCAACCGAATGGATCCTACAGGATCTCGCGACCGCCTGCGAAACCTTCGGCCTCGAATATTCCCTCGCTGGCATCCTTCCTACCCCTGCGATAAACTATTGTTTTTACGAAATGGGTTTCGACTTCGCTATCGACGTAACCGCTTCGCATAACCCCTACGAAGATAACGGTATTAAAATTTTCGAACGCGGAGCATCTTCCGGTCAAAAACTAAACGAAAAAGCCTGCGAAGTTATCGAAAAATCTCTTGAAAACCCGGAATTTTCCTATACGCCCGCTTCAATTACTATTAGGGAAGATTTGCATTCCGAAGCCCTAAAACTCTATAAAGAGCATCTCCTAAATTATATAGGTAAAGTAAATCTGGAAGGTCTTAAAATCGCTCTCGACTGCGCTAACGGCGCAACTTCCGTTATCGGCTCCGAAATTTTCGAAGAGCTCGACGCGAAAGTTGCCCTGATAAACTGTTGTAAAAATTACAACACTAAAATCAATCGAAATTGCGGCTCTACGCATCTTAATCCCCTTAAAAATCTCGTTCTAGAAAATCATCTTGACCTCGGTATTGCTTTCGACGGCGATGGCGATCGCGTTCTTATGATTAATTCCGAAGGCGACGAGGTCGACGGCGATGACATTATCGCTATTCTTACAAACACTCTTAAACTAGACAAAATTGCCGTTACTGTCATGGCAAACCAAGGCCTCTTAAATTGGGCAAAAGAAAAAAATATTAAGACCGAAATTACCTCCGTCGGCGATTCTAACGTCGCGAGCGCTATGCGCGAGAAAAATATTAAGCTCGGCGGAGAACAATCCGGCCACATCATTCTTCCCGGCGAAGCTACCGGCGACGGCATCCTTACTTCCCTTATGATTCTAAAAGCTATTTCTGAATCTAAAAAATCTCTTAAAGCTCTTGCCGATGTTATTAAAAAGCTTCCTCAAATTATTCTTAATCTCCCCGCTACTCCCGAACAAAAAGCTAATCTAAAAACTAGAGATTCCGTAAAAAATCTCCTCTTAGAATATAGCAAAAAACTAGAAAATTACGACGGTCGCCTCCTCGTCCGCCCCTCCGGAACCGAAAACCTAATCCGCCTTACTATGTGGGGGAATGATGAAAAGATAATTTCTACCTTAGCGAATGAGTTAAAAGATGGGCTACAAAGGAGCTTAACATGAAAATAACTACATTAACTGAATATAATAAAGAAACCGCGGATAGAATTAGGGAATTATTGATTCAACTTTCCCGCTCTAAAAAGGATCGTGGCGAAATCCCCGAAACCTGGTTTAACGATCTTATCGCCTCCGATAGCCACGACATGCTCCTCGCTATCGACGATAATAATAAAATCAAAGGCATCGCTACCCTAAGTATTATTATGGGGCCAATCGTCCGGAAAATCGCTTACCTCGAAGACTTCGTTACTGACGAAAATTGTCGCGGGCAAGGCGTCGGTACCGCTCTTTGGGAAGCTATGTTGCAGTGGGCAAAAGCGAAAAATTGTACCGAATTAAACTTTACCTCCGGACATGGTCGCGAAACCGCTCAAGAATTCTACAAACGCCGCAGCGCCGAAATCTACGACACAAACTTCTTCCGCAAAACTCTTTAATTTTTAAAACCTTCTTCCCGTTTCTAAAACTCTCGAAAATCTAGACTTTTTGAAACGATTGTGCTATTATATAGATATAAAAAGAAGCCCTCTAGGAAGACTTCTTTTAAATGGTTGTGCTAGTTCAGGCTATTTGTCTGAACTAGATTTTTTCTTCGGTTCGTTCCCTTTTCCAAAGTTAAGAATAATTAATGCTATTTGCATAA
>JAZUNE010000014.1:0-20862 GCA_045603985.1 Candidatus Nanosyncoccus sp.
AAAGTGTTTCTCGCAACGTCCTCGTCTCGCAGTCGTCATTTTCCCAACGGGTCAGGCGGGCTCGTCCAGGTATTTCAGTACCTGATACTCGCCCGTGACCGTTGTCAAAATGACTGCTGGGGTCTGCGGATTGTTGCGAAAAACCCTTTTCGAATTCCTCATCTCTTATTACTTTGAACTGGGAGACGCCGTCGTCGAGGAGAACGCCGTAATCAGTGATTATTTGTTGATGGAGAGGTTCGAGAGGTTTATTAAGCTCGACTTCGTAAACTTTAGTTTTACGGAATTTAGGGTGAGTCATTTTATAAGCGAAATCTCCATCGTTAGTTAAGAGAATCAGGCCAGAGGAATCTTTATCGAGGCGGCCGACGGTTTTTAGATGTCGATATTTTTTCGGTAAAAGTTCATAGAGAGTTGGCGCGGCACCTTGGGCGCGGCGAGAACAGACGTAGCCGACCGGCTTATGAAAAGCCAAATAAAGATATTCCGTTTCAAACGGGATTATCTTTTCATTATAACATACTTTATCATTTTTATCAATTTTTGCCCCTATATTAGCCGTCGTGTTATTAATTGTAATTTTCCCAACGGAAATTAGTTCGTCGGCTTCGCGACGCGAAACACCAAGCCGTTCGGCGAGAAATTTATTGAGCCGGATTTTCGGGGGCTGGTTGTTCATAATTTACCTGTTGTGCTGGAGCTTCTGGAGCGGGGTTCTCGGGGGCAGGAGTCGGGGCCGGAGCGGGAGCAGGTTCTGGGGTTGGAGCTGGAGCCGGAACCTCAGGTATAGGATTTTGAGCAGGAGTTTCAGGAGCCGGCTCTGGGACGGGAGCAGGCGCCTCAGAGGCGGGGGCAGGCGCCGCGACCGGTCTATCGCCAAGCACTTCATGAAGAGTATTAATCATGTCCTCAATCCCAACTTGAGACTTAACTAAATAACGGTCGGCGCCAAGTCGTTCACCGCGCTGGCGCTGGTCTTCGGCGGATAAGGCCGTCATCATGACAACTTTTATATTAGCGGTTTCAGGCGTAGAACGTAAAATATCTAACATATCAAAACCGGAAATTTTTGGCATCATAACATCCGCTAAAATCAAGTCCGGTTTTTCACGGACGGCGACGGCTAAGGCCTCTTCGCCATCGCCAGCCGAAACGACATCGTAGCCCTCAGCGGTGATGCGAATACTGTAAATTTCGCGAAGAGAGGCATCATCTTCTACTACCATTATTTTACTCATTTTGGTTCTCCGTTTAGGTTAATATTAATTTCTTTTTGAACTTGATTAGTTGGTTGGCTCGGCGGAGCGGGAGAGGGATTCGGGGCCGGAGGCGGTTGGACAACCGGGGAGACCGGAATAGTCGGAGGGGCCGGAGCGGCTGGCGCAGGGTTAGTTAGTTGCTCTTGCGCCGCTTTGTTACGAAATGCAATCATCCGCTTCTCATATTCATCACTAGTAATACGAGGTAAAGAAACGTAAAAGGTCGAGCCCTCACCAAAAGCAGATTCAGCCCAAACACGGCCACCCATTGCTTCGGCACGTTGTTTAACAATATAAAGCCCGAGTCCAGTTCCGCCGATTGTCCGCGTATCGGAATTATCGGCGCGATAAAATTTTTGGAAAATATGCCCAAGATCATCAGCAGAAATACCAATACCTGTATCAGTAACATTAATTAAGACGCGGTCGCCGTCCCCGCGTACGTTAACATAAATAGAACCGCCAGCCGGAGTATACTTAATTGCGTTTTCAATTAAATTATCTAAAATTTCGCGCATGAAATTTAAATCGACAAATCCATAAACAACTTGATCCAAACGTCGATTTTCACCAAAAGAAATCGGTTCGCTAGAGCCGAAGGTAAAGTTTAGTTTAGCTTCTCTCGCGCGCATTATATAATCGTCAGAAATAGTCTTCACTAAACCAACCATTTCAACAGGTTCAAAACTAGGACGGATTTTACCATCGTCGAGTTTAGTAATATCGAGTAAATTTTGGAAAAGTTTTCCAAGATGTTTCGAGGCTTTTTCGGCGGCGGTTAAATAGCCCCGGGCGCGTTCGTCAATTGTCGCGGTTTGAGGGTTAAGCGCGAGCATAAGATAACCGTCAATAGTAGCGACTGGGGTTCGCATTTCATGCGAAGCGGTAGAAATGAACTCAGTTTGTTCGCCTTCTTCCTCGAGTTCTTTTGTAATATCGCGAAAAGTAATAATTCGGTCTTCGGTTCGCCCTTCGACCGGGAGAACGGAGATTGAGACTGGGATACGTTTATCGGACCGCTTAGCGATTAGAACGCCCTCAAAAGACTCTAGCGGTTGACCGGTTTTCATAGCCTGAATTAATGGATTCTCTTTTTCGGGAAGTTCGCGCCCTTCTTTTGTTTCTAATTCAATAATTAAACCATAATCTAATCCTAATGCGCCGTCTTTGCCATTACATTCAGTCATCATAACTGCCGCAGGATTAATAAATTCAATTGTGCCGTTTTTATCAGTCATAATTACAGCATCATGAATATTATTTAGAGCAATTTCAGCTAGACCGGTATTATTACCGGCGTTCTTATTCGATTTATTTCGACTAAAAAGACTCATCTAAACTTATTTTAACACAAGCTTAACAAAATGTGATAAAATTATTTTATGAATAAAGACGTCATCTATATTGAACCAGAAGATGATATCACTGATATCATTACAAAAATTGAAAATTCAAAGGAAAAAATTGTTGCGTTGGTTCCGCCGAAGAAAGCTGGGGTCTTTCGGAGTGTAGTAAATATAAAATTAATCGCAAAAGCCGGAAAAACCGCTGGGAAGAAGATTGTGCTCGTTACGGTTGATCCGTCGATTACGAAATTAGCTGGCGCGACTAAAATACCGGTTACGAAGGATCTCCAAACAGCTCCGGCGGTTCCAGTAGCTGATGAAATTGCCGAGGAAACGGTTAAGGAAGATTTGATCGAGGAGTCTGATGGGACGGTCGAAACAAAAGAAGATGTTGAAGAACTAGAGCCGAGCGACGATGAAGCCAATGAAGAAAAATCTGAAGAAGAGGACGAAGAAAAAGAGGAAAAACCTAAAGAAAAGGCTAGTAAAAAGAAAAAGACAAAGGAAGAGTTAAAGAAAACTGGAAATAAATTTATTGATTGGATACGAGAACATAAGAAATTAGCAATTTTTAGCGGAATCGGAATTTTACTTTTGATTTTGATTTTAGTTTGGGCGCTCGTAGTTGCGCCGGCGGTGACTGTTACGGTTGGAATTAGAACCACTTCAAATAATTTTTCAGAAAATGTAACTTTTACAACTAATTTAGGCGAAGAGAACGCGGATGAAGGAAGGTTCTATCTAGAAGAAAAGAAAATTGAATCCGAAGAAAAGGTTGAATTTGAAGCAACGGGCTCGAAAAATGTTGGAGAGAAGGCGACTGGAGATGTAGTAGTTTATGCGTTCTTTAGAGATAAGGGAACAGTAGCAATAAATGCCGGCTCTAGCTTTACGATTAGTGGTTTAACCTATACCTCTAGCGAAAATGGTTCTTTATCTTGGGATGGAAAAGATTTTGGTGATTGCGATAATAAAGGTAATCCGACTCAAATATTAAAATCTGGTTGTCAGGTTTCGGGACGAATAAAGGTAACAGCGGTTGCTCCGGGAACAGCTTATAATATTTCGGCCTCAAATACTGGTTGGAATACAACCGCGAACGTTGGAGTTTACTCAGACAAGGCGATGAGCGGAGGGACTGATGAAGTAATAACCGTAGTCCAACAATCCGATATTGATAAGGCAAAGGCCGAATTAACTTCGGTAAATGAGGCTGAAAATAAGGAAAAGCTATTAGAATCTGTTGAGGAAGATAAGATGATTATAGATTCTAGTTTTGTTCAAACAACTGCGGAGGCCGTTTCTACACCGGCGGTTGGAGAAGAGGTGAAGGAGGGGGTTAAACCGATTCTTAAAGCTACGACTACAGCTTCAATTTTCGTAATAGATAAAACTAAAGTCGAAGAATTTATTACTGAAAAAGCAAAGTTGGGAGAGGATCAAAAAATCTATGAAATAAAAGACCCATTCATAGAGAATTTTTCGAAAACTGATAGTGGTTATACTGGAAAATTAAAAACTTCTTATTTAACCGGTCCGAAATTAACAGTTACATCGATTGTTGATATGATAAAGGGGCGAGGTCTAGGGGACGCTCAGCACCTTCTAAAGGATGTCGATGGCGTCGCCGAGATAAGGATGGACACGTCTTTTCCTTGGGTTACCTCTATACCGAATGATACTAATAAAATTACTGTGAATTTAGAGATTAAAGACCAAAACGGCAATAAAGTTGAATCAACGGAGAAAGAAAACGAAGAGAGCGCGGATGAAAATTCCGAAAACAATAACGAAAATCAAGAATCAGAATAAATAAAAAATAGTGGAGTTAGGATGAAAATACTTGGATTAGATGTAGGAGAAAAGCGAATTGGCGTCGCTAGGGCTGATTTGGATACCCGAATTGCGGTTCCGGTTGGGTACGTCTTAAGAGATGGCGGAGAATGGGAAAAAATTAGGCAGTTAGCGCGGATTTATAATACTACCTCGTTTGTATTAGGTTTACCGCGTAGTAATGAGGGTAATGAGACTCAGCAAAGTCTCTATGCGCGGAATTTCGCAAAAGAGTTGTTAAAAGAGGTAAAGGGAGCGAAAATTCAATTTCAAGATGAGTCGCTTACCTCTGTTGTAGCAGAGGAGAGGCTTAAGGAGCGAAAAGGAAAATACGAAAAAGGGGAGATTGATGCTGAGGCGGCGACAATTATTTTGCAAGATTTTCTAGAGGGGAATCATGGTAAAAAAAAATCTAAAAAATGGCTGAAATGGCTCTCGGGAGCGATGATTTTGGTAATTTTAGGGTTAATCGTAACTGGCGGAGTTCTTTGGTATAAAGATATGCGAGCTAAAGAAAGAGCGGAGGAATATGCGAAAATAGAGGCGGAAATGAGACCAGAAGTCTTTAATTTTACAATTTTACCGGGAGAAACAATTTTTGACATTAAAGCTAATTTAAGAGAATTGGGATATTCAGAAGACGAAATAGCAGGCGCTTTTTCATCGGACTATGATTTCTCTTTCTTAGAGGGGCGGCCAGAGGGAGCTTCACTTGAGGGTTATTTATACGGTGAGACCCATGAATTCTACGAAACTGCAACCGTAAAGGAAATTTTAGAGACTTTTTTAGCGCATATGGGAAAAATAATTGAGGAAAACGAACTTGAGGCAAAGTACGCCGAGCGAGGATTAACGCTTTATGAGGGGATTACCCTAGCCTCAATAGTTCAAAAAGAGGCTTCTTCCCCTGAACAGCCGACCGTTGCGCAAGTATTTTTGTCACGACTTTCGCTCGGGATACCACTTGGGAGCGACGTAACGGTATCTTACGCGCTTGATACTATCGATCCTAATAGAGAGACATATGTAGACAATGAAAGCGCTCTTAAGGTTGATTCTTGCTATAATACGCGAATTTACGCGGGGCTACCCTGCGGTCCGATTTCTAATCCAGGGCTTTCGGCGCTTCTTGCAGTAACAAACCCAACAGATACAGCTTATCTTTATTTCTTGACAGGAGACGATGGATTGATGTATTATAGTTATACGGAGTCTGAGCATATTCAGAATATTTACAGTCATTGCCAAGAACTCTGTAATGTATCATTATGATGAAACGTAAAAAGAATTTTAATCTAAAGCGCCTACGGGGGGTTTTACCCTACGTAGTAGCTAGTATTTTGACGCTCGGTTTAGTGTTTTTTGGCTCTATTGATAAGAAAAATCGTGATATAAGCTTAAGCCTAGATACGTTCGCGGCTGATGATTATAAAATTTCGGTCGACCAGTTATCAGAGCTCTATGTTGTAGCTGATTTATCTGATGCTTTGAGTCTCGCAAGCGCAACGGATGTAGCTTCGAATTACGTCGTAACGACGACTATGTATGATGCGGGAATTTCTATCGGTGGAGGAAGGCCGGAAAAACCAAGCATAACAAACATCGTTGCCTCGAGGGGTGTAGTTGAATATACCGTAGCGGAGGGGGAAAGTATGGAATCAATTGCCTCAAAATATGGAATTTCAACGGACCAAATTAGGTGGTCAAACGGTTTAAAAACAACAGATGTATCAGTAGGAACGGTTTTATATATCCCGAGTACATCTGGAATTGTTTATACGGTTAAATCTGGAGATAGTATTGAGTCAATTGTAGAAAAATACGGCTCATCTGCGGGAGAAATTATTGCATTAAACGACCTTGAAGTTTCAGGGATAGCTGAAGGGATGCGGATTTTAATAAAAGATGGATCTCTACCGGAAACTGAGCGACCGGAATACGTAGCGCCAGTCGTAACGCGCCCGACTTATACCTATACCTATTTAGGCGATACCTCTGAGCGAATTAACGTCCAGGTAGTAGGATACTATAGTATTGGTCGTGGACAATGTGTTGACTGGGCGGGCTATATGCGACCTGATCTTGGAGCGTTACTGCTCGGTAACGCTAATGCGTGGGCGAGAAACGCGGCAGCGCACGGTTACCTAGTCGATCGTAACCCAGCGGCAGGAACAATTTTCCAAACCTCTTCGGGGTGGTACGGGCACGTTGGTTATGTTGAAGCGGTAAATGGTGATGGCTCGATTACAGTAACTGAAATGAATTATAGCTATGTACCATACCGAGTAATTCGTGCAATTATTCCGGCAGATAAGGTAGGGAACTTTTACTATATCCATTAAACATGGTATAATTTAGCTATGTTTGTTGACACGGCGAAAGTGAGTTTAAAAGCCGGAAAAGGCGGAGACGGGGCGGTTTCTTTTCGACGCGAAATTTATATTCCTAAGGGAGGACCAGACGGGGGGGACGGAGGGAAGGGGGGTGATATTATTTTCCGAGCCGATAAAGATACGAATACTTTAATCGACTTTCGTTTTACGCCAATTTTAACGGCCGAAGATGGTAAAAACGGCTCCGGGAGCCGTTCGGCTGGGCGAAGTGGAAAAGATTTAATCGTAGAAGTTCCGGTTGGAACGGTTGTAAGAAAAGCGGGTGAAATTCTTGCGGACCTAACGAGCGACGGAGAAGAAGCGGTTATCGCGAAAGGTGGAGACGGGGGGTTTGGAAATGCGCATTTTAAAAGTTCGACCCGCCAAGCGCCGATTATCGCCGAAGTGGGCGAGCCAGGGGAAGAGTTTGAGGCGGAATTAGAGTTAAAATCAATGGCGGATGTCGGCTTAGTCGGGCTTCCGAACGCCGGGAAGTCAACCTTTTTGTCGGTTGTTTCAAACGCAAAACCAGAAATTGCAGATTATCCTTTTACGACTATTACACCAAACTTAGGGGTAGCAACAATCGACGGAAAAGATTTGTTGATTGCGGATATTCCGGGGTTAATTGAAGGGGCCTCCGAGGGGAAGGGATTAGGACATGATTTTTTGCGCCATATTGACCGGACTGCGGTGTTGTTACATCTAGTTGATGTTTATAATAACGATGCTGGAGAAGCCTATAAAATAATTCGTAGTGAATTAGAAAAATATTCTGACCTTAAAAATCGACCGGAGATTGTTGCGCTAACTAAATGCGAAGGGGTAGATAACGATATTATTAAGATGCAGATGGCTTCAATTCTTGCGGTAAACCCGGAGGCTAAGATATTTACGATTTCAGCTCAAGCGCATCAGGGTTTAGAGGAGCTTTTACGAGAATTAAAGAACAGCTTAAGAAAGAAAGAGACGCCGGCAAAAGAAGAAGTTTTTGTGTCTAAAGATTTGCCGACGATCTCTCTAGGAGATGACGCCTATAAAACTAGTTGGAAAGTAGAAAAAGACGAGGAAGGGAAATTTATCGTGACTGGCGAAAAGATTGAAAAATTTGCTAGAAGGACTGACTTAAATAATTATGCTAGTGTAAACCGTTTACGAGACATCTTGAAAAAACTCGGCATTAGAGCTGAATTAACTTCTCTAGGAGCGGAGGCAGATTCAATTATTTCGATTGCCGGCAAAGAATTTACTTTAGTTGAAGACTATTAAAAACCTCTAGCTTTAGGCTAGAGGTTAAGGGGTTAGATGTTAGTCTTTTAAGGTTCTGAGTGGGCAAGGATAAAGGCATCTCTAGCCTCGGCCCAGGCTTGAATAGCGCTGTTGCCATAGACATCTTCGAGAACGTTGTGAAATTCCTCAATGAGCTCCATAGAAGATTCTAGAATTTTGCGTTGGCCAATTACCATCGACGGAATCTCGGAAACCATTTGCTCATATTTTTTATAGACTGGGCTATGTCGCGGAAAACTGTGGCCCTCAAGGGTCTTAATAGCGTCCTCAGCGCGCAAAACCTTAAATCTCGCTACCTGTAAAGTTCTTTCTGGACTAAAAAGAAGCGACTCCTCTATATTAATAATGATACCGTGTTCCTTTAGTTTCGTATGAAAAAAGTCGAGGTTCTCGACACTTTCCGCATAACGCTCGATGACCTTTTTTAGCGAATCTACTTGATTTTCGATCTTCTCAATTTCCCAATTAGATAAACCAGACATTCCTTCTTCTCCTTTTGTAAAAAAATTGAGACTAACATCTATTTAAAAGTACAAAAGCATAAACTCTCTATGCCTTCATTCTATCATACTTTAGCTTATTTGTCAATTTTAGCTTGACTTTTATGCTTACTTGTGATATAATAGGAAGGATTGGCTTAGCTATACTCTATTTATGGCTAGTTAATTGAAATTTACACTTGTGAGGTAAAAAAATGGGAACAACCGTAACTGGTGCAATCATTGCAAATCAAGGCTTAGCTGAGGATCTGCTAACGCTTACACGCGAAGCAAACAGCGTAGCGATTACTTCTGTGATCTTTTGCGATCCGTGGACGGTAATCCAAGAAATGAGTCAGAGGCGAGGTAAGCCAGATGATTTTCTGCTCGATGCGGAAGAGGAGCTAAGCTCGCTGGAGCGATTGCTTAAACTTCTGAGGAAGAACCGATCCGAGATGTCCTATGTTGGGATATCACAAATATTACAGGGCACTGTAGGCTATGCGGAATTTCTGCTCTGTTATATCCGAGACATAGCCGAACGCGGCTATATGGACTATGAGCTGAGAGCTGAGTTGACTCAGCGAGCAAAATCCTTACAGACAAGCGCCGGGCAACTGCTCGGAAAAAAGCTTTAAGGGGCGGTGGCGGACTTTCCCTTAAAAACCTTATGGGTCCCAGCGTTTTAAAACGCGGGGAATTTTTTATGAAAAAAGTCTTGACAGACGGACGCTTATGCTTTATGATAAAAATAAGCTGATACGCTTCACAGGGGTTCCACTGAGCAATTAGTGGAGTGTGGAGACTTACATTAAAAACAAACAGCGGATTAAAACAAAACAATGTGCCCCAAGGGTGGGCGCGCGTCAGCGCGAAACCGGTCGAAAGGCCGGTTTCTTGTTTTATGGTATAATATGGGTATGATTAAATTTACGATAATTACGCTGTTTCGGGAGGCGATTGAGCCATATCTTAAAACTTCGATGATGTGGAAGGCCTCAGAGAAGGGTCTTGCGGAGTTTGTTTTTGTGAATTTGAGAGATTTTGGGCTTGGTCCGCATCAATCAGTTGATGACACACCATACGGGGGCGGAGACGGGATGCTGCTCCGATGCGAGCCGGTATTTGCAGCGATTGAATCGGTTAAGTCGAAAGATCCTGACGCTAAAGTTATCTTACCTACCCCTGTGGGCGAGATTTGGGACCAGAAGATGGCAAGAAAGTTTGCGGGGGTGGCCGACAATGTCTTTTTCAAGGGCAATGACCGATTAGCTCGCTCTGAGGCGTATATTCCTGACGCGACCGAGAAAGGTGCCCGAAGGGCAGACTTTCACGGCTCGCCAGCGTATGACGCCGAAGGCGAGTTAGTCGGCCCTGAAAAAGACATGTCGGACAGGACCCCCGCACATTTTATCATCCTCTGTCCGCACTACGAGGGGTATGATGAGAGGATTCTCACGATCGTAGATTATAAGATTTCGCTAGGGAAATACGTTTTAACGGGCGGAGAGTTGCCGGCGTTAGTTATTATCGATTCGGTTGTAAGACTAATTCCGGGGGTACTCGGGGGCGAAAAATCGGCAGAAATTGAATCTTTCTCGAACGGAAATAATCTAGAATACCCGCAATATACAAAACCTTACGATTTCCGCGGGATGAAGGTGCCGGATGTTTTACTTTCGGGTAATCACGGCGAAATCGCCAAATGGCGTGAAGAGCATAGTAGTACATGTAACATCGACGGGTGACGGGCATGGAGGGGGACCCCCAAAATGTTTGCGAAGCAAAATTTTGGGGGAGGAAAATGCCCGGCAGGACCCGTCGAGGGACGTGATATAATATTGTTATGGACTTATTTGATTCGGTGGAGGTTTTGACTGGGGTGGGGCCGAAGACGGCGGAGATTCTTCGGAAATACGGAATTCGGACAGTACGAGATTTTTTTTATAATTTACCGCGAGATTACGAAAATTACGAAGCGCCGACCTCAATTTCAGAAATCCGACCCGGAAAAGTCGTTATAAGGGGAAAAATTGATTCGCTTTCAACTAGGCGAGCTAGACGACGAAATTTATCGGTTACAGAAGGAATTATTAGAGATAAAACTGGGGCGATAAAGGTCGTTTGGTTTAACCAAAATTACCGAGCTAGGCAATTTTCGCCTGAAAAAGAATACTTTTTTACAGGTAATTTTGAATTTAGAAACGGCCGTTATAGCCTAGTTTCTCCGTCAGCCGCCGAGGTGGCCGAAGTTGACCCTACGACTGGTCTTAGCCCTATCTACGTAGCCCACGGAAGCTTAAAGTCGCATAATTTTAAACGTTTAATCTTAAACTCGCGTGATAAATTTAATTTTATCCCTGATTTACTCCCCACAGTTACGCCGGGAACGCGTAAAAAAGCGCTTTTTTATGCTCATTTTCCAGATTCTCTAAAATCTATCTCTAGGGCGAGGAATTATTTAGCTTATGAAGAATTATTTGAGTTAATTCTAGCCTCAAGATTAAACCGAAGCGAAAATGAAAAACTAAAAGCGATAAGAATCCCATTTTCAGCGCCAAAAACCCAAGATTTTGTTAAAAAGTTACCTTTTACACTAACAAATGCGCAAAGGCGAGCGGCGTGGGAAATTTTTCAAGACATGGAAAAGGAAACGCCAATGAACCGACTTTTACAGGGAGATGTTGGCTCGGGAAAGACAATCGTGGCGGCACTTGGAGCTTATGGGGCGATTTTAAGCGGGAATCAGGTAGCTATACTTGCGCCGACGGCGATTCTAGCGACACAACATTTTGAAAACCTAAAGAAAATTTTAGAACCGTTTAAAATTACGGTAGCGTTACTAACTGGCGCGACAAAGGGGAAGGCAGACTTAAAAAAGAATATAAAAAATGGCAAAATTAACCTAGTAGTTGGAACTCATGCGCTTTTAACAGATGATACGGAATTTAATAACCTTTCGTTAGTAGTCATTGATGAGCAACATCGTTTTGGGGTCGAACAGAGACAAAAGTTACTCTTAAAATCTCCACATGGTTTAGCGCCACACCTCTTATCGATGACAGCAACGCCAATCCCGCGCTCTCTACAACTAACGGTGTTTGGGGATTTGAACGTTTCGATATTAAATGAACTACCTAAGGGTCGTCGACCGGTTACAACTACAATTTTAACAGAGGTGGAAACAAAGGAAAAACTCTACCCGAAAATGCAAGAAATATTAAATACTACCCCTGATAATAGGGGAAGAGGGGAAAAAGCGCACGGACAGCAAATTTACTGGATTTGTAAGGCAATTGAAGATGTAAATAGCGATTTTGGGGCCATAGTGGGAGCTAGGAGCGCTAGTAAAGGTAAAGATGGGTCTAGTAGCGCTTCCGAAATAACCTCGGTTAAGAGACGCTGTAAAAGGCTTAAAGAGATATTCCCGGGAAAAAAGGTGGAATTTTTGCATGGAAAAATGAAACCGGCGGAGAAAGATGCGATAATGGAGCGGTTTTCTAACGGAGAAATTGATATTTTAGTCTCTACGACAGTTGTAGAGGTTGGAGTAGATGTGCCAAATGCGACGTTAATGGTAATTGAGAATGCTGAATCGTATGGGCTAGCGCAGTTGCATCAATTACGAGGACGAGTAGGGCGAGGAACTTCAAAATCATTCTGTTATTTATTGACTTCGGGCGATTTAAAGCCTTCGCGACGACTCCTAGAACTAGAAAAATCTTCGGACGGCTTTTATCTTGCGGAAGTAGATTTAAAGATGCGGGGGCCGGGAGAGATTTATGGAGCTTTGCAACATGGGGCGCTAGATCTTAGAATCGCCTCTTTATCAGATACAAAGTTAATTGCGCGGGCGCAAAAAGACGCCAAAGAATTTTTGAAAAATCCCGAAAATATAGTAAAATATAAAGAATTAATGCAAGGTATTACAAAATATCAGCAAATTACAACATTAAACTAGTTCTTTTAAAATTTATAATTTATTTTTTGAAACATTTTGAAACTGCCCGATAAAAATCACAACAGTCACGGATGAGTGAGGGAACTGTAATTTCCGAACGAATCCGCCTGATCTGTTGTAATTTTTATACGGCGCAGTTTCAACGTTGAAAAAAATAAATTATAAATTTTAAAGGAGATTTTAATGAGCACAGTAAGAATTACATCAGGGATTTATAAGGGGCGGAAGGTTGCGACACCGGGAGGGGGGACGCACCCGATGGGGGAGCGAGAGCGGATTGCGCTGTTTAATATGATTCAAGATCGCATAGAAGGGAATTATGTAATGGATCTTTATTGCGGTGGCGGGACACTAGGGATTGAGGCGCTGTCGCGAGGAGCGAATTTCGTACTTTTTATTGATAATAGTAAAAACGCCGTTATGACAACGAATAAAAATCTGCAAGAACTGGGTTTATACGGGGTCAGGGGCGGAGCGATTTTGGCAAATATACTGGTAGTCGCTAGGACAGCAACAGATAGATACGGAGTAGTAATTGCGGACCCGCCGTATGATAAATATGAGGAAAAAATGGTGAAGTATTTACCGAGATTAGTTTTAGACGGAGGAATTTTAGTATTATCGCATCCCGGCGAAGCGCCAGAGCTATCCGGATTAGAACTTTTAAAAACCCGTAAATACGCTGCGGCACATATTTCCGTTTATGCTAAGAGATAATCTTGCATTTTTAGCAAAAGTGTGATATAATGAAGACATAAGGAGTTTTTATTATGTATTATCAGGGAGAAGAAGAAAAGAAAGAGCGCCGAAAAATTATTGCCGTAGCAACCGGCGCGGTAATTTTAATTTTGGTGTTAATTGTCGCGATTATTGTCGTAGCGACTAAGAAATCTAACCGAACGACTAGTGTAGAAAATACGAGCAATAATTCGTCGTTTGAAATTGCGGGGGGAACGGAAGGTTCGAACTCAACGGAAGGTGGCGATACGGAAACATCATCCGAGAATTCTTCGGAATCTAATAGCTCGACGACTTCTAGAGAAGAGAGTGAGTCTAGGAACTCTCAAACGAGCGAGGCGACTGAGTCTAGTTCGACGGCTAGTTCTAATTCTAGCTCTAGCTCGGATAGGAACAACCGTTCAAATACGACTGAAACGGCAACCTCTAGCTCGAGCACGGCGACATCTTCTATGCCAAATACTGGGCCGGAAGATATCTTGCCAGTCGCTTTATTAGCCGGGGCGCTAGTTGCTTATATCTCTTCAGCAGTATTAGCAAAAAGAGAAGCTTAAATATTTTATAAAAAAGCGAGATTCTGATCTCGCTTTTTTATGGGCCATGATATAATTATACGGAGAATATGAATAAAGAGGTCAATCATAATAGCGATGGCAGTGGCGCCAATGTAGTCGCAGAAGAGTGGGAAAAACTGAGAGAAGAAGAGTTTAATTTTGGCGAGAATAATGGTGCAAATATAAAGCCTTTAAAAGAAGATAGTGATCCCCCAGAATCGACGACGGAAAAATTAAATAATTTAAGAACTCAGCTAAGAGAGCATTATCAACATTCGGAAGAGGAAAGCGCGCCAGAAGAGATGACGGTTTTTTCTGGTGTAGAAATCCCGCGAGAGTACCTAAGGGAAGATTTAATCCTAATTGATAATTTACGCAGGCGCCCAAAGTTCGATGTTGTTGGTCGGAAAAAGGATGTAAAAAACTTAGAATCCTTAATAGAAGACGGTTCTTTAATGGATGACGAAGAATTCGCTGAAAAATTTACACCTACAGTAGCACAAGAATTTGTCGATCGCTTCCTATCGGGCAAATTAGATTTTAGCCGTCTTGGGCAAGTCCCGAGAATGATTGAAGCCCTACCTTTAGAAGCCCAACAAGAAATTTTTTCTTCCAGTAATACTACTCAGCTCCTCGGACTTAATTTAATATTGGAAACTGGAATTGGTTGGAGGAGGCCATTTGAGCCAGAACGCGGAAAAGCATTTGTTTATAAACTTTCAGCTGGCTTAATATCCCAGCTTGAAAATACAGAACAACAATCTGATGAATTAAATCGTGGGCTACATTGGGCATTGTACGATAGTTATTATATACCACAACGGAATTTTGCTCATATCTCAGAAGATTTACAAGAGCGACTTTTCCGTGATTTCACGAAAAATGGGACTAGTAAAGCGGATGCGGCTTGTGCATTTTTAGATCAATCATCATTTGAAAAACATTTAGGTGATATTTTCTCGCCCGAAGAAAGACCTAAGATGAACCTGTTTCACATAAAAGAAATTCTTAGGCGAAAAATTGATCCAAATAACCATGTAGGAGTTTTGCCGGAACGAGCGTCGGAGGTAGTGAAGACGTTATCTGCTCTTAGTATGGGGGCCGAAAAAGATCGTTTGTGGCTTTATATGGGAGCGAGCGAAGCTAAAAAAATAGCAGAAAATCTGGCTAGGGGAGAGGAAGTTTGTAGGGATCTGGGTTTAACTGGGAGGCAGTGGGGGGAGGCTGTAGTGTTTTATCCAGATATAACATCCCAAATAGTTGATGGCTTTCAAATTGATGATAAAAATAGAGATACGCTTAGTAGGCTTTTCTCCGACCCATATGGCTTCCAACAACGTTATGGAAAAGTGACGCGTTTAGAAGATTTAGAAAATCTTGATTCTTTCTTAGTACAGCAGGCTAGGTCCGACTTAGAGAGGAAAGATTTCATCGGGGCAAGAAGTAAGATTTGTGAATATGCTTTTGGGGATACTCCTGGTAAAATTGGACGAAATTTAGTTTCATTAGGAGCGATAGAGTTAGAGGGCAGAAAGCGTCGAGACGAAGCTGAAGCTCCCGAAAGCTTTTTCGAGATTCCTATGAATGGATGGAAGATGCGTCTACCAAAGGGCAAGATTTCGGAATTGCCGCTAGATGATGATGAAAAATTATTAGTACTTAGCGCTATCGATTTACTCGGTAGAAGTGATAAAGGGTTAGCAAAAATGCTAGACACTCTCGAATCGGCGCATTCTAGCACGACGCCAAAATTAGGTGAACGGCTAGAAAGAATTGCACAAGAATCGTTGGCTAGCGTTAATCGTAAATATAGTAAGTATATGCAAGACGGTATAGCGAGAGCTGCTGAGGTCGTAGGTAAACTTGAGCTTGATGGCCGCGAAATTCCGTTGCTGAGTATGGTAGGCGACGATTGGATGCTGCTTGTACATAGACTGGGGGCGATTTATGAACATAAAGATACTGAGAACCCAATGCAATGGAACGACAGCAGTCATCGAAGTAGATTTGATAAAGAGGGCAACCAAATCGGTTATATTTCTACTTCAGCGATTGCGGACGGAGCGATCCATTTTGCTGGCGATGGAAATATTTCTAACCCAGAGGAGGTTTTCTATGCATTCACAGAGCTTGGCGATAAATCAATAGTAGCAATAGCAGAATACGATTTGTGGACCGATGTAGGCGGAACGCACGGAGAGAATGCTTCGCCCCACTTAAAAACACGGAGACAAGAACATTTATACCGCGATCCGCGCGAGCTAATCGAGCGCACGAGGCAAAAAATACATGAAGATGGATATAACGAAGTAGCATTAGATAGATATTCGGGCGATCCGGAAGTTGAAGGTGGTAGGTTGCAACCTAATTATATTGTAGTTTTTACAAAAAACCAAGGCGATATTAGTGAAACCGTGAAACGACAAGCCGCATACTTCAACGCGCCGATTTTAATGATTGATCCTAAAAAATATAAGAGAAAAAGGAGGAGTCGCAATGCAAAACGACAAAATTCTTTCGCCAACTGATCGCGAAATGATTATACGCCAACTTGAAAATTCTCTTGAGAATTTCGAACTTGATAATATAGAACAAGAAAATAGTCCTTTAAACGAGGAATACTATCTTGAGGTTAGAAACTTGTTGTCTAAAATTAAGCAAAAAGATTAGTTATATGATATAATGAAGTTGAAGCCCGAGTGGTGAAATTGGTATACACGTATGCCTTAGGAGCATATGCCATTAGGTGTGCAGGTTCAAGTCCTGTCTCGGGCACCATCACGAAATATTAAAGGCGTGGGGAGGAGGTAATATGCTGGGACCAGCAGAGGTTGCACAAAAAACGATAGATGCTGGAGTAAATAAGGCTAGTTTGGCGTGGTGGAGAATGTTAATACTTGGAATATTTGCTGGAATGTTTATCGCTCTCGCTGCTACGGGAGCGACTTTTGCTAATATTTACGGGGGGAAGATTGCAGGAGCGTGCGTTTTTACAGCGGGGCTCGCGATGGTCGTAGTAGCCGGAAGCGAACTATTTACTGGCAATAATTTAATGATTATGGCGCTATTTAACCGAAGAATTCGGTTTTTTAAAATGCTAAAAAATTGGCTGTTTGTTTTTATCGGAAACTTTGTCGGCGCACTTTTTGTTGCGACCGCCGTTTCGGTAAGCGGATTATTTGAGCCGGTCGCCGAGACAGTAGTATCGACCGCAACGGCTAAAGTTGAGATGGGAATCTTTGAAGCTATAGTTCGCGGGGTACTTTGTAACTTTCTAGTCTGCACGGCAGTTTGGATGGCTTTTAGCGCCGAAACGGTAAGCGGAAAGATTATGGCGGTTTTTCTACCGATTATGTTATTCGTCTTATGCGGATTTGAACATTCGGTTGCAAATATGTTTTATATTCCGGCGGGGATGATAACCGGAGTAATGAGCGGAGTTGCGGGTCCGAGTTTCGCGGGATTTATTTTCGGGAATCTACTACCGGTAACGCTTGGAAATATAATTGGCGGAGCGATTTTAGTCGGCGGGGGATATTATTTAGCATATGTTCGTCGAAAAAAATAAAAATATGCTATAATCTTAAGCATAATGGGGAAAATAACAAAATACTTAAATCAGTTGATTGTTGGAAATGTTTTCGATGCGCCGGAGATTTTAGAAGCTTATTCGACCGACCAATCCGTTTTAAAAATTAAACCAAAATTCGTCGCTTTTCCGGAATCAACAGAAGATATCCGAAAATTAATGCGTTTTTTTAGCCAAATTGCTACTAAAAACATCCCGGCGTCAGTTACGGTACGCGGGTCCGGATTAGGTAAGGGGGGCGGGGCGCTATCGAGTAGCCTTGTAATTTCAATGGAAAAGTTAAACAAAATGCTTGAAATTGATCCGCGCGAAAGATTAGTACGGGTACAAGCCGGGATAACTTTAAAAGAATTAAATACGGCGCTGTCGGTTTCTGGGCTAACCGTTCCGATTGGTGGGCATGATAACGAAACGATTGGCGGGTTAATTTCTAGTTGCCCGAAGGACCGCTATGCTGGAAAATACGGCGGAATTTATAACTTCGTTGAAAGAATTGAAGTAATCATGGCAAATGGGGAATGTTTACAGACATCGCGACTGAAAAAATACGCAGTAGCGAAAAAGGCGTCGGAGAAAACGCTTGAGGGAAAAACCTATCAAAAATTAGCGAAGCTCTTAAAAGAAAATAAGAGTTATATAAATGAACTCGACCGAGATGAAAAAGGGCTAGCCGGCTATCCTATGATAACTAAAGTAGCGCGGAGAGAAACGGTTGATTTAATGCCGTTATTCTTCGGGGCGGAAGGGACTCTAGGAATTATATCGGAAGTAATTTTAAGGGCTGTTCCGCTTAAAAAACGCCCAGTTAGAGCAGTTATAACTTTTAAAGAAATTAAACCGGCAATACATTTTATGGATGCGGTAAAAAGCCTAGGGCCGCGAGAAATTAATTTATATGATCTAAAAATTATTCAAGAAGCACGTGAGACTGGAAAAAATCTCGATGGAGTAATTAAAAAATTAGAAGATGGGTTTGTCATATTCTTAAGTTTTGACGAAAGAGGAAATCACTGTTTAAGAAAGCTCTCGGCGCTAAAAGAAAAAGTGCCGAGGGGCGTAAAGTTTATTCTCGAATCGGCGGAAAACCGTTTAACGTTAAATGAGTTCGAAAATTCGCTAGTAAGTTATCTAAATGGCGTAAAAAATGGCGAAAGAGTGCCGATTTTGACCGATTTTTATTTGCCGGGGAGAAACTTAGAAAACTTTTTGAAGGATTTAGAAATTTTAAAGAAAAAGTTAGAACTTAATTTAGAAATTTTCGGCTCTTATAATACGTCGATTTATAATCTAAGACCTTGCTTTAATTTAAGCGAGGAAGGATTTAATAAAAAAGTTGCAACATTTTTAAGGGCGGGGGCTTATATTATCGAGCGACAAGGCGGAATATTAACTGGGGGAACGCCGGAAGGAAGGTTAAAGGCGGTTGTAACGAACGTTAATATGTCTGAACCGGAAAGGGCTCTTTATGGAAAAATTAAAAATATTTTTGATGAGAACGGAATTTTAAACCCAGATGTAAAGTTAGGAGCAAATTCTAAATTTACTTTAACCCATTTTCGCGATACGGCTCTAACGAAAGTTATGATATAATACAGATTAGTTTATGGTATAATATAGCAAATAGGAGTTTTTTATGAAAACAAAATTGAAGAAGCTTTCTGATTCGCGAGTTGAAGTAACGGTTACTCTCGATAAAGAAGATTTAAAACCGGCTAGAGAAAAGGCTCTAGAAAAATTAGCAAAAGAGGTAAAGGTCGAAGGATTTAGAAAAGGGAAGGTCCCGACCGAAGTAGCGAAGAAGTTTATTCCGGAAAATGATTTAAATGCGGAGACTGTAGATTTTGCGGTAAGAACGACGGTCATAAGTGCATTCCAAAAGGAAAATAAATCCCCGTTAGTTTTACCGAGTGTTAATGTAACTAAATACGTTCCGGAAGAGTTAGTAGAATATACGGCGACGGCAGACATTATTCCGGAAATTAAGTTAGGCGATTATAAAAAATTAGGCGTTAAAAAAGAAGTAGCAAAAGTCGGGGAAAAGGAAATTAAGGAAGTCTTAGAAAATATCGCAACTTCTTTTGCGGAGAAGAAGGTAGCGAAAAAAGCGGCGGAACTAGGCGACGAAGTTGTGATCGACTTTGTCGGAAAGAAAGACGGCGAGGCTTTTAAAGGCGGCTCGGCGAAAGATTATAAACTTTCACTCGGTTCGAAAACTTTTATCCCGGGGTTTGAAGACGGAATTGTCGGACATGAGCCGGGGGATAAGTTCGACTTAGAGCTGACTTTCCCGAAGGATTACGGCGTAAAGGAGCTCGCTGGGGCGAAGACAGTGTTCGAAGTTCTTCTAAAGCAAGTTAACGAAGTTAAAAAACCGGCGATTGATGATAAGCTGGCGAAAAAATGCGGTCCGTTTAAGAGCTTAGATGAACTTAAAAAAGATATTGAAAAGAATTTAGCTTCGCAAAATGAATATAAATTAGAAGAAAAATTTAAAGATGATTTAATTAAGGCTTTAGTAAAAAAGTCTACTATCCCGGCGCCGGAAATTTTAATTGATGATCAGGTTAAGATAATTCGCGACGATATGACGAGAAATGCGGCAACGCAAGGTCTTAGCTTTGAGGAATTTTTAGAGAGAAATAACGAGACTCTAGAGAATTGGGAAAAGGAAGCGCGGAAAATTGCGACGGAGAGGGTAAAAGCTTCGCTCGCCTTACAGACGCTTGCGGTAGAGCAAAAAATTACAGTTTCGGACGATTTAGTTACGGCGAAAATTGCGGAGCTAAGAGACGTTTATAAGAAGTCGCCGGAGGCTTTAAAGTCCTTAAAAGACCCGAATGTAAAAATGGATATTAAAAATCGGATGGTTATAGAAAAAACGTTAGAATTTTTAGTTAAAGCAAACGAGAAATAGGGATTTTTAGAAAATGGCCCGCTCCTCGGCGGGTTATTTTTGTTTACTATTTATTCTTCTTGTGCTACAATAAAAGTGCTATATTCAATCATTTACAATTTGCGCTAGCATATTTATTAGTTAGCTTATTTACGGGGAAAACGGCACCGTAAGAGGACCGACTTCTGTAAATAGGCAACTAGCGCGGAATGATTGGATATAGCACCCCTTGCGGTGCCATTTTTGTTACGCTTTTAGATGGCACCGCTAGGGAGAGCTTAAATAAAATATTAAGTGAGGTAAGTATGAGGTCTAAACATGATAAAAATAAAAAACTATGTTCTCGCATGAGAAAACTATGTTTTTTGAGTTTAGTGCTATGTTTATTTAACATAGTTTTTTGTTTCTCTAACTTAGATTTTGTCTCCGCAGTTAGCTATACTACTAATACTAACGTCCAATTTACCTTTAACCCTACCTTATCTCTTTCTATCTCTTCAGCTGATTTAATTATCTCTAATCTAGCTCCGGGTTCATCGGCGGATAGT
>JAZUNE010000015.1:0-1970 GCA_045603985.1 Candidatus Nanosyncoccus sp.
AGGAATTCGAAAAGGGTTTTTCGCAACAATCCGCAGACCCCAGCAGTCATTTTGGCAACGGTCACGGGCGAGTATCAGGTACTGAAATACCTGGACGAGCCCGCCTGACCCGTTGTGAAAATGACGACTGCGGGTCGAGGACGTTGCGAGAAACCCTTTCGAATTCCTATATAGTTATTTTAACTGAGGGTCGCAATCGTCAAATTAGGAGAACTTTTGCAGCTTTAGGCTATAAAGTAACAAAATTACATAGAACACAATTCGGTAAATACGAACTCGGGAGCCTTAAACCTGCCGAATATGTTATAATAAAACCATGAGTACAATCTTAGCTTTAGATATTGGTACTGAATTTGTTAAGGCGGTTTTAGCAAAGCCGGCGAAGAAGGGTGATTTGAAGATTCTTGGCGTCGGAAAAGCTAAACAATCTGAAGGTAATATGTATAATGGCGCTATTGCTGATATTCCGGCGGTCGTTGCGACTTGTGAGGAAGCTTTAAATGAAGTCGAAAAAGAGGCCGGCGAACGCGCTAACTTAACCGTTGTTGGCGTTGCCGGAGAGCTAATTAAAGGTAATACTACGACCGTCCGCTATACTCGAAAAAACCCGAATAAACCAATCACCGAAGCCGAAATTAATGAGATTATTAAAAAAGTTCAACAGAAATCCGGCGAAGTCGCGAAAAAAACCGTCGCGCTCGAAACCGGAAATGACAATGTCGAAGTTCGTTTAATTAACTCAGCAATAGTTTCTTTGACAATTGATGGCTATAAAATTAGTAATCCAATCGGCTTTAAAGGCTCCGATATTGTGATTCAGTTTTATACCGCTTTCGCGCCCCTAATCCATGTCGCTGCGATTGAGAAAGTTTGCGCCGAGCTTAATCTTGACTTATTAACCGTCGCCGTCGAACCGTTTGCAGTTTGTCGGGCCTGTCTTGGCGACGACTTAGATTCTTCTTTCTCCGGGATTGTAATTGATATAGGCGGAGGGACGACCGATATTGCGATAGTTGAAGACGGCGGAGTCGAGGGGACAAAAATGTTTAGTATCGGCGGCCGGAGTTTTACGCGCCAGGTCTCCGAATCGCTTGGTGTTGATTTTGATACTGCGGAAAAATATAAACTAGATTTTGATACTGGGAAATTAGATGATCGTATAAAGGCTAAAACCGAAACAGCGCTTCTTCGTAACTTTAGCGTTTGGCTAACCGGAGTAGAAGTTGCAATTGAAGATTTCGAAAACGTCGGTAGTTTACCGCGGAATATTTTACTTTGCGGAGGCGGCGCGAGCCTTTCTCTTATTCAAGAAAAACTTGCCCTTTCGGATTGGTATAAAAATCTCGCTTTTTCACGTCGCCCAGTTATCCATCTTATCGACACTGCCGAGCTCCCGAACTTAATTATCGGCGACCATGACGACCTAGATCATTCTTTCGCGACCGCCCTCGGACTTCTTCGTGTCGGCGTAGATACCCTAGCCGCCTCTCCGGAAGAAAATAAATTAAAAGCCAAAATCGCAAAACTACTCCAAAACTAACTTCTTGTCATAATATTTTTATGTTTTAGAGTAGATTCTAAAGATGTTACGTTGCATTTTGATTATTTAACATAATTAAAATGCTTGACTTTCCGCGGGGGGGGGGTATACTTAAAAGTAGATAACAAATACATATGAGGTCTATACATGAAGAAGTGTAAAAACACTAATAAACTAATAAAACTAATTCATAGGCGACGTTCCAGCGCCAACGATTCTATCACTTCTTTCGTTGGCGCTGTAACCTCGCTTATTTTATTAGGCGTAGGTTTTAGTAGTTTCTTTAATCTATTTACTGTGAATCATGCTTCCGCTACCGACGCCCTTAGATTAACAATTAGTAGTAATACTTTAGAGTTAAATCTCATGCCCTTATCTTCAGATGGGGTATTTGCTAGTAGTCCTGAATTAAACATTAATGTTACATTAA
>JAZUNE010000016.1:0-4790 GCA_045603985.1 Candidatus Nanosyncoccus sp.
CGATAATATAATACATCTTTACCAAAGCAACGGAGATATGAATATTAATGGTAATATCTTGTATAAGAACGATGGCTATAACAGCCTAACTACTATACCAAAGGTAGTAATCTATGCAAAGGGTGACATGATAATTAATTGCAATGTAAGTAGAATTGATGCCGTACTAGTAGCGGATGGAGAAGTAAAGACTTGCAACTCAGACAACATTAACGCAAGAGAAAACTCTAACCAACTATATATCTACGGAGCAATCATTGCAAATAGTTTAGTAGTTAACCGGACTTATGGCGCAGCGACGGGAGCAAACTCAATCATCCCAGCAGAAATCATCAACTTTGACCCAACGCTTTATCTTTGGGGCAGTACAGATGCAGATACAGCGGGCTCTAGTGAGATTACGACAACTTACATTAGAGAGTTATCGCCGAGGAGGTAGACATAAAAATAAGCCTTTAAAGGGCTTTTTATACTTGGTAGGGGTGCCTGGACTCGAACCAGGGACACTGCGTGTATAAGACGCATGCTCTGACCAACTGAGCTACACCCCCGCTACTTTATTTTACCACAAAATGTTATAATGGTAAGCATGAACGGGATAAGAATTAAGTTCCGGAGACTGCGTTATAAACTAAAACACGATTTTTTTACGATTGAAAATGTTGTTTTAGTTCTTGCGATATTTTTATGCCTTATTTGGACTTATCAGTCAATAAAAGCGATGTCGAGAAACTGGGAGTTATCGGAGAGGTTGACGACTGAGAAAAAAGAGCTAGAGCTTTTAAGCATAGAAGTAGAAACAGCAGAACTTGAGAATGAATATTATAGGTCGGAGGAATATCAAGAACTGATGGCGCGAAAGTATTTAGATAAAAAACTTCCTGGAGAGAATATGGTAGTAATGCCGAATAATTCAGAAGAAGCTAAAAAAAAGCACAGTCAAACAACGGTTTCGGTTAAGGAAAAGACCTATTCTAATTTTGAAAAATGGATGGTGTTTTTATTTCCAAAATATTAATATTGCTTAAAAATAAAAAGTTTATGATATAATTATATTATGATTAAGCTTAAGCGTGGGTTTACTTTAATTGAGGTAGCTTTGTTTTTAGTAGTAACTGGGGTGCTATTTGTTGGGATTACGGTAGGGGTTCAAAATTCAATTTTTCAACAAAGATACAATGATTCAGTACAAAATTTTGTGGAATTTTTAAGAAGCGTTTATTCTGGGACGATGAATGTACAAAATGCTGGAGAGGGAAGGTCTGAACAGGCGATTTATGGGAAATTAGTAGTCTTTGGCGAAAGTAAAGATTTAGCGGGGAATGATGTCAATGGGGCGGGAGAGAAAAATTCGGTTTTTGTATATGATGTAGTAGGCAATATTGGGGACCGGATAGAATCTGGAAATATTTTAGGGGCGTTAAAAGAGTTAAAGGCCAATGTTGTAGTCGTAGCGGAGAAGAATGAAGATGGGAGCGTTAAGTCAGTAGAGGCAGCGGGGATAGTTGAAAGTTACACGCCGAGGTGGGCGGCGCAGATTGAGCCGGCTTGTGGAGAATCAGAGTGTAGTTATGACGCTTTTAAAGGAATGATTTTAATAGTAAGACATCCACAATCGGGGACGGTATATACTTATTATAGTGACAAGATAATTGAGGTTAACGAAGAAATAAGGAATATGAATCTAAATTTAGGGGCGGGAGTTTCTGCTGATATAAATGTATTCGAGTATATAGAAGATGGTGCGGTTAAGAATTATCTAGATAGTTTTGAGATGAAGAAAATTGATTTTTGTATTAACCCGAATGGAGGGGAAAGCGGAGGCTTAAGGCGAGATGTAAGAATCATGAAGGGAGCGAGGAATGCGTCTAGTATAGAGACGATTGCTGAAGACTCTTCTGATAATGCTTGTAGGAGAGGGGAGTAGGATGCCTAAGGTTAATTGTCGGAGATTTAGGAAGGGATTTACTTTAATTGAGCTTTCGTTTTCGATTGCATTTATTGCGATTCTTTCAATTACGATAATTTTAATTATTAATGATACAATATCTTCATATCGGAGGGGAATTACTTTAAACCAAATTAATACAACAGGAATGGATTTAGTTGATGATATGCGAGCGGCGGTACAAAATTCGCCTTCGAGTTCGATAATTTCTGAGTGTGAAAAATTAGAGAATAATACGGCGAGAACAAATTGCCAAAATGATAAGGCGCGTAATTTTGTATCGGTTGTAAAACTAGGTAGTGTAAAGGTTGGCGGAGCCTCTATGACTAATGTCCCGGTTTTTGGAGCTTTTTGTACTGGTCGGTATTCGTATATCTGGAATTCGGGGTATTTCTTTGGAGAAGATTACGAAGTAACAAGTGTTTCTCCAGCTACGTTAAAATATAGTACTGGGAGTTCTGAAGTTACAATGAGTAATTTTAAGCTCTTAAAAGTAGAGGATGATACAAGGGCAGTTTGTATTTCGGCGGTAGTAGTAGCTAATCCGAATTCTTATTATGTAAAGAGAGTAGGGTCTAATCGTAGTTGGGAGATTAATAGTAATTTTGATATAACGAGCTATGGTCCGGTGGAAGAAACGCCGATTGATATTTTATCAAATAGAGAGACTGGAGAAGGAGATAGTGAAGGTAGCGTAGGAAATAACTTAGCGATTTATGATTTGGCGTCGGCTACGCCAGCAGAAAGTAGCGCTGGGAATAGTTTGTTTTATTCGGTTTCATTTATTTTAGGAACAATTCAGGGGGGAATTAATGTTAAAGCGTCGGGAAATTTTTGTGCGACGCCAGCGGATTATGAATTAGAGAATTTTGATTACTGTGCAATCAATAAATTTAATTTTGCCGTTCAGGCGACCGGAGGTCTAAAGTGAAAAGATTAAGAAATAAATTTAAGAAGGGTGCGGCGTCGTTTTATATTGTTGCATTTTCGACTTTAATTTTAGTAATCATTGCGGCTAGTTTTGCAGCGATTATTATTTCTGAGATTACAAGAACTTCAAATGACGACCTTGCGCAGTCGGCGTACGATTCAGCACTTGCGGGAGTCGAAGACGCAAAGCTGGCTTTTTACAATTATAGAAGTTGTAAAAATTCAGGAGCAACAGCTGTAGAATTAAATAATGACGGAGAATTAAGTTGTGGTGAAATTATTTGGCTGTTTGAGGAGAGCGATGATTGCGATATGGTTGGAAGGGTTTTAGGGCGATCTGCTAATATTGATGGGGTGCAGGCTCAGCTTGGGGATAATATGGATGTTGGGGGGGAGGTTTTAATTCAGGAATCGTCTACGGCGGGTAATAATATGCAACAAGCCTATACCTGCGTAAAAGTTGAAACTTTATTGGGTGATTATCGTTCGAGTTTGTCTAGCGCAAATCAGGTAAGAGTAATAAAGGCTAATTTTGGGGAAGGAATTTCAGCTAGTGATATTGATAAAATAAAAATAAGTTGGTTCTCGGATTCAAATGGGACTAGTTATCGTTATAATAATTTTCAATCTAATAAAGTTGTTTTTCCGTCTTTAACAATTAAGCCGGCGGCGGCTCCACCAACGATTTCGGTAGCGATGATACAGACAGCGGGAACTTTTAATTTAAGCGATTTTGAAACAACGGTAGGAAGTCAAACTGACCGGGGGATGGTATATTTGGTTCCGACGAAGAGTAGTAGTAGCGCTAGTACGAGCGTAGAAAATAATTATATTGGAGCTTATAATGGAACAAGTAATAGTATTGGATCTCAAAGCTTCTTAAAATCAAATGATAAAACGGCAAAGAATTTGCCATATGCGGTTTATTGTCCGGAAAACTCGGGAGCCGAATTTGCTTGCGAGACGACGATTAGTTTGCCAGAGCCGGTCGGAGGGAATAGAAATGATGATACATTTGTTTTTATAGTCTCTCTTCCTTATGGGAAGCCAGACACTAGTTTTTCTCTCCAGTTTTTGTGTAGGGATGGGAAAAATTGTGGCACTCAGACGGTAGTAGCGGAAGATGGAACGGTTACGGAAGAGCCGACGAACATAGCAAGTTTAGAAGGGGTGCAGATTGGAGTAGATTCGACGGGGCGAGCGAACGATTTATTTAGGAGAGTAGAAGTTAGATTAGAAGGGTCGGATGCTTCTTCGCTTTCGGTACTAGGGCCGATTGAATTATTAGGAGACGGTAAGTCGGTATTATTAGAGAAAGATTACGCGGTAACGACTGAATATAATTTTAGGTAATGTTGACATTTTTAGGTTCATGCGATACAATATGTCTTATGTCGCGGGGGTTTAGCGCGGCTTAAGTATCGTGGGGTAGAGCAGCCTGGTAGCTCGTTTGGCTCATAACCAAAAGGTCGTTGGTTCAAATCCAACCCCCACAACCATGTGTTTGTGTCAGAGCGGGAGATATCCTAGTATCTGATTTTTTTGTGCCACAACTCCTGATGTTAGGGCTTAAAAAAATTGCTTCGGAAAAGGGAGTAGAATTTAACCCAGATTTACATGATGCGGTGATGGTAGAGGGAGAAGGAGAGAAGGAGATTATTGCGGAGACCTTAAGACCGGGGTATTATTACGAGGGGGAGGTTTTAAGACCGGCGATGGTGAAGGTTAGGAAAGTATAATTTTTTAAAAATAAACTACTAGCAAAATAAAAAAGCTTGTGGTATGATAAAGTTGTCTAGTAATATAAAAAATTATAAGTGAGGAACAACATTTCATGAAGAAGGTCATCAGGAGTGAAAAACAAATCGGTCTAGCAACCGATAAAATTTGCTCTCTCTCTCTCTCTCTCTCT